>NZ_JAGEMH010000007.1:0-200916 GCF_040148795.1 Sagittula sp. NFXS13
TCGGCCCCATCGCCTCGCCGGATCTGATCCAGTGGGCGCCGGGCCTGCCGAAAACCCGCTCCGGCAAGATCATGCGCCGCATCCTGCGCAAGATCGCCGAAAACGACTACGGCGCGCTCGGCGACACATCCACCCTCGCAGAACCACAGGTGGTCGATGACCTCATCGAAAACCGCATGAACCGGGGCGAATGAGTCGATATAATCGTTGGTAAACAAGCAATGGTGCCTCTCTTCCACTGAGTTGGGCGCCATTGCACACCCCCCCATGCGGGTGTCAGCTTTTTAGCTGGTAAGGCTGAATGGTCAGCTCGCCGATCCTGTAATCGTATAAAATGGCTAGCCTGTGACCACGCCCTCTGGCCCGCCGGTCCCCTGTCTCGCTGGCAATCCGATTTGACCCTGAGATCATCCGGGCGGCCTCGGCAATACGTCGGCGCGGCAATCCAGACATGCCTTTCGATAAAGCCCTCCCGCGCCCTTCGGTCTGTTTCGCAGGCACTTAAACGCTGACCGGACAAGGTCCCCTATCCCGCTGTCGTCACAGAGATCACACCGGGCACCCGACGACCCGAAACATTTAGCGCGACCCCTTGTGACTGCCATTTCACAAAGCCCGTTAACGACCGCAGGGTATCCTCGCGCATTGTTTCCAAGAGCATCACGGTTTTAGGTGTTGCTAATCAAGGGATGTGAAAGTCCTTCCATTTTGACCGGTCCCGCTGCGAAGATGTTCTCTATATGTTAGAGTAGTCCGGTGGGGCTAACTGAACGCAGCGGTGGGGCAAGCTGGACGGAGCACTGAAATGCAACTTGAAGGCCTCTCTTATCAGAGTGCGCCACTGGCCACGGGGCATCCCCTCAGCCTGCCGGGCGCACCGGACACCACCCGCTCGGTGACAAAGGTTCAACCCATTCTCGACGCCCGCAGGCCCGAGACTCAGTTGGGAAACGCCACATCCCCCTCTGGCTTTTGGCGTGCGGCGCAGAACAAGCCCGACCCGACGACGCACAACCCACCGCCATCAATCATGCAAATCAAGATCTCGCAGATGTTGCAGGACCAAATCGTCGGTGAGGCCAACCCCCCCGAGAAAGAAGACAGCACCCAGTCATTGGTTGACAGCAAGGTGCTTGCAGATGCGATCCCTGCCACGGGCGTGGCCTTGGCAGAAAACCGGGGCACAAACGCCTTTGCCAACAACAGCGATCAGACCAAAAGCGCGGAGGACGCCATGGCCTCCACCAACGCGGCGGATGGCGTGACCGCAGCTGGCCCCAGTCCGGTGGCTGGGCCGACCGCAACGCCCTTCAACCGCCCGCCCAAAACCAACCAGAACCAGACGAACCCGCTGGCTGCCACCCGCGCCGCGCCCACACCGGAACGCGCGCCCATGAACATGCCCGTGCGCGCGGCCCCCGCGCCGCAAACGCAGCCCTCCCCGACCATGTCTCAGGCGCCCGCCGCTTATCAGGAAGCCGCCAGCATCTCGCGCAACGATATCTTGAGCACCTTGCCGTTGCTGTTTTTCGGCAGTGATTCAACCATCAGGTAGGCCTCTGGACGCTTGAACCGTGCGATCCGCTCAAGGCCAATAAGCGTTCCAGCTCTCCGCACGCGGCCCGCTGCACCACAAAGGCGACCACATCTTCGCCTCATTCAAGTTCGGGGCGTCCGATCACCAAGACCTCCAGCACGCCAGGAAGAAATTGCAGCACATCCTCAACCTGGCGTGGATAAATGGTACTGCCGCCGGAAATGATAAGGTCTTTCGACCGAACCTTCAGCGTCAGGCAACCGTCCGCGTCCAGCGTTCCCATGTCCCCAGTCCAAAGCCAGCCGTCCCGCAGGGTCTTGGCTGCCGCCACCGGATTTTGCCCATCCCCGGCATACCCAGATCACCGCGCACAAGCCGCCCACTTCGCCACAATGCACCGCTACCGCGCCGACCGCCCAGATCCCGAACAAAGCGACCAGACAATCAGGTTCCCTCAAAAGGAATTCAACGACGCGATCGCCCATCTTGATGCACATGCAATCAGCACGACCGCCCATCGCATGGCGCGCCCCCGAAAACCGGCATAATCCGGGAAAAGCGCCGTTCCATCCTGGAGAGCGCCGCCCTACGGCGAAGCTTCTGCGGCCGGCAACAAGCAGTTCAAAAGGTTCATGCCATCCTCGCTTTTTCCCACCACCAGCCGGATTTTGCCGAATTTAGCCGGATCAGACTGCCATTTGCCCCCGATATCACGGCATGCGGTCGCTTTTCACCGCCCGAAACCTGACCTATAAGCACCACAAGCCGCGCGTTGGCGCTAGCGGCAAGGCTATTTGGCACGAGGACGTTATGAGCAAAAACACCCACGAAGCGGACGTGGCCTTTATCAAGGCTCTGGCAGAGCTTCTGCAAGAGAACGAACTGACCGAGTTGGAGGTCAACCGCGAATACGGCGAAGACGACAGTCTGACCGTCCGGGTGGCACGCACGGCACCGGCCCAAGTGACCTACGCCGCGCAGGCGCCCGCCGCCCCGTCGGCAGCCCCCGCAGCGCAGGCACCAGTCGCGGCCCCCGCCGCAGCTGAAATGCCCGAGGATCCCGCATCGCACCCCGGCGCGGTCACCTCTCCCATGGTCGGCACGGTCTACATGCAGGCGGAACCCGGCGCACCGTCGTTCATTTCCGTGGGCGCACAGATCACCGAAGGCGACACACTGCTGATCGTCGAGGCCATGAAGACGATGAACCACATTCCGGCGCCCCGCTCCGGCACGATCAAGCGCATCCTCGTCGAGGACGGCGCCCCCGTCGAATACGGCGCGCCTCTGGTCATCCTTGAATAAAGGCCCCGGCATGTTTGACAAAATCCTTATCGCCAACCGGGGCGAGATTGCCCTGCGGGTGATCCGTGCCTGCCGCGAGATGGGCATCCCCTCGGTCGCGGTGCACTCCACCGCTGACAGCGATGCCATGCATGTGCGCATGGCGGACGAAACCATCTGCATCGGACCGGCGTCCGGCGCGGAAAGCTATCTGTCCATTCCGGCGATCATCTCTGCCTGTGAAGTCACGGGGGCCACGGCGATTCACCCCGGTTACGGTTTCCTTTCTGAAAACCAGCGCTTTGTGCAGATCGTCGAAGACCACGACATCACCTTCATCGGCCCCTCGGCGCAACATATCGCCATGATGGGGGATAAGATCACCGCCAAGGAGACCGCCAAGGAGCTTGGTATTCCGTGCGTGCCCGGCTCTGCTGGCGGTGTCGCCACGCTTGAAGAGGCCAAACAGATCGGCGCGGACTTCGGCTATCCCGTGATCATCAAGGCCACCGCCGGTGGCGGCGGGCGCGGCATGAAGGTCGCCACCTCCGAGGCCGAGATGGAGCGCGCCTTCCTGACGGCGCGGTCCGAGGCCAAAGCGGCCTTTGGCAACGACGAAGTCTACATCGAGAAGTACCTGCAAAAACCGCGCCACATCGAAATTCAGGTGTTCGGTGACGGTCAGGGCGGCGGCGTGCACCTGGGTGAACGCGATTGCTCCCTCCAGCGGCGCCACCAGAAGGTGTTCGAGGAAGCCCCCGGCCCCTCAATCACCGCGTCAGAGCGTGCGCGCATCGGCAAGATCTGCGCCGATGCCATTGCCCAAATGGGCTACCGTGGCGCGGGCACCGTCGAATTCCTGTACGAGGACGGCGAATTCTACTTCATCGAGATGAACACCCGCCTTCAGGTCGAACACCCGGTCACCGAGGCGATTTTCGGCGTGGACCTTGTCCGCGAGCAAATTCGCGTCGCTGCGGGCGAAAAGCTGTCCTTCACCCAAGATGACCTAAAGATCAACGGCCACGCCATCGAGGTCCGGATCAACGCCGAAAAGCTCCCGGAATTTCGCCCCTCTCCGGGCACGATTTCGCACTTCCACGCGCCCGGCGGCCTTGGCGTCCGCATGGACTCCGCGCTTTACGACGGCTACCGGATCCCGCCCTACTACGACAGCTTGATCGCCAAGCTGATCGTCCACGGCCGCGACCGACCAGAGGCACTGGCGCGCCTGAATCGCGCCCTGGGAGAGCTGATCGTGGATGGCGTCGACACCACTGTGCCGCTTTTCCATGCGCTCTTGCAGGAGAAAGACATCCACACCGGCGAATACAATATTCACTGGCTGGAGAAATGGCTCGAATCAGGTCCTTTGTCTTAAGAATCAATTTGATCGGAGCGAGGTGCGCTCCGATCAAATGACGCCACGGCAATTCAATCAGTTTCCAATATTTCTAAAATTCGAAATTGAAAAGTTCCTCGTATTTGACTGATGAATCCGGCCCATTGCGCGGTAATGCGCCTAACAACTGTGCTGGATCAACAGCAACAAGGCGCTATTATAAGTCACAGGCGCGAATTGCTGTCATTCGTATTGACAGACACCGCGCCTAGACTGTTATACGACCCTTAGGACCACTTAAACAAAGGTGCATTGAAATGAAATTCGCAAAGATCGCAGCCGTTGCTCTGCTGGCAGCAGCCCCCTTCGCCGCATCTGCTCAGGAAGCAGATCCGTTCGTCTCCACACAGCTGTCCGCCATCCCGGCGCTGGCTATCATCGGTGGCGTTGCCGTCGTCGTCGCAGTTGCAGCGGCTGAGTCCAAGTCGGACTCCTCGACTGGCACAAACGACTGATTACGTGCATGATTGGCTCACGCCAATTGATATTAAAGGCGACGAGGCGAAAGCCTCGTCGTTTTTGTTTTGTCTGATCTGACATGAACACAAGCGTTTGCGGATCCACCGTTGAGCTAGTAGGCCTTGCGCGAACAGCTAAGCTGGCCCAAGACTGCGGATCATGACCGTCACGCCTGAACTTCTTCTCCATGCTTATCGGTCTGGTATCTTTCCGATGGCGGAACGCCGCGATGATCCGGAAATCTTTTGGGTCGATCCGCGCCGCCGGGGGATCATTCCGCTGGACGGTTTCCATCTCTCCCGCAGCTTGGCCAAACGCCTGCGCCGCGCAGATTACAGCGTCACCCTGAACTGCGCCTTCACCGAGGTTATCGAAGGCTGCGCAGATCGGCCGGAGACATGGATCAACGCCGAAATCCTGTCTCTGTACGCTGAACTTCACGCCCTGGGCTATGCGCATTCGCTCGAAGTCTGGCAGGAGGATCGCCTCGTCGGCGGAATCTATGGTGTTTCCGTCGGCAGCGCATTCTGCGGAGAAAGCATGTTCTCACGCATCACAGATGGCTCGAAAATCGCCCTGTCGTGGCTTGTCGCGCACCTGCGTTCCTGCGGCTTCACGCTGTTCGACACGCAGTTCCTGACGCCGCATCTGGCCTCTCTGGGCGGTCGAGAGATCACGAGAGCCGACTACCGCGCTCAACTGTCCGAAGCCATAGACACGGACCCGCAGCCGATCACACGCCCCCTGCCCGCCGACGCCAATGATGTGGTGCATCTGCTCCGAGGTACGAGGCGCGTTTAAGCCACGCTCATGTTGTGCAGCGCAGAACCCAAACGTCGTAACGCGCGTGGTCCAGCGGGTTCAGGGCCGGCGACCCCGCGATCATCCACCCGTCAAAGACCGGCTGAGCGACGCCAGCTTCGCGAATTGTCAGGTAGGCATAGGCGTTCCCCGTGGGATCACCTGCCGGATAACGGCATTCGCGAAGATTGACCTCCATCAGACCAATCACTTCCATCCCGCCATTAGGAAGGGTGAAGTCCGCAACTTTGGCGTTGAGCTTATCCAGACCACGCAGCACAGCACCGGTGCCCGGATTGACCGCTTCCTGGGCGGACACTGCGACAGGCAGGCAAAGCGCCAGAATACTGAGAAACCGCTTCATTCGTTGCTGCCTCCGACATATTTCAAAAGAAGGGAAAGAAGGCTGACCGACCCTTGCGTGTCCAGAATCTCATCCCCTTCGGCAAAGAAGAACGGTGAGCCACCGGGTGAAATCTCGACATAGTTGCCGCCCAACAGCCCCTCTGACGCGATCACGATGGCGCTGTCGTCAGGGATCTGCACAGCGTCCGACACCGTCACCACGGTATCCGCCCGATATGTCTGCGGGTTGAGTTGAATATCCGTGACGGTTCCAACCTTGACCCCGCCAAGACGCACATCGGTACCGACGCTCACGCCCTCAATCGACCGAAAGGACGCGGTCAGGTCGTAGCCATCGCGTGCCAGCGAGAACCCGGTGCTCTGCACAGTATAGATGCCGAAGGCCAGCGCACCCGCCAGGACAACGCCACCCAGCGCCACCTCGCCAGCGGATTGAGTCATTCGGGCGACCATGCCTCGTAATCGGACCGTTCGACGGGCAGCGGGCTTCGGATCGATCCCGGCGGCGCATAGGCCAACGCGGTGCCGGTCAGATTTTCCTGATGCGGTTTTTCCCACGCCCTATGGGTCAAAGGCCGGTCCCCCGGCTTTTCGTCAAAGGTGTGGTGCAGCCAGCCGTGCCAGTCAGGGGACACGCGCGAAGCTTCGGATTCACCGTTGAAGATGACCCAACGCCGGCCTTCGCTGCTTTGGTAAAAGGCATTGCCCTGCTCATCTTCACCAACTTTGGTGCCGTGACGCTTCGTCCAGAGAAGCGTGTTGAGCGTGGCGCCATTCCACCAAGTGACGGCGCGCAGAAGGGTTTTGACAATGCCCATGGACGACTCCTTCAGGTTTCCCTGCCTGTATGGCGAATCTCGCCCGGCCCGTCCAGTGGTCGGAACGCCGCAAATCACCCTCATCACGCGATTTTTCGCCAAAGTCGCTGCAGTTCGTCAACCCTGTCTGGATTGCAGCCGCCCCTTGCCAAGCTTCCCGGACAAGTTGGCTCCCGGTCATCATCGCCTCAACCTGTTTCCCGAGCAAAACGCGGTAAAACCGACACCCGCCCCGTCAAACCGGATACGGACACTTTGAAAACATAGCGGGATAGGGAAATATCTCCCGCAAAAGACCCAAGCCGTGTATGCACTAGACAAAAGAAGCCATGCCCCATGACCGATAGGCCAGCAAAGATGAAAGATCAGGCTGTCGCAGCTCTGTGCAAGGGCGTGCGGGTTCCCTTTTCCCCGTTTTTGAACGACATGCGCGTCAAACGCATGAAAGAAGCCCGCTACGAAGGCACGGAGATCGCCGGCGCCCTGTCCATCGTCCGAGAAGGGGACCGCGTGCTCGAAATGGGCACAGGGCTGGGCGTGGTGGGGGCAGTGATCGCACGCAACGCGAAACCAGACGCTGTTTTGTCCTTTGAGGCCAATCCGAGTCTCATCCCGCATATCAAAGAGCTCTACGCGCTCAATCATCTCACCGACCGCATGGAAGTGCGCAACCAAATCGTTCTGACCGGGCCGGACCAGCCCAGCACCGTGACCTTCCATTTGCGCAGCACATACCTCGCATCCTCGCTGATCAAGAGTGACAACCGCAAAACCACCCCCGTCGATATTCCGACAGTGAATTTTGCCAAGCTGGTCCGCGACTTCAGGCCGGATGTGCTGGTGATCGACATCGAAGGCGGCGAGCTCGATTTTCTGAGGCATGCAGATCTCAGCACCATACGCGCCATGGTGATCGAGTTTCATCCCGACCACTACGGGCGCGAGGGGGCTGTGCAGTGCAAGGACATCCTGCGGGCGGCAGGCTTTCAAAAGAACAGCGACGTCTCGACACGCTTCGTCTGGACCTGTGAGCGGCGCGACTTCGGCGCGGTGCCGCCAGATCCCGACAGTGGCTGGTCCCGCGAAATTGTCGCTCTCAAGGATGCCTTCGTCGTCCCCCCGACCGAGAGGAAGCATGTCCAGACCACCGGCGTTTTGACCGCGGATGGAACGTCTGTGGCGCATGGCAATTTGTGGCGTAGCATACGGCTTCTCACCGTTGCCCCTTTCCGGCCTGCGGAAAAAGAGACCACAATCCTGCCGGGCAAATGGCTGTGGGGCGGCACCTTATGGCGCTACTTCCCTCACTTCGTGACAGAAAGCATCACGCGGCTTTGGGCCCTCGCACAACTCGATCAAAGCGACTTCAGCGGGATCATTTTCGTTCCCAAGAACCCCAATGTCGAGGGGCCGCCTCCGTCCTTTCAACGCGCCTTCCTTGATCTGCTCGGCTGCACCCTGGACATCCACGAGGCCCGCAGTCCCCTGATTGTCGAAAACCTTGTCGTGCCGGGCCAGGGGTTTGGATTGGGCGAGATAAGCCAAGGCACACCGGAATACCGTGCTGTCATGGCCGAAAAATTCGCCTCGACCGTCAAACCGCATGGGCCCGAAAAGCTATACATCAGCCGCTCGCAACTTGGCCCTGCACGGGGCGCGCTGCTCGGGGAGGACCGTCTGGAAATCGCTTTGCAGGCGGAGGGCTACGAGGTTTTCCATCCCCAACAGCATTCTCTGGAGGTTCAGATCGCCCGCTATCGCGCCGCAAAAAAGGTGATCGCGGCCGAAGGATCCGCGCTGCACCTTTACGCCTTCGTCGGCAAAGCGGAAACCGACGTGGCCGTCCTGTTGCGCCGCGAATCTGCAGCCACCGGTCATATCGCGACCCATATCGAAAGCTTCACCGGAGCAAAGCCGCTGTTGGTCAATCGGCTGCTGCGGATGTGGCAACGTCTGGACACCCCCCGCAAACGCCTCTGGATCGGAGAGCCGGACTTTGCCGCCACGCAGCGCGACCTGATTGCTGGCGGTTTCATTTCAGATGGCCCCGCATGGGAGCAACCAGCGCAGGCGGACCTGCAATCGGCGCTCGGCGCGCAATACAAATTGGTCACCGATACGCCGAGGGACTGACCTTACGCGAGGCAGGTCAGTTCGATTTCGATCCGGTATTTAGGGTCGATCAAGTTGCATTCCACCATGGTGGCGGCGGGCGGGTTGTCACCGAACGCCTCGGTGAGGATCGGCCAGCACGCCTCGAACTCCGCCGCGTCCGGCAGGTAATAATTGACGCGCACCGCTTTATCAAAGCTGCTCCCGGCCTCTTCGAGGGCCGTGCGGATCACGTCCAGCGCGGCCCGACATTGGTCCTGCACCGTATCCCCCTGCCCGACAGTCCCTGCCACGTGGACAAATCCCCCGGCCACGACAGCGCGGCAATAGCCGATCTTGGCCTCAAATGGGCTACCAGTGTGAATGCGCTTGATGGTCATTTGTTGTCTCCTTGACCTGATATGCTTGAGCCTTACCCACGAAAAAGGGCGGGGAAAACCCCGCCCTGTTGTCCGGTCAGAAAAGCTCCGTCAGGCGGACGCTTCTTCCTTCTTTTGGTCGCCATAGATCATCAGCGGTTTGGCGTCGGTGCCGACGGCCTCTTCGTTGACGACAATCTCCGTCACTTCATCCATGCCGGGCAGTTCGAACATCGTATCCAACAGGATGCCTTCAAGGATGGAGCGCAGACCACGTGCACCGGTCTTCCGTTCGATCGCTTTCTTGGCGATGGACGACAAAGCGTCATCGGTGAAGGTCAGGTCGGTATCTTCCATCTCGAACAGGCGCTGGTACTGCTTGACCAGAGCGTTCTTCGGCTGGGTCAGAATGGTGATCAGAGCGTCCTCATCCAGATCTTCCAGCGTCGCCACGACAGGCAGACGGCCGACGAATTCCGGGATCAGACCAAATTTCAGCAGGTCTTCAGGCTCGAGCTCCTGGAATGTCTCGCCAATGCCCTGCTCGCTGTCATCGCGCACATCGGCACCAAAGCCCATGGCCGATCCCTTGCCGCGTTGCTTGATGATCCGATCCAGACCCGCAAATGCGCCACCACAGATGAACAGAATGTTGGTGGTGTCCACTTGCAGGAATTCCTGCTGCGGATGTTTGCGCCCGCCCTGCGGCGGAACCGAGGCCACGGTCCCCTCCATCAGCTTGAGCAGAGCCTGCTGAACACCCTCGCCTGACACGTCGCGGGTAATGGACGGGTTCTCCGACTTACGGGTGATCTTGTCCACTTCGTCGATGTACACGATGCCGCGCTGCGCACGTTCAACGTTGTATTCGGACGACTGAAGCAGCTTCAGGATGATGTTCTCCACGTCCTCGCCCACGTAACCGGCTTCGGTCAGTGTGGTCGCGTCGGCCATCGTGAAGGGCACGTCAAGGATACGCGCCAGGGTCTGCGCCAGCAGCGTCTTACCGCAGCCGGTCGGACCGATCAAAAGGATGTTCGATTTCGCCAGCTCAATGTCCGAAGACTTCGCCGCGTGGTTCAAACGTTTGTAGTGATTGTGGACCGCGACAGACAGAACGCGCTTGGCCTTCGCCTGCCCGATCACATAATCGTCAAGGACTTCACAGATCTCGCGCGGCGTCGGCACACCGTCAGCTGATTTCAGCCCGGCGCCCTTCGTTTCCTCGCGGATAATGTCCATGCACAGCTCAACACACTCGTCGCAGATGAACACGGTCGGCCCCGCGATCAGCTTGCGCACCTCGTGCTGACTCTTGCCGCAGAAACTGCAGTAGAGCGTGTTCTTGCTGTCACCACCTGAATTCGTCGCCATGCTCAGCACCTTTCCCGGGTCGCCCGGTTTTCGTCGTCTGCGTGTGCCGCTGCGCGACCGCGTCGGGCGGTCGCAACACACGCTGTGCGCCAGTATTCGGACAGCTTAGGGCACCCACCGGAGCGCCACAATCCGAAAATTGGCCCCATCCCTAACGCGGAGGGGGCCAGACAGATCAACTTTGTTTTTCTTCATCCGGCACACGGTTGGTCACGATCTCGTCAATAAGACCCCAATCCTTGGCCTTCTGGGCATCCATGAAGTTGTCACGCTCCAGCGCGGATTCCACTGCCTCGTAGGTCTGGCCGGTGTGCTTCACGTAAATCTCGTTCAAACGCTTCTTCAGCTTCAGCGTCTCTTCGGCGTGGATCATGATGTCCGTCGCCTGACCCTGATACCCGCCGGAGGGCTGGTGCACCATGATGCGCGAGTTCGGCAGCGAGTAGCGCATGCCCGGCGCGCCGGCGGTCAGCAGCAGCGACCCCATGGACGCCGCCTGACCGATGACCAGCGTGGACACCTTCGGCTTGATGTACTGCATCGTGTCGTAGATCGACAGGCCGGAGGTCACCACACCACCCGGCGAGTTGATGTACATGGATATTTCCTTGGACGGGTTCTCCGCCTCAAGGTGCAGCAGCTGCGCCACGATGAGGGACGACATGCCATCATGCACAGGCCCGTTAAGGAAGATGATGCGTTCCTTCAGCAGGCGGGAGAAAATGTCATAGGCGCGTTCCCCGCGGGAGGTCTGTTCGACCACCATTGGAACGAGGTTCATGTAGGTTTCGATGGGATCTTGCATTCGGTATCTCGCCTGCTGCTGCTTCAAGAAGCGTTACTATATCTTCAGTGTTAATTGAGTCTTAGTATCCGGCCGGAGGGGCTGCAAGGGGCGGCGACGCATCACGATTCCGGCAAAGATCCGCTTGAACTTGTGCCTGCCGGGTCTAGCATACTGTTTATGAACGATCATCCCATTGAACCGACTCGCTCCGCCGGCCTTGAAGCTTTGCGGCGTTTTGTACCCCTCGCCGGGAAAACTTATGCAGAGCAGAGGGGATTTGATCGGGGCGCGGGGCACCACGGCGCTGTGTCGGGCCTGTCGCCCTATATCAGCCAAAGGTTGATAACCGAAGAAGAGGTGCTGCGCGCCGTCATGGCCGCGCATTCTCCCGATGCCGCCAGCCGCTTCATCTCCGAAGTGTTCTGGCGCACCTACTGGAAAGGCTGGCTGGAAAGGCGTCCGGCCGTCTGGACCTCCTATCAGGCAGACCTGTTGCGCGCCTGGGACGACCTGCAAACCCAGGACGGGCTGCGCCAGCGTTGGGAGGATGCCTGCAAGGGCGATACCGGCATCGCCTGCTTCGATCATTGGGCGCAGGAACTGGCCCAAACTGGCTACCTGCACAATCACGCCCGCATGTGGTTCGCCTCGATCTGGATCTTCACCCTCGGCCTGCCGTGGCAGTTGGGCGCGGACTTCTTCTTGCGGCATCTGCTCGACGGCGATCCCGCCTCGAACACCTTGTCATGGCGCTGGGTCGCGGGGTTGCAAACGCGCGGCAAGACCTACCTTGCGGAGCCGGACAATATCGCCAGATACACCGAAGGCCGCTTCACCCCGAAAGAGGGCGAACTTGCGACAGAAGCCCCGGCTGTCGAGGGCTTTGAAAACCCGTCTCCAACGGACGCGCCAATACCGGAAGACATTGATTTCGCGCGCCCTTCTGCTCTGCTTTTGCACAAGGATGATCTGTCGCCAGACTGGCTTTTGCAGGCGGGGTTGCGACCTGTGGTGACGGTGATGCTGCCCCCTTCCGAACGCATGACCCCGTTGGCCATGTCCGACAAGGTTCAGAGCTTTCGCAGCGGCGCCCTGCTGGACGCAACCACGCGGTTGGGCGACCAGTTGGGCGAGGTGATCCCCTGCGCGCCGGGACAGGCGGTCTCTGCCGCGCTGGCCGCGGGAGCGGAGCAGATCGTAACGCCCTACGCCACAGTCGGTCCCGTGGCGGAAAACCTCGCGCTGATGGAGGGGTTGCCGGTGCGCCGCGCGTTACGCGCCTACGACGCCCGCGCATGGCCGCACGCCACCAAGGGGTTCTTCAAGTTCAAGGACCACATCCCGTCTCTGCTGGGCGCAATTCGCGGTCTCGAATCCGTCTAAGCGCCGATTCGCGCCGGATGCGCACAGCTATGAGCCGCGCATTCCACCTCCAGTGTGACGTGGCTCAGCCCGTGCGCGGCATCGAGCCGGGCCTTGATCTCCGTCTTGATGGCGTCGGCCCGGGTCCATTCCCCGGCTGAAATCACCACGTGGGCCTGCAAGGCGCTACGGTGTTCATCAATCTGAAACAGATGTGCGTTATGGATGTTGTCCACGCCTGCAACGCCCTCCGCCGTGCGCAACACCTGCTCCGACGGCAGGCGCGGCGGTGCGCCCAACATCAGAATACGGACCACCTCGCCGATTTCACCAAACGCCATCCAAAGGATATACCCAGAGATCCCAAGCGTCACCGCAGGGTCCACCCACGTCCACCCAAAGATGAGGATCAACGTCCCCGCCAGCATCACGGCCACGGATCCAAGCGCGTCGGCCACATTGTGCAAGAACGCCGCGCGCATGTTCACGCTGTCCTTTGCCATCGCCCATGTCAGCGCGGCTGTCACGAGGTCCACGGCAAGGGCGAAGCCCGCGATGATAACAACCATCCATCCTGCCACGGGTTGAGGCTCGAAAAAGCGCATCACCGCTTCGTAGGCGAGATACAGACCAATCACGATCAGCGTCGTCAGATTGACAAGCGCGGCCACGACCTCTGCCCGGCCATACCCGAAGGTCATGCTGTCGTCGGCAGGCCTGCGCGCGATTCTCCGCGCCCAGACCGCGATCAAAAGGCTCACAGCGTCGGAAAGATTGTGTAGCGCGTCGGCGATCATAGAGAGACTGCCCGACAGCAGGCCGCCAACGACCTGCACGACCGTCAGGCCGACGTTGACCGCGACCGCCCAAGCGACGCGTGTGTCTCCGTCTTCGGCGCTGACGTGGTGATGATGATGGTGTCCATGTGGCATGCCGACAAAAAGCGCCCCCGTTGACAAAAGGTCAAGCCACCCACGGACTTGCCGCCAGACAAAGCGCGGCTGACACCTCCGTCTTCACGATAAGTTCAACAAGCCCCACCCGATCTCGCGCCCGTATCAGCCGGATCCTGTCTCTTTGATGACCGTGTACCAGTTACGCTCTGGGCAGGTTGGCTCATGGCAAAGCTGGTACCCGTAAATTGTCAGCTGACAATTTTCTGTAGCGGCTTGCGCAGGCCCCTCTCTGGCAGCTCAACCAACGTTACACCGGCAGGCGGGATAAGCGGGGGCCTGCATGCGCAAGCCCCTGCTTCGATCCTATCAATCCTGCGCCTGAAGATAGGCAATGACAGCGGCGATGTCGTCGTCCTTGCGCAGTCCGGCAAAGGCCATCTTGGTGCCCTTCACATAGTCGCGTGGCTTGGCAAGGAATGCCGAGAGCGCCTCCACTGTCCAGTTGCCCTCCATCGACGACATGGCGCCGGAGTAGTTGAAGTCCTCGACCCCTGCGATGTCGGCACCGACGACACCGTTGAGCACGGGTCCGGTCCTGTTCGCCGCGCCCTCGCCCACCTGATGGCAGGCCTTGCATTTGCGAAAGACTTTCTCACCGGCGGCCACGAGTTCCGGGTCCGGCGCGGCAGGTGCTTCGGCCGCCACCTCCTGAACCTCGGTGTCCGCCTGCGTGCTCTCCTCCTCGGGCTTTACCGTGGCTGCGTCATTGGAGTGGGTCATCTCCGTCGCGGCCTCTGTGGCGGTGGTGTCGCCTTCCTCCTCCGGGGTGACGTCCAGCACGGTGGCGCGCATGGTGATTTCCACCGTGTCCTTGCAGCCTTCCATGCAAGGCTCCGTCCGCCATGCGGCATACTCGGCCTCGGCCCGGTCATCGACGATGAAGCCGTCGGCGTTTTCCATCTCGACCTGATCCCAGGTGTCGCGCGAGAGCTCGAAGTCGTCTTCGATCATGTCGTTGGAATACAGGATGTAGGCCACGATGGCGTAAACCTCATCGTCGGACAAGCTCTGCGCATTGCCGAAGGGCATGGAGCGGTGCACGTAGTCCCAGACGGTCGACAGGTAGGGCCAGTAGGAGCCAACCGTCTTCAGAGGGTCGGCATCGGCGAGCGTGCCGTCACCGCCTGCGAGCTTCGGCCAATTGCCAACCCCCTCGGCAAAGGAGCCGTGGCAGGCCGCGCAGGTCTCCTCGAACAGCGGCTCACCCTCCATTGCGGTGCCGGAGCCATCGGGCAGACCCGTACCATCGGGCGAGACGTCCACGTTCCAGGCGGCAACCTCCTCGGGGAGCGCCTCGCGGCCCAGGCCAAAGCGCGCACCATCGGTTACTGTGTCCGCATGGGCAGCCCCGATGAACAAGCCCCCGCCCTGATCGGTCGAGCCAGTGGCAGCTGCCTGGGCTGGCGCGTGTGAGCCCGGGAGCTGCGCAGGCGCGGCTGCGAGCACCGGCGGATTGGCCGGGGCGTCCGCCACGTTGCGATCCGCGAACGTATAGGCCGCCATCAAGGTCAGACCAACGCCGAGCGCCGAGCCTGCGTATAGATTAAGAGACTTCGACATTTTCGGCCTCCCCATTGGCTTTCACATGCCAGGTCTGAATGCAGTTATTGTGGTAGATCGAGTTAAGGCCACGCACGGCGCGCAGCTGCGCCTTCGTCGGTTGCACATATCCCGTCTCGTCGATGGCGCGCGACTGCAGCAGCCAGTCTTCGCCCTCCCACGTGGTGTCGAGGTAGAAGCGGGCGAGCGCCTTGTTCGCGCCGTCCTGCGCCAGACGTGCGGTTTGCCAGGTCTTGCCGCCGTCCTTGGACACGTCCACGCGGGTGATCTTGCCGTGACCGGACCACGCCATGCCGGTGATGACCATCGGGCCGGGGCCGTGGGTGATGGGGGCCTGCGGGCTGGGCGAGGTCACAACGGATTTCGCATCCATGACCCAGGTCCATTTGCGCGAGGTGCCGTCGGCCAGCGTATCCGTGTATTTGGAGGTCTCTTCGCGCGATTCGACGGGCTGGTCGGTCACTTCGATCCGGCGCAGCCATTTGACCCACATGTTGCCTTCCCAGCCCGGCACGACGAGGCGCACGGGGTAACCATGTTCCTTGCGCAGCGCCTCGCCATTGGCTTTGAACGCGACCAGCACATCGTCGAGCGCCTTGTCCATCGGGATCGAGCGGCCGTTCGACGATGCATCCGCGCCTTCGACGTAGACCCATTTGTCAGAGAGGTCGCCGGCGAGGTCCAACCCCGCCTCGGCCAGCAGGGTGCGCAGGGGCACGCCGGTGTATTCCATGTTGTGGATCATGCCGTGGGTGAACTGCACGCCGTTCAGCTGTGCCCCCGCCCATTCCATGCCGGTGTTGGCGGCACATTCACAGAAGTAGACGTGCTGTTCGCGTGGGAACCGCTCCAGATCGGCGTAGGTAAAGACCAGCGGCCGGTCGACCAAGCCGTTGATCATCAGACGATAATCGTCCTTCGCCAGTTCGATCGCGCCGGAGTGGTGACGCTCGAACGCACAGCCCGCCGGGGTGATGGTGCCGTCGAGCGCGTGGATCGGCGTGAAGTTGATCGAGGAGATCGTATCAGCGGTCAGCCAGTCGACGTTGCGGCGGATGACATCATCCTCGAACCGGATCGGCATGCCATAAGGCGTGGCGTCCACGCCATCGCCAAGCCCGGTGGCCCAATCCTGCACCTCGGTTATCAGCGGGTCAGGACCGGCGGCGCGCGCACCGGTCGCGGCCACGGCCCCTGCCCCGAGGGCCGCTGCCCCGGACAGGAACTGCCGACGCGAGGCCAGCCCCGGGGATTTTTCGGATGGAGTGTCTGACATGAGTCTATCTCCTCATCAGATCATTTCATTCATCTATGTGAATAAATGGTTGAGAAAATTGGCCCGGACGCGCGATGACGCCGGGCCATGTTGGTTCAGCCGTTGACGACCTCAACGGAGGTGTTCGGGTCGAGCTTGACGGTGCCCTGCTTGCGAATGTGATCTTCGACCACATCCCAGATCATCGGGCCTTCTGTGCCCTCGTTCACGGACGCCCAGCCCGCGACGACATAGGTCTTGACCGGGTCGATGGCCTCGCCGGTTTTGAGCAGCGTCATCTCGGAAATCCGTTCGCCCTGCGGCTTGGTCACGTCGATGCGGTAGCCCATGCCCCCGATGCGCACCATGTCGCCGCCCTGCTGGTAGTAGGGGTCGGGGTTGAAGATGTTGTCGGCCACGTCCTCGAGGATCACCTTGATGAATTCACCCGTCATTTCAGAGCGATAGGCTTCGCCGTAGCTCATGGAGGTGACGTTCCAGATGTCTTCGCGCGTGATGTCGTCACCGGGTATCAGCGACGGCCCCCAACGCACACCGGGCGACATGGCGATGTCGGCGTCCCGCTCGGAGATCAGCGCATTGCAGATCAGATCGTCCCACGTGCCGTTGAAATTGCCGCGTCGATAGAGCAGCTCGTCCGTGGTGCCGATGACCTCCTTGAGCTGCGCCTCGAAGGGCGCGCGCTGGTCGTCGATCAGCTTTGTCATGGCAGCGTCGGGTTCGATCACATCGGAGAAGATCGGGATCAGCTTGTGCCGGAAGCCCATCATGCGGCCATCGCGCACGTCCAGATCCACGCGGGAGACGAATTTACCATTGCTGCCGGAGGCGACGATGATGGTTTCCCCCACCAGAACCGGTTCGGGCAGCGCGTCATGGGTGTGGCCGGAGAGGATGACGTCGATGCCGGTGACGACGGAGGCCATCTTCTTGTCCACGTCAAAGCCATTGTGCGACAGGGCAACGACGAGCTCGGCCCCCTGGGCGCGGACCTCGTCCACCATGGCTTGCATGTTCTCGTCGCGGATGCCGAAGGAGAATTCCGGGAACATCCAGCGCGGGTTGGCGATGGGCAGATAGGGGAAGGCCTGACCGATCACGGCGATCTTTACCCCGCCGCGTTCAAAGAACTTGTACGGCGGGAAGAGGTCCGGCAGCGGTTCATCCCATTCAGCGTCAAAGATGTTCTGACCCAGCGCGGCGAAGGGCAGCCCCTCGACCAGCTCGGTCACGCGGTCGGCGCCAAGGGTGAATTCCCAGTGAAAAGTCATGGCGTCAGGCTTCAGCCCGTTCATGACGTTCACCATGTCCTGCCCTTGGGTGTGGTGGCAGGTGTAGGAGCCGTGCCATGTGTCGCCGCCGTCGAGAAGCAGCGCGTCCGGCCTGTCGGCGCGGATGGAGTTGATCACGGTCGAGACGCGGTCCAGCCCGCCGACCTTGCCGTAGGCCTGCGCCAGAGAGGAGAAATCCCCCGACGACAGCGCGTAATGCGACGGCGAGCCGTCCTCGATGCCGTAGAGCCTGCGGAAGTCGGCGCCGGTCACATGCGGCACCTCCCCCCGGTTGCGACCGACACCGATGTTCACCGATGGCTCGCGGAAGTAGATGGGTTTCAGCTGCGCGTGGATGTCTGTGACGTGGATCAGGCTGACATTGCCGAAGGTGTCGAAGTTCAGCAGTTGATCCTGCGTCAGGCGTTGCTGCGCGGCCAGCCGGGACCAGTTGCCGAAGCCGGAGGCCCCGATCAGCGCGGAGGCCGCCATGGACACTTGCAGGAAATCGCGTCTTGAGATCATGGGGAGGGTCTTTCTCTCATGACACACATGCGCATGTGTGAATGAATTGTAAGCACGAAACCCCGCGCATCCTTGGACACGCGGGGCGACGGGATCTTAGTTGCGGACAGAGGGGCCTTCGACCGAGAGGCCGTTGCCGCGCGATTTCACATACAGCTCCAGAGCGACAAATTCGTCGGACCCGGGCGAGAAGGTTTCCGCACGGGTGTCACGAATGCAACCCTTGAACCGCGACTGCACACCGTTGAGCTTGGCGTTCTTCAGGCGGTAGGTCGGGAAGCCGTTGATCTGGCCCTGGCTGAGGTGGTCGGCACGGATGTAGTTGCCGAAGTTTTCCTCGTGGCAGTTCGCGCAGGACAGTTCGAGTTGGCCGTAACGGGTGTAATACATCTCCTTGCCCTGCTCGTAGTAGGGCGCGGCGTCACCGTCGATGGCCACCTGAACCGGCGTGCCACGACCGACGGAGGCGATGAGCGCTTCCATGTTCACGGCAGCGCTGGAGTCGTATTTCCATGGGTCGGCGCCCATGCGCTCGGTGCGGCACTCGTTCATCTGCATCTGAACGGTTTGCAGCTCACCGGCGTCGCTGTCGTACTTGGGGTAGGTCGCGGTGACCATCGCCATGTTGTCCTCGGGCGCGCCATGACAATCGGCACAGGACTTGCCCTCGGAGCCCGCGGCGGTGTTCCACTGGTCGATGGCCTGATCGACAAAGATCATGCCCTGGTTTTCAAAATCATCGGTTTCGAGCTGCTGCGTCTCGTCCGCACGAAAATGCCAGCCAGAGATCACCTGATCCAACGCGCCGTCGAGGTGCGCCGGGGCGTCTGCCTTGGTGGTCATTTCGATCTCGCCATTGATGACGAGGACATCGTCATCGGCCCCACCGGCAAAAGCGGCGGGGGCGAGCAGCAGTGCGGCTATGGCCGTCATTGCCTTGAATTTCATTGTCATTTCCCTCCCTGAAGGCGCGCCCTGCCCCGCTCGCGCAGCGGGGCAGAGAGAACCGATTAGCCGATGGCGACCGACTTGGTCTCTTCGTAGACAGAGCCATCGTCGTCGTACCAGGTGAACTTCAGATCACCGGCTTCGGGGATCTTGGCTTCGAATTCGAAGTAAGGGTTGGTCGAGATCGCCGGCTCCATCTTCACGTCGATGATGTTCTCGCCGTTGAAGTCGCAGGTGAAGCGATTGATGATCGACCGGGGGATCGTATTGCCGTCGCTGTCCTTGCGCTGGCCTGATTCCATCGGGTGAGAAATCAGGGTCTTCAGCGTGACAACTTCGCCAGCTGCGGCCGTTTTCGGGGCCTTGACGCGGGGCTTAACACCGTCTGCCATGTTCTATTCTCCTGATAAACTGTTTAGCCGCCGCAGCCGCCGATGGTGACCTTTACGGTCTTGGACGCGCGGGCGAAGGATCCGTCCGCAAGCTTTGCAATGGCGATCACGTCCTGCGTTCCGGCAAGCCGGATGCGGGTCGATGCCGAGTGCGAGCCTGCGAGCGGGCCGAAGTTGAAGGTTGCAACCGGCGGGGTCGGGTTGCCGGAGGCCAGCACCATGATGGCCGAGGCGCCCTCGGCCGAAACGGAAATCGGAACGGTGTTGCCGTTCTCGGCGATTTCCGGGGCCGTGAAGTCGATGCCGGTGTCGGCAATATCTGCCCCACCGGTGAATTCTGCGATCAGTTCGTCCGTTGTGGCCGCATAGGCCCGCAGCGGCAGGACTGTCATCAGCGCGGCGCCAGCACCCAGTGCCAGCGTTTCACGACGCGTGAAATCCATGCTCAGTTCTCCTTAATCAGTAGATCGCTGGACGCGATCAGGGTCGTTTGATCGCGCTGGCGATCATTGCTCTTTGAGGGTCAGCAGGAAGGCGACAACGTCCTCGACCTGCTGTGCCGTCAGGATCGGTGGCAAATCGCCTTCCGCGGCCTTTCCGGTGTAGCCATTGCCAGGACGAATGTAGCCGTTCGTCTTGTAGAACGCCGGCATGACCGTGCCTTCGAAGGACATCTTGGCGTTGGCGACGATGCCGCGAAGTTCCTCTTCGGAGCGGGACTCGCCCGTCCAGGTCAGTTCCGGCCCGACTTCGCCCTGAAAGGGCACATCGGTTAGTTGCGCGACCGCGTGACACGACACGCAGTTGCCCATGGATTTTGTCGAGAACACGACCTGACCATTGGCGGCATCGCCCGGCATCCCGCTGAGGGACGTGGCTACCGCACCGGTTTCGCCGTATTGAACGTCTGTGGGGGCTACCGCGCCGCTATGGCTTTCGGCGTGTGCCACTCCCGCCACCAGCGTCACCGCTGCTGCAATTGCTGTAAGCCTCATGTTCCCTCCCTAGGCTTGCGCGCCCATGCAAAGGCTGACCTCTGCACTGGCTTGTCTCTACCGTAGGCCACCACCGCTGCTTCACGCAACAACAAATTCACGGATATGAATTTTTGGAGCTTTCAGACAAAAGTCGTAACCGTCAATCGTTCCTTATCGGACCATGCCGTACGCGCAAGGCTGCGCGCCAGACATTAACAATATCATAATGTTCGCACGGGCGGACAGGCTTTGGTTCAGGATTGTCAGGTTCCGGGAACGCACAAACCCGATGTTTCGGCTTTTGATGCACCGCTCGGCGGGCCGGTGGGCAACCAAAGGCTGAACCGCTGGTCATACCCGCGACCAATGGTGGAAAACGAGCGGCGCGTTTTAGGCGCCGCCCCGTCGGTCACGATTCGGGAGGATGTCAGTCGGTGGCCCCGTCGGACCGTTCCTGGATGCGCCGCGCGTGATAGCGCTGGAAGTCCTCGCCGGTTTCGTCGACCGTGTCGTAGCGCTTTTCGGCGACCCAGGTGAACATATCCAGCGTTGTGCCCTTGCCAAAGGCGCCGGGCATGACGGCCACGGCGGCCTCTGCCGCGCTGGTGTTTTCGGGCGCTTCTTCCGGCAGGAAGATGATGCTGGGCGTGAACAGCACCCGCCATTTGCGCGCGGCCTGCTTCTCTGTCAGCGCCTCGCCGTCAAGGTCGGTCACCTCGGTCGAACCATGCAGGTTCATCTGCACGACGAAGTAGTTATCCGCGATGTAGTCAGAGACCTCCGGATCAGAGAAGACCTCCTCGTGCATCTGAGTGCAGTAGATACAGCCGCGCTGCTCAAAGAAGATCACCAGCCGCTTGCCCTCGGCATTGGCTTCTTCGAGGTCTTCGCTCAGATCCTTGAAGGTGTCGCGCATCCACGGCGTTTTGTGCAGGCCATCATCGCCGATGTCCTGCGCCCAGACGGGCAGCGCCATCAAGATCGCTGCGGCCGTTCCGATCCATGCCTTCATGTCATCCTCCCTCTGCTTTCGTTAACCGATCCGTCCCCAGCTGGGCACCAGACGCAGCATCAGTTCCGCGATATAGTTCACTGTATTCGTCGCGATGAGAACCGCAAAGAGCAACAGCATGACGCCCATGACCTTTTCAACGTAGGCGAGCTTGTCCCGGTGCCGCGCAGACCAGCGCAGGAACGCGCCGGAGAACAGCGCCGCCACCACAAACGGCGCTGTCATGCCAATGCCATAGACCAGCAACAGCGTGCCGCCCTTGGTCACGCTGCCCATCATGGCGATGGCCAGAATGGCAGAGATCGCAGGCCCCGCGCAGGGCGTCCAGCCAAAGCCAAAGGCAAGCCCCATGGCGTAGGCGCCAAGGACGGTCTTGGGGTCCGCCTGACTTTCCATCCGTGCCTCTCGATAGAGGAACGGCACCCGGATAACGCCAAGGAAATGCAGACCGAAGATCGCCAGAACTGCCGCAGCCACGTAGCGCAGGATGTCCATGCTGTCGGCAAAAAGCGCCCCCACCCCTGCGGCGGCCATGCCGATCAAGACAAAGATCGTCGTGACGCCGAGCGAAAAGAAGATCGCCGAGACGATCAACCGTTTCTGCGCGCCGGGGGCAATCCCCTCATCCGCGCGCAGCTCGGACATGGACAGCCCGGCCATGTAACACAGGTAAAACGGCACCATCGGCAGGATGCAGGGCGAGAAAAAACTGAGAAAGCCCATAAAAAGGGCATAGCCGAAAGAGGCATCAACCACGCTGCGCGCCTTTCCTTGAATAATTCATATATTCAGATTATGTTGTCGGTTAAAGCAGAGGTCAATCGGGGCAGGACCGGAGTGGCAAGTTTCTTTTCAACGATCCGGTGTGCGGCGGTGGGGCTTATGGTGTGGGCGCTGCCCGTGGCTGCGTCCGATCTGTCGCTGATCATGGTCGAACAGCCCGGCTGCGCCTATTGCGCCGCGTGGGATGACGAGATCGCGCCCGCCTACGACAAGACGCAAGAAGGCCAGTTTGCCCCATTGCAGCGTGCCGATCTGCGTGCCGGCGCGCCCGAGGGCGTCACATACGACCGCCGTGTCATGTTTACACCGACCTTCATACTTGTGGAGGATGGACAGGAAATCGCCCGCATGGAAGGTTATGTGGGCCAGGATTTCTTTTGGCCGCTGCTTTCCAAACTTCTTGAAACGAACACCGATTTTGTGCCGCAAGAGTGACAAAGAAGAAAAGACATGAACGTGTCCCTACCTGTATTTCATGACGACCTGTCCGAGGAAGAACTGGACAAGATCGCAGACAAGGCGACTGCGGCCTCCGCATTTCTGAAGGCAATCAGCCATGAGGGACGCTTGATGATCCTCTGCCACCTCGTCAGCGGTGAGAAATCCGTGACGGAGCTGGAGGACTTGCTCTCTGCCCGTCAGGCGGCGGTCAGTCAGCAATTGTCACGCCTGCGGCTTGAGGGGCTGGTGGTGCCGCGTCGCGATGGCAAGGCGATCTACTATCGCCTCGCCGACGATCGTCCGCGCAAGATGCTGGAAACCGTATACGAACTGTTCTGCGCCGACGACGCCTGAAGGCCACCGGCAGGGTGCGCGCGAACATATAATCATAATCAAAAACTTGAATTTCAATACCATCCTCCTCATACTCGCTCAGCCACGGCTGGTCTGGAGGAGGGCTTTGTCTTGCTGGACACACTCGGAGAACACAACCTGATGGCGCTGATCGGCCTTGGGAGCGGTCTGCTTCTTGGGCTTGCGGCGCGGCTGGGACGGTTCTGCACGCTCGGCGCGATTGAAGATGCGCTGTACGGCGGATCGGCGGTGCGGCTGCGCATGTGGGGGATTGCCATCGGCCTTGCGGTGATTGGCAGCTTCGCCCTGATGGCCAGCGGCGCGCTTGTGGCGACGCAGACCTATTATCTATCGATTCGCTGGCTTCCGATGGCCTCTATCGTGGGTGGGCTGATGTTCGGCTATGGCATGGCGCTGTCGGGAAACTGCGGCTACGGCGCGATCGCGCGGCTGGGTGGCGGCGATTTGCGCAGTTTTGTCATCGTTCTGGTCATGGGCGTGGCGACGTTCGTGGTGCTGTCCGGCCCCCTTGCTCCGCTGCGCGATTACCTGTTCCCGCAGCGCCTTGTCACCACAGATGTCGCCCCTGGCATCGCGCACCAGTTAGCCGCGATCTCTGGCATACCGGTGACGTGGATCGGCATGTCTGTGGGTGCGTTGATTCTGTTCGGATCCGCCGCCTCGCGCGCGGTCTGGCAGAAGCCGTCGCATGTGGCCTGGGCAGCGGCGGTGGGAATGTCCGTGGTGCTTGCCTGGGCGGGAACGTCCTGGGTGGCGCAAACCGGATTCGAGGCGCTGCCGGTTGTGTCACACAGCTTTGCCGCGCCGCTGGGCGACACGATCCTTTGGTGGATGACCGGCTCCGCGCGGCCCCTGTCCTTTGCCGTGGGCTCGGTGACGGGCGTCTGGACGGGAGCCTTTGTCGGATCGCTGATAAAGGGGCATTTCCGCTGGGAAGCCTGCGAAGACCCGCGCGAGCTGCGCCGCCAGATCTTTGGCGCGGCGCTGATGGGCACCGGCGCGGTGATCGCGCTGGGGTGCTCCATTGGTCAGGGGTTGTCGGCGTTTTCCCTGCTGGCGCTGTCCGGACCCGTGACCTTTGCGGCGATCTTTGCCGGCGCGGCTTTGGGCCTGCGCCAGCTTATCGTGGGGTTCAGCCTGCGAAGCAGGGTCTAGTCGAATTCACGCAGCCGGGCGACGTAGCGCGCCAGCGTATCGATTTCGAGATTGATGCGGTCGCCTTCGGTTGTGTCACCCCAGACGGTGACCTCCTTGGTGTGCGGAATGAAGTTGACGCCGAACCGGCATCCGTTCACCTCGTTCACCGTCAGCGAGGTGCCGTTCAGCGCAACCGACCCCTTGGGCGCGATGTATTTGGCCAGATCCTCGGGCACCTCAAAGGTGACGCGCGTGCTTTCGCCCTCGTCCACCATGGAAACGACCGTCGCCACGCCATCCACATGGCCCGAGACGATATGCCCGCCCAGCTCATCGCCGACCTTCAACGCGCGTTCCAGGTTCACCCGCGTCGCCTGCGCCCAGCTTTGCAGGTTGCTTTTGGACAGGGTCTCCGCACTGATGACAACATCGAACCAATCGGGGCCAAGGTCGACCACGGTGAGGCAGACGCCGTTGCAGGCGATGGATGCCCCCATGTCGATGCCTGATGTATCATAGGAGGTGCCGATCCGTGCATGCAGATCCCCCCGGTTTTCCAAGGACTTGACCTCACCTATATCTGTGATGATTCCCGTGAACATGCGCACTCCTGACCGGTCTGGCGGCGGGCCTTATTTTCGCCGCCATCTATTGCTAGTTTGTCAACAAAGCATTCACACACTGCGTCGAAATGGGCAAGACGACCCCGGCGACCATTGCCATAGACACGGACTTGATTTCACTGTGAGCAACCCACTGACGAGACCAGACATGACGCGATCTACCGGCGATCAACGGGTGTTTCTGTTCCTTCAGGGACCGCACGGCCCGTTTTTTCACCGGCTTGGCACCATGCTGCGCCGGACGGGGGCGGAGGTCTGGCGCGTGGGGTTCAATGCGGGCGACCGGGCATTCTGGTTCAAGCCGTCGAGCTACCTGCCCTATCGCGGCACACAGGACGCCTGGCGCGGATGGTTTATTGATCTCGTACATGAAAAACGCGTCACGGATCTTGTGCTCTACGGCGATGTGCGCCGCATCCACGCAGAAGCCATCGAAGAAGCACGCCGCCGCGGACTGACCGTGCATGTCTTCGAAGAAGGCTACATGCGTCCCTATTGGGTGACCTACGAGCGCGACGGATCAAACGGCAATTCAAAGCTGATGGAAATGTCGGTCACCGATATGCAAAAGGCGCTGGCCCTGTCGGATATGGAGGCCCCGTTGCCCCCGGCGCATTGGGGCGACATGCGTCATCACATCTTTTACGGCGCGCTGTACCATTGGTTCGTAATGTTTCGGAACGGGCAGTATCGCAATTTCCAACCGCATCGCTCGCTGTCTGTGGTGCAGGAATTCATGTTGTACCTCAAACGCTTGACCCTGATGCCGATCAGCTGGATCGACCGGGTGATCGCCACCACGCGCATCCGCATGGGGGGCTTCCCGTATCATCTGTGCCTGATGCAGCTTGAACATGATTCCAGTTTTCAAAAGCACAGCCCCTTCGACACGATGCCAGATTTCGTCGAGCAGGTGATCGCCGGGTTCCGCGACGGTGCACCCGGCCATCATCACCTCGTGTTCAAGGCCCATCCGCTGGAGGATGACCGCGCCGGCATTCGTCACGCCATCCGACAGGCCGCGCGCCGCCACGGTGTATCCGACCGGGTGCACTACGTGCGTGGCGGCAAGCTGGCGCAGCTGTTGAACGACGCGCGCACGGCGGTCACGGTGAACTCCACCGCCGCCCAACAGGTGCTGTGGCGCGGAATTCCACTCAAGGTTTTCGGCGACGCCGTCTATGCCAAGCCGGAATTCGTATCGACCCAGCCGCTGGCGGATTTCTTCGGCACGCCCTTCCGCCCCGACAACAAAGCCTACAAGGACTACCGTCGTTACCTGCTGGAAACCTCGCAACTACCCGGTGGCTTCTACTCCGCCCGTGGTCGGCGGCAATTGCTACGACAGGTTGTGGATCTGATGCTGGCGCCGGAGGACCCGTACGACAGCTTCGCCTCCGGAACCGCGGCTCCTCGGCAACAGTTGCGCGTGGTGCACTGACGCTGATTCGCACGAGTGCTGGATTTTTCTGACATCTGTGGATAGCCTGCAAGAAAAAGACTGAGGCAGAACACAGGTCGAGGAGACCGAGCAGTGAAAAAAACACCAACCCGCCTCGTGCGGAGCGTCGCCGTTTTGGTCGCGATGTCTCTTGTGGCATCCTGCGGCCTGCCGCGCGTTGGCCCGAACAAACGCGAAATCTATGCCGGATCCGTGCAACGTGAAGGCGACGCTTTTGTCGTTGCCGTCAATGATCGCGTCACCCGGTCCACCGCTGTCGTCCCGGCTTTGGGCTTTTCCGAAGCCTTCCTGAATGCCGCCATTGTCGGTTCAGACACTATTCAGCCCGGTGATACGCTGGGCCTGACCATCTGGGAAAACGTGGACGACGGGCTTCTGGCCCCGGAGGCCAGCAATTCCACCACCCTCGAAGAGGTGCAGGTGGACGGTGCCGGCTTTATCTTTGTTCCCTACGCCGGACGTATTCGCGCAGCGGGCAACACCCCGGAACGCGTGCGCCAGATCATCACCGAAAAGCTCGAAGACCAGACGCCAGACCCCCAGGTGCAGGTGCGCCGTCTCGCAGGGGATGGGTCGACCGTGAGCTTGGTGGGCGCCGTTGGCGGTCAGGGCGTGTTCGCCATCGAACGCCCCACCCGCACCCTGTCGGCCATGATCGCACGCGCCGGTGGCGTGACGATCGAGCCGGAGATTGCGCAGATCAAGATCATTCGCGGCAATCAGACAGAGACCGTCTGGTTCCAGGATCTGTACAAAAACCCGGAGTTCGACATCGCCCTGCGCGCAGGCGACCGCATTCTGGTCGAGGAAGATACCCGCGCATTTACCGCATTGGGCGCCACAGGCGCGCAGGCGCGCGTGCCGTTCGAAGCGCAGAGCATTTCTGCCGTGGAGGCCATCGCCACCGTGGGCGGCCTGCTGTCAGCCACAGCTGACCCGACGGGCGTGTTTGTGTTCCGCAATGAACCGGCGGAAATCGCCAACTCGGTTCTGGGCCGCAACGACCTGATCGGCGCACAGCGCATGGTCTACGTTTTGGACCTGACGAAACCCAACGGTATGTTCATGGCGCGGGATTTCGTCATCCGCGATCAGGACACGCTTTATGTGACCGAGGCGCCTTACGTGCAGTGGGACAAGACCATCGCCTCGCTGACCGGCTCGCTGGGCTCTATTGCCACCGTGACCTCCATCGCGGACACGCTGAGAGCGTCGGAATAATCTCGTTGAAACACGACGAGGGACATGAGCGCGCCGGGGGGGAAACCTCCCGGCGTTTGTACGTCTACAGCGGCGGCTTCCTGGCGCAAAAGCGACTGCGGCGCATTTTGGGGCTGGCCGGCTATCGGCTGTCGCTTGGCGTGCCTGCGCCGGAGGATCTGGTCGGCGTGTGGGGGCAATCGCCCTACGCCCACCGCGGAGAACGCATTGCGGCGCAACGAGGGGCACGCGTGGTTCGGATCGAGGATGCCTTTTTGCGGTCGCTTCATCCCGGTCGCAGCGGTGATCCTCCGCTCGGCTTGATGATTGACCATACGGGTGTGCATTTCGACGGACGTCACCCGTCAGATCTGGAGCATCTGCTGGCGACCGACCCGCTGGACGACAGCGCGATCCTTGACCGCGCCCGTGGGGTCATCGCCCGGATGCGAGAGGGTCACCTGTCCAAATACAGCGCCACCCTGCCTGACGCAGACGCGCCGCCCCCCGGCTATGTCCTGGTGGTCGACCAGACGCGCGGCGACGCATCGGTTCGCGCCTCAGACGGAGATCGGTCGCGATTTCTGGAGATGCTGTTTGTCGCGCGGGAGGAAAACCCCGGCGCAAACATCCTGATAAAAACGCACCCTGAAACCACCGCTGGTCTGCGCGAAGGGCATTTCACCGAAGCCGACGCTGTTGGCCCGGTGAGATTGTATGACGGCAGCGCATCCCCCTGGACGCTGCTCGAAGGGGCGACACGGGTCTATACGCTCTCTTCTCAGATGGGGTTCGAGGCGATCCTCGCCGGGCATAAACCGCGTGTCTTTGGCAGGCCGTTCTATGCAGGCTGGGGCCTGACCGAGGATGAGGAAACCTTTCCTCGCCGCAACCGTGTTTTGACACGTGCGCAATTGGTGGCCGGGGCGCTCGTCTTGTTTCCGACGTGGTATGACCCCTACAGCGACTGCCTGTGTGACGTGGAAACCGTTCTTGGCACATTGGATGCGCAAGCGCGCGCGTGGCGGGAGGATCGAAACGGCTGGGTCGTGACAGGCGCGCGGTTGTGGAAAAGACGCACCTTGCAGGATTTTCTTGGGCAGCACAGGCGCTTGCGGTTCGAAGATGATGTGGAAAAAGCCAGGGAGGTCGCGGCCAGGGACGGGCGGCGCCTGCTGTCTTGGGCCAGCAAAGGCATCGCTGACGGCGTTCGGATGGAGGACGGCTTTCTGCGGTCACGCGGCTTGGGGGCGGAATTGGTGCCTCCCCTGTCGCTGGCGCTGGATGAAGTGGGGATTCACTTCGATCCCGGAGCCCCATCGACGCTGGAACAGTGGATTCAGCGACGTGCTGCGGGACTCAGACCTGACCAATTCGAACGTATCCACAGGCTAAAGAGGTCGCTACTGGACGCTGGCTTGACCAAATACAACCTTTCCGGACCATTGCCGGAATTGCCTGAAGGTCGCCGCATCCTCGTGCCCGGACAGGTGGAAGATGATGCCTCGATCCTGCGTGGCTCCCCTGATTTACGGTCGAATGCAGAGCTGCTGCGACTGGCACGCGAGGCAAATCCAGATGCGGTCCTGATCTGGAAGCCGCATCCGGATGTGGAGGCTGGCCTGCGCAAGGGGGTGGTGACGGACCCAGAACGTTGGGCCGACACAACCCTGCGCGACGTCGACATGGCGGCGGTATTGAACGCTGTGGATGAGGTCTGGACGCTGACCTCTGGCACGGGGTTTGAGGCGCTGATGCGTGGCTGTCGCGTGACAACGCTGGGCGTACCATTCTATGCCGGATGGGGGCTGACCACGGATCTTGGGCCTGTGCCGGAGCGCCGTCTTGCTGGTCCGCGTCCGACGATCGAGGCCTTGATGCACGCGGCGCTGGTGGATTATCCAAGGTACTTCGACCCGGTCACCAAGGCCCCCTGCCCCGTGGAAACCGTGGTTCTGCGCTTGTCCAACGGTCGAAATATCCGGCAGTCGCTGGCCAATCGGAGCCTTTCGAAAGCGCAGGGTGCGTTGGCGAGTTATGCGCATATGTGGCGACGCTAGACCGTGCAGAAACAGATCAAGCCATCTTATTGATAATACTTAACTTCCTCAGTTATGCACAGGAAGACAGTCAAGCAGCGCTGCCAACAGCCCCGGCCCTGAGAACACTTGGTTTATGCTGAGGACGGCCGGCGCCAGATATGCTGAATGTCTCCGCCGCGTGCACAGACATCCACAAGCTCGAAACGCGGCGCTTCTGCCAGTCGATCCACGCCAAGCGCCCCTATGCCGGGATGCCCCTCTGCCCCGACCGCCATGCCAGCAGTGAAGACATGCAGCTCGTCCACGAGGTCTTGCGCCAGCAACGAGGCGGCCAGTTGACCACCCCCTTCGCAGAACACACGTGTCAGCCCCTGTTGTCCCAAAGCCGAGAGGATCGCGGCAGCGTCCAGACGGCCGCCGGACAGCGGGGTCGGCAACAAAGTCGCGCCGATCTGCTTCCACGCGGTCACCAGATCAGAGCGGGCGTCTGTCCCATGGCACAGCCACAGCGGCACCTCCGTCGCTGTGCGTGCGAGGTCGCTCAGCAATGGCAGATCCAGATGACGACTGGCAACGACGCGCACGGGCTGTTTGGCCACAGACAGGCCGCGTACAGTCAATCTTGGATTATCTGAGCGGGCCGTACCGCCCCCGACCAAGACCGCGTCATGGGTGGCGCGAAGGGCGTGGACTGCATGGCGCGCAGAGGCGCCGGTGATCCATTGGCTTTCGCCCGTGGCGGTCGCAATGCGTCCATCCAGCGTCATGGCGAGCTTCAACGTCAGAAAAGGCCGCCCCTGCTCCACCCGAAGAAAGAAGCCTGCGTGATCTTGCATCGCCTCGGAGGCCAGGATCCCGGTGATGACTTCGACACCATTTTCCCTAAGCCGATCAAAGCCTTTGCCGGAAACTCTGGGATCGCTGTCTGCCAAGGGCGCAACCACACGCGCCACACGGGCGTTGATCAAGGCATCGCTGCACGGCGGCGTCTTGCCATGGTGTGCGCAAGGTTCCAATGTCACATAGGCCGTGGCACCGCGCGCGGCATCGCCAGCCATTGCCAAGGCTTGCGCTTCGGCATGGGGACGACCGCCGGGCTGGGTCCAGCCCCGCCCGACCACCCGACCGTCGTCGACGACGATGCAGCCAACCGCCGGGTTGGGCCAAGTCTGCCCCATGCCACGACGGCCCAAGGCCAAGGCCTGGGTCATCCAGCGTGCGTGGTCTGTCACTTGGGCGGCTGCATGTTATCGGGGCTCAGTTCGGAAACGAACTTGTCAAAGTCATCGGCGGCCTGGAAGTTCTTGTAAACGCTCGCAAACCGCACGTAGGCAACGGTATCGATCCGGGCCAACGTCTCCATCACGATTTCGCCGATCTGTTTGGACGGAATGTCGGTTTCGCCCATACTTTCGAGCCGCCGGACAATGCCGGAGATCATTTGATCGATGCGTTCGGGATCTATGGGGCGTTTTTGCAAAGCAGTCCGGATGGAGCGCTCAAGCTTGTCGCGATCAAAATCCTCGCGACGGCCGTTGGTCTTTATCACCACAAGATCACGCAGTTGCACGCGTTCGTAGGTTGTGAACCTCCCGCCACATGCCGGACAAAACCGACGGCGCCGGATCGAAACATGATCCTCCGCTGGGCGCGAGTCTTTTACCTGTGTGTCAATATTTCCGCAAAACGGGCAGCGCATTGCCTGTCCCCTCGTCTTATAATTCCCGCCTCGATTGGGGGTTGCTCCCCCTTATCCACAGCCACTGTAGGCCATCGCCTAGGTTTTGGGTAGGGAAATATTTCATCCTCTAGATGGAGCATACAGCGCGGCGCGAGGCGTCTAAGACAAATGCGCCACAACCTGACGGCTATGCGGGGCGGAGCGGTGTTCCACGACATAGATGCCCTGCCAACGACCAAGCATCATTGCGCCCGCTTTTACCGGCACAGACAAAGACACAGGCAGTAAAGCCGCCTTGATATGACCCGGCATGTCATCAGGGCCTTCGTAAACATGTGTGAGGTAGTGCATTGAAGGATCGGTCGTCGGCGGGACGAGACGATGCAGAAATTCAGAAATGTCAGTCTGAACTTCCGGGTCACAGTTCTCTTGGATCAGAAGAGATGCGGAAGTGTGCTGAATGAAAAGCGTGAGCAGCCCGTCTTGGGTGGTTTCCGAAAGCCACAGGTTCACCTCGCGGGTGAAATCGTACAATCCCGGACCGTTGGTCATGATCGTGAATGAAGTCTGCACGCGATTGCCTTTCGAGACGTTTGTGAGAACGACTTAACATATCGCGCGCAGCAGCGTGTCTTAAAGCATCAAGCGTCGCGGGAGACGCATGCCACGGTCGGGAGCCCCTCGGACGCGGAAACGGGAAGAGCATATCCTTCGTCGGAGACCACCGGCATGGAGGCGACTTGAGCCAAGGTTTCACGGCACTGTGCCAACTCGTGCGGCGCGACCTCGATCTCGATGACTTCGGGCTGTGAAGGCGCCATCATGTCCGTCGCGGCAAATGCAGCTGTGGCTGTTGCGGCCATGAGAATTGCGAGTGCGGAAAGCTTGGTCATGTCTATCTCCTTCAGGGGCTTAACCATCTGACGGACAAAAGGTTCCCGAACCGCAAAGGACCTTGTTCCCTATTGGGAAAATTGCGTCGACGATCCAAAGGATCAGGAAACATTTGCGCGCTATGAGAGCCAGCATCCTGTCAGAGGCCGCGATCCCGCACGCACCGAATTTCCGTCATGTAAGGAGCTGATGCTTTGTCGATTGACGATACGACCCTTCAGAATGTGCTTACCAGCGGTTCTGATCTGAGCCAGGCCTCGCTGGCGACAAAAATCCTTGTCAGCCGACTGCGTGTGGACGTGGCCAGCCAGCCCGCCGACCTCGCCACTGCGCTCTCTGAATTGAAGACCTTCATTGCCAAATATCCATTCGCACAGCAGGACCTGCGGGCGCTCTGAGCCTGCCGCTTTCAGCTACATTTCAGCAAGGAGCCCAAAGATGAAAAATGCGATGATGACGGTGGCGGACGCGGCAGCACGTATTGAACAGGGCGCGACCCTCGTGATCGCCGGCGATGAAAAGACCCTTGCCCGCCTGCCGAGAGGCCAGTGGATCGGTGGCACAGCGGTCTATTTTGTCACCGAGACGGGCGGTCGGCAGGATCACGAGATGGTTTTTGTCACCGAGGTCGCCGAGGGCAGTGCCTCCAGGACGCGTTTCGTGCCCACCGAAGACCTGTCGTCCCTGGCCGATCAGCAGTTCGGGAATGGCGCAACGATGATCCTGATCCCCGCCTTCTCCGACGCTCACCAGCGCTTTGCACTTGATGGGGCGGGATATCCCGACATCTTTGCTCAGCCGTTGATCGGCTGGATTTCCGGCGTGGCGCTGGAGGACATAGGCAAGGTCGCTCCGAAGGTGTTTGACGGCGCGACCGGCCATGTCCACGAGGACGGAGCGGTTCTGCTGCATGTGGAGATGCCTGCTGGCCGCGTGGCGGAGATCGACATACTGAACCTGTTCGAGCAGGACCGCGAGAGCCCAACCATTCTGTTCGGGGCTGACGGCTTTTCTGCCACAACGGCGATCATCAATGGCGAAGAGGTCAATCTCGCCAAATGGGTTTTGGACAACAACATCAATACGCATCGCCCCCTTGTGGCGAACTATGCGGGCGCGATGATCAACGTGTCTTTTCAGAACGTCGATGCCAGCGCCGGAAAATGCTCTTTCTTTGCGCCAGTCGTCGAAGGCGTCGAATACCGCATAGCACGCAACCCCGGAGATTACGCGAAGATCTTTGCCTCACGGGCAAACGGGGATGGCGCAAATGAGATGAGCTGCAACTGCATACTGAACTACATTTACGGTGAGCTGGAAGGCAAAACCACCGGCACCTTCACTGGCCCGGCCACGTTTGGCGAAATCGCTTATATTCTGCTGAACCAAACCATGGTGCGCTTGCGGGACGTGGCCGTGAAACAGTCAAACGCTGCTTGATGAGCCTCTAAGCCGTAGGGGACGTAGCGGGCCCGTGCCTTCCGCCCGCCTTGGCGTGATGATGCGGCGGGTCCGGTTGTTTCAGGCGCATAGCCAGGTTGCAGCATGCTCCGGAACGGCTGCCCCTGCTTCGCGTTGTTCCTTCAGCAAATTGAAGGCGAAGGAGAACCTTATGTCCCGCTTTGAAAACAAGACCGTCATTGTCACCGGCGCATCCTCCGGCATTGGCGCCGCGACCGCCAAACGTTTTGGCCGCGAAGGTGCCAATGTTGTTCTGGTTTCGCGTTCCGAGGACAAACTGAAACGCGTGGCTTCAGACATTTCCAACGCAAAGGTGGTAGCCGCCGACGTCGGCAACAAGGAAGATGCCAAGCAGGTCATCGACGAGGCCCAGAGCGCCTTTGGCAGTGTGGACGTGCTGGTGAACAATGCAGGCGTCGTAACCACGGGCACCATTGATGAGGTGGACGAGGACGGTTGGGACACTGTGATCAACACCGATCTGACAGGCGTCTTTCATATGACAAAGGCCGCGTGGCCTGCGCTGAAGGCGAGCAAGGGCAATGTGGTCAACACCTCGTCGGTGTCAGGCACCGGCGGTGACTGGGGCATGTTCGCCTACAACGCAGCGAAAGGCGGCGTGACAAACATGACGCGAGCGCTGGCCTTGGATGCCGCGACCTCTGGCGTCCGGGTGAATGCAGTGAACCCGTCGCTGACGCGGTCGGAGCTGACGGACGGCATGTTCGACAACGATGATCTGATGAAGAAATTCACTGACCGAATACCGCTTGGCCGCGCTGCAGAGCCCGAGGATATCGCAGATGTGATTGCCTTCCTCGCCTCCGACGACGCACGCTTCGTCAATGGTGTGAACCTGCCGGTGGATGGCGGATTGTCTGCCTCCAACGGGCAGCCGAACCAAGCGTAACCTAAGCAGGAAGGAATAGTTTATGAGCAAGACACTTTTCATTACAGGGGCGTCCTCGGGCATTGGCGCGGCCACGGCGCGCGCGGCAGTCAAATCCGGGTGGAACGCCGGACTTTTCGCCCGATCCGAGGATAAACTCGGCGCGCTGGTCGAGGAACTGGGGGATCAGGCGCTTGCCCTGCCCGGTGATGCGACCTCCCTCAACGAGCAGCGCGCGGCGATTGGCACCTTGGTGGAGCGCTATGGCAAGCTGGACGCGGCCTTTGCAAATGCAGGCATGGGGCTTTCCGCCGCGGGTACGGAACAAGGCGACCCCGACGAATGGGAAACGCTGGTACAGCTCAACGTGCTGGGCCTTCTCTGGACGGTGAAAGCCGCCATGCCGCAGCTTAAGGCCAACACCGGCCACATGCTGCTCACCGGGTCTGCCGCTGGACGCACACATATCAAAGGGTCGGTTTACGGTGCCTCAAAATGGTTCGTGCATGGCTACGGCGGCAATCTTGCGCAGGAAATGCGCGAATGGGGCGGCCGTTGCACGGTGATTGCACCTGGCATGGTGGATACGCCGTTCTTTGACGAAGCGAAGCCGGACAAGCTGAAGCCGCAGGATATCGCGCGTGCGGCCGTCTACGCGCTGGAGCAACCTGCGCATGCTTGCGTTCAGGAAATGTTCGTCATGCCCACGGGCTGATCAAAAAAACCGGAGCAAGGCTAACGCTTGCTCCGGTTCGAAATCGGTCTGGATCCGTGGCGGTGGCGCTCAGGTTCAGGCGCGAAATACCCCGGCCCCAACTTGATCAATCATCTGCTTAGCCTTGGCGACAGATGCGGCCGCGCATTCTTCGGCGTCGCGAATGACATCGGCCCTGATCAATTGGTGGGTCTTCGTCTCGCCGTCGACCTCGCCTTCTATCAAGGCACAGATGCGGTATCCGCCATCCTCGGACATGGGCTGTGGCGTGATGCGAAAGCCCTTGTATTCGATGGGTTCGGCGGCGGGCTTTTCAGCCGCACCGCCGGTCCCGAAGAGTTTCTTCCAGAACGACATTACTGATCCAGGAACGAACGCAGTTTGCGCGAACGGCTGGGATGCTTGAGCTTGCGCAGCGCCTTCGCCTCGATCTGACGGATGCGTTCCCGTGTGACCGAGAACTGCTGCCCCACTTCTTCGAGCGTATGGTCAGTGTTCATGCCGATGCCAAAGCGCATGCGCAGAACGCGTTCCTCGCGCGGCGTCAGGGACGACAACACGCGGGTCGTGGTTTCCTTCAGGTTTTCCTGAATGGCGGAATCCAACGGCAGAACCGCGTTCTTGTCCTCGATGAAGTCGCCAAGCTGCGAATCTTCCTCGTCGCCAATCGGCGTTTCGAGCGAGATAGGCTCCTTGGCGATTTTCATCACCTTGCGAACTTTCTCCAGCGGCATCTGCAGCTTTTCGGCCAGCTCTTCCGGCGTCGGCTCGCGCCCGATCTCGTGCAACATCTGGCGACCGGTGCGGACCAGCTTGTTGATCGTCTCGATCATGTGGACAGGGATACGGATCGTGCGCGCCTGATCCGCAATCGAGCGCGTGATGGCCTGACGAATCCACCATGTCGCGTAGGTCGAGAATTTGTAACCGCGGCGGTATTCGAATTTATCCACGGCCTTCATCAGGCCAATGTTGCCTTCCTGAATGAGGTCAAGAAACTGCAAGCCACGGTTGGTGTATTTCTTCGCGATGGAGATCACGAGACGCAGGTTCGCCTCGACCATTTCCTTCTTCGCCTGACGAGCTTCTTTCTCACCCTTTTGAACCTGCTGCACGATGCGGCGGAATTCAGAGATATCCAGACCGACGTACTGACCGACCTGCGCCATGTCAGAGCGCAGCTCTTCGACCTTGTCGGTGGAGCGTTCGATGAACATCTGCCAGCCGCGCCCGGACTTTTCGCCCATGCGTTCCAGCCAGTTCGGATCCAGCTCGTGATTGCGGTATTCTTCGACAAATTCACGACGGTTGATGCGCGCCTGGTCGGCCAGCTTCACCATGGCGGAGTCGATCGACATGATGCGCTTGTTGATGCCGTACAGCTGGTCGATCAGCGCTTCGATGCGGTTGTTGTGCAGGTGCAGGCCATTAACCAACTCAACGATTTCAGACCGTAGCTTTTGATACATCTGCTCGTCGGTCGAATCGAAGGAGCCATCTTCGTTCAGCGTCGCCGAAATCCGGCTGTCCTGCATCTCCGCCAAGGCTTCGTAGTCTTGCGCGATGCGGTCGAGGGTTTCCAGAACGCTGGGCTTCAGAGCGGCTTCCATGGCGGCAAGCGACATGTTCGCCTGCTCGTCATCGTCCTCGTCGTCGTCGTCTTTCGAGATGGGGTTGCCATCGGCATCGTATTCCGGCTCGTCGGATTTTTGCGACTGAGGCGCCTCTGCCCCGACAGCTGCATTGGGATCGACGACAGGCGCACCGAGTTCGCCGTCCTCGCCCACCTGGTCGCCAAACGTGGTTTCAAGGTCGATCACGTCGCGCAACAGGATGTCTTCGGACAGAAGTTCCTCGCGCCAGATGGTGATCGCCTGGAAGGTCAGCGGGCTTTCACAAAGCCCGAGGATCATCGTATTGCGGCCCGCCTCAATCCGCTTGGCGATGGCGATTTCGCCTTCGCGCGACAGCAGTTCGACAGAGCCCATCTCGCGCAAGTACATGCGGACGGGATCGTCGGTGCGGTCCAGCTTTTCGGAGGTCCCGGAGCCAAGCGTGACGTCACCGCCCCGCTTTTGTTCCACCAGCTGAGTGGAGCCCTTGGCGTCTTCGTCTTCGCCTTCTTCGTCGTCCTCGGTTATCTGGATGCCCATCTCGGAGAGCATCGACATGACGTCCTCGATCTGGTCAGAGGACACTTGGTCCGGCGGAAGAACCTGGTTGAGTTGATCATAGGTAATGTACCCACGCTCGCGCGCTTCGGCGATCATTTTCTTGACCGCAGTCTGCGACATGTCGAGGCTGATCTCTTCGTCTTGGTCCTGGGACTTAGTGTCTTCGTTGTCCTTGGCTGCCATGCGGCTCTCCTGATCGGGGCGACGGACTGGGTGATTCGTTAATCCGACTACTTATCGTGATTCGGCGATTCGGACACCCGTCTAGCCTTATATGTTTACCTTTTTCTCACCGAGGTGAGGATTATTTACGCCCTTTGTCGAATCGAATCGTCGAAAGCAGCGAATCAAAAGCACTTCGCTCGTCCTTGTCGATCAGCGCGCCGTTCTTGCCGACCGCAAAGTCCATTTCGCTTTCGTCTGTGCGTCGACCGATATCGGAACGCGCGCGGGCCGCCTGGCCCAGTCGCCATGTCATCGCTTCGTCGGCCTCCTCCTGAAGATCCTCCTCGGCCTCCTTTAGCTCCGCATGCCAACCCCGCATAGCTTCGAGCTTCGCCAGTTCTTCGGACACCGTGGTGCGGGCAATGTCGAGCGCGCCGGGCGAGCGGATACAAGGGACGACTGCGATATGGCGCGAGGCCATCAGGGATTCAAGGCGTGCCGAGCCGATTCTGCGCGCGGCCTCGTCTTTGACGTCGGCGGGACGGTCACGACAGGCCAGCAAAATGTCCCTCAGAGCGGTCAAATTGGCGTCTGTGAAGGTCATGTCCTCGATCTGACTGTCGAAATCCTCGGTCAATTCGGGATGACAGAAGAGCGTGGCGAGGATGACCTCTGCGCGCAGGCGCACTTCGGGCGCCTCTCCACCGGACGCCAAAAGCGATGCCTTCGCCGTCGGGCTGGGTGGTTCGGGCGGATCCCACGGACGTCGTGGACCTTTGTAACGTCGGCCCTTGCCCTTGAAACTGCCTGTAAATCCGCCTGACCCGCCATTTTGATTGCCCGACTGGCCGACAGGGCGTTGTTGCGGTGCCGGTTCCGGCACCGGTGCGTAGCTGTTGAAGCCGCCGGGCTCATATCCATGATCGTAATCTGGTGCAGAGGGGGGCGGCGCATCGTATCCGGGATCAAAGGCTGGCGCATAGCTTGGGCCGGGATCATCAAATTGCGGATCCGGCCCCGCGCCGTAGCCCGTGTTGGAAAATGTCATGTCAAAGCTGGAAGTACCGCCAGACGTGCGCCCGTAAAGCGTGTCCAGCCTGTCACGCACGGCGAGCGCGTAATGGTGGCGAAGACTGCGATCCCGCACCAGCTTCACACGTTCGCGCAAGGATTTGTCCAATGCGGCCCGGCGTTCCGGGCTGTCGAAGGTCTTGTCCTCTGTCTCCTGCCGCCAGAGCAGATCGACCATGGGCATGGCATCGTCCAGGACCTTTTGCACAGCTTTCGGCCCCTCGGCCCGCAGAAGATCGTCGGGGTCCTTGCCCTCCGGCATGATGGCGAAGCGCAGCGATTTCCCGGCTTCCAGCAATGGCAACGCCAGGTCGATGACGCGATAGGCGGCCCGCAAGCCGGCCTTGTCCCCGTCGAGCGCGATGATCGGCTCTTCGGAGACGCGCCACATCAGATTGAGCTGGCTCTCCGTCACGGCGGTGCCGAGCGGTGCGACAGAAGCATGGAACCCAGCCTCGGACAGGGCGATCACGTCCATGTACCCTTCGGCCACGATCAGCGGTTTGCCCTTGCCGGTCGCCTCACGCGCGGGGCGCAAGTTATAGAGATTGCGCGATTTGTCGAACAGTTCCGTTTCCGGTGAGTTCAGATATTTCGCGTTGTCATTGGGGTCCATCGCCCGACCACCGAAAGCAATGGCGCGGCCCCGTCCGTCACGGATCGGAAACATGATGCGGTTGCGGAAGACGTCGTAGGGTTCGCGCCCCTTGTCCGACGTCCGGGACAGACCGCAGGCCAGCAAATGATCCAGCGGCACGCCTTTACCGGTCAGCGCGTTGCGAATGTTGTCCCAGCCCTGAGGCGCGAAGCCGATCTCGAAACGGTCCAGCGCGGCGTCGTCCAGCCCGCGTTTCGCCAGGTAGGCACGCGCTTCGCGGCCCGCGTTGGTTTTCAGCTGCAACCGAAAGAAGCGCACGGCCTCATCCATCACCTTGGTCAGCTGCGTGCGGCGGTCGATCTTTTCCTGCGCCTTCGGGTCCTTGGCGGGCATTTCCATCCCGGCCTCCCCGGCTAGGATCTCCACCGCCTCCATGAAGCCCACATTGTCGAGCTTTTGCACAAAGCTCAGCGCGTCCCCTTTTTCATGGCAGCCAAAGCAGTAGTAGAATCCCTTGCGGTCATCCACGTGGAACGAGGCGGTTTTCTCATGGTGAAAGGGGCACGGCGCCCACAGATCGCCTTTGCCCGGCTGGGACTTGCGCTTGTCCCACATGACTTTCTTGCCCACCACATCGGAGAGGGTGAGGCGATTGCGCAATTCGTCCAGGAAACCGGGGGCGAGACTCATAGCGCGCAGTATCCTCCGTGTCCGAGGCGATTCTCAAGGGGGCGCGGCACATTGCACCGCGCTTCTTTATCGTTGAGATTTGGAAACGTGCGGTGTTGCGTCAAAGCCCTTCGCACTGCTGACGCGCCATGGCACCTACAGCATGTGTCAGCTGGCCTTCGGGCAACGCATAGACGAACTCCACCAGTTGATCGGCCGCGGCACGGTCCATCTCGTCGCGCATCGTGGTCCGCACAGTGCGCTTGGGTTCCCCCATCTTGCGGCTGTCCACGGCAAGGTTGAACCACGCCTCGGTCTGGGCACAGGTCTCAAGCGCGTCATCTTGGGCTACGGCCACAGCAGGCAGGCCAGCAAGGATCAGGGCAAGCACGGCATTGCGCATCATTCGTCTCCGACGTTGGGGTCTGGACTGGTTTTAGTGCACAGCCCCCTGCCCGGCAACGGCTGGAACGGGATCGGCGGCTTATTGCAGATCGCGGGCCAGCATTGAGCAAATGGTTGAAGTCATATCGAAATTCCACGGGGTGCCGCAGCGTCACCTCATGTCCACTCCGGGATCAGCCTGTGCGGATTGACGCATTCGTGAAGACGACTGACCGCGCTCACGGCGGAGATTGCCTCGCCCACTACCCTTCGGCCCATGTGATCTTGGGCGCAAAACGGGGGCGCGTGAAACCGAAGGTGTAAAACATGCGCGCCTCGTTCAGTGCGGGAACCGCAAAGGGGGGCGTATAATCGGTTTCCGTCTCGACCACGATGACGTGTTCATTGTCCAGCAGGACCGGCAGTTGGTCGGTCATGTCCGCCAGATCCATGGTCTGAAGCTCCCCGAACTCTCCGCGGGTTTGAGACCACTCCACCAGATACTCGCCGGTGGCCGCGGGTGTCGTGCCATCGGTTGTGTCTTCGCCGGCGTCAAAGCGCACCAGCGTGACCCGCAGGCTGTACGGCCCTTCCGATCGGGTCAAGAAGGCCATCAGATCAACCATGCCATCCAGGTAAGGGCCGTCGATCGCAGTCGTTTCCCGCGAGATCGCGTCAGAAATCGTGAATGCGGCCTTCGTGTTCAACGTCTTGTAGCGAAAGGCATCGTGCAGCGAAAATGTGCCCGCAATGACCGTCAAAATCAGCGGGAGCCATAGCATCATCTCGATCGTCATCGAGCCTTCCGTGTCGCGCAGAAACGCGCGGACAAATAGTCGTCGCTTGAGCCGTTGAAATCGCGTGAAATACGTCGCAGTCATTTTGATTACCTCGGCTCCTGGACGAATGCAGAATTGACGATCAGCTTGGCATATCCCTGCGCATCCTGATCCAGCCCCGCGCCAACTGCAGTGGTCGGAAAAATCGGCTTATACTTCAGGCAGGCCCGCACCAGCATCAGTGCATTGTCCTGACCCTCGACGAAGTTGCGCAGCGGGCGCGGCGGCTGTTCTGCGTTCTTGCAATCGGGAATATCTGAAATCGTCCAGAAGTCGCGCGGATCAACCTGCACCATTTCCAGGCGAAGGTTGTCCGAGCAGCTTTCGATCACACCTGCGTCTTCGCAGATTTGCCTGCGCAGGTCGCTGTAGCTGGGAACATCACCAGTCGACAGACGGATATCGCGTACAGACATATCCACGGCGCGTTCCAGCATCGCATGGCGAATATTGATTGCGGAAATTTCAAAGGCCGTCATCAAGATCACGAAGAACGCAAGGAAGTAGAAAATGAACTCGATGCTGGCAGACGCTCCCTCTTCGTCGTTGCAGAAACGAGTGGCAAAGCCCTGTATACGAGACATCATTGGATCAGCCTCAAATTGTTGATCTGACGCGCGATGATGTCGAATGTTTCAATCACATCACTGCCTTGAACGTGGAAGAAGTGGCTGTCCGATGAGGCGCATTGGCTCAGTTCCGCTGCGGCGGCATCCGTCGTCTCGTAGGCAACCATGAAAACGGTGACACCTTGGCTTTTCGCGAGCGCGCATTGGGTGTGCATGTTGTCGAGGTTATTGCCTTGGGAAGAGGCCTCCACATAGCTGTGCCGCCCTTGCGATTGCAGCTCAAGCTCGCCATTCAGCGGACTGTCCGGATCAGCAGGGCGAAATTGTTCCGTCACGATGCCATCGGTCATCACCACGATGAACTTCTCGGTCTCCTGATCGCCCCATGCGATGGGCCGGCCGATGTACTGGCTGTCCACCATACCTTCGTCAATCAGGTACGAGACGGCCGCCCGGGTGGCCGGATCCAGCAAGGCCAGCGCATATTTCAGGCCGTATTGCAGACCAGTGCCGTCGTGCAGGCGCATGTTGTTGATAAAATCGACCAGCTGAGTGGCATTCGACGAGTAATATTGGATCGCCGTGTCCTCCCCCGGGCACCAGCCCCAATCCATCGTTTCCGCCTCGCGCGGCCAGAACTGGAAGTGCGGAACATAGTCGCTGGATGTCGGCAGCGCTGAATTGGAGAATTCGCTGTCGTAGATCTCTACACAGGAGCCGGGCATATTCACGTTGACGTCGTCAGCCGCTTCCAATGCCTCGGGATAGAGGCTCTCCCAACCGGCAAAGTCGATGTCACTGTATCTGTAAGTTTTGCCGGGAAGCTTGCCATTGTTCTTGGTGGGGCCAAGGTCGCTGCCCGGACCGTTCAGGTTGCCCTTCACCTGAAAATAGCGCGATTTTTCCCGGCCGCCCTTGATCGACACACCCAGGAAATCCCACGCGTCAATCCGGTTGTCGCGCGCAGCGACCCATGCGACCGCACCTTTATAAAGGTCGTCCATGTCGCGCGGAGCGTTCTCAGGGAAACCTTCGATCTTGTGCGCGCGATCAAAGACCTGATCGCCGTCGGTGTCGAAGTACAGCACCACGTTGGAAATCGCTTGCGTCCATTCCGCGAAATGACCGGTCTGGGCCGTGGCCGTGCCGTCGGAGCATTCATCTGCCTCCGCCCCCTCCTCGGCGTTTTCGGCATTGTTGTTGCACAGCGACCCACCCGGCGCGTCCTGATCGCCGTTGCCCCACCCGTTGTTGCCCTTCAGCTTGGGGCGCTCGCCGCGCAGATAGGCAAAGATATCGGTGCCGGGGTTCACGTGGCCCGCAAAGGGCACCACGTTCAGCGTGGTAATGCCCTCGCTTTCCTCGGTCAGCACTTTCCTGATGAAATTGGCCGCCCCTTCGCGGGAGTTTTCGATCCGGTTGTTCCAGCGCATGGAGCCGGAGATGTCCAGCACGAGGCTGATCTCGACATTGGCGATGCGCTCCTCTGCCATCGAAACGGCGCGCACATCGAGCGTGTCTATTCCGGCCAGCCTCAGGAACAGCGTGTCCATCGTCATGCCGGCGTCGGCGCCGACCGTACGTTCGTTGAAGAAGGGCGTGGACGTGACGGAGGTCAGATAGTTGCCCAAACCCGCTTTGGCCACATAGTCAGCGACCACATCCACCGGCTGCTGGCGCTGATCAAGGTCCGCCGCCGCGATCACCGCACGGTCCAGCGTGGTTTGCAGCCGCACACGTTCGCTTTCTTGTTGCGCGAGGTCTACGGCTGCGCCGCACATCAGCATCACGCACATCAGAATGAAGATCGAGAAAACGGTCAAATTGCCGTCCTCTTCGTGCACGAAGCGGGCGACTGTCCGGGAAAGCGGGCTGCGGGTGCCGGTCTGTCGCATGGGTGTCTCCTCGTCGTGCCATCATCGGTCGTTTTGGGACGGCAGACGCTCTCTGCCGCAGTCTCAGACGTTTTTCGGGTAAGATTCGGTCAACGATCCGGATGCGAATGCGGCAGCGAAGCGGACTTCCCATAGGATTTTAAGAGAAGCCAAAATATCCGTCTGGGCTTGAGCCGCCGTTTGGGGCGAGACGACACGCGAAACACTGCCCCCGAACTGCGGCTTTCCGGCGGGAGGCTCGTCGCGCACTCCCCCCTGCCCCGCGCCCAGCCCGACCACAGGGGCATTGCCCTGCCCGACGGCTCAATTTTCTCGATGCTTTCGTAGGAGATGCGCGGGACGCCTGAGTGTCCACATCATAAAGTCAGCAGCGGGAGGGAGGCAGGGTTGAACCGAAATCGGATCCATGGTGCTTTGTCTTTCGGGACTCGATCAGCGCGGCACAGCGCATCTGTCCAGAGCCTGGAAACAAAGCCGCAGTCTATAGCGGTTTTGTGCGCTAAACTGCTTAAAATTCTATGAAAAGGCATGTCAAACTGCCCAAGTTTAGCCACGTTAACAGGGCAAAAAACGGGCATCCCGAATGGCGTAGGTTGAGTCGCAGGCCTGACTGACGTCGCGTTTGACAAGGTGCTTTTATGATGACCCTTTTGACCCGGAAAACGACAAACGACTGCTCCGCCACCGGCGGCTTTCTGGGCCGTTTCTGGACAGCGCAGGATGGCGCCATGTCCTATGTGGCGCTCGTGGGGTCCTTGATCATGATGATCTTCGGCGGCGTCGGCATCGACATGATGCATGCGGAACTCAAGCGCAACAAAGTGCAGCAGACACTGGACCGCGCGGTTCTGTCGGCGGCCAACCTGAACAACACCCTTGATCCGGAATCTGTGGTGCAGGACTTTTTCCGCGCGATGAACATGGAAGACGAACTCTCCGGCGTTGCGGTGGACAATGGCCTTGGCGCGAAAAGGGTCACGGCCGACGGTCATGCCAGTATCAGCTCGGATTTCCTCAGTCTCATTGGCGTATCCGAATTGGATGTCTACGGCAGGGCAACCGCCGAGAATGCCATTGCCCCCACAGAGATCAGCCTTGTTCTGGACATCTCCGGCTCCATGCGCGGCGACAAGATCGCCCAGCTGAAGGACGCCGCAAAGGAGTTCGTTGATACCGTGCTTGGCTCTGGTGGCGACAACAGCCGCGTGACCGTGTCCATCGTGCCCTACAACGCAACAGTGAATCTGGGGCCGGAGCTGTCTCAGCTCTACACGCTTGACCTGGACCACACGATGTCCACCTGTGCGGCCTTTGACAGCAATGATTTCAACAGCGTGTCCCTGGATCCCGATCAGCCCCTTGAACAAATCGCGCATTTTGATCCGATCTCAAACGGCAGGATGACCGTCGACACGCCATGGTGTTCGACCGGAACCACCGGCAACATCATCGCCCACAGTGCAGACCCCGACGCGCTGAAGGACTTCATCGACAGCCTGGAGGCACAGGGCAACACGGCCATCGACCTTGGCATGAAATGGGGAACGGCGCTGCTTGACCCTTCGGCGCAGCCTGTTGTGGAGGAACTTGCCAACCGCGGCCTCGCCCCGGAAACAGCACGCTACCGCCCTGCCCCTTATGAGGCCGCCGCGCAGAAATTCGTCGTTGTCATGACCGACGGCCAGAACACGCAGCAATACGACCTTCCGAACTGGATGAAAAACCCCGCCGCCATGTCCGATGTATGGGTAGACGATCATGGCACACCGGGGACAGGCGATGACCGCTGGTCAATCCGCGTCATAGACAGGCCGGGTGACAGAAACGATGTCTTCTACTGGCCGCACCGGGCGGGCCGGTGGAACGCCTATCAGAATGGACCGTATAGCTGGGTCGTTCGCGGCGCAGCGACCATGGTGGGCGACGTTGCAACGATCGGCCAGGACACAGCCAATACGGCGCATTGTTCCAGCTACAAGGGCGCAGGCGCAAATTCGGCCCAGAGCACTCTGGTCGAAGGAATATTGTCGACCGACTACGCCGATTTGGATGTCGATGGGTTGACCGGCTCCGACGGTGATTGCTCCAATTACGCGCCGGTGCGCCTGAACTGGCAAGAGTTGTTCGGCACAATCAAGACCACTGAATATGCCAACACGTGGTATTGGCAGGCGTATCAAGACGGGCAGGCCTCCTACCAGCAGTACCATAACGCCTATTATACCTGGGAGGTCCGTGTCGACGGTTCGGCCGCCGATAACCGTCTGCACCGCATTTGCGACGCAGCCAAAGACGCCGGCATTGTCGTCTATGCCATTGGTGTCGAAGCCCCGAGAGCCGGACTGTCGGCAATGAATGACTGCGCCTCTTCCACCGCGCATTTCTACGATGTTGAGGGCGATGAGCTTTTGGAAACCTTCGGCTCCATCTCCGACATGCTGGTCGAGCTGCGCCTGACCGAATGATCCTCGGGCCCCGTATCTGTTTGATGAGGGCCCCGAGACGACCCGCAGGCACACCCTGTTTGCATTCCGTGACCGTAACCCCTGACCGAGGCCAAACCAAGATGATGACCCGTACTCTTTTGCCCCTCCTTCGCCGGTTTGGCCGCCGTGAAGATGGCACGGTCGCCCCTGAAGTGGCGCTGTGGATGCCGATTTTCCTACTGCTCATCATATCGTCGATGGAGCTTGGCATCGTCACGATCCGACACACCGTTCTGGAACGTGCGCTGGATCAGACAGTGCGTGACGTTAAGCTCGGCATCGGCCCCACGACCCACGCCCAGATGAAAGCCGCCATCTGCGCCAGGGCCCGCATCCTGCCCGAATGTGCTCAGACGCTGCACCTGGAAATGATCCCGCTCGACATCAACAATTGGGCGCAACCAGCGGCGGCCGCGGATTGTGTCGACCTGTCAGAGCCGGTCACCCCCCAGCGTCATTTCGTGAACGGTCAGGGCGGACAGATCATGTTCCTGCGGGCCTGCTACAAGTTCAGACCGGTCACGCCCATCGGCTCACTGAATGCCAGCCTGAACAAGGATGGCGAAGGCTACACCGGGCTGGTCTCGACCAGTGCATTCGTCAACGAGCCGAGCTGAGGAGACATCAACATGCTAACCTCCTTTTTGAAACGCCGTCTGAAGCGCTTTGCCGCCAATGACCGCGGTTACATCTCGACCGAGGCCGTGATCGTGCTGCCGGTGATGCTTTGGCTGTTTGGCGCGGGTTGGGTCTATTTCGACGCGTTTCACCAGCAGAGCGTGAACCAGAAAGCGAACTATGTGATCGGCGACATGATTTCGCGTGAGACCGATGGCGTGTCGTCCACTTACATCGACAACGCCTTCAACCTTCTGACGACGCTGACAAAGTCCGACAGTGCCATAACAGACATGCGGACAGCCGTTGTCGAATATTCCTCGAGGAGAGACCGCTGGTCGGTGGTTTGGTCCGAACAACGGGGCGATGCGATGTCCGGCGTGGCCAGCGCCCTGACCGACGCCGACCTCGTCAGTTTTGGTGATCGGCTGCCGCCCGCCATGGACAACCAGCAGCTCGTTCTGGTCGAAACCTGGGAAGACTGGGAGCCTGCCTTTGACATTGGCATCGGTGCCTTCCAGATCCGCACCTACAGCTTTACCGCGCCGCGCTATGCGCCCCAGATCCCCTTTGCCGGAAATGATACCGGGGGCGGAGGGTCGTCATCCTCGGATGACGATGACACCGGCAACGGCAACGGCTGGGGAAATCCCTGGTATGGAAACTGGCCGGGCAGAGGCAACGGCTGGGGGAGAAGCTGAACGAGACGATAGGCTGAAAAGCCCGTGCAGGTATCAGACGTCCGGGTCGGCGACCTTAACGGCGATGATATCTGCCATCGGCTTTGTCGCCGCGCCAGAGGTCACACCGCCAACGGCAATCCGACGCCCCATCCGCCACCACAGGCCAGGCCGCCACGCGCGTGGCATCGGCTCTTTGAGAAGAATGATAAACCCATTTGACGGCTTCATCGCAAAAACCGACCGATCCACCTTGGCGATCTGATCGAGGCGCGCAAGTTCCGTGCCGTCGCTGTCGGTCAACGCCTCGTCGGTCAGGATCAACTCGTGGCCGGTCGCCTCCCACATACGTGCCGAAAACCACAGCGCAGCGAGGCCGAGCGCAACGAGAAAGACCTGCCACAACCAATTGGCTGGCGGTTCGGCAAACGCCACGTACAGCAGCATGCCGCCCAGAACCGTCATCGCGCCCACGCCAAACACACGACGCGGGGCCGATGTGCCAATCCGTGTCAATTCTTCCGCCATTGCTTCGTTCCCTTGTCTGGTCCCGCCCCTCCTATCGACTTGGGTACGGCACGGAAAGCGTGTTGCGCTATGTCCTTTGCATGTTGATGCTGCGCCGACCGCAGGAGCGAGCCGATGACCACGCGCCACCACAGCTTTGCCAGTCCACTTGGCCACATTTCAGTGACCGAGGACGACGGCGCCATCACCACTTTGCGCTGGGCGAGCGACGGCAGCGTGACCACCGCCAGTTCAGCAATCCTGCAAGAGGCCGAAACGCAGTTGTCCGCTTATTTCGCCGGCACGCGGACGCGCTTTGATCTGCCGCTGCGCGTCGTGGGCAGCGAATTTCAGCGCGCGATCTGCGACGCCATAACCGCGATTCCCTTTGGAGAGACGCGGACCTACGGCGACATTGCCCGCGATCTGGCTGTGCCCGCGCAGGCCGTCGGCCAGGGCTGCGGCAGCAATCCTATTCCGCTGCTCATCCCCTGCCATCGCGTCCTGGGTCGCAATGGGCTTGGCGGCTTCTCTGGCAGCGGCGGCGTTGAGGCAAAGGTTTGGCTGCTGCGCCACGAAGGCGCTGGCGGCCTGCTTATCTAGTCGCACCGGGAGGCGCGCGGAGCTAGTCTCGCCGGGGGTCGCGCGGATAGACGCCCAGAATATCCAGCGTCGAGGTAAAGTAGCCCAGCTCCTCCAGCGCACGCGCCACAGCAGGATCCTCCGGATGCCCTTCGATGTCGGCGTAAAACTGCGACGCCTCAAAGGAGCCACCGACCATGTAGCTTTCCAGCTTGGTCATGTTCACACCATTGGTCGCGAATCCACCCAACGCTTTATAAAGCGCGGCCGGAATGTTGCGCACCTGAAAGACGAAGGTGGTCATCATGCCATGCGCACCACGCCGCGTGTTGTCCGGCTCCGGCGACATCAGCAGGAACCGGGTTGTATTGTGCGAATGGTCTTCAAGATGACGGGCAAGGATGTGCATCCCGTTGATCTCTGCAGCAAGGTCAGAGGCCAAGGCCCCGACGGTGCGCAGGCCTCCGGCCGCGATTTCGGCGGCGGCCCCGGCGCTGTCGGCCCAAGCCTCGCCCTTTATGCCGTATTTACGCAGAAAGCTTCCCGCTTGCGGCAGAAGAACCGGATGTGCGCGCACTTCGGTCAGTTCTTCGATCGGCACGCCCGGCAGGGCCATCAGCGAGATATGTACACGGACAAAGGCCTCGGCCACGATCCTCAGCCCCGATTCCGGCAGCAGCCGATGGATGTCCGCCACGCGCCCGTATGTGGTGTTTTCCACAGGCAGCATGGCCAGATCCGCGTTGCCCAACCGCACCGCCTCGATCACGTCCTCAAAAGTCTGACAGGGCAGCACCTCCGCCTCTGGGCGGGCGTCCACACAGGCTTGATGCGAATAAGCCCCCAATTCGCCCTGAAAGGCGATGCGCTGCGTCATTTTGGAGGACCTCCGGCAAATTCTCTGCATTCTCACCCGGGGCGGGCGTTTGGTCGCGGCTTCTACCGCTTGCCACGGGCAAAGGGAAGTCGTAGTTACCCGCGCGATGGATACTCAAGATGAACAGGGCACCTCATGTTTGACACGATGACAATGACCAAAGTTGTGGGCGGCGTCTGCGGCGCTCTGCTGATCTACCTGATGGGCAAATGGGCCGCAGAGACCGTGTATCACGTCGGCGCCGAAGGCCATGGCGAAGAACACGCCGCCGCCTACGTCATTGAAACCGACAGCGGCGAGCCGGCCGAGCCGGAACCCGAAGTCGATTTCGCCGAGCTGATGGCCTCCGCCGATGCGGGTGCTGGCGCGCGCGTCTTCAACAAGTGCAAGGCCTGCCACAAGCTTGACGGCACTGACGGTGTCGGTCCGCATCTGAACGGTGTGGTCAACCGCGATATCGCATCGGTTGCAGGGTTCAACTACTCGGGCGCGCTGGCGCCGATCGGGGATGTCTGGGATTACGATCACCTCAGCGCATTTTTGACCAACCCGCAGGCCGCAGCGCCCGGCACCGCGATGGGCTTCAACGGTCTGTCCAGCGCCGAAGACCGCGCAAACGTCATTGCCTATATCGAATCCGAAAGCTGATCGCAAAAAGCGGATCGCAATCGGTTGCCACAGGGGCCGCATTCTTCGGAGTGCGGCCTTTTTCGCAGGCCAAGGGTCTGCCCGCTGCGCGCGTTCACGCAAACGCTTGCGTGAGATGAAACATTCGCACCTTGAATGTGGCCCCGCTGTGCACTTAGCTTAATTTTAACCAATATTGCCGAGACATGGACAGGACGCGTTGCCTGCGCGCGACCGCCCCCAAAGGGAGAGCACCGATGACCAGATCCAAGCCGTTCCAGATCGACCGCCGTCAGGCCCTTGGGCTTTTGGGGGCATCGGCCGTGTCTAGCGTCCTGCCCCGCACCGGATGGGCCGACTCTCATGAAGCGGCGCAAATGATCCGGGCGCATGGCTACTCCTTCTATGGCGATTTGAAGTACCCAGCCGACTACCCCCACTGGGGCTACGTTAACCCGGATGCTCCGCGCGGCGGCGAAATCACCATCGGGGCACGCGGTACATTCGACGGCTTCAATCGTTGGGCATGGCGCGGCAACCCCGAGAGCAACTCAAGCGTTGTCGCGGAAAGCCTGTTCGGTGAGATGCCATGGGGCGGCGGTTTGCCCGCCGATACGATCACCGACAGCTACTGCCTTGTGGCGCGTGAGGTCGAGTATCCCGAGGACCAAGCCTGGGTCGTGTTTCACCTGCGCGATGATGTCAAATTTCGCAACGGCCAGCAGGTCACTGCGAAAGACGTGATCTTTACCCACAATCTCTTTCTCGAACAGGGCATCCGGTCGTTCGCACGCAGTGTCGGCGAACGCGTGATCGGGGCCGAAGTCATCGACGACCTCACCTGCCGGTTCGAATTTGCCCCGGACATTTCCCGCCGCTCATTGATTTCTCAGGTCGGAGGGGCGCCGATCTTCTCAAAGGACTGGTACGAGGAAACCGGCGAACGGCTGGATGAACCCTCTGTACTGTCACCGATGGCGTCGGGCCCCTACCAGGTCGCGGATTACGAGTTCAATCGCTACGTCGTGTACGAGCGCAATCCGGAATATTGGGGCTGGAATCATCCTGCGAACAAGGGGCGCTTCAACTTCGACCGCGTCCGGTTCGAATACTTCGCCGACGACACCGCAGAATTCGAAGCGTTCAAGGCCGGCGTCACAACCTTCCGCACCGAAGGCTCTACCAAACGCTGGTCCACGGGATATGATTTTCCGGCCGTGCAGCGCGGCGACGTGATCCTGGAAACCATCCCCGACCAGACCGCGCCAAACAACTCCGGTATCATCTTCAACACGACCCGCGCGCCCTTGGACAACCGGAACATTCGCCACGCCCTGAGTCTGGCGTTCAACTTTGAATGGGTGCGTGAGTCGCTTCAGTTCAGCCTGACAACGCAGCGCAACTCTTTCGTGGAAGGGCAGGAATGGGAGGCCAAGGGCGTACCCGCAGGGGCCGAACTGGAGCTGTTGAAATCACTGGGCGAGGTGGTTCCGCCAGAGGTGCTGACCGAAGAAGCGGTGATGCCGCACACATCTGATCCGCGCAATCCAATCGACCGCCGCAACAAGCGCAAAGGCCTCGCGCTGCTGGAACAGGAAGGCTGGACGCTGAACCAAAATGGCCAGCTTGTGAATGCCGAAGGCGTGCAGATGTCGCTGAACTTCCTTGTGATTTCCACGTGGGATGACGTTAGGAAAGCCTCTATCGAGACCTATGTGCGCACGCTCACGGACTGGGGCATCGCGGTTGATGCGACCACCGTCGACAGCGCGCAAGGCCAGCAGCGCTTTCTGGACAAGGATTACGACCTGATCCAGACGCGCATCCTGACCTTTGCCGCTGCAGGAACCGGATTGCAGCAGCTTTTCGGCTCGGAAACGGCGGTGGTGTCGTCTTATAACCCCTCTGCACTGCAAAGCCCGATGGTCGACGCCATCATCGAAGCGGCGCTGGCCACCACCACCCGCGAGGAAGAGGTCGTGGCGCTTACCGCGCTGGACCGTGCGCTGCGCTGGGAACGGGTGCAGGTGCCCGATGGCTTTGTCGCCGAATACTGGACCGCGCAATACGACATGTTCGAACACCCCGAAGACCTGCCGCCCTATGCGCTGGGGGTTCTGGACTTCTGGTGGATGAACGAAGACAAGCAACAGGCCCTGCAGGAGCGCGGCGTTCTGAAATGAGCGTCCACTTTTGCCCTTTGCGCCCCACAAGAATCAGGTGAACTGACACGACATGGCCGCCTATATCTTCAGACGTCTTCTGCTCATCATCCCCACGCTTCTGGGGATCATGATCTTCAACTTCGTACTGGTGCAATTTGTACCCGGCGGTCCCGTCGAACAGGTTCTGGCCCAGATGCAGGGTCAGGGCGACGTCACAGCCGGGTTCAGTGGCGGCGGAAACGACGTGGGGGAGGAAACTTTCGGCTCCAGCAGTGAGTATGTCGGCGCCCGTGGCCTCCCCAAGGAGTTCATCGAGGAGCTGGAGCGTGAATTCGGCTTCGACAAGCCGCCGCTGGAACGCTTTCTCAACATGATGTGGAACTACATGCGCCTCGATTTCGGGGAGAGCTACTTTCGCTCGATTTCCGTGATTGATCTGGTGTTGGAAAAGATGCCCGTGTCGATCACGCTGGGCCTTTGGTCCACGGTGATAGCCTACCTCATTTCAATCCCGTTGGGCATTCGCAAGGCGGTCAACGATGGCACCTCCTTCGACACGTGGACCTCTGCGATCATCATCGTGGCCTATGCGATCCCCGGGTTCCTCTTTGCGATCCTGCTGCTGGTGCTATTCGCGGGCGGCAGTTACTGGCAGATTTTCCCGCTCCGAGGGCTGACGTCCGACAACTGGGAGAACCTCAGCCTGCTGGGCAAGATCGGCGACTACTTCTGGCACATCGCGTTGCCGGTCGGGGCCTCGACCATCTCGGCCTTTGCCACGCTGACGCTGCTGACCAAGAACAGCTTTCTCGACGAGATCAAAAAACAATACGTCATGACCGCCCGTGCCAAGGGGCTGTCGGAGAAGAAAGTTCTGTATGGCCACGTCTTCCGCAATGCCATGCTGATCGTCATTGCCGGTCTGCCGGGGGTCTTTATCGGCGTGTTCTTTGGCGGCTCGATCATCATTGAAACGATCTTCAGCCTCGACGGCCTTGGGCGGCTCGGGTTCGAGGCGGCCGTGCAGCGCGATTACCCGGTCATCTTCGGGACGCTGTTCCTCAGTTCGATCATCGGCATGGTGATGCAGATCGTGTCGGACCTGATGTATGTCTTTGTCGATCCACGTATCGACTTTGAAAAGCGGGAGGGCTGAGCGATGACCGACATCACCCGGATCCCCGAGGACAAGCGCGGCGTCTTCACACTGTCGCCGCTGAACAAACGCCGTTGGGTCAACTTTACCAAGAACCGCCGCGCGTTCTGGTCCTTGTGGCTTTTCCTGATCCTGTTTGGACTGTCGCTGGTGGCCGAGTTCATCGCAAACGACAAACCGATCCTTGTCACGTATCGCGGCGAGACCTTTGTTCCGGTGTTCAACTTCTATCCGGAAACGGCGTTCGGCGGAGATTTCCGCACGGAGGCCGACTACCGCGCGCCCGAAGTGGCCTGTCTGATCCGCTCCGGCGGCTTGGAAAGCTGTTTTGACGATCCGGAAGGCATCATCGAGCAGATCAACGCGGGCACATTTGCCGAAGAAGGCTTTGACGAGGGATCGTTGATCTGGCCCGCGATCCGCTACAGCTATGACACGCCGGTTGACCGGATGGGCGCGGCCCCCCTGCCCCCGGATGTCATCGGCTTTTATGAAGGCGAGGACGGCGAGCGTCATTTCGGCCTGCTACCTGCGGACATTCGCGGCGACAACTGGCTGGGCACCGACGATACCAAGCGGGACGTGCTGGCCCGCATCATCTACGGCTTCCGCCTCTCCATCGTCTTTACCCTCGTTGTCACCTTCTTTGCCTCGATCATCGGCGTGGTGGCTGGCGCGGTGCAGGGCTTCTTTGGTGGCTGGCTCGACCTGATCTTTCAGCGCGTGATCGAAATCTGGGGCGCAATCCCTTCGCTTTACGTCATCATCATCATGTTCGCGATTTTCGGGCGAAGTTTCTGGCTATTACTGGTGCTGACAATCCTGTTCAGCTGGACGATGCTGGTGGGCGTCGTCCGCGCGGAATTCCTGCGGGCGCGGAACCTCGAATATGTGCGCGCGGCAAAGGCGCTCGGCGTGTCGAACCGGACAATCATGTTCCGCCACATGCTGCCCAACGCCATGGTTGCCACGCTGACCTTCCTGCCCTTCATCGTCACTGGCACAATCGCCACGCTTGCCGGACTGGATTTCCTCGGCTTTGGCCTGCCGTCCTCGGCCCCCTCGCTGGGTGAGCTGACCTTGCAAGCGAAACAGAACCTGCAAGCGCCGTGGCTGGCCTTCACCGGCTTCACCGTGTTTGCGGTCATGCTGTCGCTGCTGGTGTTCATATTTGAAGGTGTGCGTGACGCCTTCGACCCGAGAAAGACCTTCTCATGACCAAGATCCTCGATGTCAAAGACCTGAAGGTCGCCTTTCGCCAGGACGGCAAGACCAGCCTCGCGGTGAAGGGCGTGTCCTTTCACATCGACCGGGGCGAAACCGTCGCTTTGGTGGGGGAAAGCGGCTCTGGCAAGTCGGTGACCGCCCTGTCCACTGTCTCGCTGCTGGGTGACAATGCCGAGGTGTCGGGTTCTGTCACCTATGAGGGCGACGAGATGATCGGCGCCTCCCCCAAGCGGCTGCAACGGGTGCGCGGCAACGATATCTCGTTCATCTTCCAGGAGCCGATGACCTCTCTCAACCCGTTGCACACGCTGGAAAAGCAACTGGCCGAGTCCATCGCGTTGCATCAGGGCAAGACCGGCACCGACGCGCGCGCGCACATCATAGAGCTGCTGCACCGGGTCGGCATCCGCGACCCCGAAAGCCGTCTGAACGCTTATCCGCACCAGCTGTCCGGCGGGCAGCGGCAGCGCGTTATGATCGCCATGGCACTGGCCAACGGGCCCGAACTTCTGATTGCCGATGAGCCCACCACTGCGCTCGACGTGACCATTCAGGCGCAGATCCTCGACCTGCTGGAAGACATCAAACAAAAGGAAGGCATGGGGATGCTGTTCATCACCCATGACCTGAACATCGTGCGCAAGATCGCCGACCGTGTCTGCGTGATGAAAGACGGTGAAATTGTCGAACAGGGCAACACGCGCGAAATCTTTGACGCGCCACAACACCCCTACACGCAAAAGCTGCTCTCTGCCGAAAGTGTCGGTGTTCCCGATCCCGTGGCCGACGGGGCGGAGGAAATCGCCCGCACCGAGCATCTGAAAATCTGGTTCCCGATCCAGAAGGGTTTGCTGAAGCGCACCGTAGGCTACGTCAAGGCCGTCAACGATGCCTCCATCGCTGTGCGCGCGGGCGAAACCGTCGGGGTCGTGGGCGAAAGCGGATCAGGCAAGACGACGCTGGCACTGGCCATCATGCGGCTGATCCAATCTGAAGGCGACATCCGCTATCGCGGCCAGAACGTGCGCGATTGGTCCACAAAGGAACTGCGCCGTCTGCGGTCCGAAATCCAGATCGTGTTTCAGGATCCCTTTGGATCTCTCAGCCCACGCATGACCTGTGAACAGATCATCGCCGAAGGGCTGCACGTGCACGGTTCGGCGGACAAGCGAACATACCGGCAGCAGGTGGCCGAGGTCATGGTGGAGGTCGGCCTGGACCCCGCCGCCATGCACCGCTATCCGCATGAGTTTTCCGGAGGCCAGCGTCAGCGTATCGCCATCGCGCGGGCCATGGTGCTGCGTCCCAAGCTGGTCGTTCTCGACGAACCGACCTCGGCGCTCGACATGACCGTGCAGGTGCAGATCGTCGACCTGCTGCGCAATCTGCAACGCAAATACGACCTCGCCTACCTGTTCATCAGCCACGACCTGAAGGTCGTGCGCGCCATGTCCCACAAGGTTTTGGTGATGAAGCAGGGTGACGTCATCGAGGCCGGCACCGCGCAAGAGATTTTTGATGCGCCCAAGACCGAGTATACCCGCACCCTGCTGAACGCCGCCTTCGAAGTGGTTTAACTAATGCGCCCGGCCTCCTCTGCCGGGCGCCCCACGTCAAATGGCAGAGGAATGCCCCGCCTTGCTCAGGTCATAGGCGTCAAAGCTGCGGGCGATAATGCGGGTCAAAGGACGCGCATCGGCGGGCACGTATATCCCATCCTCCGTGATCTCCAGAATGTTCTCGAACTGCGCGTTGGTCGCGCGGAACATCTCGAACAGGCGCGCGCGGGAGATGTCGAAATCGTGCGTGATCTCCGCCGCGTTGATACGGAAATCGCACATCAACGCCTCGATCAAGCGACCGCGCAGTCGGTCCTCCCCCTTGAAGGTGTGGCCGCGCGCTGTGGAAAAACGCCCGTCCCGGACCGCGCTCGTATACTCGGACGTGGCAGAGGCGTTTTGGGCAAACCCTTGGGGAAACTTGGAAATCGACGAAGCACCCAAGCCAATCAAAACATCGGACGTGTCATCCGTGTAGCCCTGGAAGTTGCGCCGCAGCTTTCCTGTCTTCTGCGCAATGGCCAAACCGTCGCTCGGGGCGGCGAAGTGATCAATGCCAATCTCTGAATAGCCATCCCAGCGGAACAACTTGCGCGCGGTTTCGAACAACTCCAGCCGTTCCTCTGGCGTGGGCAACTTGTCAGACGGAATCATCTGCTGTCGTTTCGCCATCCAGGGCACATGCGCATAGCCATAAAGCGCCACGCGATCAGGCGCGAAAGACAGGAGCTTTTGCACCGTCTCGGTGATCCGGATGGTGTTCTGATGCGGCAGGCCAAACAGGATATCGGTGTTCAGGCTGGCAATGCCCCGCTCGCGGATCATGTCCACGGCCGCCCGCGTCACGTCGTAGCTTTGCTCGCGGCCGATCGCTTCCTGGATAAGCGGGTCGAAGTCCTGCACCCCGATGGACGCACGGTTCATCCCGCCCTCGGCCAAGGCATCCAGCCGCGCGGCGTCGATCTCGTTCGGGTCAATCTCCACAGAGAACTCTGCGCTCTCGCCGAAATCAGCCGTCTGGCGCACCGCGGCAATCAGCCGCTTCATCAGGTCGGGCTCCAGCAGCGTTGGCGTGCCCCCGCCCCAATGCAGGCGCGACAGCTTTACCCCACGTGGCAAATGTTGACGCAAAAGGGCCAGTTCGGCCTCCAGCGTTTCAACGTATGCACGAACAGGATTGGCCGTTGCCGTTCCTTGAGTCCGACAGGCGCAGAACCAGCACAGCCTGCGACAAAAAGGGACATGTAAGTAAAGAGAAATCTCCCCGTATTCAGGAATGGCTTGAACCCATTCACTAAATCGAGATGGACCGACGTCCCCAGCAAAGTGTGGTGCCGTCGGATATGAGGTGTAACGCGGCACTTTGGCATCAAAGAGGCCTAGCCGCCCGAGTTGTGTTCGCTTCGCCATAAGCGTACCATTAGCCAGCAAGACGATCCGGGGCTTTGACCCAGATCAAAACGCCAGATCAAACTGTAAAGGCGGTGACGTCATGTTTAACGAGCGAAGCCTTACTATAAGTCAGGAATGCGAAGAGTGCCCCATTCGGCACCGCGCCGTCTGTGCACGGTGTGAAACCGACGAGCTCGAGCGTCTCGAACAGATCAAGTATTATCGCAAGTTCGAAGCCGGTCAGATGGTGATCTGGTCCGGTGACAAGATGGATTTCGTCGGCTCCGTCGTCTCTGGTATCGCGTCGCTGACCCAGACGATGGAAGATGGGCGCACCCAGATGGTCGGCCTATTGCTGCCATCGGATTTTGTCGGCCGTCCTGGCCGTGCCACTGCCGCTTACGATGTTGTGGCGACCACGGACCTGGTGATGTGCTGCTTCCGCAAAACCCCGTTCGAGGAGATGATGGCGAACACACCGCACATCGCGCAGCGCCTGTTGGAAATGACGCTGGATGAACTGGACGCGGCCCGCGAATGGATGCTGGTGCTGGGGCGCAAGACCGCGCGGGAAAAGATCGCGTCGCTGCTGACAATCATCGCGCGCCGTGACGCTACCCTGCATCTCAAGGCGGGTTCCGGCATCGAGGGGCCGATCGTCTTCGATCTGCCGCTGACGCGCGAGGCTATGGCCGATTACCTTGGCTTGACGCTTGAAACCGTGTCTCGTCAGATTTCGGCATTGCGCAAGGACGGTGTGATCTCGCTCGAAGGCAAGCGGCATGTGACCGTGCCAGACATGGAACGCCTGATGGAAGAAGCAGGCGACGATTCCGATGGTGGGTTGCTTGTCTGACCTGCCCTTCGCCACCTGCGATGTGTTCACCGATCAGCCATATGCCGGCAACCCGTTGGCCATCGTCGAGCAGGCCGACGCGCTGAGCGTTGCGCAGATGCAGACCATCGCGCGCGAGTTCAATCTCTCCGAGACGATTTTCGTGATGTCGCCCGACGATCCCGGCCACACCGCAAAGGTCCGGATCTTCTTTCCCAACGACGAGATTCCCTTCGCTGGTCACCCGACCATCGGTTGCGCGATTTTCCTGGCGTTGAAAAGCGCCCCTGATGGCGATTTCGATACGGTGATCACCCTTGAGGAACAGGCCGGGCTGGTTCCGGTCGACGTGTCTCGCCGCGCCGGTAAGATGAGCGCGCAGTTCACAGCGCCAGTTTTACCCTACTGGCCCAAAACCGGAACGCTGCCTGGCGATGCGCTGCTGGCAGAGGCCGTGGGTCTGACGGCCGACAAAATCGGCTTTGGCGCGCATCGTGCAGGGATATGGCGTGGCGGCCCCGGGTATCTGTACATCCCGGTGGCCGACACCACGGCGCTGGCCGCGTCGCAGCCAAGCAGACCCGCCTGGGACGACGCCATGGCGATGTCGGGGATGGAGGGCGCCTATCTGTATACGCCAGCCGAGGACTGTGATTTCTGCGCCCGCATGTTCGCTCCTGATGGCGGTGTTCCAGAGGACCCCGCCACGGGTTCGGCCTCCGCTATTCTGGCTGCCCAATTGCACGCCAGCGCCACCTTGGGGGACGGCGACACGCGGCTTTCCTTGCACCAGGGCATCGAGATGGGCCGCCCCTCAAAGATCGGCCTGACCATCCGCGTTGACGCCGGCATAATCTCGAAAATCCGTGTCTCTGGAACCGCCGTTCCCATCAGCGAAGGCCGGATCGCCCTGCCCCCTGTCCAAGCGCCAACGTGAACCGGCCTCCAATCCCAAGCCTGCCGCGGGACCGCACAAACACCTGCCGTGGCAAGCATTTTCGCGGCCCCGTCTGAACGGGAGGCTGATTGACCGGCGTCCTCAGTGGGCCATCATCACCGGCAAGGTCGCTTTTTCCAGCATGTGCCGGGTCGCCCCGCCCAGGATCGACTCGCGGAAGCGCGAGTGCCCGTAGGCCCCCATCACCACCATATCGGCATCCACGTCGGCGGCGTGGCGTGTCAGCACATCCGAGACACGCGGCATGGTTTTGGACAGCACGTCGATCTCGGTCTTCACCCCGTGCCGTGCCAGATATTGCGACAGCATCCCGCCGGGGTCGGAGCGGTTTGGCCCATGCTGCGGAGGGTCGATGACCACCACATGCACGACGTCCGCCGCCATCAGCATCGGCAGGGCACAGCGCGCGGCCCGCAACGCCTCGCTGCTTTCGTTCCAGCCCAGAACAACGCGTTTGGGCGCAACTGTGGCAGAGACGGGCGCCGCCGGACTGACGATGACAGGCACCCCGCCCTCAAACAATGCGCCCTCCAACGTCGGTTCCAGCTCAACCCCGCGCCCTTCGCCGTAAGGCTGCGGAAGGATGCAAAGATCCGCAAACCGCGCCCGCGCCGCCACGTGGCGGCCCACGTCGGCCAGTTGTGCCACCCCGTGATCGACCGCCCAGCGCACGTCGGAGCGGCCAAGAACCTGGCGCGCATCAGCGACCAGCTCTTCAGCCTCCGTGGTGGCGCGGGACAGGGATTCCTGTAGCACCATCGCATTGGCCCCGGCGTAGTAATAGCCGGTCTGTGTGCGGTCCACGCCAAGGCACATCACATCCAGATGGGCATCAAATGCTTCGGCCATCGAGATGGCGGCGTTCAGAGTGGGTGCGATCAATTCCTGATCCGTAACGACGGTCAGCAGCGTCTTGTAAGCCATGTCCGGTGATCTCCTGTTCGAACTCACCCACATCGTAACGCCGCCTGCTTCGGCACACATTGACCCGCGTCAAACAACTCGTCCGCTTCGATTGATGCAGATCAAAGATCCCTTTGGCCAAAACACGGCAAGAGGGGCGCAGTCTAAAAAACCGCCCGAGCGGTCTCTCGAATCGCAGGGATCTGGAACGGGTCAGACAAAGGGACGAAACATGCAGAACTACCTCAAGCTCATCGTGCTTGGCGTGATCGCGATCTTTGCCGCGGTTGCAGCCAATTTTGCACAGGATGTGGCTTACCTGGTGAACGCGCTGACAGTCATGCTGGCCGCCGCAATCGCCTTCGTCATCATTCTTCGGAATACCGACGAACCGGTCAAGCCTGTCGATCAAACACAATATATGGACGGCGTCATCCGCTTTGGCGTCGTTGCAACCGCGCTGTGGGGCGTGGTCGGATTTCTTGCCGGCACGTTCATCGCCACCCAACTTGCCTTTCCGGTGCTGAATTTCGATTGGGCCGAGGGCTACATGAACTTTGGCCGTTTGCGGCCGCTGCACACCTCCGCCGTGATTTTCGCCTTTGGTGGCAACGCGCTGATCGCCACGTCATTTTACGTGGTGCAGCGCACATCGGCAGCGCGGCTTTGGGGCGGCAACCTCGCTTGGTTCGTCTTCTGGGGCTACCAGCTGGTGATCGTGCTGGCCGCGACCGGCTACATCCTCGGCGCGACGCACGGCAAGGAATACGCGGAACCCGAATGGTATGTCGACTGGCTGCTGACCATCGTCTGGGTCGCCTACTTCCTCGTCTTCGTCGGCACCATCGTAAAGCGCAAGGAGCCGCACATCTACGTGGCGAACTGGTTCTACCTGTCCTTCATCATCACCGTTGCCATGCTGCACATCTTTAACAACCTCGCCATCCCGGTCTCCATCTGGGGGTCCAAGTCGGTGCAGGTGTTCTCTGGCGTCCAAGACGCAATGGTGCAATGGTGGTACGGCCATAACGCCGTGGGCTTTTTCCTCACCGCGGGCTTCCTCGGCATGATGTACTACTTCATTCCGAAGCAGGCCGAACGTCCGGTGTTCAGCTACAAGCTGTCGATCATCCACTTCTGGGCGCTGATCTTTCTCTACATCTGGGCCGGTCCGCACCACCTGCACTACACCGCGCTGCCAGACTGGGCCGCGACCCTTGGCATGGTGTTCTCGATCGTGCTGTGGATGCCCAGCTGGGGCGGCATGATCAACGGTCTGATGACGCTGTCCGGCGCATGGGACAAGCTGCGCACCGACCCGGTGATCCGCATGATGGTGATTTCTGTCGGCTTTTACGGCATGTCCACATTCGAAGGCCCGATGATGTCGATCCGCGCGGTCAACTCGCTGTCGCACTACACCGACTGGACCATCGGTCACGTCCACTCCGGCGCGCTTGGCTGGAACGGCATGATCACCTTCGGCGCGCTGTATTATCTGGTGCCCAAGCTCTGGAACCGTGAACGCCTGTACTCGCTGTCGCTGGTCTCCTGGCACTTCTGGCTCGCGACCATCGGCATCGTTTTCTACGCCGCCGCCATGTGGGTGACCGGCATCATGGAAGGCCTGATGTGGCGTGAAGTGGATGCAAATGGCTTCCTCGTGAACTCCTTTGCCGACACCGTCAGCGCCAAGCTTCCGATGTACATCGTACGTGCGGTGGGCGGCCTGCTCTATGTCTCCGGCGCTCTCATCATGTGCTACAACCTCTACATGACCGCGCGTCGCTCGCCTGCTGTGGAGGCAAGCACTGCCGCCGCACATGCCGCGACTCCGGCTGAATAAGGAGCAGCGATCATGGGTATTCTCAACAAACACGCGATCCTGGAAAAAAACGTCACCCTGCTGGCCGTCTTTGCCTTTCTTGTGGTGACCATTGGCGGGCTGGTACAGATCGTGCCGCTCTTCTACCTCGAAAACACCATCGAGGATGTGGAGGGCATGCGCCCCTACACCCCGCTGGAACTGGCGGGCAAGGAAATCTACCTGCGCGAAGGGTGCTACAACTGTCACAGCCAGATGATCCGTCCGATGCGCGACGAGGTCGAACGCTACGGCCACTACTCGCTGGCGGTCGAAAGCAAGTACGACCACCCCTTCCAGTGGGGGTCGAAACGCACCGGGCCGGATCTGGCCCGTCTGGGCGGCCGCTACTCCGATGAGTGGCACGTCGATCACCTGACCGACCCGCAATCCGTGGTGCCGGAATCGGTGATGCCGAAATATGGCTTCCTGTCGGACCGGATGCTGGACGATGGCGTCAGCCTTGCAAGCGGCATGATCCATGCGGAGGCCATCGGTGACATCATGGCCACCAACGCCATGGTCGGCGTGCCCTATACCGAGGACATGCTGGCAAGCTCCCGCGCGGACTTCCTGGCACAGGGCGATCCCGACAGTGCAGGATACGACGACCTTCAGGCGCGGTACTCCGAAGGTTTCGGGTCGCCCGAGATCAACATCCGTAACTTCGATGGGGAGCCGGGCGTCTCCGAGATGGATGCGCTGATTGCCTATCTTCAGATGCTGGGCACGTTGGTCGACTTCTCGACCTTCACACCCGACGCAAGCCGCTAAGGAGGGCGATATGGGCACTTATGATTTCCTGCGCCACTTCGCCGACAGCTGGGGTTTGCTCGCGATGTTCGTCTTCTTCTCTGCCGCTGTGATCTGGGCTTTGCTGCCCGGATCGCGCACCGGCCAGAGCGACGCGGCAAATATCCCCTTCCGGCACGATGACAGGCCCGCTGCGGAGGACGGGGCAGATCGCCCCGCCGCAGCCGACCCGTCCGACACTTAAGGAGGCTCACGCGATGAGCGACGACAAGAAAAACATCAAGCCGGGCCACGATTACGAAACCACCGGCCATAGCTGGGACGGCATCGAGGAATACAACAAGCCGCTTCCCAAATGGTGGCTGTACACCTTCTACGCCTGCATCGTCTGGGCCATCGGGTACACCATCGCCTATCCGGCATGGCCGGGGATCAGCTCCGCGACCGCCGGGTTGCTCGGTTACTCCACCCGAGGACAGGTGGCCGAAGAGATCGCCCGCGCCGAAGAGGCCAACGCGTCTATCAACGCGGAGCTGGCCAATGCCGACCTCGTGGCGCTGGCCTCTGACAGTGGGTCCGACCTGCACCGCTACGCCAACAATGCGGGCGGAGCGATCTTCAAGTCATGGTGTTCGCAGTGCCATGGCTCCGGTGCGGCGGGGGCAAAAGGCTATCCGAACCTGCAAGACGACGCATGGCTCTGGGGCGGCTCGATCGAGGACATCTACACCACGATCCACACTGGCATCCGCCAGCCCACGGACGAGGATTGGCTGCGCCAGTCGCAAATGCCGGCCTTTGGACGTGACGGTCTGCTGGAACGGCCAGAGATCGCCTCCGTGGTCAACTACGTGATGTCCCTGTCCGGGATGGATGTGCCTGAGCCCGATCTTGTTGCTGACGGTCAAGTGGTCTTCGAGAACAACTGCTCCGCCTGCCACGCCGAAGATGGCACTGGCGACCGGATGCAAGGCGCGCCGAACCTGACCGACCAGATCTGGCTGTATGGCGGTGACTACGACACCATCTACGAGACAGTCATGAACGCGCGCTACGGCCAAATGCCCCCGATGGGCGGGGCCGACTTGTCCGAAGCTGAGGTCCGCGCCGTTGCGCTTTATGTACACGGCTTGGGTGGCGGGGAAGCCTCGGAATAACCCACCGATAGACATCGCTGACCAAAACCAGGCCGTCCCCGCTCCGTCGGGGGCGGCTTTTCGATAAAATTATCCCGATGTCGTTTACGAAATCTCAAATAATGTCGACAAAAAATCGTCAATGTATTGAGTGAGATGATGCGATGCCTGGAAACCCTTCAATTACACAAATCGAATGCGATCTGACGTGCGATCATGTGGAGGCGGCTTTCCAGGATTTTCCCGACGCCGTGCTGATCACGGATGCCAATCAAAAAGTGCTTTGGTGCAACGTGGCCTTCGAGGCGATGAGCGGCTTCACCTCCGGCGACTTGCACGGCAGAAGCGCAGCGCAACTGTACAAAAGCCGCCCCGCCCTTGGGCGCAGCGTCGCCCCTTACGAAAGCATGATCGGCGTTCCATCTGCCAGCGGCATCCAGACCGCTTTGGTCCACAAAACTGGCTTGCTGATAGAGGTCGAAGTCATGACGTGGCCGGTGCTCAGCACGGACGACACCGTGTTGTGTTACGTCAAATTGCTGCGGGATCAGACGCTTCCGAACAAGATCGAAACCGCACGTCAGCGTATGTTCGACATTCTCACCGATCAGGAAAAGACCCCTTCGGGCAAGATCGACGATCTGCTTGGCCTCGCCTGCGAATTGCTTTGTATGCCCATCGGTCTCGTGGCGCTGAGGCAGCAGGATGTCCTGAAAGTGTTTCAGTCCCGCTCCACCCTCACGCCATCGCTCAAGGGAATTGCTTACCCTGCTGTCGACAACGACTGCTCTGCAGCGATCCACTCCCCCGGTCTGATGGAGACCAATGAAGCAGGGACCGTCAGACCCCATCCTCTGTTGCCCGGAATCGGCGTGCGCGGTTCAATCGCCACGCGTTTGGTGGTCGGCGGAGAGATTGCCGGCGTGCTGAGCTTCCTGACGCCCCTGCCTCGCCCCCCTCACACGCCCGGCGAAAAAGACCTCGTCAGCTCCATCGGCACTGCCGTCTCGCACCTTCTGGCCCAAGAGGCTCAGATTCACGCGCTGGAACGTGCCGCAACCGAGGACTGGCTCACCGGAGCGGCCTCAAGCCGTCAATTCCATCTCGATCTCGACACCGTGTTTCAATTGGTGCGCCGGAATGGGTCCACCGCGACCTTGATCCTTTGGGATGTGGACCACTTCAAATCCGTGAACGATTCTTACGGTCACGATGTCGGGGATAAGGTGCTGACAGAAATTGCGGGATTGGTACAATCCACCATCGGCGCGCAGGCCCGGCTTTACCGTGTCGGCGGCGAGGAGTTTGCCATCATCCTGCCAGGCTCCCGCGCCGACACAGGTGCAATTCAGGCCGAGCGTCTGCGCGAATGTGTCGCCACGGGCAGCGCCGCCTGGACCGATCTTCCTGCCGTCACTGCCAGCTTCGGTGTGGCAGAGCTCGATCCCGACCTGCCCGGCCCGGAAGCCTGGCTGAAATGCGCCGACCTCTCGCTCTATGCGTCAAAGAACGCCGGTCGCAACTGCGTCACCAGCAACGGCTTCATTTCCGGGATGAACCTGCCGACCGTGACATCCCCGCAGACCAAAGCGATTTTGCCGAAAAAACTTCACAGCGCGGCAGCAACTTGATTTACGTCAAGGCCCATCCAGACAGACCTGACGTATTCAACGCCTAGGGCACGGGATCCTCCCCCGCCCACACAGACACCCGATGGCAAGATCGGGGTGTATGCGCCGGTGTCCTGTCCTGTTCGCGCGTTTCCTGGGACACCGGCGTTTTTTCCTTAGCTATATTCAACGCAGCCTGGACCGGCGCACCAGCCGAAGCCAAAGCCGCTGCGTTTCCGGGTCCTTCAACTGAAGGGCGCGAAGCAGCACAGGATCAATCATCACGACCATCCGAGTTTTCGACCGCTCGACGACCCGGACGCGTCTGTTCCCGTAGCCCGAGCTTCGGCAGGTCCGCCCGCAGACGATGCGGGGCGACCGGCTCTTCAAGGCCGGTCATCCGTGTTGCGATCAGCGCAGTCTTTGCAAGAATTCCAAACATCATTGCCTCCTGTCCGTGGCGATCCGATGGCTCCAGACTTGACGCAGAACGGCTTTTCATGCCAGCCAACAAGACATCCGCTTTGTAAGCTTGTATTACATAAGGCATCTCATGGACTGGCACCGCCTGCCCCCGCTTTCCGCCCTCCGCGCCTTTGCGGCCTATGCCCGCAGTGACTCTGTCAGCACCGCCGGGGCTGCGTTGAATGTCAGCCATGCCGCGATCAGCCAGCAGTTGCGCGTGCTCGAAAAGCACATGGGGATCGCCTTGCTGGAACGCCGTGGGCGACGCATGTCCCTGACACCGGATGGCGAGATCCTCGCCCGTGCCCTCGACGAAGGCTTCGGCCAGATTTCTGCCGCCGTCGAGGCCCTGACCGGGGCAGACGCAGAACGCGCGTTGCAACTGTCGACCACCCCAACCTTCGCCTCTGCCTGGTTGCTGCCCCGCATGGCCAGCTTTCGCGCCGCCCACCCGGCGATCAGCCTGATGATCGACCCCTCCGCTGATCTGCGCCCGCTTTCACCCGGCGGGATCGACATGGCGCTGCGCTACGGCAATGGCGACTGGCCGGGGCTGGAGGCAGAGCTGTTCGTCCGCTCCCCCATTGCGATCGTCGCTGCCCCTGGCCTGATCGACGACCGCCGCATCGACACGCCTGCGGATCTTCAGGGGTTTCACTGGCTGCAAGAGTTCGGCACCAACGAAGCCACCTCCTGGTTCGCACAATATGGTATCGAGCGGGACAGCGGCCTTGGGTACACCAGCTTGCCCGGAAACCTGATGCTGGAAGCCGCCCGTCAGGGCCAGGGCATCGCCATCCTCGCCCGCGTGTTTGCGGAACCCGATATCGCCGCTGGACGCCTGCGCGTTCTGTTCGAGGACACGCGGTCCAAGGGCTACTGGATCGTCACCCGCCCCGGGGTTGCACGCCCTCCGCTGAAAGCCTTTCTGACATGGCTCCGACGCGAAGCGGCAAAAACCTAGATCACAGAGTCAGTTATTGATTCAGGTCAAAGCCGGGCAAACGCAGCTCTGTGAGAACGGGCCTGAAAATACGTCCTTACGGAGCGATTCCCCCCGTGTCAGACAACAACTCTCCTGCGCCTTCGCTTTACGCCTCGCGTGAACCTATATTCCCGCGTCGCGTTTCGGGGAATTTTCGCAATCTCAAGTGGATCATAATGATCTTCACCTTGGGTATCTATTATTTAACGCCATGGATCCGCTGGGACCGTGGTCCGCAACTGCCGGACCAGGCGGTGCTGATCGACTTGGCCAACCGCCGCTTCTTCTTCTTCTGGATCGAGATCTGGCCGCACGAGTTCTACTTTGTCGCAGGCCTGCTGATCATGGCCGGGCTTGGGTTGTTTCTCTTCACGTCCGCTCTTGGCCGCGTCTGGTGCGGCTATGCGTGCCCGCAGACCGTATGGACCGACCTCTACATTCTGGTGGAACGCTGGATCGAGGGCGACCGCAACGCGCGCCTGCGCCTTCATCGCCAAAAGAAACTGGATTTTCGCAAGGTCCGCCTGCGGCTCACCAAATGGGTCACCTGGTTTCTGATCGGCCTCGCCACCGGGGGCGCATGGGTATTCTATTTCGCCGACGCGCCCACCCTGCTGCGCGATCTGGTGACGCTCAACGCGCATCCCGTCGCGTACACGACGATGCTGTTCCTGACACTGACCACCTTTTTCTTTGGCGGCTTTGCGCGTGAACAGATCTGCATCTATGCCTGCCCGTGGCCCCGCATTCAGGCGGCCATGATGGATGAGGACACGCTGACCGTGGGCTACCGCGAATGGCGAGGCGAACCGCGGGGCAAAGGCAAATCCCGAGAGGGCCTCGGCGATTGCATTGACTGCAATGCCTGCGTGAACGTCTGCCCAGTGGGGATCGACATCCGTGACGGGCAGCAGATGGAATGCATCACCTGCGCGCTGTGCATTGATGCGTGCGACGACGTCATGGAAAAGCTGGGCAAGCCGCGCGGCCTGATCGACTATCTTGCGTTTTCGGACGAACCTCGTGAGCGTGCGGGCCATGCGCCTCGCCCCATCTGGCAACACGTCTTCCGCCCCCGCACCATCCTGTACACCACGCTCTGGAGCCTGGTGGGCATCGGCCTTGTCTTTGCGCTGTTCATTCGGCCAGAGATCGAGATGACGGTCGCCCCGGTGCGCAATCCGACCTTTGTCACGCTGTCAGACGGCACGATCCGCAACACCTACGACGTGCGCCTGTTGAACAAGCATGGCGAGGATCGCCCATTCCGCATCACCCTGACCGGCGACAGCGCGTTGCGTGTTCAGGTCGAGGGGACACCTTACGAGACAGTGGACGTTCCGGCGAACGAAACTTATCTTACACGGGTCTATGTGCTGGCGCCCAGCGGCTCCGACGCGGCAGAGGCCGAGCGCACGGAATTCCGCTTCTGGGTCGAAGATCTGACCAACGGCGACCGGGCGCACACCGACACCATTTTCAACGGACGGACAAATTGATGATGACCACTGACCCGAAAGACACCGGATTTCGTATCAAGGGCTGGCATGTCCTGGCGGGCTTCGTCGGTGCCTTTGGCATCATCATCAGCGTGAACATCGCCTTGGCCGTGAACGCCGTGCGCACCTTTCCGGGGCTGGAGAGCGACAATTCCTATCTCGCCTCCCAGACCTTTGACACACGCCGCGACGCGCAACTGGCCCTGGGGTGGGAGGTCGCCGCGCGTCTGCAAGACGGTCGCGTTGTTCTCACCATCAACGATGCCAAGGGCTATCCCGTCCGTGTGACCAGCCTGGAGACCACCCTGGGCCGCCCGACCAACGTGGTGGACGACATAAGCCCCGCCTTCGATTGGGACGGCACCGCCTATGTGGCCGATGCGGACCTTGCACCGGGCAACTGGGATCTGTGGATCAAGGCGCAGGCCGAAAATGGCACCGTCTTTGAACAGCGCCTCGAGATGACAATGGGCCGCTGAGAGGCCCCCACGGGCCGGGGATATTCCCCGGCCAACCCACACTTTCGCGGACGACACCTATGACCGCCATGATGCGCCCCACCGCCTCTGCCTGCCCCGCCTGCGCCGCCGCGCCCGCGGCCGAAAAGCTTGCCGAATATCAGGCCCCGACAGAGACGCACATCATCCTTTCGCTGCCGACGATTCACTGCGCCGCTTGCATGTCCTCCGTGGAACGCGCGCTGAAGGCCGATGCACGCGTCCGCTCTGCCCGGGTGAATCTGACGCTGAAACGCGTCAATATCGAGGCCACCCCCGAACTGACCGCCGCGGACCTCGTCCCGGTGGTCGAAGCCGCAGGCTTTGAGGCGCATGAACTCGACACCACCGCGCTGGCTGCGACGGCGACGGACCGCGCCGGGCGCGACCTGCTGATGCGTCTTGCCGTGGCCGGTTTTGCCGCAATGAATGTCATGTTGCTGTCCATCGCTGTCTGGTCCGGCGCAGCGGGCGAAACGCGCGATATGTTTCACTGGATCTCCGCCGCCATCGTGCTGCCTGCGATCGCCTTCTCTGGCCAGCCGTTTTTTCGCAACGCCTGGACCGCGCTGAAGGCCGGGCACCTCAACATGGACGTGCCGATCAGCCTCGCCATCGCGCTGGCCATTGTCACCTCGCTGTACGAAACCTCGCTGTCGGGCGAACACGCCTACTTCGACGCCGCCATCACGTTGACGTTTTTCCTGCTCACCGGGCGGTATCTGGACCACCGCACCCGCTCCGTTGCGCGCTCCGCCGCCGAAGAGCTGGCCGCGCTCGAAGTGCCCCGCGCCACCCGCCTGACCGACACGGGCGAGGAAACCGTCGCCGTTGCCGACCTGAAACGCGGCGACCTGATCCTCGTCCGCCCAGGTGGTCGGATGCCCGTGGACGGCGAAATCACCGAGGGCACCAGCGAACTTGATCGGGCGCTGCTGACTGGGGAAACGCTGCCCGTGCTCGCCCAACCGGGACGAAACGTCAGCGCGGGAGAGGTCAATTTGACCGGCCCGCTCACCGTGCGCGCCACTGCCGTGGGCCGCGACACCTCCCTGCACCGCATGGCCGATCTGGTGGCCATCGCGGAATCCGGCCGGTCCCGCTACACCTCTCTGGCCGACCGCGCGGCCAAGCTTTACGCGCCGGGCGTTCACATCCTGTCTGCCCTCGCCTTTCTTGGCTGGCTTGCCTACAGCGGCGACCTGCGCGTCGCGCTCAACATCGCCGCCGCCGTTCTCATCATCACCTGTCCCTGCGCTCTGGGTTTGGCGGTTCCGGCGGTCACCACAGCTGCGTCTGGCCGCCTTTTCCGCAAAGGCCTGCTCATCAAGGACGCTACCGCGCTGGAACGACTGGCCGAGGTCGACACCGTCGTCTTCGACAAGACCGGCACGCTGACATCAGGCACGCCCGAGCTGACCAACCGTGACGACTTTACCAGTGCCGATCTCGCGATCGCACAGGCCCTGTCCCAAGGCTCCAACCACCCGCTCTCTCGCGCCATCGTGCAAGCCACGCAGGATATCGCCCCGGCCGAGGTCACCGACCTGCGCGAAGTCCCCGGTTTCGGCACGGAAGGCCAATGGCGCGGTCAGACCATGCGCCTTGGCCGCGCCTTCTGGGTCGGCGGCACAGCGACCGACCAAACCGCCGCGTGGCTCCAGATCGGCAGCGCCAAGCCACAGCCATTCCTCTTTAACGACCGCCTGCGCGACGGCGCGGCAGAGGCCGTCGCGGCCTTGCAAGCCCAAGGCAAGTCCGTGATCCTCATGTCGGGCGACACCACCAGCCCGGTCGAGACCCTCGCGAAACGGCTGAACATCACGCAATGGGTGGCCGAAGCCCTCCCACAGGACAAAGCCCAACGCATTCAGGCCTTGACCGACACAGGCGCCAAGGTGCTGATGATCGGCGACGGGCTCAACGACACCGCAGCACTGACCGCGGCCCATGCCTCGATTTCCCCCGCCTCGGCGCTGGACGCCGCGCGCGTCGCGTCTGATATCGTCCTGCTGGGCCAAAGCCTCGCCCCGATCCCTGATGCGTTGACCACGGCGGCCAAAGCCACGAAACGCATCCGCGAAAACTTCACCATTGCCACATGGTACAACATCATCGCCGTGCCGCTGGCAGTGGCCGGTCTGTGCTCCCCCCTCATCGCCGCACTGGCCATGTCGTCCAGTTCGATTACCGTCTCGCTCAACGCGCTGCGTCTGCGCTGAAAGGAGCCCGCATGAACATCCTCACCTACCTCATCCCGATCTCACTGATCCTCGGCGGCATGGGCCTGCTGTTCTTTATCTTTACGATCCGGTCGAACCAGTACGACGACCCCGAAGGCGATGCGCGGCGCATCCTGTCCGGCGAATACGACGACAAACCGAAACCTCCTGACGCCTGACAGCAAAAAGGCGCACCCACCGGCGCGCCCTTGCTTCATCACTTGCGAAGCCCCCCGAAGGTCACGAGGCGCAGCAAGCGCCCCACAATCAATCAAGCCTGGCTCAGCGCCATCTCCGGCGTGATGGCTTCGATGCCCAGCGCCTCGCCGACCGGCGCATTGGTCAACTGGCCTGCGTGCACGTTCAAACCTGCTGCCAGATGCGGGTCCGCCTTGCAGGCCGTGCGCCACCCCTTGTCCGCCAAAGCCAGCATGTAGGGCATCGTCGCATTGCCCAACGCGATGGTCGACGTGCGCGCAACGGCGCCCGGCATGTTCGCCACGCAGTAATGCACCACACCATCCACCTCGTAGATCGGGTCCTGGTGCGTCGTGGCCTTGGAGGTCTCGAAACAACCGCCTTGGTCAATGGCCACATCGACGATCACCGCGCCGGGCTTCATCGTCGCCAATTGCGCGCGCGACACCAGCTTGGGCGCGGCGGCACCGGGCACCAGAACCGCACCGATCACCATGTCGGCCTCGGCCACCATCTCGGCGGTATTCTCGCCAGAGGCGTAGCGCGTGCGGAAGACGTTCCCGAACGTATCGTCAAGGTAGCGCATCCGCGGCAAGGAGCGGTCCAGCACCGTGACATCCGCGCCCATGCCAGCGGCCACTCGTGCGGCAAAGGTGCCCACCACGCCGCCACCGATCACCGCGACCTTCGCCGGTGTGACGCCCGGCACGCCCCCCATCAGCACACCGCGCCCACCGTTGGCCTTTTGCAGCGACCACGCGCCCATCTGCGGCGCCAAACGACCTGCGACTTCGGACATGGGCGCCAGCAGCGGCAAGCCGCCACGGGCATCGGTCACGGTCTCGTAGGCAATGCATGTTGCGCCGGATGCCAGCAGATCGCGCGTCTGGTCGGGATCGGGGGCCAGATGCAGATAGGTGAACAACAGCTGGCCCTTGCGCAGCATGGCGCGCTCCGCTGCCTGCGGTTCCTTTACCTTCACGATCATTTCCGCCTCGGCAAAAACCTCCGCCGCCGTCGTGGCAATCCGGGCACCGACGGCGCTGTAATCCTCGTCAGAGAAACCCGCCCCGACACCTGCACCAGACTGGATCAGAACGTCATGACCATGGGTCACGGCCTCTCGTGCGGCAGCGGGTGTGACGCCTACGCGAAATTCCTGCGGTTTGATCTCTGTCGGGCATCCGATCAGCATGGTAAGCTCCTGTTGGTGCGAAATGATGGCCTTGTGGCCTTGGTTGTATTGCGGCTAAGCGTGACACAGCCCCCTTGCAAATAGCTTCGAAACACGGTCAATACCGCGCCACAGGGCGCACGATCCTTCGACGTGAAACCGCTTTGGCCGGAGGATTCTTCGCAAATGACGCTAGACGAGACAGATCGGCGCATCCTCAAGGTGCTTCAGCGCAAAGGGCGCATGTCCAACGCCGAGCTGTCGGAGCATGTCAATCTGTCCGCCTCCGCCTGTCATCGCCGGGTGCAGCGGCTCGAAATCGACGGCTACATTCGCGACTATGTGGCCCTCGTCGATGCGCGCAAGATGGGCCTGCCGACCACGGTCTTTGTAGAGATCACGCTCTCGACGCAGGCGGACGACGTTCTTGATGCCTTTGAAACCGCCGTGCAGCGCGTTCCCGCCGTTCTTGAATGCCACCTGATGGCGGGCACCGCCGACTATATCCTGAAGGTGATCGCCCAGGACACGGAGGATTTCGCGCGCATCCATCGCCAATACCTGACGCGCCTGCCCGGCGTCGCCCAGATGCAATCATCCTTTGCGCTGCGCACGGTGTTCAAGACCACGGCCCTGCCAGTCTGACGCAGACGCAACAAAAAGGCCGGGGACCTCTCCCCGACCTTTCCGTAACGGCGCATCACTGGTGTTCAGGAATGCGTCCCGAGGCCGTCACTTTTTCAAAGCGTCTCGGATCTCCAGCAGCACGTCCAGTTGCGATGGGCCGCTGTGTACCTCTGGGGCAACCTCGTCCGGCTTCTCAGCCGCCGCCTTGATCCGGTTCACCATCTTCACCAACATGAACACCACAAAGGCGATGATGAAGAAGTTGATCACCGCCATTGCAAACTTGCCCACCGCAAAGACCGGCGCCCCGGACTCCATCGCCGTCTCCAGCGAGGCATAGGTCTCGCCGTCGAGCGCATAGAACCAGCCCGAGAAATCAATCCCACCGGTGAACAGCGCAATGATCGGGTTGATGATATCCCCCACCAAAGACTGCACGATCCCCGTAAAGGCCGCGCCCACGATGATCCCCACGGCCATGTCCATGACATTGCCCTTGGCGATGAAATCCTTGAATTCGTTAATCATGTATCAGTCCCCACATGTCCCGGCCGACGTCTTCGCGCCGGATTACGTCACGCTTTTAGCGTGATCAAAGGCCGGCCCCCAGATGAAAACCGGCTTTTGCGACACCTCTTTGTTGACGGGCAACGCTCAGGCGGGCAGCGTGCCGTTGATCACATAGGTCAGGATCTGCACCACTTGCTCTGGCGTGCGGGCCACGGCGAGCGCCGCGGCATCCACCTCTTTCAGCGCATGGTCGTGCTCTTCGGGCTGCAAGATGATCAAGGACTTGCCCAGCGCCGCCGCCATGCCGGCATCGAAAGCCGCGTTCCACTGTTTGTACTTGTCGCCAAAGCGCACCACGACCACGTCCGCCGTCTCGATCCCGCGCCGGGTGCGAATGGCGTTCATCTGCGCGCCCTTGCGGTCATGCCAGAACTTGTCGTCCTCGGCCCCAAGGATCGCGACTCCGCAATCGTCGCTGGCCGCATGGTCGGTCACGGGCGCGTCAAACTCGATGCCAAGGCTTGCCGCGCCGTTCATGATCTGGTCGCGCCAATCGGTGTGAATCTCACCCGACAGATAAACCTTCAACGTCATTTCATCATCTCCTTCGCTATCGCCCGGACATTAGCCCGTCCTGCAATGGCATCCAATCGGTTCATCCAGTCCTCACGGCCGGAGACAGGCGCGCAAAACGGCCCACCCTGCCCCCAGCAACAGCGCAGGCAAAACAAACAGCTTGAACACAAAGACAGAGACCAGCGCCAACAAACTGCTGACCAACTCGTCCGACCGCTCATAAATCGCCACGGCCATCGTGCGATAGCGGTCCAGGTCGCTGCCCGCCCGTTGCAGCGCGGCCATCCGATCGGCCAGCGCCGACGACAGTATCAGTGCAATTGGCAGCATCGCGCCAAAGAACACGCCGTACAGTCCCAGCGCTCTGGCGATGCGCCCGGCGACCGCGTGCCTTCTGGCGAACAGGGCCACAGCCGCCGCCCCCGCCAGCATCGCCCAGCCAAGCCCGGTCACCGGCACCAGCGCCACCGACAGGACCCCGGTCGCGACCATCACCACGAACACCACCTGCGCCACACGCTCCACGGTGTCATCGACAGGTTCCAGCCATTTCAAAGGTTGCGCCGTGCCCTGGACCACAAGGCTGCCGCCGACCTCCACCTCCTGGGCGGTGGACAGAAACGCATTCAGCGTGCGCAGCGTCAGGTAGGTGCCCGCGCTTGTGGCGGCGATCTGGCGGGCATAGCCCTGCGCCGCACGCGTGGCCGGGTTAACAGACGCGAAGGCCGCCGCCACAAGGGCGACGGCCAGCACAAGACTGAGGATCAGGCGCGTTGGCACGCCGCCCTTCAGCCGTCCTTGCGGATGGTTTCGTTCTTCGGATCGTAGGGGCTGTCGCATGTGACCGTTGCATCCCAAAGCTTGTCAAACATCTTGACCTTAAGCTTCGTCCCTTCGACCGCAAGCTCGGGCTTGATGTAGCCCATGCCGATGCTTTGCTCGAACGCCACCGAATAGCCGCCCGACGTCAGACGCCCGACGCGCTCGCCCTCTGGCGTGTACAGCACTTCGCGGCCCCACGGGTCAGCATCCTCCGGTCCATCGATCAGCAGGGTGCAGCACTTGGATCGCACGCCTTTGGCTTCCATCTCGGCCTTGCCGTAGAACTCTTTCGAGTTGTCGATGAAACGCGGCAGGTCGGCCTCCGCCGGTGTCGCATCACGACCCAACTCGTTGCCAAACGCTCGGTAGCTTTTCTCCTGACGCAACCAATTCTGAGCACGCGCGCCGACCGGCTTCAGACCGTGCTTTTCGCCCGCTTTCATCAGCAGATCCCACAGGTAAGCCTGCATTTCGATCGGGTGGTGCAACTCCCAGCCGAGCTCACCGGTGTAGGCCACGCGGATCGCGTTGACCGGGCACATGCCCAGTTCGATCTGGCGCGCCGACAGCCAGGGGAAGCGCTTGTTGGACAGCGCGGTCGCCGGATCGGCGTCGCGGATGACCTCGTTGAGCACATCACGGGTTTTCGGCCCGGCGATGGCAAAGACACCCCACTGCGTCGTCACGTCCTGGATGATGACCAGCTTGCCGGTCTGCTCCATGAAGTCCTCGGCCGCCTTCACCAAGTAATCGTGGTCATAGGCCTGCCAAGCGCCCGCAGACACCAGGTAGTAATCGTTCTCGCCATTTCGAACGATCGTGTATTCGGTCCGAGTGGTCCCTGCGGACGTCAGCGCGTAAGTCAGGTTGATACGGCCGATTTTCGGCAGCTTGTTGCAGGTGAACTGGTCGAGGAACTCGGTCGCCCCGTTGCCGCGCACGGTATGCTTGGCAAAGGCTGTGGCGTCGATCAGGCCCACGCCTTCACGGATCGCCTTGGCCTCTTCCATGGCGTATTTCCACCAGCCGCCGCGACGGAAGGACCGCGCGTCGTGGTCAAAGCTCTCCGGCGCGTCGAGCGGACCGTAATAGTTCGGACGCTCCCAGCCGTTGACACAGCCGAACTGCGCCCCAAGCGCCTTCTGACGCTCATAGGCCGGTGCCGTGCGCAGCGGGCGGGCCGCCGGGCGTTCCTCATCCGGGTGGTGCAGGATGTAGACGTGCTCGTAGGATTCTTCGTTCTTCTCCACGGCCCAGTCGATGGTCTGCCAGTCGCCAAAGCGCTTGGGGTCGAGCGATGCCATGTCGATGTCGGCCTCACCCTCGACCATCATCTGCGCAAGGTAGTAGCCCGCGCCACCGGCGGCGGTGATGCCAAAGGAAAAGCCCTCTGCCAGCCACATGTTGCGCAGACCCGGCGCGGGGCCGATCAGCGGGTTGCCATCCGGCGTGTAGCAGATCGGGCCGTTGAAATCGTCCTTCAGGCCGACAGTCTCGGTCGAGGGGATACGCTCGATCATCGACATGTATTCCTCCTCGATCCGCTCCAGGTCGAGCGGGAAGAGGTCGGCACGGAAGCTGTCCGGCACACCATATTGGAAGCAAGCAGGCGCGTTCAGCTCATAGGGGCCAAGGATCCAGCCGCCGCGCTCTTCGCGCACGTACCACTTGGCATCCGCATCCCGCAGAACAGGATGCTGCTCGTTGCCGGCTTCGCGGTATTTCACCAGCTCCGGGTCTGGCTCGGTGACGATGAACTGGTGCTCCACCGGGATGGCGGGGATCTTGATGCCCAGCAGCTTCGCCGTGCGCTGCGCGTGGTTGCCGGTGGCGGTCACGACGTGTTCAGCGGTGATGACCTGGGTCTCTTCGGTCGGCACGAGGTTGCCGCCCTTTTCCCCCATCTTGGTCAGCGTGACCTTCCACTCGGAGCCAGTCCACTCGTAGCCGTCGACCTGCCACTTGCGCTCGATCACGACACCGCGCTGACGGGCGCCCTTGGCCATCGCCATGGTGACGTCAGCGGGGTTAATGTAGCCGTCGGTCGGGTGATAGATCGCGCCTTCCAGGCCCTCGACATTGACCAGCGGCCACCGCTCCTTGATCTGCGCGGGGGTCATCCATTCGTAAGGCACACCGCAGGTTTCCGCCGTGGTGGCATAGACCATGTATTCGTCCATGCGCTCTTTGGTCTGCGCCATGCGCAGGTTGCCGACGATGAAAAAGCCCGCGTCCAACCCGGTTTCCTCCTCAAGCGTCTTATAGAACTTGATCGAATAATCGTGGATGTGGGTCGTGGCAAAGGACATGTTGAAATACGGCAGCAGACCTGCCGCGTGCCAGGTGGAGCCGGACGTCAGCTCGTCACGCTCCAGGAGCATGACGTCGTCCCAGCCCGCCTTGGCGAGATGGTACGCGATGGAGGTGCCAACGGCACCACCACCAACGACGAGGGCTTTGACATGTGTTTTCATCGGGCGAGGCTCCGGCTGCGATTCACTTTTACCCGTTATGACCCTAACGGCGTCTGAACGAAGATCGTGCCCGACTTCTGGATGCTCAAAACCGACAGCGTGACAGAAGGACGACGGCGGAGAACAGCCCACCGCGGGCCGGTGCCGCGAAATGCAGCATTACAAAAAGTCGGCAACGATCCCGGATCGCACCCAGCCCGTGAAACGACTGGCGATGGTGCTGTAAACGGTAGCCCCGCAGCCAGTACGCGCATTATGCGGCAATTCCCCGCTGATTTAGCCGGAACCGCCCCTTTCGCCTGCCGTGGCCCACGCCTATAAGGGCAGCGGTTGCACCCCAAACGGGGTGGCGGCCCTTCAGGCAATAGGCGACCGGAAGATCCGCTTACCGGCGCACTCGGCGCAATGAGGCAGTAGACAATGTTTGGCATGGATGGACTCCTGGGCATGTTCTCTTCGGACATGGCCATCGACCTCGGGACCGCGAACACGCTGGTCTACGTCAAGGGAAAGGGCGTCGTCCTGTCGGAGCCCTCCGTCGTCGCATATCATATCAAGGACGGTCAGAAAAAGGTGCTCGCCGTGGGCGAGGACGCCAAGCTAATGCTGGGCCGCACGCCCGGCTCCATCGAGGCGATCCGCCCGATGCGCGAAGGTGTCATTGCCGATTTCGACACCGCCGAGGCGATGATCAAGGAATTCATCCGCAAGGTGCATCGCCGCTCCACCTTCTCGAAGCCGAAGATCATCGTTTGCGTGCCGCACGGCGCGACCCCCGTTGAAAAGCGCGCCATCCGCCAGTCTGTCCTCAGCGCGGGTGCGCGCAAGGCAGGGTTGATCGCGGAACCCATCGCGGCCGCCATCGGTGCGGGCATGCCCATCACCGATCCCACGGGCAACATGGTGGTCGATATAGGTGGCGGCACGACCGAAGTGGCCGTTCTGTCGCTCGGCGACATCGTTTATGCGCGTTCCGTGCGTGTCGGTGGCGACCGCATGGACGAGGCGATCATCAACTACCTGCGCCGTCAGCAGAACCTGCTGGTGGGCGAATCCACGGCCGAGCGGATCAAGACCTCCATCGGCACGGCACGTATGCCCGACGACGGGCGCGGCTCCTCGATGCAGATCCGCGGTCGCGACCTGCTCAACGGCGTGCCCAAGGAAACCGAAATCAGCCAGGCGCAAATCGCCGAAGCCCTCGCAGAGCCGGTTCAGTCGATCTGCGACGCGGTCATGCAGGCGCTCGAAGCGACCCCGCCTGACCTCGCCGCCGACATTGTCGACCGTGGCGTCATGCTTACCGGAGGCGGCGCGTTGCTCGGCGATCTCGACCTTGCCCTGCGCGAACAGACCGGCCTTGCCGTGTCCATCGCGGACGAGTCGCTCAACTGCGTGGCACTCGGCACTGGAAAAGCTCTGGAGTACGAAAAGCTCCTGCGTCACGCCATCGACTACGACAGCTGATCACCGGGGGCGTTCCTCATCTTTGACCCTGCGCCCCTTCCGCCCGCCTTGCGACATGCCCTCCGGTTTCGGTAACCTGCCCCATGGCCAGCGACCGCTCAAACTCCGATGATTTCACCACACCGCTGAAGCGTTTGCTTCTTGCGGTGCTGGTCATTGTGCTGCTGGGCATCTTCCTGCTCTGGCGTATCGACAGCCCGCGCATGGAACGGTTTCGTGCGCAGGTCATCGACCGCGTTGTGCCCAACATGGATTGGGCCATGGCCCCGGTCACCGGCACGATCAAGCTGGTGCGGGATGTGCAAAGCTACAAGCGGCTGGGCCAGCAAAACGACGAGCTGCGCCGCGAGCTGCGCCAGATGACCGCATGGAAAGAGGCCGCCCTGCAATTGGAGCAGGAAAATGCCCGCCTGCGCGACCTGAACAACGTGCGCCTTGATCCGCGACTGACCTACATCACCGCCGTGGTTCTGGCTGATTCCGGCTCTCCCTTTCGGCAATCCGCGTTGATCAACGTCGGCTCCCGCGATGGCATCGTGGATGGCTGGGCGACCATGGATGGCATCGGCCTTGTGGGCCGCGTGTCGGGCGTGGGCCGCAACACCAGCCGGGTTATTCTGCTCACCGACGCCACCAGCCGCATCCCGGCTGAAATTCAGCCCTCCGGCCAGCGCGCGCTGATCGCGGGCGACAACACCGCGGCGCCCCCCATCGACTTTCTGGAAAACCCCGACCTCGTGCGCCCCGGTGACCGCATCGTCACCACCGGCGACGGAGAGGTCTTCCCCCCCGGTCTGCTGATCGGCCAGGTCGCAGAAGACCCCGGAGGCCGCCTGCGCGTGCGCCTTGCTGCCGACTATGAGCGGCTCGAATTCCTGCGCGTCCTGCGGGACCATGGTGCGCGTCGCGTCTCCAACCCGTCCGGGCTGATTCTGCCCGAGGACCTGCCGGATTCCGCCCCGCCCGAGCCAGCCCCCGTCGAAGCACCCGCCTCCGATGGCTGAGAACAGTCCCGCCCGCCTCTGGACCTTGCGCGCGCTGTATCCGGCGCTGGCGCTGCTGATCATCTTCGTGCACCTGCTGCCCCTGCGCATGTTGCCTGCGGGCCTGGCCGGGCCGGATATTCTGACCGCACTGACGCTGGCCTGGGCGCTCAGACGTCCCGACTACGTCCCCGCCCTGTCCATCGCCGGCGTGATGTTGCTGTGTGATCTGCTGTTGCAGCGTCCTCCTGGACTTTGGTCGCTACTGGTGCTTCTGGCGGCCGAGTTTCTGAAATCGCGGGCCCGGGATCTGCGCAAAAACACCTTTGTCGCGGAATGGCTGGCCTTTGCCACGGCCTTGCTGACGATCACCGTGCTCTATCGGCTGACTCTCGCAATCTTGATGATATCTGAGGGAATGCTGTCCCTAAGCGTGATTCAATATGGTATGACCGTGATGGCTTATCCGCTCGTGACCGCCGTGTCCTATATCGCCTTTGGCGTCAGACGCTCTGCGCCGGGGGAATACGATCACGCCGGACGCAGCCTTTGACCCACTAAACCGCCGGACATCACCATGAGACGCAGCCCCAAGGAAACCGCCGACAGCGCCCGCCGCATTTCGCGCCGCGGGCTGATTCTCGGCGGCCTTCAAATGAGCCTCGCCTCTGTGCTGGGCTTTCGCATGCACCACCTTCAGGTGGATCAGGCGGACGAATTCCGCCTGCTCGCCGAAGAGAACCGCATCCGTTTCGATCTGCTGCCCCCTGCACGCGGGCGCATCTTTGACCGCAACGGCGTGGTGGTCGCGGACAATGAACCGACCTACCGCATCACGATGAAACGTGAGGACGCAGGCGACGTTGCCGATGTCATCGGGCGGCTCAGCCAATTGATCGAACTGGACGAAAACGACCTCAACCGCGCCTTTGCGGAGATGGAGCGCACGCCGCCCTTCTTCCCGGTCACCATCGCAGAACGTGTCTCGTGGGAAGATATCTCTCGCGTCGCAGTCAACGCCCCCGCCCTGCCTGGCATCACAACAGAGGTCGGCCTGTCGCGCCTCTATCCTCATGGCGATCTCTTCGCCCATGTTGCGGGCTACGTCGGGCCGGTGTCTGAACGCGATCTGAGCCGTTACGAAGACCCGCCCGCCGTTTTGAAAATCCCGCGCTTTCAGGTGGGAAAGGTCGGTGTTGAATCAAAACACGAGGAAATGCTGCGCGGTGAGGCTGGCACCAAACAGGTGGAGGTCAACGCCGTCGGTCGCGTGATGCGAGAGCTTGGCCGCCGCGAGGGCACCTCCGGCTCCGACATCCAGTTGACCATCGACACCGAGCTGCAGGATTACGTGCAGGCACGTCTGGGCGAGGAAAGCGCCTCTGTCGTGGTGATCGACCTGACCAAAGGCGACATTCTTGCCTGTGCCTCCGCCCCCTCCTACGATCCGAACCTGTTTGTGCGGGGGATTTCCCACACCGCTTTTGATGCGCTGAACCAGAACGACCACCGTCCGCTGGCCTCCAAGACGGTACAGGACGCCTACCCGCCCGGTTCGACGTTCAAGATGGTGACCGCGCTGGCGGCGCTGGATGCCGGTCTGATCGGACCCGATGAAACCGTCTATTGTTCTGGCAGCTACGAGGTCGGCAGCCGCGCCTTCCGCTGCTGGAAACGGTCCGGCCACGGACACATCAACCTCGAAGGTTCGCTGAAGCATTCCTGCGACGTCTATTACTATGACCTGGCGCTGAAGGTCGGGATCGAGCGCATCGCCGACATGGCCCGCCGCATGGGTCTGGGCGAAGCGCCTCCGCTTCCGATGTCCGCCGTCACCTCCGGTCTTGTGCCAGACAAGGCCTGGAAAGAGCGCGAGCGTGGCGCAAATTGGGTCATCGGCGACAGCGTCAACGCCGCCATCGGCCAAGGCTTTGTGCTGGCCTCCCCCGTGCAGCTGGCGGTGATGACGGCGCGTGTCGCCACCGGGCGCTCGGTCAGCCCCCGGCTTGTGCGCTCCATCGACGGCATCGAGACGCCGCATATGGGTGGCGAGGATCTGGGGCTGAACCCAAACCATCTGAAGATGGTTCAAGGGGGGATGTACGCCGTGTCCAACGACCGGCGCGGCACGGCCTACCGCACGCGAATCATCGCCGACGGTATGCGGCTGGCGGGCAAGACCGGCACCGCGCAGGTTGTGTCCCGCATCACCTCGGAGGCCGACCCCTGGGAAGACCGCGACCACGCGCTGTTCGTGAACTTCGCCCCCTACGACAACCCGCGCATCGCGGTGTCCGTCGTGGTGGAACACGGCGTCGGCGGGTCCAAGACCGCAGCCCCCATCGGACGCGATGTGACGCTTCAGGCACTGTACAATGGCGACCCGCCGCTGGACGCCTACCCGTCAAAGGACCGCAGCCAGATCAAGGCGCAGCAGGAACGGCTCGCCCGCGAACGCCAGCAACGCCGCGACCAAAGCGCGAGCCGTGCATGACGCGTCAGATTTATGAGGTGTCACCTGCCGCGAGGACACGCGTCTGTCATGGCTTGGCGGCGGAGCCGTCTGCCGCTCGGCACATGCATCATGCCATGGCGTCATCCATCCGGCCTGTGCGCGCAGCCGCGAAAGCGGTTTCCATCGGAACATCTGCGCGCCCTGAACACACAGGCATCCGCACAGACAAGGCAAACGCAACATGACGTATCTTGAATACAACGTCAAAACGGTCCCCTCCGGCTGGCGCAAGGTCCTGGCTTTGAACTGGCCCCTCGTGCTTTTGCTGTCGTCCGTGGCCTGTATCGGCTTTCTCATGCTCTACTCGGTGGCGGGCGGGTCGTGGACCCCATGGGCCGAACCGCAGGCAAAGCGGTATGTGTTGGGATTGGCCGTGATGATCCTCGCCGGCATGGTGCCGATCTGGTTCTGGCGAAACATGGCGCTGGTCTTCTACGCATTGGCGTTTCTTCTGCTGGTGCTGGTAGAACTTTTCGGATCCGTCGGCATGGGCGCACAACGCTGGATCGACCTTGGCTTCATGCGGCTGCAACCCTCGGAACTGATGAAGATTTCCTTGGTCGTGTTTCTGGCCGCATATTATGACTGGCTGCCGCTGTCGCGCACGTCGCGCCCGCTATGGGTGGCCCTTCCCATCATCATCATCCTTGCGCCCACCGCCCTGACGCTCATGCAGCCTGACCTTGGCACGGCCCTTTTGCTGATGATCGCGGGCGGATTGATGATGTTTCTGGCCGGCGTTCACTGGGCCTATTTCGTCACGGTCATCAGTGCGGGCGTCGGTGGGATCTACGCGGTGTTTCAATCGCGCGGCACCGATTGGCAACTGCTCAAGGACTACCAGTTCCGCCGCATCGACACGTTCCTCGACCCCTCATCCGATCCGCTTGGCGCGGGCTACCACATCACGCAGGCCAAGATCGCCATGGGCTCTGGCGGCTGGACCGGGCGCGGCTTCATGCAAGGCACGCAAAGCCGTCTCAACTTCCTGCCCGAAAAGCACACCGACTTCATCTTCAACACACTTGCAGAGGAGTTCGGCTTCGTCGGCGGCATTTCCCTGCTCGCGCTGTATGTCCTGATCCTGTTTTTCTGCATCACCGCGGCACTGCAAAACCGGGATCGCTTTTCGTCGCTGTTGATCCTTGGCATCGGGCTGACCTTCTTTCTGTTCTACGCCGTCAACATGTCCATGGTCATGGGCCTTGCCCCCGTCGTCGGTGTGCCTCTGCCGCTGGTGTCCTACGGCGGCTCCGCAATGCTGGTGCTCATGCTGGCCTTCGGACTGGTCCAAAGCGCTCACGTCCACAGACCGCGCTAACCGCTTGCGATTTCCCTGGCCCGCTGCTTCTCTGGGCCGGAGAACATGCCCGGGGCGACACGGCCGAAAGCCTGACGGGGCAGCGCCTCACAGCGCCCCCAGACAGGAGCCCCCCGTGACCAATATCCTCTTCGCCGCCAGCCAAAGCGCCTGGACCAAATACGAGACACATCTGACCACCGCGCTCGACGCCACCGGCCTTGACTACACGCTCGCCACCGACGTGCCCGCAGACCAGGTCGACTACATCATATATGCGCCCAACGCGACGGTGCAGGATTTTACCCCCTACACCCGGCTGAAGGCCGTGATGAATCTCTGGGCCGGGGTGGAGCAGGTGGTGAACAATCCCACCCTGACAGCCCCCCTGACCCGCATGGTCGATGCCGAGGGGCTGACACAGGGCATGGTCGAATGGGTCACCGGTCATGTGCTGCGCCATCACCTCGGGATGGATGCGCACATCGTGAACCCCAATCAGACATGGGATGACACGCCCCCCCCGGTGGCCAAGGACCGCCCCGTCACGATCCTTGGTCTCGGGGTGCTGGGACAAGCCTGTGCCAGCCAACTTTCCCGGATCGGTTTTTCCGTCACCGGGTGGAGCCGCTCGCAAAAGGACATCCCCGTCATCACATGCCTGTCCGGTCCCGACGGTTTGCGCCATGCGCTCCTCGGCGCACAGATCGTCGTGCTGCTGCTGCCCGACACCCCCGCGACGGAAAACACGCTGGATGCCGACGCCCTCGCGGCCTTGCCCGACGGCGCGGTGATCGTGAACCCCGGACGCGGCACGCTGATCGACGACGACGCGCTGCTGGCCGCCCTGCCCCGACTGGGCCACGCCACGCTGGACACCTTCCGAACCGAACCGCTGCCCAAAGACCACCCCTACTGGGCCCACCCCAAGGTCACCGTCACGCCGCATATCGCCTCTGCCACCCGGCCCGACAGCGCCGCGCGCGTCATTGCCGACAACATCGCCCGCGCAGAACGGGGTGAGACCCTGCACCATCTTGTCGATCGCGCCGCGGGCTACTAAACGCGAGGCGACCCAGCCAGGAGCGCCCCAATGCCTTTTGACCGCACAGTAAAGATCGCCCCCTCCATCCTCTCCGCCGATTTCGCCGACTTTGGTCGCGAGATTCAGGCGATCGAAAAGGAAGGCGCGGATTGGATCCACGTCGATGTCATGGACGGGCATTTCGTGCCGAACCTGACCTTCGGTCCCCCCGCGGTCAAAGCTTTCCGTCCGCATGTGAAAACCTTCATGGACGTCCACCTGATGATTTCCCCGGTGGACGCCTATATCGACGCCTACGCCGACGCCGGGGCCGACATGCTCACCGCCCATGTCGAGGCAGGGCCGCATCCGCACCGCACCCTGCAGGCGATCAAGGCCGCAGGGATGCAGGCGGGCATCGCGCTCAATCCCGGCACCCCGGCAGAGGCCGTTCGCGACCTGCTTCCGCTCGCCGACATGGTGCTGGTGATGACCGTAAACCCCGGCTTTGGCGGGCAAAAGTTCATCGACATGACCGCCAAAGTCCGACAGATCCGCGACTGGATCGGTGACCGCGAGATCCACATCCAGATCGACGGCGGTGTCACGCCCGAGACCGCGCCGCTGGTGGTCGAGGCCGGTGCCGACGTGCTGGTCGCCGGATCGGCCGTGTTCAAGGGCGGCTCCGTCAGCAACTCCTCGGTCTACGGCGACAATATGCGGGCGATCCGGGCGTCGCTCTCGTGACCACCATTGCCTTTGACCTCGACGGCACGCTGCTCGACAGCGTGCCGCATATCCATCACGCGGTGGCGCAGGCGCTCTCGGATATGGGCTTGCCGACAATCACCGTGGCAGAGACCCCCGGATTCGTCGGGCGCGGCCTGCCGGTCCTGTGTGAAAACGTGCTCGCCCATCTGGGCGCAGATCCGGCGTTGCAGGACGATCTCTATACCCGCACGATGCGCTACTACGTGGACACGCCCTCCGATCCGTCACAGCTCTATCCGGATGTGATTGCGGCGCTCGACACGCTGAAGGCCGCCGGACATCGGCTGACGCTGTGCACCAACAAACCCTTCGCCGCGACCCGGACAGCGCTCGACGGCACCGGCCTCGCCCCTTATTTCGACGTGGTGATCGGCGGCGACAGCCTCGCCACGCGCAAGCCGGAGCCAGAGATGCTGCATGCCGCACTCGACGGCGCCGACCCGGCGCAAGCGCTCTATATCGGCGATTCGGAAACCGACTGCGAAACGGCGCAGGCCGCCAATGTGCGCTTCCTGCTCTTTACCGAAGGCTACCGCAACAGCCCCCCCGAGGCTCTCCCACACATCCGCCAGTTTTCCAGGTGGCGTGATCTGCCTGCCCTGATCTCCGAACTCTCGGGACACTGAAACAGCCGGCTGCAATAAAAAACGCCCTGCCACCGTTATGGCGGCAGGGCGCGGTCAGCGATTAAATCGCTATGTGGTCTCAGGCCAGATCAGCGGGCAGCAGCGCGTCCGGCATGTTCTGATAGCTCACCGGGCGCGTGAACCGGCGGATCGCCAACGTCCCGACGGAGGTCGCGCCAAAGTTGGTCGAGGCAGGATAAGGACCGCCGTGAACCATGGCGTCCGCCACTTCGACGCCGGTGGGGAAGCCATTGACCAGCAGGCGACCGGCCTTGCGTTCCAGCACCGGAACGAAGGGTTTCGCCGTATCGGTGTCGGCATCGTCCATTTGCAGCGTCACGGTCAGCTGCCCCTTCAGGCTGCGCGCAACGTCAAGCATTTCGTCCACGCCAGAGGTGGTGACCACGATGCCAAGCGGGCCAAAGACCTCTTCGGACAAGGTTTCATTGGCCAGCCAGTCCTTTGCGCTGACTTTGTAAACGGCCGGGGCCGCTTTGCGGTTCTCGCAAGAGGCAGCGACCAGCTCCTGCACACCTGCGGCGGCGGAGACCTCGGACACGCCCTTGCGGTAGCTTTCGGCGATGCCCTCGGTCAGCATGACGGATTGGCCCGCATCCGCCAGCGCGGTTTGTGCCGCTGCGGTAAAGGCGTCGAGCGCCGCGCCTTCGGGGGCGACGACGATGCCGGGGTTGGTGCAGAACTGACCCACGCCCATGGTCAGCGAACCGGCCCATGCCGCGCCAAGGTCTGCGCCGCGCGCAGTCAACGCTTCCGGCATAACAAAGACCGGGTTGATGGAGCCGAGCTCGCCAAAGAAGGGGATCGGTTCGGGACGCGATGCGGCAATGTCATACAGCGCACGGCCCGCGCCCAGCGATCCGGTGAAGCCGACAGCCTTGATCAGCGGATGTTTGACCAAGGCACCGCCCAGTTCGTGGCTGGTGCCCTGGATCAGGGAGAAGGTGCCCTTTGGCATGCCGCATTTCTCGATGGCCGCCGCTATGGCGTCGGCAACGATTTCGCCGGTGGCCGGGTGCGCCGGGTGGCCCTTGACCACGACCGGACAGCCCGCGGCCAGCGCGGAGGCGGTGTCACCGCCCGCGGTGGAAAACGCCAGCGGGAAGTTCGACGCACCAAACACGCCGACGGGACCGATGGGGCGCTGCACCATCTTCAAGTCGGGACGCGGCAGCGGCGCGCGGTCGGGCAGCGCCACGTCATGGCGCCGGTCGAGGTATTCGCCCTTGCGGATGTGCTCGGCGAACATGCGCAACTGGCCGCAGGTGCGGCCGCGCTCCCCCTGAAGACGCGCCTCAGGCAGGCCGGTTTCGGATGTGCCGAGGCGGGTGATGTCCTCGCCGCGGGCGTCGATCTCGTCAGCGATGGTGTCGAGGAATTTCGCGCGGTCCTCGCGGCTGGTGTAGCCATAAACGGCAAAGGCCTCTTCGGCGGCCTTGACCGCGCGATCGACCTCCGCCGCGCCCCCGGCAGAGACAGTCATCGCCTCGCCTGTCACGGGCTGCGACGTGAAAGTCTCATCGGAGGCGACCCATTCGCCAGCGATCAGGTGTTTGCCATGTGGAGTGTATGTCATTGGAATGCCTTTCATTTGCCCCAGCGCAGCGCGATCACGTCGCGATCAGCAGCCATTTGAAGCAGCCGGTCGCGCGTGCGCGCCGACATGGGTTTGAGCGGGTGGCGCACATGATCGGAGGTGATCACGCCGCCCTCTTTCATCACCACCTTGGCTGCCCGCAGGCCGCACTGGCGGTTCTCGTGATTGATCAGCGGCAGGCAGTCGCGCCAATGGGCCAGCGCCACATCGACATTGCCTGCGCGGTACTCTGTAAGGATGGGTTTGATAAGCTCCGGCTGCAAGGCCGAAGTCATTGTTCCGGTGCAGCCAGCATCCAGATCGGCCAGCAGCGTCACCGCTTCTTCACCGTCGAACGGACCAACGATGTCGTCGCCACCGGCCTCGATCAATGCGGCCAGCTTGTCGGCGGCAAAGGGGGTTTCCATCTTGAAATAGCTGACGTTTTCGATCTCACGCGCCATGCGCACCAACAGCGGCACGGACAGGGTGACGCCGGACAGCGGCGCGTCCTGCACCATGATCGGAATGCTGATCGCATCAGAAACGGCAGCGAAGTGCTCGAAGATGCCGGCCTCTGCCGGGGCGAGGCCAACCCCGTGATAGGGCGGCATCATCATCAGCATCGACGCGCCCTGCGCCTCGGCGGATTTCGCGCGGTCGATGACGACCTGCGTGCTGAAATGGCTGACCGTCACGATCACCGGCACGCGGCCGGCCACATGTTCCAACGAAACCTTCGTCAGAATGGCGCGCTCTTCGTCGGACAGCACGAACTGCTCGGAATAGTTGGCGAGAATACAGATCGCGTCGACACCCTGGTCGATCATGCAATCGAGGACACGCTTCATGCCTTCGGTGTCGATGCTGCCATCATCAAAGAACGGCGTCGGGGCGACGGGGAGGATACCTGTCAGCGGATGTTTCATGGTGTCTCCTTGCGGATGAAACGAAAGCGGGAGGACTGCGTGAAAGCTGCGCCGGGGCGCAGCGTGATCGGCGGAAAGTCCGGGTGATTGGGGGCATCGGGCCAGAGCTGCGGCTCCATCGCGATGCCCGCGTGGGCGCCATAGGGCGCACCGTGATGGCCGTCGAAGGGCGCCGTGTCGAGCCGCGCGGCGTCATAGACCTGAAGGCCCGGTGCGTCGGTTTCGATCACCAGGGCAAGCTGGTCTGTCTCCAACCGGGCGACGGGACGCATCCCGGTGCCATTGAGGCAGAAGTTGTGGTCCAGATCGGTGCCCGTCGGCAGCGGTGTGGGCGCGCGCAGGTCAAAGGGCGTGTCGGCGACAGGCGCGATCTGCCCCGTGGGGAGCATGGCGTCGTCCACCGGCAGGACGTGATCTGCGTCGATGGACAAACAGTGATCGGACAGGCCGTTGGGCGACAGGCACCAATAGCCGTGAAATGCCGGGTTACACAGTGTCAGGGCCTTTGTCGTGGCGGATATGTCGATGGTCAGCGCTCCATCCGCCTTGATGGCATAGGTGACCAAAACGCCCAGCGGCCCGGGCAGCCCGTCCTTGCCATCGGGCAGGGTCAGGGCAAAGGTGACGCTGTGCGCGCTGTGGTCGGTGACAGACCAGATCCGCTGCGACACCCCATCCGGGCCGCCGTGCAGCGCATTGCCATTCTCGTTTGTGGGCAGATCCAGAACCGTGTCGCCCAGGGGCGCGCGGCCCCCGGCGATGCGGTTGGCAACAGGACCGACGATCGCGCCGAAGTACTGCATCGGCCCAAGGTACGCCGCCCGATCCGCACTCCCGAGCACCAGCGAATGCTCCACTCCGTCCATATGCAGGGACACCAGAGTTGCGCCATAGCACATCAGCTCGGCCCGGACCGGACCATTGGCGATCTGGATCGCGTCGATTGACTTGATGTTGGTATCCGCGGGCATCAGCCGTCCTCGTGAAAGGCAGCAACGGTGTCGCGTCGGCCCAGCGTATAGGCGTCGGCCACCAGCGTCATCGGCCGCAGATCCACATCCGATCCGCCCTTCTGCACCAACGCCGACATGCGGTCATAGAGGCGCGGGTATTCACCGTCGAGCGCCGCGGCTTCGCCGCTGGGCTGGCCGTCGATCTCCATCTGTGCGCCACCGCCCGACAGGCGCAGGGTGCCGCCGTCGGTGATAGCTTCGATCTCCCAGATCTGGTCGCCGTCCTGACGCCAGTCGAAGGTGGCCGAAACATCGGCCCCTTGCGGGTGGTGAAAACCGATTTGCGCCGCGATGGGCGTCTGGCGGTTTTCCGGCACCTCCAGAACAGCATCGGTGACGTGGATGTCGTGGGGCAGGATTTCGGTCACGATGGACAGCGCATTGATGCCGGGATCAAAGACACCCAAACCGCCCGGCTCCCAGATCCAGTCCTGACCGGGATGCCAGCGGCGCACGTCCTCTTTCCACGTCACGGTGAGCTTTTTCAGCACCTTGTCCGCCAGCCAGGCCTTGGCCGCCGGGACCATGTCGGCCTCACGCGAATGCCATGTGGCGTAAAGCGTCAGGCCCGCCGCCTTGGCCGCGGCCTCCAGCGCGTGACATTCCGCCAGCGTGGCGCCGGGGGGCTTTTCCAGCATGACGTGACGGCCCGCCTGCAACGCCTGCATGGCGTAGGCAAAGCGCGGCACAGGTGGCAAACACAGGGAGATCACGCGGATTTCCGGCCGTGTCTCCAAAAGTTCGCCCAGATCGGTGAAGGCCTCGACCCCATCGACCGAGCCATGGCGGCTGACCGTGGCGGCCAGCTCCCAATCGGGGCTGTTGGTGATCGCGGGGACGTGCTGATCCACCGCGATCTTGCCAATACCTACAAGCGCGACCTTCATCAGTGGCTGTCCTTTCCGACCGGAGCGCCCCGGTTTCCCTTGAGAAAGTCCAGATCCGCGCCGGTGTCCGCGCCTTGCACGTGCTGCTGGTGCAACCAGGCATAGCCGCTGTCGGCGCGATCATGGATCGGCTGCCAATGCGACAGACGTTCCGCCAGTTCCGCATCAGAGATATCGAGATGGATGCGACGTCCTTCCACATCGACCTCGATCATGTCACCGTTCTGAACGACCGCCAGCGGCCCGCCGGCAGCGGCCTCCGGCGAGGTGTGCAGGATCACGGTGCCATAAGCGGTGCCTGACATACGCGCGTCTGAAATGCGGATCATGTCCTTGATCCCCTTCTTCAGCACCTTTGGCGGCAGCCCCATATTGCCGACCTCGGCCATGCCGGGGTAGCCCTTGGGTCCGCAGTTCTTCAGCACCATGATGCAGGTCTCGTCGATGTCGAGCGCGTCATCATTGATCTTGGCCTTGTAGTCGTCGATGTCCTCGAAAACCACGGCACGGCCCTTGTGCTGCATCAGCGCGGGCGTCGCGGCGGAGGGCTTCAGGATCGCGCCGTTCGGGGCGAGGTTGCCCTTGAGCACGGCGATGCCGCCCTTCTCCGTCAGCGGGTTGTCCACCGGACGGATCACATCCTCGTTCCAGTTCCTGGCGTCCTTGACCTCGTCCCACACAGTTTCGCCCGACACGGTAAGCGCGTCCTTGTGCAGCTTGTCCGCTTCGGCGAGGCGTTTGAGCACAACCGGCAGACCGCCCGCGTAAAAGAACTCCTCCATCAGGTATTTGCCTGATGGTTGCAGGTTCAGGATGGTCGAGATGCCGCGCCCGCACCGGTCCCAGTCGTCCAGCGTGATATCCACGCCGACACGCCCTGCGATGGCCAGCATATGCACCACCGTGTTGGTGGACCCACCCACGGCGCCGTTGCAGCGAATGGCGTTCTCGAACGCCTCGCGGGTCAACACGTCGGAGGGCTTCAGGTCGTCCTTGACCATCTGCACGATGCGGCGCCCCGACAGCTGCGCCATCACGCTGCGCCGTGAATCGACCGCCGGGATAGCCGCGTTGCCGGACAGCGCCATGCCCAAAGCCTCTGCCATGGCGGCCATCGAGGAGGCGGTGCCCATGGTGTTGCAGGTGCCCGACGACCGGGTGACGGCGCTTTCGGCGGACAGGAATTCGTCCTGCGTCATCTCGCCTGCCTTGACCGCCTCGGAAAAGCGCCACAGGTGCGTGCCCGCGCCGACCCGTTCGCCCTGAAACCAGCCGTTCAGCATCGGCCCGCCGGTCACGACGATGGAGGGCAGATCGCAAGACGCAGCCGCCATCAAAAGGCTTGGCGTGGTCTTGTCACAGCCGACCATCAGGACGCAGCCGTCCATAGGTTGTCCGCGGATCTGCTCCTCGATCGACATGGCGGCGAGGTTGCGGAACATCATCGCCGTGGGGCGGAACGTGTTTTCAGACGCAGAGAAGACAGGCACCTCCATCGGGAAGCCACCGGCCTCCCAGATGCCGGCCTTTACCTTTTCAGCCAGCTCGCGCAGGTGGCCGTTGCAGGGCGTCATGTCGGACCATGTGTTCAGGATGCCGATGATCGGGCGTCCGTCGAACAGGTCGTCGGGGTAGCCCTGGTTCTTCATCCAGCCACGGTGGTAGATGACGTCCTTGGTGCTGCCCGAATACCATTCGGCAGAGCGCAGCTTGCGGGGCCAGGGGGCGGGTGTGAATGCCATTGGGTCAGCCCTTCTTCTTGTTGTAGACGTCGAAGATGACAGCGGCGAGCAGCACAAGCCCCTTGATCATCTGTTGGTAGTCGATGCCGATGCCCATGATGGACATGCCGTTGTTGAGAACACCCATCAGGAAGGCCCCGACCACGGCGCCGACGATCTTGCCCACGCCGCCGGACATCGACGCACCGCCGATGAACACGGCTGCGATCACGTCCAGCTCCAGCGCAAACCCCGCCTTCGGCGTCGCGGTGTTCAGGCGGGCAGCAAAGACCAGACCGGCGATGGCAGCAAGGATGCCCATGTTCACGAAGGCGAGGAACGTCAGGCGCTCGGTCTTGATACCCGACAGCTTGGCCGCCTTTTCATTGCCGCCAAGCGCATAGATGCGGCGGCCAAGGATCGTGCGTTCGGTGATGAAGGCGTAGACGATGGTCAATACGCCCATGGTCAGAAGCACGTTGGGCAGACCACGGAACGTGGCAAGCTTGTAGAGGATGAACACCAGCGCCAGGGCAATGATCGCGGTGCGGCCATAGAAGAAGCTGCTGGGCTCATCCTCGATCCCGTAGGCCTTGTTCTGGGCACGCTGTCGCAGGCCGGACCAGACCACCCAGGCGGCTGCAATGATGCCGCAGGCAAAGGCCAGCACGTTGAAGTTGCGGGTGCCAAACAGCCCCTTGAAGGCGTCGCTGCCCGGCAGGATGTCGGGGACAAAGCCGGTGGCGATGACCTGGAACTCACGCGGAAACGGGCCCACGGATTGCCCTTCGAGCAGCCAGAGCGACAGGCCCCGGAACACCAGCATCCCCGCCAGCGTCACGATGAACGAGGGGATGTTCCAATAGGCGACCCAGTAGCCCTGCGCCCCGCCAATGATGCCGCCGACCACGATACAGGTCAGCATGGTCATCCCGATGGAGACGTCCCAGTTCACCACCATGACGGCAGCCAGGGCGCCGATGAACCCCATGACAGAGCCGACCGAAAGGTCGATATGGCCCGCCACGATGACGATCAGCATCCCCAGCGCCATGATGACGATGTAGCTGTTCTGCAGCAAAAGGTTGGTCAGGTTGATCGGTTTCAGCAGCGTGCCGCCGGTGACGATCTGGAAAAACGCCATGATGGCGATGAGGGCGAACAGCAAACCGTATTCGCGCAGGTGCGCTTTCAGGTAGCTGCCGACGCCTTTGGTCGTGGTGGTGGTGTCAGACGCAGACATTGGCGCGGTCCCTCTTCTTATTCGTTGACGATGAGCGACATGATGCGCTCCTGGCTGGCCTCGGCGGCGGGCATTTCCCCCACGAAGGCCCCTTCGTTCATCACGTAGATGCGGTCACACATGCCCAGCAGTTCGGGCATCTCCGAGGAGATCATGACCACGCCTTTTCCGGCGGCGGCCAAATCGTTGATCAGGCCGTAGATTTCATATTTCGCGCCCACGTCGATGCCGCGGGTCGGCTCATCGAGGATCAGCACCTCTGGCCCGGCAAACAGCCACTTGGACAGCACGACCTTTTGCTGGTTGCCGCCCGACAGGTTCACCACCTTCTGAAAGACACCCGGCGTGCGGATGCCCAGATCCTGGCGGTATTTCTCGGCCACCTGGGTTTCGCGGTGCTGGCTGAGCACGGCGCCCGTCGCGACCTCCGGCAGGTTGGACAGGGTGATGTTGCGGGTGATCGTGTCGTCCAGTATCAGGCCAAGGCCCTTGCGATCCTCGGTCACGTAGGCCAGCCCCGCGTTGATGGCGCGCGGCACGTCCGATACATCAACAGGCGCTCCGTGCATCTCGACTGTGCCGGAGATATTCTGCCCCCAGGATCGGCCAAAGATCGACATGGCCAGTTCGGTCCGGCCCGAGCCCATCAGCCCGGCGATGCCCACGACCTCTCCGGCGCGCACGTCAAAACCGACGTTGCGGATCACCTGACGGTCATCGTGCTCGGGGTGGTAGACGGACCAGTCGGCGACGCGCATCAGCATCTCGCCCCTGGTCACGTTGCGCGACGGATAGCGGTTTTCCATCGACCGGCCCACCATGTCACGCACGATGCGGTCTTCGGTGATGCCCTCGGCCGCGTCGAAACTGCTGACCGATTGACCATCGCGGATCACGGTCACGGTGTCGGCGACGCGGCGAACTTCGTTCAGTTTGTGGCTGATGATGATCTGGGTCATGCCTTGCGCCTTCAGCTCCAGCATCAGATCCAGCAGCGCCTGACTGTCGGATTCCGACAGGGCGGCTGTGGGCTCATCAAGGATCAGCAGACGCACGTCCTTGGCCAGCGCCTTGGCGATTTCCACAAGCTGCTGTTTGCCAACGCCGAGCTTGTCCACCAGCGTGGTGGGCGCGTCTCGCAGGCCAACCTTGCGCAGCAGGCCTTCGGTCCGCTGGTTGGTCTCACGCCAGTCGATGACGCCGCCCTTTGCATTCTCGTTGCCCAGAAACAGGTTCTCGGCAATCGACAGCAGCGGCACCAAAGCCAATTCCTGGTGGATGATGATGATGCCCTTGGCTTCACTGTCCGAGATATTGCGGAACTGCGCCAACTGGCCATCGTAGTGAATTTCGCCGTCATAACTGCCTGCCGGGTAGACGCCGGACAGGACCTTCATCAAGGTCGACTTGCCTGCACCGTTCTCGCCGCAGATCGCGTGGATCTCGCCGGTCCGGACCTTGAGAGAGACGTCGTCCAGCGCCTTGACGCCGGGAAACGTCTTGGTAATGGAGCGCATTTCCAGCAGCGTGTCCTGCATGGTGGCGACCTCGTGGAATAGGAGTGAAATCATGGGATTGTCTGGTCGCTGCCATAGAGGCGCAGCGACCAGACGGACCAGAGACAGGGAGGAGTTCCGTCCCCGGTCTTACTTGATCTGGTCTTCGGTATAGTAACCGGTGTCGATCAGACGTTCTTCCCAGTTGTCAGCCGTCACCTTGAGCGGCTCCAACAGGTAGGCGGGCACGATTTTCACACCGTTGTTGTAGGTTTCGGTGTCGTTGATTTCCGGCTCGGAATCTTCGAGCAGCGCCTCGACCATGCCCACGGTCACGCGCGCCAGTTCGCGGGTGTCCTTGAAGATGGTGGAATACTGCTCGCCCGCGAGGATGGATTTCACCGAAGGAACCTCGGCGTCCTGACCCGTGACAATGGGCATCGGCATGTCGCCGGAGCCGTAGCCGACACCCTTGAGCGACGACAGGATGCCGATCGACAGACCGTCGTAGGGAGACAGCACGCCGTGCACCTTTTCATCGGTGTAATGCGCCGACAGCAGGTTATCCATGCGCGCCTGAGCAACCGCACCATCCCAGCGCAGCGTGCCCACGGTGTCCATGCCCATCTGGCCGGACACGACGTTGACCTTGCCTTCGTCGATCAGCGGCTGCAGAATCGACATGGCGCCATCGTAGAAGAAGTAGGCGTTGTTGTCGTCGGGCGAACCGCCGAACAGCTCGACGTTCCAGACGTCCGCATCGGGGAAGCGTTCCTCGAGCCCCGACACCAGTGTTTCGGCCTGTTGCACGCCAACCTGGAAGTTGTCGAAGGTGGCGTAGTAGCTGACGTGTTCGCTGTCGCGGATCAGACGATCGTAGGCGACAACATCAATGCCCGCATAGCTGGCGTTTTCCAGCGCGTTGGACAGGGTCGTGCCGTCGATGGCCGCGATCACCAGCGCATCGACGCCATTGGTGATCATGTTTTCGATCTGCGCCAGCTGGTTGGGAATGTCGTCTTCGGCGTATTGCAGGATGGTGTCGTAACCCGCTTCTTCGAACTGCTTCACCATGGATTCGCCGTCCGAGATCCAGCGCGCCGAGGATTTCGTCGGCATCGCGATCCCGACAAGGCCGTCTGCAAATGCGCCGGTCGCAAGTGTGGTGGCCAGCGCGGTGCTGACCAGAATGGACTTCAGGGTCATAATTTCCTCCTCATGCGGCGGCGTCTTCTCCTCCGACTCCGCCTTGCCCCCACTGGCTATTTCACTTTTATATATCAAGCCAATGCTATTTCCGCCCACCTGATTAACAAAATTGGTATGTCTTCATCATGAGTGCTCCCCTGATCCAGCGGTTGAGACCGCCGCAACTGAAACTGATCCGCGCCATTCACGACGTGGGAAAGCTGCAACTCGCCGCAGAAGCGGTGGGCATGTCGCAGCCTGCCGCCTCGCGCATGTTGGCGGAGATCGAAACACATGTGGGCGCGCCCCTGTTCGAACGGCTGCCGCGCGGCATGGTCTCCACCGAGATCGGCGCCGCCTTTGTGCGCCACGCGCGGGTGATCCTGACGGAAATCGACGCCCTCGCCGCAGAAGTGGGCAAGCTGCACGGCGGCAAGGCCGGCGTTGTTCGGGTGGGCACGGTGACCGGCCCTGCGGTCTCGGCGCTCGTCCCCGCGCTGACGGCGATACGGGCGGAGGTGCCCGATATTCAACCCACGATAGAAGTCGCCCCTTCCGTCACTCTGATCCGAGGGCTGGATGAAGGGAGATTCGACTTCGTTCTGGCGCGGCTGGTGGGCGACAATCAGGTGAGGTCCTTCGAAGCGCATCCCGGCAGAACGGAGGTGATCTCTTTTCTGGTGCGCGCGTCGCATCCTTTGGCGGGTAAAACGGTGTCGCTGGCAGAAACGCAGCCCTATGATTTCGTCATCCAGGAGGCGGGTTCCCCGATCCGGAACGCACTGGAAAATGCCTTTCTTTCCAGTCACCTGCACACACCAGACAAGGTCACGAACAGCTCGTCTCTCCTGGTGGCGCTCAGCCTGATCACCGGGTCGAACGCCATTGCGCCGCTGACCCGGGAGGTGGCGCAGATGCTGGCTCGGACCGGCATGGATCTGGATGTCATCACCACCACCGAAAGCATCGTGGTCTCGCCCTTTCTGGTGCTGCAATCGCGGCACCATGCGCTTTCACCGATGGCACAACGCCTGCGCGATGAGGTGTTGCGCCGTCTGTGACCCCTACCCTTTTACGCCTGCGGAAATCATCACCGCTTCGGTCACGCGCTTTTGGAAAATCAGGTAGCCGATGATCACGGGGGCTGCCGCCAGAAGGGCCAGCGCCATCATCCGCGCATAGGCCACGCCAAAGCTGTCATTGACCTGCGTGATGCCGACGGGAATGGTCATCATGCCCTCGCTCGTAGAGACCAGAAACGGCCAGAAGAAGTTGTTCCACGCCGAGATAAAGGTGATGATCCCAAGCGCCGCCGTAATACCCCAGTTCAGCGGCACATACAGTTTGAACAGCAACGTGAACTCACCGCCACCGTCCAGCAAAACGGCCTCGCGCATTTCCCTCGGGATGGCGTCGAAGAACTGTTTGTAGACGATCACCACCACCGGCACGATCAACTGCGGCAGGATGATGCCCCACCACGTGTTAACCAGTCCAAGGTCATTCATCAGCACGAACTGCGCCACATAAAGCGCGGGCACCGGCACCATGAAGCTGGCAACCACCAACAGATACAATGTCTGACGACCGGGGAATCTGAGCTGTGACAGCGCATAGGCGCACATCATGCCGGTGACCAGAACGATCACCGTGATGATGAGCGAGGTGCCGACGGAGTTGAGGTACCAGACGGGAAGTTTGGAATTCGACAACACCTGCGCGTAGGCGGAGAAGTTCAGCTCGTCGATCAGCCACCCGGCACCGTCGGAGACGATCCTGTTCTCGCTGCGCAACGACGTGGTCAGCGCCCAGTAAAGCGGAAAGATCCAGATGCACGCGGCGATCAGGACGATGCCGGAAAAGGCGAAATTGCGGGCACGTTTGGCGGTCATTTGCGCCCTCCGATACGCAGAAGTTGGAATTGCAGGACCGAGACAATGACGATCACGAGGAACAGAACCATAGCGATTGCAGAGGCATAGCCACCGTGGTTCAGCTGAAACGCCTCGCGGTACATCTGCATCAACACCACATAAGACTGGTTGAACGGGCCGCCATTCGACAACAGATAGACCTGATCGAACAGCTTGAGTTGCAAGATCAGTTGCAGCGTCAGCACCAGGGAGATGATGGGCCAGAGCAGCGGCCACGTCACCCGCCAGAACCGCTGCCACGGGGTTGCGCCGTCCAGCGCGGCGGCCTCGTACAGATCTTCGGGAATGTTGCGCAGCCCTGCGATCAGCAGCAGCACGTTGAAGCCATTGGTCCACCACACCGTCACGACGGCGATCATCGGCATCACCCAATGCGGGTTCTTGAACACGGGCACCGCCTTGCCGGTCACTGCGGCGATCAGCGGTTGCAGTATGCCGAACTGGAAATCCAGCATCCACGCCCAGATCATCGTGACGACCGAAACGGGCAGCACGTAGGGCAAAAAGAAAAGCGTCAGCACCAGCGCCTGCATCCGACCTTTGAGCTTGCTCACGGACAGCGCGATCATCAAAGCAATGACGGTGGTGGGAATGACGGTCAGCAGCACGAAGTAGAAGTTGTTCCACAGCGAGGTATAAAACAGCCGATCCCCCAGCAGCTTGGCGTAGTTATCCAGGCCGATCCAGGTGCCCTCGCCGATCAGCGGCGCATCGGTAAAGCTGAGCGCCACGACCTTGTACGTCGGGTATAAAAAGAAGACCGCGAAGACGAAGACAAAGGGTGCCACAAGCAGCGCAGCGGCCCGCAGTTCGCGGTTGCGTCGATTGGAGTGCGACATCTCGGCCTCCCTCTCCGGTCTGTCCAAAGGGTGGACCGGGGGCAACGCGCCCCCGATCCTGTGGCGTGGCTCAGTTCATCAGACCCTGAAGCTGATCTTTCATCTGGGCGGCCGCGTCTTCGGCGCTGAGGAACCCGTGAATCGCCGGGGCGATCAGGTTGTCCACCGCGTCATAAACGGGCGAGGCGACGCCAGCGATTTTCGACCGCGGATCAAAGGCCGCGTTCTCCGCCAGTGACGCGTAGGTCGCGTTGGGTTCCAGCGCGGCATATTCGTCGCTGTCGACCGTGGGTTTGTAGGCCGGGATATGGCCCGCGTCGGCCCATGCCAGCGAATGTTGCTGCATCCAGCCGATCACGGTCAGGGCGGCTTCGCGCTCTTCCTCGGTCATGTTGGGATTGTTCGGAATGGCAAAGGCATGGGAATCCGCCCAGGTGGCGGGCTGGTCCAGCATTTGCGGCACCTCGTTGGCGAACCAGTCAAAGCCCAGCGACCCATCGGCGGCGGAGTCCTTGAAGGTCGGCACTTCCCAGACACCATTGATATGCATCACGGCTTTCTGGCCAGAGAACAGCGCAACGGAGGCCTCGTAGGCGGCCTGTTCGGGGATCAACCCCTCGGCGCGCCAGTCAGCCAGGATCTGAATGGATTTGACCGCCTTGTCCATGTTCTCCCCGGCCAGCACTTCGCCATCGGTGATCATTTCGCCGCCTTGCTGGCGCAGCAACGTGTAGAACATCCGCCACGTGCCGCCGCCACCTTCGGACTGGAAGCTCAAGGGATCAGAGAAGCCCTCCGCCTTGGCCCATTGCAGCAGCGCGGTCATGTCCTCGATCGAATCGATGCCCGTCAGGTTGCCGTCCTCGCCCAGCCACTCGGTGCCCTCCAACGCGGTCTTGTTGTAATATGCGACCACCGCGTGGATGTCGAAGGGCACCGCCATAAGCTGCCCGTCGTCGGTCGACGCAGCAGTGATCGAGGCCTCGAAAAAGTCGCTCTTGGACAGGCCAGCGGCGTCCATCTCGGCATCGGTGATCGGGGTCAGCACATCCTCTTCGAGCGCCAGCGGCAGGCGCGACAAATGGTAGGTCATGATATCGGGGCCCTGGCCCACAGCGGTGGCCGTGCGCACCTTGGTATAGAAAGGCAGCCCCCATTCCAGCGTGGTGCCGCTGATCTGGATGTCGGGGTGTTCGGCGTTGAACTCGTCGATCAGCGCCTTCATCCGGACACCGTCGCCGCCGGCGAGAAAATCCCACCATTCAAGCTCGACCTGCGCCATGGCCGAGGTCGAAAGCCCCATGGTCAGCGCCGTGGCTGTCGCCAGTTTCGTGAACAGTTTCATTATAAGTCCTCCTCCTTGTTATGTGTCGTGCCGCGCGGTGCCTATCGAATGCGGTCTCCCTCCGCATCGAAGACAAATATCCGTTGGGCGTCTGGCAGAACGGTCTGCACCGTGCCGTGCATCCCGTGGCGTGCGCCGGTCTGCTGAAAGATCATCGGCTCGCCACTGGCCAGCGTGCCGTGCTGGTAGGAAACGCCGCCAAGCTCCTCGGCCACATCCACGGTGACCCGCAGCCCCGCCCCGTCCGTGATGGTCAGATGCTCCGGGCGCATTCCCAGCGTGATCGCTGTGCCTGTCGCGGGGGGCATGGTCAGAGCGATATCAAAGCGCGCATCAGGCTGGCCGGTCAACTGCGCGGTGATGCCGGTCGGGGTGACGGCCTCCACCGTGGCCTCGACAAAGTTCATCGACGGCGACCCGATAAAGCCCGCCACGAAACGGTTGGACGGATCGTCATACAGATCGAGCGGCGCGCCCGATTGCTGCACATGGCCCCCCTGAAGCACAAAGATCGTGTCGGCCAGTGTCATGGCCTCCACCTGATCATGCGTGACGTAGATCATCGTCGCGCCAAGTTTCTGGTGCAGCCGCGCCAGCTCCAGACGCATCTGCACACGCAGTTCTGCGTCCAGGTTGGACAGCGGCTCGTCGAACAAAAACACCTCTGGCGCGCGCACAATGGCGCGCCCGATGGCAACCCGCTGTCGTTGCCCGCCCGACAGATGCGAGGGTTTCTTGTCCAGGTGGTCGGTCAGTTGCAGGATGGCCGCGGCCTCCTGCACCTTCTGCTTCACCTCGGCCTTGGGGCGTTTCGCAAGCCGCAGGCTGAAGGCCATGTTCTCGAACACCGTCAGGTGCGGGTAAAGCGCGTAGGACTGGAACACCATCGCCACGCCGCGATCGGCCGGGTCCGCGTCTGTCACGTCGCGGTCGCCGATGTGGATGCTGCCGCCGGAGGTCTCCTCCAGCCCGGCAATCATCCGCAGCAGCGTGGACTTGCCACAGCCGGAGGGGCCGACGAACACCGCGAACTTGCCGCGCTGCACCTCCATGTCGACGCCCTTGATGACCTTCACTGCGCCAAAATTCTTCTCCACCGATCTCAATTGAACGCCGGTGCTGTTCATCTCGCTCCCCCCTGTCAAATCTGCGCTCCCTGCCTCCTCACGCTGTTTCACCCGACTGACAGCCGAATGACACTGTAGGAAAAGGCGGGCAGTTGACCCGTCAGACCGCCGTCCTCCACCGACAGCTTGTCGCCTTTGCGCGGTTTCACCAGATCGGGTTGCGCACAGGTGTTGGCGACCCGCGCCTGCGATGCGTCACCGCCCATCACCTGATGGTCGATCAGGGTCACATTGGTGAAACCATGCAGCGCCATGTTCAGGTCCATCTCGGTGTCCAGATGACGGTTGATGGCAAAGACGGTGATCTCCTTGCCACCCGGTGCCAGCACCGCCGCCACGTCGAGGTAGTTCACATCCTGCGCCACCTCTGCATCGTAGCGCGGCCCGTCAACAGCCACGTTCAGCGCCGTGCCGCGCCCGTACAGGCTGGCGAACTGGTAGGGATAGTAGATCGACGTGGCCCAGGCCGGGCCGCCGGCTTGCGTGCGGATCGGGGCGATCACATTCACCAACTGCGCGATGCAGGCGATCTTGACCCGGTCAGAGCGGCGGATGAATTCGTTCAGCAAGCCACCGACAAACAGCGCATCTTCGAGGTTGTAATCCTCTTCGAGCAACGCGGGCGCCTCCGGCCAGTCCCAGCTATGCCAGTTCTTCGAATCTTCTTCGCGGTTGTGATACCAGACGTTCCATTCATCAAAGCAGATGAAAACGTCGTTCTTGGCGCGTTTCTTGGCCTTCACGTAGTCGATGACGCCGCCGATGGACTGGATGTAGCGCCCAGTCTCCTCAATCTTGGCAAAGTAATTCAGGGAGTTGCGGCTGGAATTGCCGAAATATTTGTGCAGCGAGATATAGTCGACGTTCTCGTAGCATTCCTCCAGCACCTGCCGTTCCCAATCGGGGTAGGTCGGCATTTCATCGTTTGACGAGCCGCAAACCACGGTTTCGATGCCACCGCCAAAGGCTTTCACCGCCTTGGACGTCTCATCTGCGAGGCGACCGTATTCCTTGGCCTCCATGTGGCCGATCTGCCAGGGGCCGTCCATCTCGTTGCCGAGGCACCACATCTTGACACCGTAAGGGTCCGCGACGCCATGGCTGCGGCGCAAATCGCTCCACGCGGTGCCGGAAGGATGGTTGCAGTATTCGACAAAGTTGCGGGCGTCTTCGATGCCGCGGGTGCCGAGATTGACCGCCAGCATCATCTCGATGCCCGCCTCATCGGCCCAGCGGGCGAATTCGTTGATCCCGACCTGATTGGTCTCCTTCGAGCGCCACGCAAGATCCAGCCGCACGGGCCGATCCGCCTGCGGGCCGATGCCGTCCTCCCATTTGTAGGCAGAGACGAAGTTGCCACCAGGATAACGGATCGCCGGAATGTCGAGCGCCTTCACCAGGTCAAGCACATCCTGGCGAAACCCGTGGGCATTGGCGGTAGGGTGATCGGGCTCGTAGATCCCGGTGTAAATCGCGCGGCCCATATGTTCGATGAACGCAGAGTAAAGTCGGTTGTCGATCTGCGCGAGCGCGAAATCCCGGTGGATCGTGGCACGAACCTTCATGTCCCCTCCCAAGGTATCAGTCCTGAAGTAACAGCACCTTAGGCGGGAGTCGCGTTAACAAACAATTTACTTCTTGGCGTCTCGCCTTGACAGCATTGGTAACACCTCGCCCCGCATCTGCTGTTTGACCAAGGACAGCAGGCGTTCCGCCGCCGGCGACATCAGCCGGTCGGTGGGGCAGAGGATGTGATACGGCTCGATCGAGATCGGTTGCGTCGTTTTCAACAAGACCAGATCGGCGCTGTAGGGCGGGGACAGCAGCAGGTCCGCGACCTCTTGTGTCACCACGGCAATCACGTCCGAATCGCGCAGCAGCGACATGATCGCCACGACCGAGGCGGTCTCGATGATGTTTCCCGGCAGGTCGGTGCCTTCCTCATGAAAGGCGATTTCCAGCGCGTGCCGGATCGGTGCGCCCTTGTCCTGCATGGTCCACATGTGGTTGCGCAGGTCCCGCAGGGCCACCCCGTTGCGCTCAGCCACCGGATGCCCTTGCCGCACCATCAAAAATACGGATTCGTTGTTGGCCGGGTGAATGTCAAAGTCCCGCGAATAGTCATACGGGCCGACCCGGCTGAGCGTGAAATCATAGGCCTGCCGTTCCAGCCCGCGCATCAACTGAGAGGACGTCGCGACGTCCATCTGCACATCCACCAACGGGGTATCGCGCTTCAGCGCAAGGATCGCGGGGATCACCGCAGCGAGCGCGGCGCCAGTGACCGCCCCGACCCGCACGGTGCCCGCCGTGCCGCCTTGATGAGACATGAAATCCTGCGCCATCTGGTCGATGTCATGCACCAGTTTGCGCGCGTGTCTGGACAGCACAATGCCCGCAGGGGTCGGCAACATGCCCTTGGGCCGTCGTTCAAACAGCTCCGTCCCGATCTGCGTTTCCAATTCGGCCAACATGCGAGAGGCCGCAGGCGTCGTCATGTTACAGGCGCTGGCCGCAAGGCCCAGCTTTCCATGCAAGGCGACGGCGGCCACCAAACGCAACTGCACCGGGCGGAGTGAATTCAGGTAAGTTTCCACGACGCTTCCCCCTTCTTGATGCCATCGGTATGCCGCGCCGCCGTTCCTGCCTTTGCGCTCGGCGATCTGGTACGCGGTTGCGACAAAATCGCCCGTTAACCAGCTTTTCGCCACGTCGGACGCCCCTGCCCCGCAAAGCTTAACATCCGACCGGTTTTCCGGCGCGAACCGGTCGGTTCGTCCTCTAACAATTCATGAACAGCCGGTCGTTCTGGTTAACGCCGTTAAGAATTGCGGCCAGACGGGTCGATATGTTGTGTGCGGTCGCAGTGTTCATCACACCGCGCGGCGCGTTAACCGGCCTCAGGAGGGCTTGCGATACTTGAAGACGCCCGTGCCCTTGGCCACCAGTTCGCCGGTCTCGTCATGAACCTCGCCCTCGGCGAAAAATGTCGCCCGCCCGCCGCCGGTGCGCGTGCCCACGCCGGTCAAAAGCACGCCTCTGGGTCGGGAAATAAACTGCACATTCAGCGACAGGGTCAGGCACAGCTGCACCCGGTCCGGATCGCCGGTCCAGCATCCGGCGTAGCCCATGCAAGTGTCCAGGAGCGAGGCATAGACCCCGCCGTGCACGTTCATGTGACGGTTCATCAAATGGTGCTCGATGGGCAGCGCGATGCGGCACATATCGTGGCCCCAATCGGCGACAGTCATGCCCACATGTGCCTGAAAAGGATAGGGTTCTTCCTTGAAACGCTCATCCATATTGCTTGCGTGCCTCCCATCCAAGTTCCGCGAATTTGGGCACATAGGCACCCAGCTTCATCGCCTTGTCAGGGTTCGCCGCGTTGCCGTCAAGCGCCCGCTTTTTCACCCCCTGCAAGATCGCCGCCATGCGAAAGAACGCAAAGGCCACATAAAACCCGAAATTGTCCGGCCGCTCTATTCCTCTGTTCTCGCAATACATTTCGATGAAGCCCTCGTCAGACGGCAGGCCCAGCGCCGCCCGGTCCAATCCTGCCAGCCCGCGCCCGTCGACACCTGTCGGCAACTGCCACTGCATAATCACGCCCGCCAGATCCGCAAAGGGATGCCCCACGGTCGACAGCTCCCAATCCAACACCGCAAGGCAATCCGGCCCGTTCTCGGAAAACAGCATGTTATCAATACGGTAATCGCCATGCACCAATGTGCGCGGCCCGTCCTCCTGCGGCAGGTTCTCGTCCAGCCAACTCATCAGACGATCCATGCCCGGCTGCGCTTCGGTGGCGCTGGCGCGGTATTGCTTGCTCCAGCGGCCAAGCTGCCGCGCGTAGTAGTCGCCGGGCGCACCAAAGTCCGCAAGCCCCACGGCCTCCAGGTCCACGTCATGGATCGCCGCCAGAACCCGCGCCATTTCCGCCATCAATGCCGCGCGTGTTTCTGGCACTTCCTCCGGCAGGCTAGGGTCCACCAGATTGCGGCCCGACACATGGCTCATGACATAGAACGTCACGCCAAGCACCGTCTCATCCTCGCAAAGCGCCAGCATCTTCGGCACCGGCACGTCGGTCTGCGCCAGCGCGGCTTGCACCCGAAACTCTCGATCCACCGCGTGCGCGGACTTCAAAAGCACCCCTGCCGGTTTGCGCCGCAACACATAAGTCCCTGACGCCGCGCGCAAAAGATAGGTCGGATTGGACTGGCCCACCGCGAATTTCTCCGCCACGAGCGGCCCCTCGAAGTCCGCCACATGCGCCTGCATCCACCCGGACACGCGGGCCAGCTCGTCCTCAGTCATTGCTGTACTTCTTCAGCTCAGCCCGCGCCACTTGCCGGCGATGCACGGCGTCCGGCCCGTCGGCAAACCGCAATGTCCGCACGTGGGTCCACATGTGCGCAAGGTCAAAGTCCTGCGAAATCCCCGCCGCGCCATGCATCTGCATGGCATCGTCGATGACCTTCCCCGCCATCAGCGGGGCCACGACCTTGATCTTCGAAATCCAGGGCTGCGCGGCACGCACACCAGCCGTGTCCATCATCCACGCTGCCTTCAGGCACAGCAACCGCGCCATCTCGATCTCCATCCGGGCATTGGCGATGATGTCGTAATTCGCCCCCAACTCGATGATCTTCTTGCCAAAGGCCTCACGCGCTTGACCCCGGCGGCACATCATTTCCAGCGCCTTTTCCGCCTGACCAATGGCCCGCATGCAGTGATGGATACGCCCCGGTCCAAGCCGCCCCTGCGCCACCTCGAAGCCCCGCCCCTCGCCCAAAACGATGTTGGCCGCAGGCACCCGCACATCGGTAAAGCGGAGGTGCATGTGGCCATGCGGCGCGTCATCAGCGCCGAATACTTTCATCGGGCGCAACACCTCGATCCCAGGCAGATCCGGGTCCATGACAAACATGGTATGCCGGGCGTGCTTTGGCGCCTCGGGATCGGTGCAAGCCATAAGTATATACAGGCCACAGCGTGGATCCCCGGCCCCGCTGATCCACCATTTCTCCCCGTTGAGCACGTAGTCGTCGCCGTCCCTCACCGCAGAAAACTCAAGTTGTGCAGCATCAGAGGACGCCAGATCCGGCTCCGTCATCACGTAGGCCGATCGGATGTCGCCGGACAGCAAAGGTGCCAGCCAGCGGGCCTTCATCCAATCCGCGCCGTAGCGTTCCAGCACTTCCATGTTGCCGGTGTCGGGCGCATTGCAGTTGAACACTTCCGCCGCGATGCCGACCTTGCCCATCTCCTCGGCGAGGTAGGCGTATTCCACCGTCGTCAGCCCCAGCCCACGATCCGAATCCGTCAGCCAGAAGTTCCACAACCCGCGTTCCTTTGCCCGCTCTTTCAGGCCATCAAGGATCTCCAACTGGCGGTCCGTGTGATGAAAACGTCCGTCTGGATGCTGGCCCACCTCGTCGTGGAACTCCGCATCCAAAGGTGCGATTTCGTCGCTGATCATGCGGCGCACCGCCTCCACCAGCGGTTTGACCCGCGTGGTCATGCCTAAATCCATATCTCTCTCCCTCACCACAGCCCCGCGTCGGCTGCGGCGCGACCCGCGCGCCGCAGCCCATCACGATTATGCCACGTAGACCCGCGTTATCCAGTTCGCCACAAGCGCCGGGCGTGTCTCGCCTTCGATTTCGACCTCCACGTCCCAATGCACGTCAAGCCAACCGCCCTCTTCCCCCTCCTCCGGTTCATCGACACCGGCAATGGAGAAGCGCCCCCTTACACGTCGGCCGACGCGTACGGGCGAAACAAAGCGAATGCGATCAAAGCCATAATTCACCGAGGAGGCCACTCCAGCTAACCCCTTCATCACCTGATAAGACATGGCTGAGAGCATCGACAGTGTCAGGAACCCATGTGAAATGGTGCCACCAAACGCTGATCTGGACGCAAACTCCGCGTCCAGATGGATGTCCTGCCAATCCTCGGTCGCATCGGCAAACGCCTTGACCCGCGCCGTGTCCAGCTTGAACCACTCGCTTTCTGCGGGGGCCATTGACCGCAGTTCATCAGCCAGCATCGGGCAACTCGTAGCCGTCAAAGCGCTGGCGAAGGGTCAGTTTTGACACTTTTCCCGTCGCTGTCAGAGGCAGATCGTCGACGAATTCCATCGCATCGGGCAACTGCCATTTGGCGACATGCTCCAACATCAGGGCGTGCACCTCCTCCAGCGTCGGGCCGCCGTCCTTGGGCACCACGACCAGCAGCGGGCGCTCCTCCCATTTGGGGTGCGACACGGCGATGACGGCGCAATTGGCGACCTTGGGGTGCGCCATGGCGATGTTTTCCAAGTCGATCGAAGAGATCCACTCGCCACCAGATTTGATCAGGTCCTTGCTGCGATCCTGGATGGTCAGAAAGCCATCCGCCGAGATGCTGGCCACGTCGCCCGTGCCGAACCACCCGTCTGCATCGAACGCCTTTTCCGAAGCCTCCGGGTTGTTGAAATAGCCCGAAATGATCGCGTTGCCGCGCACGAAAAGCTCGCCCATGGCCTTGCCGTCCTGTGGCAACGCATTGCCGTCTTCGTCATTGATCTTCATCTCGACGCCAAAGACACGCCGGCCTTGCGTGGCCTTCAGCGACACACGCTCGTCAAAAGACAGGTCCATCCCGGCGGGCACCTGTGCATGCGTCCCGACAGGCGACATTTCCGTCATGCCCCAAGCGTGGCATACGTCGACCCCCTGACGCTCGAAGAAGTCGATCATCGCACGTGGGGCAGCAGAGCCGCCGATTACCAGCTGCGACAGCGCCTCCGGTGGTTTGCCCTGCGCCTCGACCTCGGCGCGCAAGCCCAGCCAGACCGTCGGCACACCCCAGGATGCAGTGACCTGTTCGGACTCCATCAATTGGTACAGCGATGGCCCGTCCAGCTTTGGCCCCGGCATGATGAGCGACGCCCCCACCAGCGGTGCCGCATAAGGCAGCCCCCAGGAATTGACATGAAACATCGGAACAACCGGCAATATGCGGCCACCTTCGTTCAGCGATTTCGGCAGCGTCACGGAGATAAATAATGCGTGCAACACGGTGGAGCGATGGGAATACAACGCACCCTTCGGATGGCCCGTGGTGCCCGAGGTGTAACACAGCGAGGCGGCGGTATTTTCATCAACCAGCGGCCAGTCGTAGCTGTCCGCTTGACCGTCGAGAAGATCCTCGTAGCACAGCAGGTCCAACGCGCTGTCAGGCATGTGGGCCCGGTCCGTCATCACAACCAGTTGCAGGTCTTCCGGCAGGTGTTCGGCCAGTGCTTCGATGATCGGAACAAAGGTCAGGTCAACACACAGCACCTTATCCTGCGCATGGCCGATGATATACAGCATCTGCTCGGCAGACAGCCGTGGGTTGATCGTGTGACAGACCGCCCCCATGCCGCTGATGGCATAATACAGCTCGAAGTGGCGATAGCCGTTCCACGCCAAAGTAGCGACACGGGTGCCCATGCCAACGCCGAGGCTTTCCAACCCATGCGCCAGTTGCGCGGTGCGCTTATAGGTGTCCTTGTAGGTTTGCCGGTGAATGTCGCCTTCTGTGCGCTGGGAAACGATCTCTCCCTTCGGGTGCGCGGTGGCAGCATAGTCAAGAATCTCGATGATCCTCAACGGCATCTGCATCATCATGCCCTGCATCTGGCCCTCCCTTGCCGTCGTCAGTCGTTGACCTAGACTGCGCAAGATGCGCGGCCCTGCGCAACCGGTTTTCATGCCCGTCCCACGAGGACGTGACGTAGAGGAGGTCCCATGACCGATCAAATGACCCGCATCACCCTTGCGCGCCGCCCCGAAGGCACGCCCGTGCCAGAGGATTTCGGGCTGGAAAAAGGCCCCCTGCCCGAGGTTTCCAATGGCGAAATGTTGGTGGAGGTTCAGACCCTGTCGCTCGACCCCTACATGCGCGGGCGGATGAATGCGGTTAAAAGCTACGCCGCCGCGACGGAGATCGGCGATACCATGCCCGGCCAAGGCGTGGGGCGCGTGATCGCGTCGCAGGTCGACGGGTTTGCCGAGGGCGACATCGTGGTTGGCGCCACCGGCTGGGCGAGCCACGCGGTACTGCCCGCCGATGGCGCGTTCAAGTGGGACAAGGCTGCGCCGCCATCCACGGCGCTTGGCGTTCTGGGGATGCCGGGCTTCACCGCCTGGACGGGATTGCGCGAATACGGGCGGCCCAAGGCCGGCGAGACGCTGGTCATCGCCGCAGCCACCGGCCCCGTAGGAGCAATGGTTGGACAACTGGCCAAATCCGCCGGTCTGCGCACCGTGGCCGTCGCGGGCGGGGCCGAAAAATGCCGCCTTGCCGTGGAAAATTTCGGGTTCGATGCGGCGGTGGATCACCGCGCCCATGCGGACGAAAGCGCCATGCGCAGTGCTTTGGCGGAGGCGTGTCCAGATGGCGTAGATATCTACTGGGAAAATGTCGGTGGAAAGGTGCTTGAGGCCGTCATGCCGCTCATGAATGACCATGGGCGCATCCCGATTTGCGGCACAATCGCGTGGTACTCAGGCGTCAATTCGACAGAGGACCGACTGCCGATGGCTTGGCGCAGCATTCTGACCAAACGTCTGTCCGTGAACGGGTTCATCATCTTCGATCATTGGGATGACTACCCTGATTTCGTCGAAAAACTCGCGCCAAAAGTGGCCGCAGGCGACATTGCCTACCTCGAAGACGTGACCGAGGGACTGGCAAACGCCCCGCAAGCCTTTATCGCCATGCTCAGCGGCGGAAACACCGGCAAGACACTGATCAAAGTGTCCTGACGGCGCAGTTCCTCGGCGCGCCAGTCACAGATCCGGCGTGCCTTCCATCTCCAACGCCAGCGGCGCGGGCGTGCCGCCAAGGTCATCTATGCGCAGCTCGCCCGTCGGCTTGGACAGGCGGTTGCGCACCACCCAATAAAGCCGCGATTGCGCGCGGGTGATCGCAACGTAGGCCAGACGTTTCCACAAAGGTTGGCCCGCCTCGATCCGCCCCATGCGGGCAGCGGTGTACAGGTCCGGCGCAAAGACCTGAACGTTTTCCCATTGCGAGCCTTGCGCCTTGTGGATCGTCACAGCCGCGCCGTGCAGGAATGTCGCGCCCATGCGCGCGGCAAAGGGGATGAAGGGTTCTTCCTCATCGGGCTTCTCGATCTTGACGATGGAGGCGGCAGACACTTGCGGCTCCACCGCGCCCACAACATGCAGCTTGGAAAATCCCGGCTTTCGACCCGGTCCGAGGTATATCACCTGCGCGCCCTTGATCAGGCCCCGCGCCTCCAGATCAAGCCGCTTTTTACGGTGTTTCAACGGCAGCTCAAGGCCGTCGCAGATCAACGGCTCCCCGGGCAGCAAGCTGTCGAGCGGCGCGTTATGGACGTTGCGAAATGCGTTGAGCAACCGAATGCGCGTGGCGTTGCGCCAGACCAGAACCGGCGAGCGCGCCATCAGATCGACCTCCACCCGCTGCGCGTAAACCACACGATCATCGCGGCGAGAGATGTCTTCCACCATGTTCTCGAAATCTTCGAAGCCCATCTGCGGATCGGCGAGCGCATGGGCAAGATCGAGGATCGGGTTGTCCGCCTCCTGCCGGTGCACGCGCTTCAGCTCCAGCTTGTGCTTTTCCGGGATGCCGTCGAACACCATCTGTCCCGACTGGCCCACCGGGGCAAGCTGCGCGGGATCGCCGAACAGGATCAGGTTGGGAAAGATCTCTTGCAGATCTTCGAATTGCTTTGCATCCAGCATGGAGGATTCATCGACGAAACCGATGTCGAGCGGTTCATCCCGACGTTTCCATCCGGTGATGAAATCCGACCCCCGCAGACCGGCCGCAGCCAGAGCGGCGGGAATGGATTTGTGGATCTCGTAAGAGGCCAGCGCGCGGGCCAGTGCCTCCTCGGTGAGGTCTTGCAGCTCTGGCGCGTCGCCCTCGCCTGTCAGCCAGTCCGCGACCTTCTCGTATTCCGGATCGTAAACCGGTTTGTAGATGATGCGGTGAATGGTGGTGGCTGGCACGCCGCGCATCCGCAGGACAGAGGCCGCCTTGTTCGTGGGGGCGAGCACGGCCAGTGTGCGCGAGTCGGATGCCTTGCGGCTTTCGTAATCGCCGGAGACGATCTCGATTCCGACGCCCTCCAGTGCCTTCACCAGTTCCGACAAAAGCAAGGTCTTGCCGGAGCCCGCTTTGCCCATCAGGGCCATGACACGGGCGTCGCTGTCCTTGGCAGGCAGGCAGACGCCGCTGTCCAGATCGACCCCCGCCTTGCGCAGCATGTCCGTCACGCGGTCATGGGCTTCGGCCTGATCTTCGGAGAAGGTGATTGCTGTGCTCGACATGGCGCGCACCCTATCTGCACGGCCCGGCGGCGACCAGATGCGAAAAAGCGCGCGACGGCGGCATCGCGCGCTTTTGTTCAGGTTGCGGGTCGGATCAGGCGGCGACCAGACCGGCCTCGTCGATGATATCTCCGAAGGAGCGTTCAAACCAGCGCTTGGACAGTTCAGGGGAAATCCCGGCCGCTTTGGACACTTTCGCCTGCGCTTCGGCAGTGAACTCCCAAAGGCCCACGGCGATCATGGACCGACCCTCGCCCTCTTGGCCCAGAATCTCAGGGGAGGACCCGATCCGCTTGTAGATGCGGACCATGCGCGCATCGAAGACGCCAACATAATGCTCGACGCCGAATTCCTGCATGACCTCGCCCCCGGCCAGCATCAGCGCCGCTGCAACGCCCGGCGTGGCCGAACGGGACAGACAGAAGCGCGTGCACTCCCAGATCAGTGGGCTTTCGATGCGCACGCCATCCGTCAGGTGGATGAAGTGATCGTTCACCATGGTGCGCCCGATGGTCGGCAGCAACCGCATGGACCCGCCATGGCTGCCGTCGGCATTTTCCCAGATGACATAAAGCGGGTTTTCAGTGTCGTATTCGTCGCGCTCGAACCCCTTGTCGTCGACGGTGACCGCCCAACCGAGGCGCGTCTTGAATTGGTCGGCCCGGTCAAGAAACATTGTGCGGGCAAGTTTGGGGAAGGTGTGCAGGTCGTTGCCGTAGATATAGCGGATCATGGGTCTTTCCTTCGCGGTGATGCGTTGATGAAAGAACCCTGCAAGTTTGGTGGTTAAACGATTCCACGAGCCACGCACGTGTGGGTAAGGATTGCTTTACCATCCCTCGCCCAAGGTGTTCGATTGCTTGGCACATGCGTCAAATGACAATGACCCCACGGCTGAGCGCGCGGGCCACGGCATGGGTGGTGTTGAGCGCTCCCAGCTTGTGGCGCGCACTTTCAACGTACACCCGCAAAGTATGCTCAGAGATCGACAGGGTGTCCGCCGCCTGCGCCCTGTTGTAGCCAATGGCCAGCAGCGTCATCGCCTCGACTTCCCTGGGCGACAGTGGCTGAGCGGGATCGGGCGCGCGGCCCGGTTCGAACTCCAGCGCTCTGGAGTTGAAATAATGCGCCATGAGGATCAAGTCACGGCGGTTTTCCGTGGTGAATTGCTCCCAGTCGGCGTCGTTGCCGTTGTGAGAGAGCGTGAAAAGCGCAAATTGCCCGTTCGGTCCCCGGATCGGAATGGAATAGCCTTGGTTGCCGATGCCGTGGGCGATGGCGTCTTCCAGAAATGCGCGGGCCGATTTGCTGGACCAATCCAGTCGCTTCCAATTCACGGGGTGAAAGCGCTGGTAGCAGCCCTGGATCACCGGATCGATCCGAAGATATCCTTTCTCGATATAGCGGTTGACCCATTCCAGATCATACGTGCCACAGCCATACTGCTCCCCCGCGCCGTTCACCCAATGATAGATGATGTGGTCGACACCGTATTCGTCGCGCAATTCCTCGATCAGACCCTGTAGATCATCCAGCCCGTCAGCGGATTCCAACCGTTCGATCAGCGTGTCCAGACGCGGCGCGTTTCGCAAAAACCCCAATACCGTTTTCCTTGGCAACGGACGTCAGTTCGGCCTGTGCGACGAAGGACGCGTCGTCAAGCTGTGCCGCCAGAGCAGGCATACCGTTGGCGCGCGCAAAGGTCTTCAGGTCAGTCAGTACGTCCAAGATCCAGTCATTTCCCATGGCAAGCCTCATACTCAAGTAGTTAACGATCCATTAACTTCACTTTAGCATGTGGAAAACAGCGCTCATATTCACTTAATTTCCCTCCCCAGAAATAGCGAGGGCACCGTCAGCAAGTGTTTGAAATCTCATTGGCGCGGTCCAAAACGAGAACACGCCCGCGAATGCCGGGGCGATTCGCGGGCGTGTCATGAGGTCCGATGCGCGGGTCTTGCGACCCCACGGCACCGGGTCGCAGTTTACTTGCGTGCCTCCAGGCAATCCTCAAGCGTGCGCAGGCCGGTCTTGGGCGCCTGCACCAGAACGGACATATTGCCCGGCTTGTGCTCGTTTCGCAGCATCATCATGTGCGCATCCGGGATCTCGTTCCACGGGAACACTTGAGACATGCAGGGATCAAGGCGCCGCTCGCACATCAGACGGTTGGCAGAGCCGGCCTGTTTCAGGTTTGCGAAGTGCGACCCCTGCAAGCGTTTCTGGTGCATCCACATGTATCGCACGTCAAAGGTGCAGTTGAAGCCAGAGGTGCCGGCGCAGATCACGACAATGCCGCCCTTCTTCACCACCAGTGTCGACACAGGGAACGTCGCCTCGCCCGGGTGTTCGAACACCATGTCGACGCTGACGCCCTTGCCTGTGATCTCCCAGATCGCCTTGCCAAACTTGCGGGCCTCTTTCAGCCAGTCGTTGTATTCGGGCGAGTTGACCGTCGGCAGCTGACCCCAGCAGTTGAAATCCTTGCGGTTGATGACGCCCTTTGCCCCCTGATCCAACACGAACTGGCGCTTGGATTCATCGGATATCACCCCAATCGCATTGGCACCGGCGGTGTTCGCCAGCTGGATCGCGTAGGAGCCGAGGCCGCCGGACGCCCCCCAGACCAGCACGTTCTGGCCGGGCTTGAGCTCGTGCGGGTGGTGACCGAACAGCATCCGATAGGCCGTGGCCAGCGTCAGCGTGTAGCAGGCGCTTTCTTCCCAGGTCAGGTGCTTGGGGCGCGGCATCAGCTGCTGGGCTTGCACCTTGGTGAACTGCGCAAAGGAGCCGTCGCCGGTCTCGTAGCCCCAGATCCGCTGGGACGGCGAGAACATCGGATCACCGCCGTTACATTCCTCGTCGTCGCCGTCGTCCTGGTTACAGTGAATGACAACTTCGTCGCCCACTTTCCAGGTCTTCACCTTGTCGCCCACTTTCCAAACGATGCCGGACGCGTCAGACCCTGCAACGTGGAAGTCCTGACCGTGTACGTCGAAGGGGGAAATCGGCTGACCCAGGCCAGCCCATACGCCGTTATAGTTCACACCGGCGGCCATCACGAGCACCAGAACCTCATGGGAGTCGATCTCCCATGTATCGACCACTTCCTGCTGGAAAGACGTGTTGGGCTCGCCATGTCGCTCACGGCGGATCGCCCAAGCATACATTTTCTTTGGCACATAGCCCATCGGAGGCATTTCGCCGATTTCGTAGAGGTCTTTCTCCGGCGCCTCGTACTGCGCGATGCCCGTTTGCTGATCCAGTGCCATGTCGGCCTCCTGAGGGTCTGAGGTCGTTAACGTCTGCCGCGTTGTGCAGGTGCAGAATCGCAGCGCTGATCCGAGAAATACGGACGTGCACGCAACTTTGCAACATCAATCATGGTATTTTTGAAACTTTATAACCGAGCAGTCGCAGAAATTTCGGTGCGGCTGCAGCACAGGTTCAGTTCTTGTCGTCGCTGGGCGGTCGCCATTTTCACCGTTGCGGCGACTCTGCAACCACCAACAGCCTCACCGCCATCGCCCGATGCAGCGCGAGACCGGTCCAGATCGACCAATTGAGACAAACATGGTGTATGCCCTACTCGAAGTGCTTTGATGCCTGTTTGCGCCAAAGCTCAGGGGTCAAAGGCGCCTACCGGAATAAGACCTTCAAACCACTTGCGCGGGTCACCGGTGTCCGGACATGCTGCGATAGCAACGCCGCATCGCGGCGAATTGACAGGGACATAATGTTTCGCGTATTCCGTCATTAACGCAACAAGATTGCCCAAACTTGATTCACGCCAACGGTCACCACAGACCCGCCCGCGCAAGTCCAGCCTGAGGAGGCCCCGATGACCGAGACCCAAAAAGACCGGCCCTGGTTGATCCGTACCTACGCGGGACACTCAACCGCGGAAAAATCCAACGAGCTTTATCGCAACAACCTTGCCAAAGGTCAGACCGGCTTGTCCGTGGCCTTCGATCTACCGACGCAGACGGGCTATGACAGCGACCATATCCTCGCACGCGGAGAAGTGGGCAAAGTCGGTGTGCCCGTTTGCCATCTGGGTGATATGCGGATGCTGTTCCGGGATATCCCGCTGGAGCAGATGAACACCTCGATGACGATCAACGCAACCGCGCCATGGTTGCTTGCACTCTATATCGCGGTCGCCGAGGAACAGGGCGCGGACGTGTCCAATCTGCAAGGCACCGTTCAGAACGATCTCATCAAGGAATACCTGTCGCGTGGCACGTATATCTGCCCGCCAAAACCCTCGTTGAAGATGATCGGCGACGTGGCCGAGTACTGTTATAAGAACGTGCCCAAATGGAACCCGATGAACGTGTGTTCCTATCATCTGCAAGAGGCCGGCGCGACACCGGAGCAGGAGCTGGCCTTTGCGCTCGCCACCGCCATCGCCGTGCTGGACGAGCTGAAGCCACGTATCCCTGAAGAGGATTTCGCCACCGTCTGCGGGCGGATCTCTTTTTTTGTGAACGCCGGCATTCGGTTTGTGACGGAGATGTGCAAGATGCGCGCCTTTGTCGATCTCTGGGATGAGATCCTCGCCGAACGCTATAGCATCGACGACCCCAAGATGCGCCGCTTCCGCTATGGCGTTCAGGTCAACTCCCTCGGATTGACCGAACAGCAGCCGGAAAACAACGTCTACCGCATCCTGATCGAGATGCTGGCCGTGACCCTGTCGAAAAAGGCGCGTGCCCGCGCCGTTCAGCTTCCCGCCTGGAACGAAGCACTCGGCCTGCCCCGCCCCTGGGATCAGCAGTGGTCCATGCGGATGCAGCAGATCCTCGCCTACGAAACCGACTTGCTGGAATTCGGCGACCTGTTCGACGGAAACCCGGCCGTGGACGCCAAGGTCGAAGCCCTGAAAGAAGGCGCGCGCGCCGAACTGGCAAACATCGACTCCATGGGCGGCGCCATCGGGGCGATCGAATACATGAAGGCGCGCCTCGTGGATTCCAACGCCGAACGCCTCAACAAGATCGAGCGCGAAGAAACCATCGTCGTTGGCGTGAACAAATGGCAGCATGGTGAACCCTCGCCATTGATGGGCGAAGACGGCGGCATCATGACGGTCGACCCGGCTGTGGAGGAAGATCAGAAAGCACGGCTCGATGCGTGGCGCTCCGAGCGCGACGCAGAAGCCGTCAAATCCGCCCTCACTGCCCTGCGCAAAGCCGCGCAGGCCGGTGAAAACGTGGTCCCCGCCTCTATTGACTGCGCGAAAGCGGGGGTCACCACAGGTGAATGGGCCGGGGAAATGCGTGCCGTGCACGGCGAATTCCGCGGCCCCACCGGCGTCTCACGTGCAGTCTCGAACAAGACCGAAGGTCTCGAAGACCTCCGCGCAGCCGTCGATGCCGTTTCTGACAAGCTGGGCAAACGCATGCGTTTTCTGGTCGGCAAACCGGGCCTCGACGGCCACTCCAACGGGGCCGAACAGATCGCTTTCCGCGCCCGCGATTGCGGCATGGAAATTGACTACGAGGGCATTCGCCTGACGCCGGAGCAGATCGTCACCGCTGCGCAACAAGGCGCCCATGTGGTGGGCCTGTCGATCCTGTCAGGCTCGCACATCCCACTGGTCGAAGACCTGATGAACAAGATGCGCGACGCAGGACTTGGCAATATTCCCGTGATTGTCGGCGGCATCATTCCCGACGAAGACGCCGCGCGTCTGACCGCAATGGGCGTTGCCCGCGTCTATACGCCAAAAGATTTCGAACTGAATACAATCATGAAAGACATCGTGACTTTGGTTGATCCAAAATCGGTCGCGGCAGAATGACGTAGCGTTTCAGCCGCAGGTTGCCAATTGTCGCAAAATGACCGGGCCGGAGCAGACGCTTCGGCCCTTTCGCTTTTCGCAGCCTCAGAATTGAATTGACCAATACAAAAGCACACAATAAAGAAATTCGGACGCTGGAAAACGCTTAGACCATGGCAAAACGGCAAATTAAATAGTTTCGAATGACTTTCAGAAGACTGTGCAAGTAGGCGGATCTTCGAAAATCATTTATCTGTGTTCCTTCGCTCCGCAATAAGTTTCGAACTTTCTTCATGCTATGGTTTTGCGTATCTGGCTTCTGGCACCACATGAAAAGGAACGCACCATGACAGATAACCTCGAAACAATGTCCCGCGAAGAACTGCAAAAGCTGATTTCAGACGCGCAAAAGGCTCTGAAAACTGTAGATGCACGCCGCATGGCAGAAGCAAAGCGCGCCGCCGAATTGGCCGCAAAGGAATATGGCTTCTCGCTTGATGAGGTCCTTCAATCCGGAACTAAAGCTTCCAAAGGCGCACCGAAATACGTCAACCCCGAAGACCCCACTCAGACATGGACCGGCCGTGGCCGCAAACCCAATTGGTTGATTGAAGCCTTGGACGCAGGAAAGTCCCTGGACGACATGGCGATCTGATAAAATGACCATTCACATTGGCGCCGCCCCCGGCGAAATCGCGGAAACCGTGCTGATGCCCGGCGATCCTTTGCGCGCGGAATGGGCCGCTCAGACCTTTCTCGACGATGCCAAATGCGTAAACCGTGTCCGCGGCATGTTGGGGTATACGGGCACCTGGAAAGGCAACCGGGTTACCATTCAAGGGTCCGGCATGGGCATGCCCAGCCTCTCCATTTATGCCAATGAGTTGATCCGCGATTATGGCGCGCGCACGTTGATCCGCATCGGATCCTGCGGCGCCATGCAACACAGCATCAATATCCGCGACGTTGTCATCGCAATGACCGCTTCCACTCTATCGACCCCCTCGCGTGGCATTTTCAAGGAACTGAATTACGCTCCTTGCGCGGATTATGCTTTGCTCGAAGCAGCCGTCGCCAGCGCGCGTAAAAAAGACAGCGCAGTTCATGTGGGCGGAATCTATTCAGCGGATGTGTTTTACGACGAGCGTCCGGATCTGAATGAGCAAATGATCCGGCACGGTATTCTCGGCGTGGAAATGGAAGCTGCGGAATTGTACACAGTTGCGGCGCGACATGGCGTGCGCGCATTGGCGATCATGACCGTTTCCGACCACCTGCTCACCCAGGACGCCCTGCCCGCCGAAGACCGTGAACGGTCCTTTGGCGACATGGTAGAAATCGCGCTCGAGGCGGCCTTCGCCTGAGCCTATCGCCCGTGGCTGCGGTCATATCCATTGATCACGGGCGATTTCCATCCGGCCAATGCACCGGACGCCGGGGCCATCACCTCGACCAGAAGCGGCCCGCATATGGCGGTGTCAGAGCTGTGCTCCGCGCTGCAATCGCCTCCGGGACAGGCACTGAGCGCCCCGAGAAGATCAATTTCCGCGAAAAATGTCAGATGATCGTCCTTGCGAACCGGACTCGCCTTCATGAAATATTGCCCGGTGTCCTGCGTAAATCCGGTGCACATGAAGACATTCAAAACGTCATGCACGTGTTTCTCCGCCTCCGCCAAGGGCAGGTCCCGCGCATCGGCCAAGGCACGCGTCAAATTCGAATGACAACAGTGGTGGTAATCGTTCCCCGCCAAAAGCTGATGGGTGTAAGGGTCGCACCGCGTTCCGATCACATCGTGCACCGCCCCGCCAAACGCGTCGCGTCCGTACCAGCCCAGCGTGTCGGCAACGATCGTCGCCATTGGCCTGAGATAGGGAAAGCCGGACCACAACCGGTCACCGGTGGTGACGTGGCTGCCATGCAGCGCGCGGGTCTTGCCAGAATAGAACCGCTCGGTCAGATCGTGCGCATTCCACAGGTTCAGATCGCCGACTTGCGGCGTCTCGGCACAGGTGATGCGAAAGAAATGCCCGGCAGGGACCTCAAACGCGCAGGCCTCGCGCGGTGCGGCAGTGTGGCGCGAGATCACATCAGCGCCCTCTAGCGCCTCAGCATAAAGCGACATATTTGCCTGCGGCAGCGTGTCGTTCGGGTAGCAAATCACCGGCGGAACGGCGCGGCGGATGTCGGCATCTTCGGGCGGGGTCATTGTGCGGCCTCCTCACGATGGCAACGGGTCGGGCTTTGGCCCTTTGGGTAATCTACGGTGGCCCCGCAATGCACACATGTCCAGCGGGTCGCCTCAGACATCCGATATTCCCGCCAACGGCATAGGCGCGTTTCCGGCTTGTTGTAGATCAGCAATAGCACGAAGGCTACGATCAGAAGGACAGGGATCAACATGATGACTGAACTAGTGCGTTTGACCGGGATGCAAAAGCACTTTGCCTCATAGGCCCGGGCGGATCACCCGCCCGGTCAGGCCTGTCCGCGGGACAGGATCAGGCCGCGAAGGGCATGTCGTCATAAACCGGCGCAGTGCTGGCCGGCCGCGGTGTTGGTGTGTAGTAGGCGAAAGCCTCATTCAGGGCGTCGAGGGCGCGCTGAGCCGGGGATTTAGTCTGCTCTTGCATTGGATATGACCTTTATGTCGTTTTCATCCCCTCCCCGACCCATGAAATAGTCCCGGCCCGCCTGCTTCACATCTGCCGATATCGCAAGAACGACATGCATTTAGGACATAGGGAACGCTGCGGAAACCGCGTGAGTTCCTATGACGCAAAGAAAAACCCCGGGAAACGAACGCGTCCCGGGGCCAATGATCAAAACGATTGCAGCCGTTTCAGGCTGCGCGCTCCAACATCAACTTCTTGATCTCTGCAATCGCGCCAGCGGGGTTCAAACCCTTCGGGCAGGTTTTGGTGCAGTTCATGATGGTGTGGCAGCGGTACAGCTTGAATGGGTCTTCGAGCTGGTCCAAACGCTCACCCGTCGCCTCATCACGCGAGTCGATGATCCAGCGGTAGGCGTGCAGCAGCGCTGCCGGTCCAAGGTATTTGTCGCCGTTCCACCAGTAGGACGGGCAAGATGTGGAGCAGGACGCACACATCACGCATTCATACAGGCCGTCGAGCTTTTTGCGATCCTCAATGGACTGCTTCCACTCTTTCGCAGGGCGGTTGGTCTTGGTCTCCAACCACGGCATGATCGAAGCGTGTTGCGCGTAGAAGTGCGTCAGGTCCGGGATCAAATCCTTCACCACCGGCATGTGAGGCAGCGGGTAGATGGTGACGTCGCCATCAATCTCGTCCAGACCGTAGATACAGGCCAAGGTGTTGATGCCGTCGATCATCATCGCGCAGGAACCACAGATGCCTTCGCGGCAAGAGCGGCGGAACGTCAGGGTGGGATCGATCTCGTTCTTGATCTTGATCAGCGCATCCAGAACCATGGGACCACATTCGTCCATGTCCAGATGATAGGTGTCGACGCGCGGATTTTCCCCATCATCAGGGCTCCAGCGGTAGATCTTGAACGCACGGACGTTCTTGGCGCCCGACGGCTTTGGCCAAGTCTTGCCAGTCCGGATCTTGGAGTTCTTGGGGAGGGTAAACTGTACCATTTCTCTCTCCTTATCGAAGCAGAGCCGGCAGCCCTTGGGTCGCCAGACAAGTTGTTGTTTCGGGCTTCGAGACCACTTGCGTGACGATCTCGACGGAACTTTGTGTCGGGCCACCGAGCGTATCGGAAGCCAGAGCGTAAATCTGCGGCGCGGAGGCGTTGTTTATCACGCAATCAATACTGGGCTGCAGCGGGATCCCCGCTGGCAGACGTTCAAGCAGCACCCGGTTGACGGTCGAACGCGCCGCGCTGCGGGCGATCTGGTCCTGAGCCTGCGTCGAACACCCGGCGAGCAATAGCCCGGCCAGACTAAGAGCAGTCAATCCACGCAATAGAGCGTCCCCCTATACAAGGTTGCAGCTTGAGGCGGACAGCCGGGCGTCACGCTTTGACGCGCATGTACCTTTGTGGGTGTGCTGCCGCTCTTAGAAGGGGGCGTGCCATAAGTGTATGTCTTGACGACTGCGCCATCTGCCCGCGTCTCTGTACTGGTACTGGATTGATAGCCTGCGGCAGTCTTATTGACAGACTTTCGAGACCCATTCGCAATACCGTCGGCGGCGGCTTTGCGCTCGATACAGTCGTTGAGAGCACTGGCACCACCCTTGGTCCCACCGGCACCAGGAGTGACGATCGGCGCCTCTGAACTACCGGAATACTCATACGATCCCGGCAGATCGAGCCGGAGCGCGCAAGACGTCGCATAGTCGGCTTTGCTCGTACATGCTGCCACCAGCAAGCCGACTACGAGAAGAAAGCAAAGCGAAATGGCTCGCCTCATCAGAACGTCCGCGCCTTGGGTGCGATGGTCTCCAGACTGATGCCGCCTTCACCTTCGGTAGTCAGCGGATCGGTGATGACCGGGCGATAGGTCAGGTCCACCGCGTTGCCGTGCACGCGCGCGACAGTGTGTACACGCCAGTTTTCATCATCGCGGGAGGTGAAATCCTCATGCGCATGCGCACCACGGGATTCCTTGCGCGCCTCGGCACCTGTGATCGTCGCCAGCGCGTTCGGCATCAGGTTGGTCAGTTCCAGCGTCTCCATGAGGTCGGAGTTCCAGACCAGAGACGTATCCGTGACTTTCAGGTCGTTCAGCTTGCCCGCAATGGCGGTCATGGCTTCGACACCTTCGGACATCGTCTTGGCGGTGCGGAAGACGGCAGCGTCGCGCTGCATGGTCTTCTGCATTTCCAGACGCAGCTCCGCAGTGGGGGTGCCGCCTTTCGCATAGCGCAGTCCATCAAAGCGATCGAACGCCTTGTCGATTTCAGCCTTCGGCGCCGTGGGGATGGCGGCGTCGCGGTCAACAACCTTACCGGCGCGGATCGCGGCGGCACGGCCAAAGACCACGAGGTCGATCAGCGAGTTCGAGCCCAGACGGTTCGCACCGTGCACAGACGCACAGCCCGCCTCGCCCACGGCCATCAGACCCGGCACGATACCGGTCGGATTTTCAGCCGTCGGGTTCAGCACTTCGCCCCAGTAGTTCGTGGGAATGCCGCCCATGTTGTAGTGCACAGTGGGCAGGACCGGGATCGGCTCCTTGGTCACGTCGACACCGGCGAAAATCTTGGCCGACTCGGAAATCCCCGGCAGGCGCTCTGCCAGTGCTTCGGCAGGCAGGTGCGACAGGTTCAGGTGGATGTGATCCCCTTCCTTGCCGACGCCACGTCCTTCGCGGATCTCCATGGTCATGGAGCGCGAAACGTAGTCACGCGGCGCGAGATCCTTGTAGGTCGGAGCATAACGTTCCATGAACCGCTCGCCTTCGGAGTTGGTCAGATAACCGCCCTCGCCGCGCGCGCCCTCGGTGATCAGACAGCCGGAGCCGTAGATGCCGGTGGGGTGGAACTGCACAAATTCCATATCCTGAAGCGCAAGGCCAGCGCGGGCCACCATGCCGCCGCCATCGCCGGTGCAGGTGTGCGCCGAGGTCGCGGAGAAATACGCACGGCCATAGCCGCCGGTCGCCAGCACCACCATCTTCGCGTTGAAAACGTGCATGGTGCCGTCGTCGAGCTTCCAGCACAGGACGCCCTTGCAGACGCCGTCTTCCATCAAAAGGTCGATGGCGAAATATTCGACGTAGAACTCAGCGTTCTCTTTAAGCGACTGACCATACAGCGTGTGCAGGATCGCGTGGCCCGTCCGGTCCGCGGCGGCACAGGTGCGCTGCACGGGCGGGCCTTCGCCGAACTCGGTGGTGTGACCACCAAAGGGGCGCTGGTAGATCTTGCCCTCTTCGGTGCGCGAAAACGGCACGCCGTAGTGCTCTAGCTCGTAGACCGCCTTGGGGGCTTCACGTGCGAGGTATTCCATCGCGTCCGTGTCGCCCAGCCAGTCAGAGCCCTTCACCGTGTCGTACATGTGCCACTGCCAGTTGTCGGGGCCCATGTTGGACAGCGACGCAGCGATCCCGCCTTGCGCGGCAACCGTGTGCGAGCGGGTCGGGAAAACCTTTGTCACGCAGGCTGTGCGCAGACCTTGTTCGGCCATGCCCAGCGTCGCGCGCAAACCTGCACCACCGGCGCCCACAACCACGACGTCATAGTCATGCGTCTCGTAAGTATATTCAGCCATATCTCAGCCTCGTATCTGTGGGGCGCTCGCAAGGCTCTTGCCCGCCGCGCCACCGAAATTCGTTCAGAGCGCCAGCTTAACCAGGGCGAACAGCCCGGCAGCGATCAGGACGTAGGACAGGGCCGTCACGGCCATGCTCAGCAGTTTGCCTTTTGTGCCATGCACGTAGTCCTCGATCGCTTCCTGTGTTTCGCCGTTGAAGTGCGTCACACCCACCACCAGCATCAGTGCCGTGATGATCGCCGGGAACGGACGTGCGAAATAGGCCTGCACCTCTTCGAAGGAACCACCCATGCCAGAGAAAAACGTGAAGACGAAAAGGGGAACCAGCACGACCAAGGCCATGGAAGTGCCCAGCATCCGCTTGTGGAACTGTGTGCCGGTGCGGCCAGAACCCAGGCCTGTGGCGCGTTTGCGAGCAGTCAGATAATGCATCCCTATATCCTCCCTTACACCACGATGGCGGTGAAGATGGCCATAACGGTGGCCCCGATAAACATGACGGTCCCCATCAGTTCCCCGAATTCAATGTCTACGCGGTAGCCAAGATCCCAGATCACATGGCGCAGACGGCCCAGCATGTGAAACCAGATGGCCCAGCTTCCCAGCAGCAGCAGGATATCTCCGACAAAGCTGGTCAGAAGACCGTCGATCACTGCGAACGCATCTGGCGATGTGGCGGCGCACAGCAGCCACAGCACAAGCAGCACTGCCATGCCCAATGATGCGATGCCGGTGATGCGCACCATGATCGAGGAGATAGAAGTCATTTGCGGGCGGTAGTACTGCCCGATCATGAAGGGTGAAAGCGGGCGGTTGCCCCGGTTCACGTCGGCCATGGCGTCGTCCTTCGGTTTTGGTCCGTTGTTGGTCGTTCTAGTGGGTTTTCACCTTCTGTCACCCATTGGAGGGGGAAAGACACGTGGTTTTTTAGCGCAGTTTGCTCAAAATAGCCTTTTGTGATCACGGCCACCAATGGTGTGATCACATTTTAAGCGGCAACATCCGCCAATCAGAATCACTCTGACAAAGCGCCTTATTTCATGATTGTTTCTCTCAGGTACCTGCTGAATTGCCGCGACGCGGCATGCGCCGCACAGCTGATTGCCCCTCGACCGAGGGCCTCAAAACCGACACCAGTGACCAGGCGAAACCTATGGTTCCATACAAGTCTGTCAAAAGGATTGCTTTGCTTGCCTTCCAAAGCGGTCATCTCACACATTGATGCGGGGTGCATGAGTGCGTGGCTGACGCCGGCCTAGTCGCACAATTTCCTAAGCAGCTGAGCCGAAGGCACCTTTTCGCATAGCATCGCTTCTCCTCACCGGAGGTAGACGGAAGGTCTCAAAGAAAACCCGCGGGTGTTGGCAGAGACACTGAAAACAGAAGCGCGCAACCACGATCGGTCTCGCGCTTCAACTTTTTTGCTGAATAAGCAGACTTGCCAACATGCGCCGGTGTTCGTCAGGTGCACAAGTCCGGTGCCCCCGCCTCGGTCAGACCGGCATCAACGCCCAGTAATCGAGATCCAGCAGAACGTCCGGGAGGTACTTGCCATCCGCGCCTTTAAGCTCGAAGGGGCTGCCGCCCTTGGTGGCGACCAAGCGCAAGCGGATCGCGCCGACACCGGGGGCATTCGTTTCTGCCTTGTCCAGAACTTCCGACCATGCCTTTACCGTGCTCCCGGCAAGACAGGGGTTCGCGTGCGCGCCACCATTCAGGCCAACGATCATCTGCGCATTCGCCAACCCGTTGAACGACAAGGCACGCGCCATGGAGATCACATGCCCACCGTAAATCAACCGCTGGTCAGGCCGCGCCGTGACATCGAAATGCACCTTCGAGGTGTTCTGCCACAACCGTGTCGCCATCATATGCTCGGCTTCCTCGATCGTGACACCGTCCACATGGTCGATCTTTTCACCGATCTCATAATCGCCCAGGCGATGCGGCTCCCCTGCCAGCGTGAAATCGTAGCTAGAGAAATCCAACCCCTCGGGGATCACCAGATCCGAAGGGTCCAGCACGGGCTTGAGGTCCGGCAGCACAGTCTCAGGTGCGGGGGCATCGTTGTCGCGTTTGCGCAGCATGACCCAGCGCTTGTATTCCATCACGCATTCGTCGTTCTGATTGAAGCCCTTGGAATGCACGTAGACAACGCCGGTGCGCCCGTTCGAGTTCTGCTTCAGTCCGATCACCTCAGACGACGCCCGCAGCGTATCGCCCGGCCACACCGGCTTCAGCCAGCGACCTTCGGCATAGCCAAGGTTCGCCACAGCGTTCAGCGACACATCCGGCACAGTCTTGCCAAAGACGATGTGAAAAGCCGCCAGATCGTCCAGCGGACCCGCCGGCAGCCCGCAGTCACGCGCGAACTCATCCGAGGAATACAGCGCGTGCCGCATGGGATAAAGCGCGTGATAGAGTGCCCGTTCCCCGCCCGAAACCGTCCGAGGCACGGCGTGATCGATCACCATCCCGAGCTCGTAGTCCTCGAAGAAACGCCCCGGATTGGTCTTTTGCATCACTGCTCTCCCAATTTGATATCTGGTGTGTAGGCGCCCTCAACCTCCTTCACCACGGCCTGTCCACAGCGCATCACGCCGTTGGCCGCGTCAAAGGCATAGGTGGGATCGCCATGCAGCGCCCAGCCCTTGTTCAGGGCGCCCGTGACCTTGTGGCAGAACTCCGACGTGTCGTCAGAAGACAGGAATCTGTATAGTTTCATGGGATTATCCGAATGGCATAGGGCCGACGAGGCCGTGGATGAAGCCGATGACAACCAGCAGGACCAGCGACGCAACCAGGAAAATCACGTCCTTTTTGATGCTGCCCTTGGCAGGTGGGGTCCACGCGGGCTCGGCGCGATTGATGAGGAGCATCTCGACCACGGCCCAGATCCCCAAACCACCGAAAAGGACGAACGATTCCACATCGCCGTTCACCAGCAGGTGTGCCAGCGCCCAGATCAGGAAACCAATCAGCATCGGGTGGCGCATCTTGTAGAACAGCGCACCTTTCTTGGGTCCGGGAGAGAAGAAGTACAGCGCAGCAATCATCATCAGGTTGTTGATGCCAACCGTAGCTGGGTGACGCCCCCAGAAGAATGCACCCTCAGCCGCACGATAGCCCAGTGTCATCAATACGATGGACACGACCAGCGCCAGCGCAACAGCGCCCTTGCCCTTGTTGCCCATCGTGGCGCGCGCATCGGGAGCGACCCGTTTGAACAAATGCGCCGCCCACCAAAGTGCGACACCGAGAATCAAGATAAGCATGGCTTTCTCCCTTGGCTATGCGGCGCGCAATGTCGCCCGGTTCGAGGGCAGGCACAATGCGCGCAACATCAGCTTTTCGTTGGTCTGAAGCGCTTCAGGAAGCCAGCGCCGCGATGGCCTCAGCCTTGGCCAGGGTCTTGCGTGCGGTGTCCACATGCAGGTTCTCGACGATCTTGCCGTCGACCACCGCAACGCCCTGCCCTGCGGCTTTCGCCTCTTCGAAGGCTTCGATCTGGCGGCGCGCCAGGTTGATCTCGGTTTCGTCAGGGGCAAAGGCCGCATTGGTGATTTCCACCTGCGCCGGATGGATCAGCGTCTTGCCGTCCATGCCCATGTCACGCCCCTGACTGCATTCAGCTTTCAGCCCGTCGTCGTCCTTGAAGGCATTATAAACACCATCGACAATGACCTTGCCAAAGGCCTTCGCCGCGAGAACGCACAGACCCAGACCTGTCATCATGGGCAGACGATCCGCCCGAAAGCGGGCGTTCAGCTCCTTGGCGAGGTCGTTCGTCCCCATCACCATCCCCTCGAGACGCGGGTGCGCGGCGATCTCCTTGGCGTTCAGCATTCCCATCGGGGTTTCCATCATCGCCCAAAGCGGCTTGTCGGTAATCTCAGCAAGCGCATCCAAATGCGCCGGGGAATCAACCTTCGGCAGAAGAATCGCGTCGCATTCCATTTCTGCAACGGCCTTCGCGTCCTCTGCGCCCCATTCGGATTCAAGCGCGTTGATCCGAACGATGCGCGCGCGTTGACCGTAGGATCGCTTCAGCGCCTCGGCCAGCGTCGTCCGGGCGGCGACCTTTTCTTCTGGTGCCACAGCATCTTCAAGGTCAAAGATGATGGCATCAATGGTCAAACCACGCGCTTTTTCCAGCGCCCGCTCCTTGGACGCCGGAATGTAGAGAACGGACCGATAGGGGCGGGTTTCCAAGTCCATGGGGGTCTCCGTCGTGAAATAAAGTTGCGCATGAATGCACATATTTTTGCAAATCGTTCAAGGCGAAATGTGCTGCAACGCAGAAAATCGGCCGTTCTCCAAGGTATCCGTGGCATATGGGTTGCATTCGAACCATCCAGACCAACGGGCGCACGCCGCGTTAACCGGATAGTAGCTGCAACGGACGAAGGATGTTCGCATGTCGTTCGAAAGCGGCACGGATGCCACGACAGGGCTCGCGTAGGTCGGCATTCCGGGAACCGAGGGGACCCAAAAGGCGTCAGCCGGATGAATCCGAGCGCCAGCAGCCGAAAGGTGAAAATGATGACGACAAAGATGAAGATGTGCCTGCTCTCCGCCGGATTTCTGCTCGGCGCCGCCTCGCTGGTCGAAGCACAGCAATTGGAACACTGTGCACCGCGCGACAAGGTGGTGGATCGCCTTGCCGCAAAATACGGCGAAACGCGGCAAAGCATGGGGCTCGGCTCCAACAATGCCGTGATGGAGGTTTTCGCGTCTGCAGAAAGCGGTTCGTGGACGATCACGGTGACCATGACCAACGGCATCACCTGTCTCGTCGCGTCCGGTCAAGCGTTCGAAGAGCTTGCCGAGGCCCTGCCTCCCAAAGGCGACGATGCATGATTTCACCGTGGGCGCACCTGTCCCGTCAGGCCGTGCCCCGGTTCTGTTGCCCTGTCAGGTCAGCGCATCCCAGATCAATTTCGCGCCCGTCAGGGTCAGCGCCACGTAAGTTATGCCAAAGAACCAGCGCTCCGGCAGCATGTGATGCGCCTTCACGCCCAGCCACGTGCCGACCAATGCGAAGGGGATCAGTATCAGGTCCAGCATCAGCGTCTGAGCGGTGAAGATTCCCATGAAGCCATAGAAGATCGCCTTGAACAGGTTGACGGCCCAGAACACCAACACGGTGGTGGCCTGAAATTTGGTTTTCGACAGCCCCTGCCCCAACATGTAAACTGCTGCCGCCGGTCCGCCCGCATGGCTGATGAAGCTGGTAAACCCCAGCACGACGCCGGATGTCACCCCCGCCCCGGACCCAAGCCGCGCCCCCAGACGGACGAGCCCCAGCGCCCTTACCCCCTGCCACGCGACAAACAGCAACGCCACGGCTCCAATGAGCAGGCGGATCATGTCAGGATCGGCCGAGGCCCAGAACACGGCGCCCAGGATCGTGCCGGGTATCGCCCCCAGCATCAACACCTTGGCCACCCCCCAATCCCACTTCTGCCAGTAGGCCCAGAGGCTTGCCACATCCATCAGCATGAGCAGCGGCAGCATCAATCCGACAGCCATCGCCGGCGGCAATACAAGCGCGAGAATCGAGCTTGATGCGAAGGCCACGCCAGAACCGAAGCCCCCCTTTGACACGCCCGCGAACACAACCGCAGGCACGACAAATGCCATGATCGACCAGCTTAACAATTCCATGCCGCCCCCTAAACGCGCTGTATTTTCAGCGCTATAACTTTGTACACCTCTTGGTGGTAGCCCTAACACCAACAATGCTGCACTGCCGCGCTCTTGCGTTGCGCGGCCAAGCGGCGTAGCAAATTGCCAAATTCAAGCAGGACCGGAGATACATTCCATGGCCAGACCCAAGATCGCCCTCATCGGCGCAGGTCAGATCGGTGGCACACTTGCCCACCTCGCTGCAATGAAAGAACTGGGCGATGTCGTCCTCTTCGACATCGCCGAAGGCGTACCCGAAGGCAAGTCGCTCGACATCGCCGAATCCGGCCCCTCCGAGGGCTTTGACGCCAAGTTGAAGGGCACTCAGGACTACGCCGACATTGCGGGCGCCGACGTTTGCATCGTCACAGCCGGTGTCGCGCGCAAGCCTGGCATGTCCCGCGACGACCTTTTGGGCATCAACCTGAAAGTCATGAAATCCGTCGGCGAAGGCATCCGCGACAACGCGCCGGACGCGTTCGTCATCTGCATCACCAACCCGCTCGACGCGATGGTCTGGGCTTTGCAAAAGTTCTCAGGCCTGCCCACGGAAAAGGTCTGTGGCATGGCTGGCGTGCTTGACTCCGCACGGTTCCGTCACTTCCTCGCGGAAGAATTCAACGTTTCCATGAAAGATGTCACAGCCTTCGTTCTTGGCGGCCACGGCGACACCATGGTGCCTTCCCTGCGCTATTCGACCGTCGCGGGCATCCCCTTGCCCGACCTCATCTCGATGGGCTGGACCACCAAGGAAAAGATGGACGCGATCGTCCAGCGCACCCGTGACGGTGGCGCGGAAATCGTTGGCCTGCTGAAGACCGGCTCCGCCTTTTACGCGCCTGCGACCTCCGCGATCGAGATGGCCGAAGCTTACCTGAAGGACCAGAAGCGCGTCCTGCCGTGTGCCGCCCATTGTGATGGCGACCTTGGCGTAAAGGACATGTACGTTGGCGTGCCGACCGTGATCGGCGCTGGCGGTATTGAGCGTGTGGTGAACATCAAGCTCACCAAGGAAGAGCAAGAGATGTTCGATGCCTCGGTGACAGCGGTCAAAGGTCTGGTCGAAGCCTGCAAAGCTATCGACAGCTCACTGGCGTAAATCCGTCATTCGATCCAATACGAAAGCCGCCGGTCTGTCCGGCGGCTTTTTTCGTTCAGGACCAGCCGGATGGGATCATTGGTCAGCGGCCAGATTTGAAACTCCGGATGGGTTTGAGACCAGTGCGCATCCAGGCTGGTCAGGAACAGGTCGACATCATCTACACGAGCATAGGTGTGAAAACCTTCCCAAGCCGACGCGGAACCAAATCGAGCACTTCGAGCCTTTGATACTATCCCCAAGTCGCGACGTAATCATCTGGTGCAAATCCGCGCCAGCCTGTGCCGCACGTGCGCGACTGGCCAAAAAGCATCCCCACATCCTCAAAACGACGGTCGGCAGTGCTCTCAGACGCAGGGCGTTCCCCCCGGCCTCTTCCGGATTTTTGGGCATCGCGACATGCTGGGCCCTGTAAATGGACAACATCACCAAGATCCCGCGGCGTCACGTTCGGAGCGCACGACGCCCAGCTTGGCCGGCGCGTTAAAGCGTTCGGCAGTTGTCTCTTTCTTCTGCGGCTTACCATCCAAGATCCACGTAAAGTGATTCGTTGATGCAACGCATAGCTGCACCACCCGCCTGTGATCACAGCGTTTCTGGCCGTGATCACAAACTGCAAAAACCACAGAGTTTTACGTACATGCGGCAATAATCACTTCGCCCTAACGGGTTTGGTTGCCTATACCGAGGACAAATCGCAGCAACCACGGGATCATGGACTCATGAATATCCACGAATACCAGGCTAAGGCCCTCCTGCGCAGCTACGGCGCGCCTGTTTCTGACGGCCGCGCCGTGCTCAGGGCCGAAGATGCCAAGACCGCAGCAGGCGAGCTCGACGGCCCTCTTTGGGTGGTCAAGGCTCAGATCCACGCAGGCGGTCGCGGAAAAGGCTCCTTCAAGGAAGCCGAAGCCGGTGAAAAAGGCGGCGTACGTCTGACCAAGTCGGTCGAAGAGGCCGCAGAAGAAGCCAAGAAGATGCTGGGCAAGACCCTCGTCACGCACCAGACCGGCCCTGCGGGCAAGCAGGTCAACCGCATCTACATCGAAGACGGCTCCGACATTGATCGCGAACTGTACCTTGCGCTGCTCGTCGACCGGCAGACATCGCGCGTGTCCTTCGTCTGCTCCACCGAGGGCGGCATGGACATCGAAGAGGTCGCAGCCTCGACCCCGGAAAAGATCCTGTCCTTCTCCGTCGACCCGGCCACCGGCTACCAGCCGTTCCACGGCCGCCGTGTCGGCTTTGCGCTCGGCCTCGAAGGCGCCGCAATGAAGCAGTGCGTCAAGCTGATGGGCATCCTCTACAAGGCCTTCATCGAGAAGGACATGGAGATGCTGGAGATCAACCCGCTGATCGTCATGCCCGGCGGTGACCTCAAAGTGCTCGACGCCAAAGTCGGCTTCGACGGCAACGCCATGTACCGCCAGTCGGACGTGGCAGAGCTGCGCGACACCACCGAGGAGGACTCCAAGGAACTGGAAGCTTCCAAGTACGATCTGAACTACATCGCGCTCGACGGTGAAATCGGCTGCATGGTGAACGGCGCAGGCCTCGCCATGGCGACCATGGACATCATCAAGCTCTACGGCGCAGAGCCTGCCAACTTCCTCGACGTGGGCGGCGGCGCGACCAAGGAGAAGGTGACAGAAGCCTTCAAGATCATCACCTCTGACAAGAACGTCAAAGGCATCCTGGTCAACATCTTTGGCGGCATCATGCGCTGCGACGTCATCGCGGAAGGTGTCATCGCCGCGGTCAAGGACGTCGGCCTTCAGGTTCCGCTGGTTGTCCGTCTCGAAGGCACCAACGTCGAAAAGGGCAAGGAGATCATCCAGAACTCCGGTCTGGACGTGATCGCCGCCGACGACCTCAAGGACGGTGCCGAAAAGATCGTCAAAGCGGTCAAGGGCTAAGCGTCCCTCGGGGCAGCGACAAGAGAGCATCAGATGCAACCGATTTCCCATCATATGTCCAACGAAGCGCGGCAGGCTTTCTGTCCCGTTTCCGCGGCTGTGCGGGAACCGGTTGCGGCTTTCACGGGTTACCTCTGCAACGGAGGTACACGTGATGTTGAAGAAACTGCGCAAAAGCAATCTGGACGAAGCCAAGGAAGCCGCCTTGCCGGTGCCCAGCAAAAGAGCGCGCATGTCGCCTCTGGTGTATGGTGCCGGGATGATTGCAGCAGGTCTTCTGCTCAAGAAGGTCAATCCACGCTTTGGGACACTGCCCAATCCCCTTCAGTACGGCGCTTCGCGCAAGAAAAGCAGGGGGGTGAAGGCTGCGACCTTCGCACGGGACCGCGCGGCGAACTTTGCGCCGGGCAATGTCACCACCAAGCTTGGCAAGTCGCTGATACTCGGCGGCGCAGCCATGCTGACCGCGCGCATTCTGGACGAGGCCGTCGGCCGCAAGCTCTGACGCCTGCCCCCATTTCCATCAACAAACATGACGACCCCGCCATTTCGTGGCGCGGGTCGTCTTTGCATGCGCCATCGCATGTGCCTCATTTGGCTGGGCACACCCCGGCCTTTTCCCAATAATCTTACGAAGAAAGCGACACACATGGCCGTTCTCATCGACGAAAACACCAAGGTCATCTGCCAGGGTCTCACCGGCTCGCAGGGCACCTTCCACACCGAGCAGGCGATTGCCTACGGCACCAAGATGGTCGGCGGCGTGACGCCGGGCAAAGGCGGGCAGACCCACCTCAACCTGCCGGTCTTCAACTCCGTGCACGAAGCCAAACACGTGACCGAGGCGAACGCCTCCGTGATCTATGTTCCGCCGCCCTTCGCAGCGGATTCGATCCTCGAAGCCATCGACGCCGAGATGGAGCTGATCGTATGCATCACCGAGGGCATTCCGGTGCTCGACATGATGAAGGTGAAGCGCGCGCTGGAGACGTCCAAATCCACGCTCATCGGCCCGAACTGCCCCGGTGTCATCACGCCCGGCGCCTGCAAGATCGGCATCATGCCCGGCCACATCCACAAACGTGGCAGCGTCGGTGTCGTGTCCCGGTCCGGCACCCTGACCTACGAGGCGGTCAAGCAGACCTCCGACAGCGGTCTGGGCCAGACCACAGCCGTCGGCATCGGCGGCGACCCGATCAAGGGCACCGAGCATATCGACGTCCTGGAAATGTTCCTCGCCGACCCGGAAACCCAGTCGATCATCATGATCGGTGAGATCGGTGGCTCCGCCGAGGAAGAAGCGGCGCAGTTCCTTGCCGATGAGCGGAAAAAAGGCCGCTGGAAGCCGACCGCCGGCTTCATCGCGGGCCGCACAGCGCCTCCGGGACGCCGCATGGGTCACGCCGGTGCGATCGTCGCAGGCGGCAAAGGTGGCGCCGAGGACAAGATCGAAGCCATGCAATCCGCAGGCATCGTGGTGGCAGACAGCCCCGCGACCCTCGGCGAAGCCGTGCTCAAGGCCATCGGCTGACGCAAAAGCGGGCCGTCCGGGCTTGTCCCGACGGCTCCGCGACCCAATGTTCAAGGTATTGGCCAGACACGCATTTTGGCCAATACCCACCCCGCCCCGGACCGCTTCCGGAGTGTCACGACGGAAACCCGCCAACGGAACCTCGGGTCTCCCTTTTGCCACTCCGCTGGTCGAACACAAAAGGACGCGCAACCCATGACCGACCAAAGCCCCAACGATCAATTCCATGCCTCCTCCTTCATGCAGGGGCACAATGCCGAGTACCTCGAACAGATGTACGCGCGCTATGCCAACGACCCCAATGCGGTGGATGATGCATGGAAGGCGTTCTTCGACCAGATGGGCGACGACGACAGCGCCGTCACGCAGGAGGCCGAAGGCCCCTCTTGGGCGCGCAAGGACTGGCCGCCGCAGCCCACGGACGATCTGACCGCCGCGCTGACCGGTGAATGGCCCATGCCCGCCGTCCCGGCAGAGGCCAAAGGCGCCGCCAAGAAGATCGCTGCCAAGGCGGATGAAAAGGGTGTTCAGGTCTCCAACGAAGCGATCCAACGCGCTGTGCTGGATTCGATCCGCGCGCTGATGATCATCCGCGCCTACCGGATCCGGGGCCACCTCGCCGCCGACCTCGACCCGCTGGGTCTGCGCGACACGTCGAACCATCCGGAGCTCGATCCCAAGTCTTACGGTTTTACCGAAGCGGACATGGATCGCCCGATCTTCATCGACAACGTGCTGGGTCTGCAAATCGCGTCGCTCCGCGAGATCGTCGCCATCGTCAAACGCACCTACTGCGGCACCTTCGCGCTGCAATACATGCACATCTCCGACCCAGAACAGGCGTCCTGGCTGAAGGAACGTATCGAGGGCTACGGCAAGGAAATCCAGTTCACCCGCGAGGGCCGCAAGGCCATCCTGAACAAGATGGTCGAGGCAGAGGGCTTCGAGAAATTCCTTCACGTCAAGTACATGGGCACCAAGCGCTTTGGCCTCGACGGTGGGGAAAGCCTGATCCCCGCGATGGAGCAGATCATCAAGCGCGGCGGCAACCTCGGCCTGAAGGACATCGTCATCGGCATGCCGCACCGCGGCCGTCTGTCTGTCCTCGCCAACGTGATGCAAAAGCCGTACAAGGCGATCTTCAACGAATTCCAGGGCGGCTCGTTCAAACCCGAGGATGTGGACGGCTCCGGCGACGTGAAATACCACCTCGGCGCGTCCTCCGACCGTGAGTTCGACGGCCACCCCGTCCACCTGTCGCTGACCGCGAACCCTTCCCACCTGGAGGCGGTGAACCCCGTTGTTCTGGGTAAGGTCCGCGCCAAGCAGGATCAGCTGAACGACACCAACCGCACGCAGGTCATGCCAGTACTGCTTCACGGCGATGCGGCCTTTGCCGGTCAGGGTGTTGTGGCGGAATGCTTTGCCCTGTCAGGTCTGCGCGGGCACCGCACCGGCGGCACCATGCACATCATCGTCAACAACCAGATCGGCTTTACCACCGCGCCGCACTTCTCGCGGTCCTCGCCCTACCCGACGGACAACGCGCTGGTCGTCGAGGCGCCGATCTTCCACGTCAACGGCGACGATCCGGAGGCCGTGGTCCACGCCGCCAAGGTCGCGACCGAGTTCCGCCAGAAGTTCGGCAAGGACGTGGTGCTCGACATCTTCTGCTACCGCCGCTTTGGTCACAACGAGGGCGACGAGCCCATGTTCACCAACCCGGTCATGTACACCAAGATCAAGAAGCAGAAGACCACGCTGACCCTGTACACGGAACGTCTGGTCAAGGACGGCCTGATCCCGGAAGGCGAAATCGAGGATATGAAGGCCGCGTTCCAGGCGAAACTGAACGAGGAGTTCGAAGCCGGTAAGGTCTACAAGCCCAACAAGGCCGATTGGCTGGACGGGCGCTGGTCACACCTCGACAAGCAGAAAGAGGGCAAATACCAGCGCGGCAAGACCGCCATCAGCAAGGATACCCTCGCTGATGTGGGCAAGGCGCTCACCACCATTCCCGACGGCTACCCGATCCACAAAACCGTGGGCCGTCTCATCGATGCGCGCGCCAAGATGTTCGAAACCGGCAAGGGCTTTGACTGGGCCACCGCAGAATCCCTGGCCTTTGGTTCGCTTCAGCTCGAAGGATACCCGGTGCGTCTGTCCGGTCAGGACAGCACGCGCGGCACCTTCTCGCAACGCCATTCGGCCTTCGTGAACCAGGAGACCGAGGAACGGTATTACCCGCTCAACAATATCCGCGAGGGTCAGGCGCGTTACGAAGTCATCGACTCGGCGCTGTCAGAATACGCGGTGCTTGGCTTCGAATATGGCTTCTCGCTGGCGGAACCCAACGCGCTGACCCTTTGGGAAGCCCAGTTCGGTGACTTTGCCAACGGCGCGCAGATCATGTTCGACCAGTTCATCTCGTCGGGTGAATCCAAATGGCTGCGCATGTCGGGCCTCGTCTGCCTGATGCCGCACGGGTTCGAGGGTCAGGGACCGGAGCACTCCTCCGCTCGTCTCGAACGCTTCCTGCAGATGTGTGGTCAGGACAACTGGATCGTGGCGAACTGCTCGACCCCGGCGAACTACTTCCACATCCTGCGCCGCCAGCTGCATCGCAGCTACCGCAAGCCGCTGATGTTGATGACGCCGAAGTCGCTGCTGCGCCACAAGCTCTGCGTCTCTGATGTCGACATGTTCACCACCGGGTCGTCCTTCCACCGCGTGCTGTGGGACGACGCCGAGGCAGGCATCTCCGACATCAAGCTCAAGCCCGACAACGAGATCAAGCGCGTCGTCATGTGCTCCGGCAAGGTTTACTACGATCTGCTCGAAGAGCGTGACAGCCGCGGCCTTGATGATGTGTACCTGCTTCGTGTGGAACAGTTCTATCCCTTCCCGGCGATCAGCCTCGTCAAGGAGCTGGAGCGTTTCTCCCAGGCCGAAATGATCTGGTGCCAGGAAGAGCCCAAGAACCAGGGCGCGTGGCACTTCATCGAGCCGAACATCGAATGGGTTCTGGGCCGCATCAAGGCCGAGTATTCTCGTCCGCGGTACGTGGGCCGCGCCACATCCGCGTCGCCCGCCACCGGCCTCGCGTCCGCACACAAGGCACAACAACAGGCGCTCGTCGACGAAGCGCTGACGATCGAAGGATAACTGAAGATGACCGAAGTACGCGTCCCCACCCTGGGCGAATCCGTATCCGAGGCGACCGTCGCCACCTGGTTCAAGAAACCCGGTGACAGCGTCGCAGTAGACGAGATGCTCTGTGAGCTGGAAACCGACAAGGTGACGGTCGAAGTCCCCTCCCCCGTGGCGGGCACACTGTCCGATATCGTCGCGAACGAAGGCGACACCGTGGGTGTCGATGCTCTGCTGGCGAATGTCTCCGAGGAAGGCAACGCAGGCCCCGAGGAAACCAAGCCCCGCGAGGAGAAAGCCACATCCGAAGACGGCCCTGCGTCCCCCTCCAAAGGCAGCGAAAGTGTCGACGTGATGGTGCCGACCTTGGGCGAGTCCGTGTCGGAGGCCACCGTCTCCACCTGGTTCAAAAAGGTCGGCGACAGTGTGGAGCAGGACGAAATGCTCTGCGAGCTGGAAACCGACAAGGTCTCCGTCGAAGTGCCCGCACCGACGTCCGGCACGCTGACAGAGATCCTCGCCGAAGAAGGCTCCACCGTCGAAGCAGGCGGCAAGCTGGCTGTGATGGGTGGCTCCGGCGGCGCATCGGCCTCCCCGTCCAAAGCGCCTGACGACAACCAGTATTCCACCCCGGACGCTGGCAACGCAGGCCCCGGCAAGGACATCAAGGACGGTCCCGCCGCTGAAAAGGCCATGGCCGAAGCAGGCGTGAAGCGTGACGACGTCAAAGGCACCGGCAAGGACGGTCGCGCGACCAAGTCCGACGTGGCGGCTGCCGTTGCGGCTGCGAACTCCGCGCCGAAAGCCTCCTCCGCCCCGGCGAGCGCCCCGCGCGCCCCGTCCCCCGCAGAAGATGCCGACCGCGAAGAGCGCGTAAAGATGACGCGCCTGCGTCAGACCATCGCGCGCCGCCTGAAGGATGCGCAGAACGCCGCCGCGATCCTGACCACCTACAACGAGGTGGACATGACCGAGGTCATGGCCCTGCGGAACCAGTACAAGGACCAGTTCGAGAAGAAGCACGGCGTGCGTCTGGGCTTCATGTCCTTCTTCACCAAGGCGTGCTGCCACGCTCTGAAAGAGGTCCCCGAGGTCAACGCCGAAATCGACGGCACCGAGATCGTCTACAAGAACTTCGTCCACATGGGCGTGGCCGCGGGCACGCCGCAGGGTCTGGTCGTGCCGGTCATCCGTGACGCGGACAGCATGTCTTTCGCCGAGATCGAAAAGGCCATCGGTGAAAAGGGCAAACGCGCCCGCGACGGCAAGCTCTCCATGGCGGAAATGCAGGGCGGCACCTTCACCATCTCCAACGGTGGTGTCTACGGCTCGCTGATGTCCTCACCGATCCTGAACCCCCCGCAGTCGGGCATCCTCGGCATGCACAAGATCCAGGACCGTCCGATGGTCGTCAATGGCGAGATCAAGATCCGCCCGATGATGTACCTCGCCCTGTCCTACGATCACCGCATCGTCGACGGCAAAGGCGCCGTGACCTTCCTCGTGCGCGTCAAGGAAGCGCTGGAAGATCCGCGCCGCCTGCTGATGGACCTGTAATCCACGGATAGATATCTCTTTCGGCGGGCGTGATAGAACATGCCCGCCCATGCCCCGGCTGGCGCTTTGTCACTGGAAACGAGCAGAAGCTAACACCTCATGATTGCTTCAGACCGATACATCGACGCCATCCGCCGCCGTCGCGCCCTCTCCCTGCCCGGTTACAGAACTCTCGCAGAGGAAGGCTTCGACGGCGATTATGTCTCGCCCATCCAGATGACCTCCGGCAATCTCTCCGGGCCGATGATCATCTCGAAAGACTGGCTCGACGCCCCGTCGGCCAATGCCAATCGTGCGATCCTGACGCAGCAGGGCTACCTGCCGGGCAACCCCTACAACCGCGTGATCGACAAGGTGCTCGACCTCGTGGGCCTGACACGCGCCGACATCTACATCACGCCTGTCTTTGCACTGCTGACCGCCACACGCTCCTCCGTCATCCCGATGAAGGACAAGCGCGCCTCGTTCGAGGCGGTGGGCCAGTACGAATTGATGGGCCGGCGTCCCATTGCCTGCGGGACAGATGCCGCCAGCGTCCTACGTGGTTTCGGTATAGACCATATCGAAACCATACATCCCTCGGCGCGCGGCCTGACCTTTGATGACCGCGCCGCCCGGATCGCCAAAGCCCTGGAGGCCGCATGACCACTCAACTCCTTCTCAAGTACGATCATTTCGACCAGTCTGCCTTTGACGCCGATGCAGAGGCGCGCGGACAGGCGGGCCTGACCTTGTTGCAGATGTGGAAAGAAGGCAGCGCACGTTGGGCCCTGTTCACCGTGAACGATGGGCAAAAGGCCCGCGACTGGCTGTCCAAGGAAAGCGCGCTGAGCCATCCGCCCGCCGCCTCGCACATGCTGGAGACCCTGTGATGACCTATGAGCTGGCCGCCCTCGCCGCCACGGTGTTGATCCACGTCTTTGCCGTGATGTGGTCGCAGAAGTCGCTGGAGGCCGACATTGGCCACGAAGGCAACCTGAAGCCCCGTGACGGAGACCTCGACCTTGGCCAGCGCACCCAGCGTCTGCGTCGGGCCTTGGGCAACCATACGGAGAACATCGGCCCGTTCATCATCGCCGTGGTGCTGGTACAGTTCACCGAAACCAACGGCTGGTTCACGGCGCTGTGCGCGTGGATCTTTGTGGTTGCACGGGCGCTGTACCTGCCGGCCTATGCCTTTGGCTGGGTGCCGTGGCGGTCGGTGATCTTCATGACCGGCTTTGTGGCGACCATCGCCATGATCGTCAGGAGCCTGTTTGGATGACCCCTGAATTGACAGCCCTCGTTCTGGTCGCGCTGCTGCAGGTGGCCACCTTCGTTGCCTATTCGATCACGGCGCAGATGCAGGTGGGGCGCGGCTATGCGCTGTCGCCCCGTGACACGCCGCGCACTTTGACCGGCAAGGCCGGGCGGCTGCAACGCACCATGGCCAACAGCTTTGAGGCGCTGATCCTTTTTGCGGTCGCCGTGATGGCCGTGACCTACGCCGACAAGACAGGGGGTGCCACGGCCATCGCCTCCGCGCTTTTTCTCATCGCCCGCGTGCTTTACGTTCCGGCTTATGTCTGGGGCTGGACACCGTGGCGCTCGCTCATCTGGCTGGTCGGTCTGTTCTCAACGGTGTTCCTGCTGATCTGGAGCTTGTTGTGACGCAGCGCCCACCGCGTATTCTTAATCCGAAAATCCCGGGGTAGATGGGTCAAAGTCCCTGAGGGGCCGCGCCCTTCCCCCCGTTACTGAAAGGAACCGACAATGTCCCAATACGACGTCATCGTCATCGGCGGAGGCCCCGGTGGCTACGTTGCTGCCATTCGCGCCGCTCAGCTGGGTCTGAAAACCGCCTGCGTCGAAGGCCGTGAAACGCTCGGCGGCACCTGCCTGAACGTGGGGTGTATCCCGTCCAAGGCCCTGCTGCACGCCAGCCACCAGCTGCACGAGGCAGAGCACAACTTTGCCAAGATGGGCCTCAAGGGCAAGACGCCCTCCGTCGATTGGAAGCAGATGCTGTCCTACAAGGACGACGTGATCGGCCAGAACACCAAGGGCATCGAATTCCTGTTCAAGAAGAACAAGGTCGATTGGCTGAAGGGCTGGGGCTCCATCCCCGAGGCAGGCAAGGTCAAGGTCGGTGACGACGTCTACGAGGCCAAGAATATCCTGATCGCCTCCGGCTCCGAGGTGGCATCGGTTCCCGGTGCCGACGTGACCGTGGACAATGACAAGGGCGTTGTTGTCGACAGCACCGGCGCGCTGGCCCTGCCCAAGATCCCCAAGAAGATGATTGTCATCGGCGCAGGTGTGATCGGCCTTGAAATGGGGTCGGTCTACAAGCGTCTTGGCGCCGAGGTGCAGGTGATCGAGTTCCTCGACCATGTGACCCCCGGCATGGACGCCGAGGTTCAGAAGCAGTTCCAGAAGATCCTGACCAAGCAGGGGCTGGAGTTCACCATGGGCGCCGCCGTGTCCAAGGTCGAGGCGACGGCGAACAAGGCCACCGTCACTTACACGCTGCGCAAGGACGAGTCCGAGCACACCGCAGAGGCCGATGTCGTGCTGGTCGCCACCGGGCGCAAGCCATTCACCGATGGTCTTGGCCTCGACGCGCTGGGGATCGAGATGACCAAGCGTGGCCAGATCGCCGTCAACAGTGAGTGGAAGACCAATGTCGACGGCATTTACGCCATCGGTGACGTGGTCGAAGGGCCGATGCTGGCGCACAAGGCCGAAGACGAAGGCATGGCCGCCGCAGAGGTCATCGCCGGCAAGCATGGCCATGTGAATTACAACGTGATCCCGTCGGTGATCTACACCACGCCTGAAGTCGCCGCCGTGGGCAAGACCGAGGCGCAGCTCAAGGAAGAGGGCAAGGCCTATAAGGTCGGCAAGTTTTCCTTCATGGGGAACGGCCGTGCGAAGGCCATGTTCCAGGGCGAAGGCTTCGTCAAACTGCTGGCCGACAAGGACACCGACCGCATTCTGGGCTGCCACATCATCGGTCCCATGGCGGGCGACCTGATCCACGAGATCTGCGTCGGCATGGAGTTTGGTGCATTAGCAGAGGACATCGCCCTGACCTGCCACGCGCACCCGACGTTTTCCGAGGCTGTGCGAGAGGCCGCGCTGGCCTGTGGCGACGGCGCGATCCACGCGTAACACTGTTGCAATCAACGAAAAGGGGCGGCCTGACAGGTCGCCCTTTGGTGTCTCAACGATCTGTCGACGAAAAAATTGTCAGCTGACAATTCCGACCACGAGAGAGGCGTCGTAGAACTCCCGTTGATCGACAATGGCAGCGTAGGCCCCCGGTCCGGCGCGCTCTGCGATGCTGTCGTTCCCATTCATCGTGTCCCGTGTCGCGCCACGGCTGTTGTAAGGGGGGACATTGCGAAAGAGGTATTCCGAGGTCGCGTCAGGGAAGAACAGCTGACTGGTTACCACCGTACGATCATTCAGGAAAATCTTGTAGTGAATGTGCGTGGTGCGTCCGCGATACCATCCGGGGTAAATCGTCTGAAACGTCACGATCCCGCGCGCATCGCTGATCTGGGTGCCGCGCAGAAACGTCTCGTCCCGCGTATCGACACCGCCAAAGTTCGACACGCCGGAGTAGGCCCCTTCGGCGTCGCAGTGCCAGACATCAACACGGGCGTCTTTGACGGGCGCGCAGTCTGCGGTGACCACCTGAAGCTGAAGGCGCATGGGGCGTCCCTGCCGATCCTCGGTGATGTCATTGCGGACAAGCTTTGGATCCAGATAAAACGGGCCTTCGGTCAGCTCGGGCATGACCATGCAGACATTGGGCGACACGAGCCCTGCAGAAGCAGCCTGAGCGCGCGAGCTGCCGGGAAACGTGCCAATGCCCGTAGCGACAACAGGCGACGCGGCGAAGGCAGCCATGAGCATACGGCGATCAATGACGTTGGCATTCATATGGGGTCCTTTCGCATCGGATATTCTAACAACGCTTTTGCGAAAGGATTCAGTCAATGGGTTCGCGCGCAGGTTCCGTGCACTGGCGCAGAGCAAAAGTTCAGAGTTATTTTACCACATTCTGGGCGCTGCATAGGCTGGATAATTCGAATCGTAGTCTGCTCCGCCATGCGCGCCATTGGTGACTTCGGCCAGCATGTCACCGGTGCGCGGGACGGTCGCGCTGTCGTCGCGGGTCCAAAGACCGGAGCGCAACATCGCCTTGGCGCATTGCGTGTAGACCTCGGCGATGTCCACCACGATCACCGTGGCGGGCTGGCGCGTGCCCTTGGCAAAGCCCGCCCGCAAGGTGGCATCGTCGGTCAGATACGCCCGCCCGTTCACCCGCAGTGTCGTGGTGCTGCCGGGCACCATGAACAACAGACCCACGCGCCCATCGGTGACAATGTCGCGCAGCGCTTCCAGTCGGTTGTTGCCCATCCAGTCCGGCATCAGCAGGGTCTGGGCATCCTGCACCCGCACAACCGGACCATCGTCGCCGCGCGGGGTGCCATGCACACCCTCGCCCACGGTCGACAGGATGCAAAAGCGCGAGCCTTCGACCCATTTGCGGTAAAGCGGGGTCAGCCCCGCCGTCTGTTTGGCAATGGACGCGGGAACCGGCGCCGGATAGAGCGCCTCAAGCGTCGCGATGTCCTTGATCCGGTTCATAGCCTGCCTCCTGCATCAACCGATCCGAGGCTGCTTCGACCTCGGTTTCGAGCCGGATCATAAAGGTCTCACGCGCCAGCCCCGGTTTAATCTGTGGGAGAAACTCCACCACCGCAAGACCGGGCTTGCGCCATATGCCCTTGCGCGGCCAGAACAGGCCGACGTTGGTGGCCGCTGGCACGCAGGACTGGCCGGTCTGCTCTGACAGCAGGGCCGCGCCGACCTTGTAGGGTTTCGTCACGCCGGGAGAGACACGCGTGCCCTGAGGGTAGATGATAAGTTGACCGGGTTCGACCAAACCGCTTTTGACGTCCTTCAACATGCGCGAAATGGCCTGCCCTCGCTTGCCCCGCTCCACCGGAACGCAACCGATGCGCAGGGCGTATTGACCCAGGATCGGGGTCCAGAGCAGTTCCCGTTTCATGATGAATTTGCCCGCCGGTACAACGGAAAAGATCATGATGATGTCGAGAAAGGACTGGTGTTTGGAGGCGATCAGCACTTCGCCTGTCGGCACCTTGCCGCGGATTTCGGTTTTCAGGCCGACCATCCAGGACGCTGTCCAGCGCACCCACAGGCAGTAGTGCCGGCAGGCCGCGCGCGCGCCGCGCCGCGACAGCATGGCCCACGGGAAATACAGCACGCCCATCACCGCCATGGCGAGGTACATCTGGAACACGAACAGCACGGAGCGCACCCATTGCACCGGCCCGATGCGGTCGGTCAGCTTTGCCGGAGCGGTCATGCCAGCCCCCCAAGGACGCGACGCGCCGCTGCGGATGTGGCGATATAGGCGACCAATGCGGCGAGCGGCGGCACCACAAGCGGCAAGAGCCATTGCCATCCCTCAAACCGAAGTCCGGTCAGCAGACCTTCGACATCCCCGGCCGAGGGCATCAGCAGCAGCGCGGCCATTCCGGCGAGCGTGCCCGCCAGCGCGCCTGACAGGGTCCGCAGGGTGAACCGACGCACGAAGGCCTGCGCGATATAGCCGTCTGTGGCGCCCACCAGCCGCAGCACGGCGATGACTTGCGCGTTGGCCGCCAGCGCCGCGTGAGCGGCCAGCGTGACCATTGCCCCCGTGGCCGCGCCGATCAGCAGGATCGATACCCAGCCCAGCAGCCGCAACCGCGAGGCCGCCGCCACCAGCGGTCTGCGCCACCGGGTGTGTTCATCCAGCACGGCGCCCGGTGCCTCTGCTTGCAGGCGCAGGCGCAGGCTGTCGGCGTCGTAGCCATCGGAGGTCTCGGACACGTCGATCAGTTGCGGCACGGGAAGCTGTTCCACCGGCAATGCGGGGCCGAACCACGGCTCCAGCAGCTCTCGCTGTTCATCGGCGCTGAGCGCGCGGGCGTTTTCCACGCCGGGTGTTTGTTCCAGCAGGCGCAGCACGCTGGCCACCTGTTCCTGCATCTGCTCCGGCGGGGCGGAGATGCGGATGGTGGAGGCCCGCGCCAGTTCATCCCCCCAGCTTGTGCCAAGACGCCCCGCGGCCAGCGACAAAGCCAGCGCAAAGATCGTCAGAAAGGCCATGGCCGCCGAGGTGAACAGCGTCAGGCGCACGGTAAAGCCCGAGGGCGGTACGATGCGGTCCGCGCCCTGGTCGCCTTTCAGCAGCGCGATCACCTGATCCAGACGCGCCCTCACAGGTCTGCCCCTGCCGTTTGCAGTGTGCGATTGGTGATCCGAAGGACGCGCGCCTGGACATGCGCCTTGGCCGCGCGGATCAGCCCGAGGTCGTGGGTCGCGATCATCACAGTCTTGCCCATGCGGTTGAGTTCAATCAGCAGGCGCAACAGCCGCTGCGACATTTCCCAGTCGACGTTGCCGGTGGGTTCATCGGCGAGAATCACGTCCGGCGACAGGATCAGCGCCCGCGCCAGCGCCGCGCGCTGACGTTCGCCGCCTGACAGCTCTGGGGGAAGACTGTCGAACTTGCCTTGCAATCCGACCCAGCCCATCAGCTCGTTGAGGTTCTCGGCCTGATCCGGCGTCGCCTGTCCGGAGACGGACAACGGCAGCGCCACGTTTTCGGCCACGGACAAATGGTCGAGGAACTGGCAGTCCTGATGCACGACACCGACGCGCCGCCGCATGTAAGCCACTGCGTCGCGGTCCATTTCTGTCACATCGTCGCCAAAGATATGCACGCTGCCGCCCGTCGGTTTCAGCGCGCCGTAACACAGCTTGAGAAAGGTCGTTTTGCCTGCACCGGACGGGCCGGTCAGGAAGTGAAACGTCCCCGGCGCAAGCTGCAACGATATATCGGTCAGCAGCGCATCCCCGCTGTAGGAATAGGCCACATTGTCCAGCTCGATCACGGGATGTTTGTCCTCACCCTTTGGTGGCCCTGTTGTGCCAGTGCACGCCCCATAGCGCAACGCACCGCAAGTGTGAACATTGGACTTTTCCCTATGCGATAAGGCACCTATTGTGGCGTTAACGTTCCAGAGGGGACGAACCAGAGACAGGACAAGAGCAGTATGCGGCTGATTTGCCCGAATTGCGGAGCGCAATACGACGTCCCGACCGAGGTCATCCCAGAGGCTGGACGCGACGTCCAGTGTTCCAACTGTGGCCATACCTGGTATCAGACCCACCCGGATCAGGATGAGGCGCTGGCCGACGAGCTTGATCAGCCCCTGCCCGACGCGGAATGGTCCCCCGAGGACGACGACGACGCGCCGACCATTTTCGACTCCGAACCCGCGGACGAGACGCCCGGCCCTGTCACGGCCACCGAGGATGACGTCGAGGATGACACCCACCTGCCGGAAACCTACCTGCCGGACGACACGATCCCGGACGAAGTCGCCCATGCGTCAGAGCAGGACCCGTCCGTCGCGCCTGTGAAACCGCGCGGATTGGATCCCGAAGTTGCCGATATTTTCCGGGAAGAGCGCGAATACGAGGCACGGCTGCGTCAAACCGCGCCGCTTGAAAGCCAGCCGGATCTTGGGCTGACCGACCCGGATGACGACGAACTTGAGCGGCGTTCCCAACATTCGCGTGAGCGCATATCCCGCCTGCGGGGGGATGCGGTTGACGGTCCGGGACGTGCCGCTCCGAAACGCCCCGCGCGCCCGGCCATCCCGACCGAAGCCCATCCGCCGGCAGACCCTTATGCGGATGAGGATACAGAGCGCCACACCATGTCCGAAAACGCGGCAGCAGCGGCGGCGGCGGCCGGCTCTCGTCGTGATCTGTTGCCGGATGTGGATGAAATCAACCAAACCCTGCGCGCCAACCCAGAGCCGCGCGTCATCGACACCGCAGACCGCCCCAGCGTGAAGTCCGAGGACAGACCGCAGGGCGGATTTGGCAAAGGCTTTGCCCTGATCATCGTGCTCGGTCTGATCGCGCTCAGCACCTACGCCATGGCGCCAAAACTGTCCGAGGCCCTGCCGCAAGCCGCGCCGGCGCTGAACGCCTACACCGCCAAGATCGACGAGGGCCGCGACTGGCTGGACGATCAGGTCAAGGCTTTGATGCAGATGCTGGATGGCATGAGCTCCGAGGCAACTGATCCGAATGAAGCCGCGCCCGAGACGCCGGTCACCCTGGACAAGGCGCAGGACGACTAAAGGACGCGGGCCGCAAGCGGCCCGCGCCGTTGCCGCGATGGGTCAGCCCTTGACCGGGTCCAGCGTCACGGACCAAAGCTCGCTGTCGGCACGGTCCATCAGGCGCACGGTCATCTGTTCGGTGTCGCCGTCGATCTCCACCAGTCCGAAGAACTGCAAACCTTCGGCGGGCGAGAGGTTGGCCCCCTGTGCTTCGGTCGGCGCCTTGACGAACTTCACTTCGGGACCGAAGGTCATGTCGAGGGCATTCGGGCCGAAGGTTCCGGCGTGCAGCGGCCCGGAGACGAACTCCCAGAACGGCGCGAACTCCTGGAACGCGGCGCGGTCCGGCGAGTAGTGATGCGCGGCGGTGTAGTGAACATCGGCGGTGAACCAGACCGTGTTGCGAATGTCCTCGTCGCGGATAAAGCGCAACAGCTGGGCGATCTCCAGCTCGCGGCCCTTGGCGTCGCCATCGTCGGCATTGGCCACGGCCTCGAATGTGTCGCCGTCGCGAACCACAAGACCGATCGGCATATCGCAGGCAATGACCTTCCACGTCGCTTTGGAGGCCTTCAGCTCCCGCCGAATCCAATCAAGCTGCGTTTGGCCAAGGATGCGCGTGGCCTCCGATCTTTCGGTTTGCAGATTGTCGGAGTTCGCGCCGCGATAGCTGCGCAGGTCGAGGAAAAACAGATCCACCATCGGACCATAGGACATGCGGCGATAGACGCGGCCGGGCTCCGTCGGTGCGTAGGAAATCGGCGTCATCTCGTGGAATGCCTTGGAGGCGCGCGCCGCCAGAACATGCACGGATTTTTCGGTGTAGCGATCGTCGGCGGTCAGATCCTTGCTGTCGGACCAGTTGTTCACCACTTCATGGTCGTCCCACTGGTAGAAGGTCGGCACGGAGGCATTCATTTCCAGAACGTGACGGTCCATCAAGTTGTATTTCCACTGCCCGCGGAATTCATCGAGCGTTTCTGCCACCTTGCGCTTTTCGTCGATCAGGGTGGTGTTCTTCCAGATGACCTCCCCGGCGTCGTTGGTGACCTCGTCCTGCATCGCACCGTCGGCATAGATCGTGTCGCCGGAATGGATGAAGAAATCCGGGTTGTGACGCGCCATCACGGCGTAGGTCAGCATCCCGTCGTCGTCGATGCCCCACCCCTGCCCGGCGGTGTCACCGGACCATGCGAACTTGACCGATTGCCCGGCGGCAGGCGCGGTGCGGAAGGTGCCTGTCACCGGTTCGGACACCGCGTTCACATCCGTCAGGTCCTGCGCGGTGAAGCGGTAGAACACCTGCTGTCCGGGGGCGAGCCCGTCCACCAGACGCTTCACGGCGAAGTCATTTGAAGGATGGGCATGCAGAGGGGCAAGCGCCCGTGCATCCGCAAAGCTCTCTGTCGTTGCGACCTCCATCATGACCTTGGCGGGACGATCCGTACGCGTCCAGATCATGCCGCCTTGCGCAGAGACATCCCCCGACTGCACGCCGTGGGTGAATTGCGGGGCTTGGCCCGCGCGCAGGATACCCGGCATGGCGAGAGTGGTCAGGGCGGTTGTACCTGCGGCCAGAAAGCGGCGGCGGCTTAATGTCAGGCGAGACATATGGCGAACTCCGTCAGTGTTGCTCATGAGAATGAACAGACGGTGCATCGCGTATGTAACAGTGGCTTACGAAATAGTTAACGACCGTATGAAGCTCTCGTGACGCGGCGGTCTTCTGTCCCGTTATGTTGACGCGATCCGTGGTACGTCCCCGTGCTGCAAAGCGTGAGGCGTCGCCTATGGCGTTTCGACGGCTTGCGCGGCCCAGGATTTCCTCTTCCATGTCCCAGATCATGCTGACAATCTCCTCCCGCTTTACGCCAAAGTCTGCGTGCTTCTTGACCTCGCGCAGGTCGGCGTTGACGCCCCTATCGGCAAAGGGCAGACGGTATTCCTGGTGAATGCGGCCCGGTGTTCACGGTGTCGGCGTAGCTTTCTTGCGCCGCGTCGATGGAGCCTGCATCGACAAAGACATCTGCCACGCCCAGCATGACGTCCTGCGCGCCGCCGCCCAGCCACTTGTCTGAGGGTTGCTTTTCGACCGTGGGGAAGACGAAGGTGGAGAGCGGTTCCGTCGTGGCGTCCTCGTCCATGCCTGAGTCTGTGGCGATCACCGGCAGCATCCTGGCGTGGTTACCCTCATCCGCCCACATGGCGTTGGCCTCGGCTGACACCTTGAGGCAGCGCGCAACGATGTCGGAGTTCTCGACCACCCAGGGCGCCGGGCCGGAGGTTATGTCGAAGACCAGGATGCCCAGCTTTTCTTTTTCGGCGCCGGTCAGCAGCACATTGCCGTGTTCCTTCTTGCGACGCAGTGAGCCGCCCTATCCGCAGGCCATGTCGATGGAGCCCTGGGCCAGTGCCGCCGCACCATCCGGCGGGGCCATGCCGACAAGATCAAGCGAGGCGAGGTCGACGCCAAAGTGGCGCATTTGCTTGAAGCCATAATGCGCGGCGGTGCCCAACGGCACAGCGACCTTCTTGCCCGCCAGTTCGTCAGCGGAGGCCTTGTCGATTTCCAGTGCCTCGGCCACAACACAGTTGTGGTTGTCCGAATAGCTGACGGCGACATCCAAGGCTTGCAGGTCCTGCCCGGCAAAGGCACCGATCACAAACGACGGCACGCCCTGCGACACAGGCAGATGCACATCGCCAGAGGCCACCGCCGCGCTCATGCGGGGCCGGTGTCGAAGCTGACCCAGTTGATGCCGACGCCCATGGCGTCCTCGTACAGGCCTTTGACCTTGGCGTATTCAAACGGCATCGGCCATTCGAGGAAATACCCGGCGGTGATGGTCTCTGCCCGGGTCATACCAACCATAACATCCGTCCCGGCCACGGCGCTGAGACGCGTTTCCTTCATCCCGAGTCTCCCTTGTTGCCTGCGCCTCGTGCCGGGCGCTGAGAGTGATCCGACCAGCAAACAGGCAGTGGATCACTGTTTTTTTAGGACGCCACGTCCACAAGGCGCCTTGGGCGACACGGGTGAAATCACGCCGAATCCGCTTAAATTCATGCATTTTGTCGCAAAGCCTATCGACAACTGCCCGGCCTGTGGAAATCTGGACTTACAGCCTCATTCCATTTGGCCCTATAAGTCGCTCGAAAATCCGGCCAAGTGGTGGAAACATCGCCTCTAATGGAGTCATTCAAGATGGACGGCACCTACACCCAGAACGATCTCACCCGCATCGTGGAGGCCGACAAGGCCCACGTCTGGCATCACCTGGTTCAGCATAAACCCTTCGAGTCCAAAGACCCGAACATCATCATCGAGGGCAAAGGCATGCGCGTCTGGAACCAAGCGGGCAAGGAGCATCTCGATGCCGTGTCCGGCGGTGTCTGGACGGTCAACGTCGGCTACGGGCGCGAGCGGATCGCCAAGGCGGTCTATGACCAGTTGATGAAGTTGAACTATTTCGCGGGCTCCGCAGGATCCGTGCCCGGCGCGCTGTTTGCCGAAAAGCTGATCGAGAAGATGCCCGGCCTGACCCGTGTGTACTACACGAACTCCGGGTCCGAGGCGAACGAGAAAGCCTTCAAGATGATCCGTCAGATCGCGCACAAGCGATATGGCGGCAAGAAGCACAAGATCCTGTTCCGCGACCGCGATTACCATGGCACCACCATCGGCTGCCTGTCCGCGGGTGGTCAGGACGAACGTAACGCGCAGTATGGCCCCTTTGCTCCCGGGTTCGTGCGGGTGCCGCATTGCCTTGAGTATCGCAAGCATGAGCAAGACGGCGCACCGGAGGAGAACTACGGCCTTTGGGCCGCCGAGCAGATCGAAGCGGTCATCCTGCGCGAAGGCCCGGACACCGTGGGCGGCCTGTGCCTTGAACCCGTGACCGCAGGTGGCGGCGTGATCGCCCCGCCTGAAGGCTACTGGCAGAAGGTGCAGGAAATCTGCGACAAATACGATATTCTGCTGCACATCGACGAAGTGGTCTGCGGCGTCGGGCGTACCGGCGAATGGTTCGGATACCAGCACTACGGCATCAAGCCGGATTTCGTGACCATGGCGAAGGGTGTGGCGTCCGGCTACGCGGCCATCGCCTGCTGCGTCACCTCGGAGCGCGTCTTCGAGATGTTCAAGGATGACGCAACGGACCCGCTGAACTACTTCCGCGATATCTCGACCTTCGGGGGCTGCACCGCCGGTCCGGCGGCGGCGATCGAAAACATGGCGATCATCGAGGACGAGGATCTGCTGGGCAATACCGTCGCCATGGGCGACTACATGCTCGACCAGCTCCGCGCCCTGTCGGACCGGCATAAGGTCATCGGTGACGTGCGTGGCAAGGGGCTGTTCCTTGGTGCGGAACTGGTCACCGATCGCCACACCAAAGAGGTCGTGCCAGAGGCGCAGGTGCAGGCGGTTGTCGCCGACTGCATGGCGCAAGGAGTGATCATCGGCGCGACCAACCGCTCCGTCCCCGGTCGGAACAACACGTTGTGTTTCTCGCCTGCGCTGATTGCCGCGAAGGATGACATCGACCATATCATCTCTTCGGTTGATGGCGCTCTGACGCGGGTCTTTGGCTGACACGATCCAATGACAAGCGATCCATGACCGTCTCCACAAACGACCACGGCCAGCCTGTCGGGCTGCCCGTGGCGACACCCCTGCCCCGCCCGTTCCCGCCACATACGGATCTGGTGGGGCAGTATTGCTCTTTGCGTGCGATGCGCGAAGAGGATGCTCCCGGCCTGTTTGACGCCTATGCCGAGGGGGACGGCAGCGACTGGACCTACCTGCCCGATGCGCCCTGGACGAGTTTGAAACAGGCCGCGGACAGGTGCCGCGCGGCTCAAGGCACGGTTGATCCACAACACTACACGATCCTCGACGCGCAGAATATCGTCTCCGGCAGGTGTGCGCTGCTGCGGATTGCGCCCGATGTCGGGAGCATGGAGGTTGGCTGGATTCACTTCGCGCCCCGGCTGCAAGGCACCACCGCGGCGACAGAGGCGCTGGTTCTGCTGATGCGTTACGCGTTCGAGACGCTGGGCTATCGTCGATTTGAATGGAAATGCGATGCTCTGAACGCGCCGTCACGGCGCGCGGCGGAGCGGCTGGGGTTTACCTACGAGGGCACCTTTCGGCAGGCGACCGTCTACAAGGGACGCAATCGCGATACGGCATGGTTTTCGATCGTCGACAGCGAATGGCCTGCACTCGCCGCGCGATTCGATCGCTGGCTGGATCCGGCGAACTTTGACGATCAAGGCAAACAATTGTGCGCCTTGAACGCAATCTGAGCCAACTGCGCGACAGTCCCGGACGGTTTGAAGGGAACTTTAACGGTTTAGGACAGCGGCATTCAGGAACGGTCAACCTGTTGCATGGCATGACTTTGGGCACCCACCTGTTTTGATGCAACCTGTCCGGAGGTCCTCGTATGCCCGCGCCATACCCAAGTTACCCTTACGTGGAGCCAACCGCTGTCAATGCGACGCAAGATGAGATAGATGCCGTCGTTGCGGACCTGTTGGAGAACAATCCTAACGCCTGTTTGCGGGAAGGGCCCCTGGATGCTCTGTGCCGCGCCCTGAATGTTGACATCGAATATTCGATCCCTCCGCATGACCTTATTCTGGATGTTCCGCTGAACAGTCGCGCCGTGATCTGGCTGCCGAAAAACGGTCGCCCGCGACACGACCGCATCGCTGCCGCCATCGGTGTTGGTCATTGGATCATGCATGTGCCGACCACGCGCGAAAAACACGCTGGCTGCGGCATCCAGGCACTCTACAGTCCCACCGACCCAGCCGCACGGAAAGAAGCGCGCCTTTTTGCATACGCGCTTTTGATGCCGGAAGAGGATTTCAAAAACCTCTGGTACGAAGGACGCTCGGCTGTCGTGGCGGATGTGCTGAACGTGCCCACACAGATTGTTTACGAACGTGCCTCCATGCTCGACCTGACGCAGCCCGACAGCGAAGGCGACAAATACGAATGGAAAGAACGCCCCTCCGTCGCTGGCCTGTAAGACAAAAGGGCCGCCCGAGGACGACCCTTTCAAAATGATTGGATGTCATTGGAACACCGGCGCCGCATGCCGCATGCCCCAATGCGAACAGATTACGCGTTAACGCTGTCTTTCAAAGCCTTCGCAATGGTCACCTTGACCTGCTTGTCGGCTTCTTTCTTGAACTGCTCGCCCGTGGCGGGGTTGCGCACCATGCGCTCGGGGCGCTCGCGGCAGTAAATCTTGCCCACACCGGGAAGCGTCACGGCACCGCCGTCGGCCACTTCAGATGTGATGATGTCCACCAGCGAGTCCAGGGCTGCGCCCGCGGTCTTCTTGTCGGCTTCCATTTTCTCAGCCAGTGCTGCAACCAGCTGAGTTTTTGTCATCGGTTTCGCCATTTCATGGTCTCCTTTGCGTGCGCCGGTCGTTGGCCAGACGCGCCTTCACTGCCCTTGTTTCCTTGGGCCTCCGGCGCGCATTAAAACCGGATATGGTTGGGAAACACAATAATTCGTGGCCATACTTCCTGAGATATTGTGCATTTTGTAGTACCTTCCCCAGCGTCAAAGGAACGCAGTTTCCTCAAAGGAACGCAATTTGCGCGAATGTATACGCTCCAACGGCATGTCTCGCAGCGTTTCCATCGCCCTGATCCCGATTCTGAGATGCCGCGCCACCTGCGTCTTGTAGAAGTCGGAGGCCATGCCCGGCAGCTTCAACTCACCATGCAGCGGCTTGTCCGACACACAAAGCAATGTCCCGTAGGGCACCCTGAACCGAAAGCCATTGGCCGCGATGGTCGCCGATTCCATATCCAAGGCAATGGCCCGCGATTGCGACAGGCGCTGAACCGGGCCGGACGTGTCACGCAATTCCCAATTGCGGTTGTCCACTGTCGCCACGGTTCCTGTCCGCATGATCCGTTTGAGATCGTAGCCGTCCAGCGCAGTTTCCTCGGCCACGGCTTTTTCCAAAGCAACCTGAATTTCAGCCAAGGCCGGGATCGGCACCCAGACGGGCAAATCATCGTCGAGCACCTTGTCTTCGCGCAAGTAGGCATGGGCCAGCACAAAATCCCCAAGGCTTTGCGAATTGCGCAGGCCCGCGCAATGTCCGACCATCAGCCAGGCGTGGGGGCGCAGTACGGCGATATGGTCCGTCGCCGTCTTGGCGTTGGACGGCCCGACACCGATGTTCACCAGCGTGATGCCCGACCCATCCGCACGTTTCAGGTGATAGGTCGGCATCTGCGGCAGACGCGCGGGGACGTCCAGCGGCGCATCAGGCGTCGTGATCTCTACATTCCCGGTGGAAACAAACCCGGTGTAGCCGCTTGCTTCATCCGCCAGCGCCGCGCGAGCGTACGCTTCGAACTCCGATACGTAAAACTGATAGTTGGTAAAAAGAACGTGGTTCTGAAAATGCGCCGGGTCTGTCGCAGTGTAATGCGCCAGACGCGCCAGCGAATAATCCACGCGCTGCGCCGTGAAGGGCGCCAGCGGCATGGCATCCCCAGGCGCGGTCATCACCACACCGTTCACGATGTCATCGTTGGTGGTGCTGAGGTCCGGAACATCGAACACGTCGCGCAGCACGAAATCCGCAGCCCCCTCCTGCGGGACGGTGACCTCTGGGAAGTTCGCCACCGCGAAATGCACCGGCATGGGCGTGTCGGACAAACCAATCTGGATCTTCACTCCATGGTTCGCCAGCAGCAGGCTTATTTGCTGGCGCAGGTAATGACGAAACATCCCCGGTCGCGTCACGGTGGTGGCGTACGTGCCGGGCGAGGTCACATGTCCAAAGGACAGGCGGCTGTCCACTTTGCCGAAACTGGAGGTGGTGAACCTGACCTCCGGGTAGAAGGCGCGCACGCGCTTGCCGGGATGCCCCTCGGTCATCGCGGTCATGAACCGGTCGCGCAGGAACTCGGCCGACGTGTCGTAAAGTTCGCAGAGGCGATCCACAGCCGCGCGCGGATCGTCGAACAGCTCCGCCTCGGGCAGGTCAGGGATTTCGGTCAACATCGGGTCAGCTTGGTCCTGCATGGCGGTCTCATTCTCTTGTTTTGAATGACGTTGACAGCTTGTCGCGGGGGGCGCAACCGCAGGTGCAAATCACGTTGCGGCCTGCCAAGCGTTTTCCCACAAAGGACGGGAACCGCCTGACTGTGTCGCGGGTTTGCCCGGCATGAGCCATTCCCTGACCTACTACCCCGATTCGAAGCCCGGCATCCGCAGGCAACGGCGTGGGCGCGGATTTTCCTATCTCGCCCCGGACGGGACCCGCATCGAGGCCACGAAGGAACGCCGGCGCATCGAGGCGCTCGCCGTGCCGCCAGCCTACGAAGACGTCTGGATCTGCCCCCTGCCCCAAGGCCATTTGCAAGCCACCGGCCGCGACTCGCGGGAGCGCAAGCAATACCGCTATCATCCTGACTGGCGGGTTTGGCGGGATGCTCAGAAATACGATCAACTGGCGGCTTTTGGCGAGGCGCTCCCCGCCTTGCGCCGCCGCATTCGCAATACCCTGCGAGAGAACGAAGCCGGCGACCACGCATTCGCCATTGCTGCCATCCTTGCCCTGCTTGACCGGGCCTCGCTGCGCGTTGGTCATACCGACTACGCGCGAGACAACAAAACCTACGGGGCCACGACGCTGCGCCAGAAGCACCTGAAACTCGACGGCAACAAGATCAGGCTCGCCTACACCGCGAAGGGCGGCAAGAAGGTGGACAAGACGCTGAACGACCACACGCTGAACCGGATCCTGACGCGCCTTGGCGACATACCGGGGCCGGAGCTGGTGACGTGGCTGGACGGCGACACGCCCCGCGCCGTGACGTCAGAGGAGGTGAACGCCTACCTCTGTGATGCGATGGGCGAAGACGTCACCGCCAAGACCTTTCGCACCTGGAACGGCAGCACTGCCGCGTTGGAAGCCGCCGAAGCCAGCGAAACGCCGACCATCAAGGCGATGACCGAAGCCGCCGCCGCGCGACTGCACAACACCCCGGCCATTGCCCGCAAAAGCTACATCCATCCTGATGTGATCGCCTTGAGCGACAGGCCTGTGGATTTGGCACAGGCGCCCGATATTCGCGGACTGCGCCGCAGCGAGGCCCGCCTGCTTTACCTCTTGCGTTGACATCCGCGGCCCGGACGCGTGCAATGTCCGCATCCAAAGGAGGCCCCGATGACCGCACCACAAAACCTCGCCAACCTCGATTTCTGGCAAGAACGCGTCGATCTCGCCGCCGCCTTTCGCTGGACCGCCCGGCTGAACATGCACGAAGCGGTCGCGAACCATTTTTCGCTGGCAATCAACGACGACGGCACGAAATTCCTGATGAATCCCAATCAGATGCATTTTCAACGCATCAAGGCGTCTGATCTGATCGTGGTCGATGCCAACGATCCCGACACGCTGAACCGACCGGGCGCGCCGGACCCGACCGCTTGGGGGCTGCACGGTGGCCTGCACCGCCACTGCCCCCACGCGCGCTGTGCCATCCACGTGCATTCCCCCTATGCAACCGTCCTCGCCAGCCTCAAGGACAAGCGCTTGCCGCCCATCGACCAGAACTGCGCCACCTTCTACAACCGCATTGCCATCGACGAAGAGTACGGCGGCTTGGCGTTCGAGGAAGAAGGGGCTCGCTGCGCCCAACTGCTGGTCGATCCGAAGGTGAAAACCCTTGTCATGGGCAATCACGGCGTCATGGTCATCGGTGACACCGTGGCCGAAACATTCAACCGGATGTTCTACTTTGAACGTGCCACGCAGACCTACATCATGGCGCTGCAAACCGGGCAGCCGCTGGATGTCTTGTCCGATGAGGTGGCCGAGAAAACCGCGCAGGAGCTGGAGGCTTACCCGGAACAGGATTTGCGCCACCTGGCCGAACTCAAAGCGATCCTGGACGAGGAAGGCGCCAATTACGCCAGCTAGGCAAGCAACAGAACCACGCGCCCGGCCTCTGTGCCTTTGAAATAGTCGGGGAGAGGCCACAGGCCGGGGGGCAGCGCCCCCGACACCGCAGCCAATCAGCGTTACCGCAGCCCGGTTTCGTGCAGCAGGCCCTTACGCTTGGCCTCGTAGTAATAGCCCCGGGCGTACCATTTGATCGAATCGTCCCAATCGCCGTCGGACACCAGATAGGCCCCTTTGAGGTACTTCAGCGCGTATCTCAGGTTCACGTCCGCATTCAGAAGGTCGGAGTTCGACCCTTGAAAGCCCATCCCACGGGCGGTCGCCGGGAGGATCTGGAACAGCCCCCAGTACGGGCCGTTGCGTGCTTTCGGATTATGCGTGCTTTCGCGTATCGCCAGACGATGCACCAGACCGCGCGGCAGCTCGTAGTGATCTGACCATTTGTTGATCTTGGCACGCAGTTCGGGCGTTTCATTCGGGAAAAGCGGCATGGCCTCGACTTGCGGCAGGGCCTGTTCCGGCTCAGGTGCACTGGCGCAGCCAGCGAGGCCCATCAGGGCGGTGACGATCAGGATACGCAGCATGGACATCCTCTAAAGGCGGTTGATCCTGATTGGCTCTTACGCCGGGATCGCGGTTCTGGGGAGTCTTTAGGCGCGGCATAGGCGAACCCTTGCCAGATCGAGGGTCATGCCCGGTGCGTGGCGTGGCCATCGTGCGGACCACAAACCCTTGCCAAACACGCCTCCGCGCGCCACCTATGCGCAATGACACAGACGCTTCTTTCCCTTGGCCATGGCTTCTCGGCCGGCTTTCTCGCTGATGACTTGCTGGCCGAAGGCGGCTGGCGGGTGCTTGGCACCACCCGTTCTCCTGACAAATTCGACAGGTTGCGCGCCAGCGGGGTCGAGCCTGTGCTCTGGACCCGCGACGCGGTGGCAGAGGCCTTGTCGCAGGCCTCTCATGTCCTCGTCAGCGCGGCGCCAGATGACGACGGCGACCCGTCACTTGCCCTGATCGGGGACGAGATCGCCCGTGCCGCAAACCGTCTGACATGGGTGGGCTACCTGTCCACCACCGGCGTCTATGGCGATGCGGACGGCGCATGGGTGGATGAGACTGCTCCGCTGAACGGCCAGTCCCGGCGCGCCCGCGCCCGGATCGACGCCGAAGCGCAGTGGGCCGCGATCCCGGATCTGCCGGTGCATATCTTTCGCCTCGCGGGGATTTACGGCCCCGGGCGTGGCCCGTTTGAGAAAGTGCGCAATGGCACCGCCCGGCGCATCATAAAACCGGGTCAGGTCTTTTCTCGAATCCATGGCGAGGACATTGCCCGCACGCTGCGCGCGTCGATGGCCCGCCCCAACCCCGGCGCGGCCTACAATGTTTGCGACAACGACCCTGCCCCGCCACAAGACGTGCTGGCCTATGCCGCGGAACTGCTTGGCCTGCCGCTGCCGCCCGAGGTCGATTTCGAGGATGCGGACATGTCGCCCATGGCGCGCAGCTTCTACGCCGACAACAAGCGCGTCGATAATACGCGCTTGCATGAGGATCTGGGCGTGACGCTGAAATACCCGGATTACAAGTTCGGCCTGCGCGCCCTGCTTGCAGCAGAGGGCTGAGCGATGCCCAAGCTTGACAGCCATCAGCCGGCGCCCCCCGAAAGCCTCGGCGATCTGCTTGACGCCATGTGCCCCGACGAAGGGCAGGAGCGTGTCTCCGTTGAAAATGTGCTGTCAAAGGTCGGCGCACGGTCGTTTCCGACTGTGATCCTGGTTCCCTGCGTGGTGCTGGTGTCGCCACTGTCTGGCATTCCGTTGATGCCGACGCTTGGCGGACTTATCGTTCTGCTTATCACGCTTCAGGCGCTGATCGGACGCAAACACTTGTGGCTGCCGGGGTTTCTCAGCCGTCGCTCGGTGCCCTCGTCACGCATGTCAAAGGCCGTGAGCTGGCTGCGCAAACCGGCAGCGTTTATGGACAAGCATAGCCACAACCGGTTGCGGTTTCTGACAAGTGGTCCGGCGCGGCTGTTGGCGTATCTGACCACGACGCTCATTGCCATTAGCTGGCCACCGCTGGAGCTGCTGCCCTTTGTCACCAGTTTCAGTGCCGGGGCTGTGGCGATGATCATGTACGGGCTGATGGTCCGCGACGGCATCTACATGGTGGCCGGCTATGTGCAGGCCACCGTGCTTTATCTGATCCTGCTGCTGCTCTGGATCGGCCTGGTGTGACGCGCGCGGGTCGGGGATATCCCCGACCCTTTCGGATCATCACGCACGCTTGTCCAACACATCGACGCCCAAGGTGCCCAGGACTTTCGCCTCGATATCCTCGGCGTTCAGTTTGGCGACGGCGTACATGTCCCGTGGGCTGGCCTGATCGACAAAGATATCGGGGAGCACCATGCTGCGGTACTTCAGTCCACGGTCAAACACAGCGTTTTCCGCCAAAAGCTGCGCCACATGAGAGCCGAACCCACCCACGGCACCCTCTTCGACCGTGACGAGCGCCTCATGTTCCCGAGCAAGACGCAAGATCAGCGCCTCGTCCAACGGCTTGGCAAAGCGGGCATCCACAACGGTGACAGAGACGCCGCGCGCCTCCAGCGCCTCGGACGCAGTCAGACATTCCGCAAGCCGCGTGCCAAAGGACAGAAGCGCCACGCGCGTGCCCTCCTTCATCACCCGGCCCTTGCCGATCTCCAGGATCTGGCCGCGTTCCGGCATCTCGACGCCAACGCCTTCGCCACGGGGATAGCGGAAGGCAATCGGCCCGTCATCATGCGCGGCCGCGGTGCGCACCATATGTTTAAGCTCCGCCTCATCGGCAGCGGCCATCACGACAAAGCCCGGCAGGTTCGTCAAAAACGCTGTGTCGTAAGATCCCGCATGGGTTGCCCCGTCGGCCCCGACCAGACCGGCACGGTCGATGGCAAAGCGCACGGGCAGTCGCTGGATCGCAACGTCATGCACCACCTGATCGTAGCCACGTTGCAGAAAGGTCGAATAGATTGCGCAGAACGGACGCATCCCGCCTGCGGCCAGACCGGCGCAGAAGGTCACGCCATGTTGCTCGGCAATGCCCACGTCGAAGGTGCGCGAGGGGTACCGCTCCGCGAACAGATCAAGCCCCGTCCCATCGGGCATCGCTGCGGTGATGGCGCAGATGCGGCTGTCCTCGGCGGCCTCTTGCATCAGGGCCTCGGCAAAGACCTTGGTGTAACCCGGCGCGTTGGACGGGGCCTTTTTCTGCTCACCCGTCACGACATCGAACTTTGCGCGGGCATGGCCCTTGTCCGGGGCGTGCTCCGCGTGGCTGTAGCCCTTGCCCTTCTTGGTCAGCGCGTGGATCAGGATAGGCCCGGTCGCGCGCGACTTGACGGCGCGCAGGATCGGCAAAAGCTGGTCCAGATCATGACCGTCAACCGGCCCGAGATAGCTGAAGCCCAGTTCCTCGAACAACGTGCCCCCCATGGCCATGCCCTTGAGCATTTCCTTGGCGCGCTTGGCCCCCTCTTGAAACGGTGGTGGCAGGAACCCCATGGCCCCTTTGGCCACGGCCTTGAGGTCCTGGAACGGGGCCTCGGCATACAGCCGCGTCAGGTAAGACGACAGGGCGCCGGTCGGGGGCGCGATGCTCATCTCGTTGTCATTGAGGATCACGATCAGGCGTTTGCCAAGGTGGCCCGCGTTGTTCATCGCCTCGAAGGCCATGCCCGCGCTCATCGCGCCGTCGCCGATCACCGCGATGGCGTCGCCATGCCCGGTCTCGGATGCGCCGCCCAGATCACGGGCAACGGCAAAGCCCAATGCCGCGGAAATCGAGGTCGACGAATGCGCCGCGCCGAAGGGATCGTACGGCGACTCGGATCGCTTGGTGAACCCGGAGAGACCGTCCTTCTGTCGAATGGTCCGAATGCGTTCGCGTCGCCCGGTCAGGATCTTGTGCGGGTAACACTGGTGCGACACGTCCCAGATGATCTTGTCCCGTGGCGCGTCGAACACGCTGTGCAGCGCCACGGTCAGCTCGATCACACCCAGACCCGCGCCAAGGTGTCCGCCGGTTTCGGAGACGGCGGAGATCGTCTCGGCCCGCAATTCGCGCGCTACCTCGTGCAACTCGGCATCGGAAAACTGCTTTAGATCCGAAGGCAGGTGCACTCGGTCGAGGTGGGGCGTGTCGGGTCGCTGGGACATGTGTCCTCCGGCTGATAAATATCCGTGCAATGGTAATGCGGCGGCGCGCGAAAACCACGGAGAGCGGCGTAAAACAGGGCGTCAATTCCGGCGTGAAATAACGAAGCGGGCGGCTTCGCGCAAGCAGTCGGCCTGTGCTCCATAAGTGTCCAGGGATGTGCAGGCCTCGTGCACAAGCTCTGCAGCGCGCTGCTTTGCGCCGTCCAGACCCATGAGGCTGACAAAGGTCGCCTTGCCGCGGCCCTCGTCCTTGCCCACGGCCTTGCCCACCGTATCGGCGTCGCCCTCGACGTCGAGCACATCGTCCCAGATCTGAAAGGCAAGCCCGAGGCAATCGCCATAGCGGCGCAACGGCTCAGTCGGCTGGCCGGCCATGATCGCACCGGCGGTACAGGACCAGCGAATCAGCGCGCCGGTCTTGCCCGATTGCAAAGCAGTGATTTCATCCAGATCCAAAGGCGTTTCGGTGCTTTCGGCGGCGATGTCCATCGCCTGCCCGCCGACCATGCCGCGCATGCCGGAGGCCGTGCTGAGGCTCAGAACCAGCTCCAGGCGCCGGTCAGGGGGGCACCCAGCCTGCGCGCATAATTCAAATGCCAACGCTTGCAGCGCGTCACCCGCCAGAACGGCCGTGGTTTCATCCCACGCGCGGTGCACCGTAGGTTTGCCACGGCGCATGTCGTCATCATCCATGCAAGGAAGATCGTCATGTACCAGGCTGTAGGCATGCAGCGCCTCAATGGCCCCTGCCGCCGGCGCGGACAGCGATCGGTCGATGCCAAACAGACGTGCGCTTTCGATCACAAGGAATCCGCGCAGCGCCTTGCCGCCGTCGATGGCATAGCGCATCGCCTCCGGCACGGGACCGGGCAAGCCCTGAAGCGCGTAGATCACCTGCCCGATGGCCAGCTCTGCCGCCCGGTTGCGCGCGGCCTCAAAGCTCAGGGGCTTTGTATCGGCTGCGCTGTCTGCCGTGTCCTGCTGCATGGGCGTCAGAGCCCTTCGACCGGCTTCGCCCCCACGGGATTGCCCTCGCCGTCCAGCGTGATGGCGGCGACCTTTTCCTCGGCGTCCTTCAGCTTGCGGTCGCAGTGCGCCTTCAGCTTGGCACCGCGTTCATAAAGCGTGATGGAGTCTTCGAGCGCAACGTCGCCGCGCTCCAACGCGCCAACGACGCGCTCCAACTCGGCCATGGCCTGCTCGAATGACATCTCTTCGACCGGTGTTTGCGCTTCGCTCATGCGCCCGCCTCCATCAACACTTCCACATGCGCCTTCGCCGACGCGCTCAGGCCCGCAAGATCATACCCGCCTTCCAAAGTCGAGACCACGCGCCCGCCAGCGGCGGAGGTCTGCGCGATCTCGCAAAGCTGTTCGGTGATCCAGCGGAAGTCTTCCACCGTCCAGTTGAGGTTGGCGAGCGGATCGTCCTGATGCGCGTCGAACCCGGCGGAAATGATCAGCAATTCGGGATCGAAAGCACGCAGCCGGGGAAAGGCCTCCGCCTCGTACCGCGTCTTCATCTCTGCCCCGCCGGTTTCCGGCGGCAAAGGCAAGTTCATCACGTTGTCATGCGCGCCGCGCTGCTCAGGCGCGCCACTGCCGGGCCAAAGCGGCATCTGCTGCGAGGTGATGAACAGCGCCCGCGCCTCATCCCAGAGCAGATCCTGCGTGCCGTTGCCGTGATGCACGTCGAAATCAACGACGGCCACCCGTGACAACCCGTGATGCTCCAAGGCGTGTTTGGCCGCGATGGCCGCCGTGCCGAACAGGCAAAAGCCCATGGGGGTCTCACGCTCCGCATGGTGACCCGGTGGCCGCGTGGCGCAAAAGACGTTGGCCACCTCGCCGCCCAGCACCATGTCCACCGCCTGGCAGGCACCGCCCGCCGCGCGCGATGCCGCCCGAAAGGACCCCGGCGACAGCCATGTGTCCGAATCGAGCTGGTGCTGCCCACGTTCCGGCACGGCGTTGCGCACCCGGTCAATGTAGCTCTGCGGATGGCAGCGCAGCAGCTCTTCTTCGCTGGCCTCCCGCGCCGTCACACGCTGCAATTCCAGCGGCTGCAACGCATGCAGCACATGTTCCAACCGCGCCACCCGTTCCGGGTGGCCGCTCGGCGTGACGTGGTCCAAACCGTCCGCGTGGGTGATCAATGCCGTCGCCATATGCGCGCCTCCCCTTCATTTTTCGTTCTTGGCAAAACGTTAACTCCTGACACGTCAGTCAGGTGCCAGCATGTAGCCCGATCCGCGTACCGTTTGCAGGTAGCGCGGCTGTTTCGGGTCGGTCTCCAACTTGCGCCGAAGGCGGGTGATCTGCACATCGACCGCGCGCTCCTGCGCCTGGCCTTTGTCACGCCCCAGCTCTTCGACGAGGGTCGAGCGACTCAGCGCCTCTCCCGGCTTGGCCGAGAAAATCCGCATCAACTGCGCCTCTGTCGCGGTGAGGCGCACCAGCTCCTCCCCCTGCCACATCTCGCTGCGTTCAATGTCGTACCGGATATCGCCGAGCGTCAACAGCTTGGGTGCGGTTTCTTGCGGGTTGACGTCGGGCATCCGCCGCAAAATGGCGTTGATCCGCAACAGCAATTCCTTTGGCTCAAAGGGCTTGGCGAGGTAGTCGTCCGCCCCGGCCTCCAGCCCCTTGATGCGGTCCTCCGTTTCAGACCGGGCGGTCAGCAACAGAATCGGCACCGTAGAGGTTTCCCGGACCCCGCGCGTCAGGCTGACGCCATCCTCGCCCGGCATCATCACATCCAGAACCAGCATATCGAAATCCAGACCGGTCAGAAGCCGCCGCGCATGGGCTGCGTCGCGCGCCGCGCTGACCAGAAACCCATTTCGCATCAGGAATTTCTGCAAAAGCCCTCGAATGCGCTCATCGTCATCGACGATCAACAGATGTGCATCACCGTCACTCATCCCCGGCCCTCCCTGAGCCTTTGATACTGATGACGCATCTCCGGGTCCATCATCGCTTCGAGAACGCGCCGGAACCCGGCCACGGCCTCTGGCCCGGCGTCGCGAAAGGCCGCCCGCATGCGCAGACGTTGCGCGTCTGTCAGCTCACGCTCAAGGTCTTCGCCCTCGGCTGTCAGGTACAAATGGCGTTCCCGTTTGTCCGTGCGCCCCACGCGGCTTTCCACCAGCCCATCCTCGATGAGGGACCGCAATACCCGGTTCAACGATTGCTTGGTCACGCCCAGAATGGCCAGCAGGTTGTTGACCGTCGTTCCCGGCGCGCCATGGATAAAGTGCAGGGCGCGGTGATGCGCGCGACCATAACTCAGCCCGGCGAGGATTCTGTCCGGGTCGGCGGTAAAGCCGCGGTAGGCGAAAAACATCGCCTCCGCACCCTGGCGCAATTGCTCGTCCGTCAGGTACAGAAGACTCTCGCCCTGCCCTGCTCGCCCTTCGGCCATAACTGCCTCCGTCTTTTCAGGCATTTTAAGTCAGCCTTGTTGACATTCCAAGCGCGAATTGGTAGCGATCGCCAGCTAAGGCGCAACTATGTGTCCATACACGACCCTTTTTGCGCAACTTTCGACAATTGCTCGTGACGCAAGCTGAGGAGATACGTGATGGCAGAGGCCTCATACGATGACCGCGACGGTAAGATCTGGCTCGACGGCCAGATGGTAGACTGGCGCAACGCGCAGGTCCATGTCCTGACCCATGGCTTGCATTATGCCTCCTCTGTTTTCGAAGGCGAACGCGCCTATAATGGCAAGATCTTCTTGTCGCGCAAGCATTCGGAACGTCTGCACTATTCCGCAAGCTGCCTGGATTTCGAAATTCCCTACACCGTTGACCAGATCGAAGCGGCCAAGGCCGAAGTGCTGAAGGCCAACGGCCTGACCGACGCCTACGTGCGTGCGGTGGCATGGCGCGGCGCGGGCCCTGACATGGGCGTCGCGTCGGCGCGCAACCCCGTGCGTCTGGCCATCGCGGCATGGTCATGGGGCAACTACTACGGCGATGCGAAAACGGTCGGCGCGAAGCTGGATATCTCCAAGTGGAAGCGCCCCTCGCCCGAAACGATCCCCGTGCACGCCAAGGCCGCCGGCCTGTACATGATTTGCACCACTTCGAAGCACGCGGCAGAAGCCAAAGGCTGCTCTGACGCCTTGTTCATGGACTATCGCGGCTACGTGGCCGAAGCGACCGGCGCGAACATCTTTTTCGTCAAGGACGGCGAAGTCCACACGCCGCTGCCCGATTGTTTCCTGAATGGTCTGACCCGTCAGACAGTCATCGAGCTGCTGAAGGAAAAGGGTCTGACCGTGCATGAGCGTCATATCATGCCCGAGGAGCTGGAAGGCTTTGAGCAATGCTGGCTGACCGGCACCGCAGCAGAGGTCACGCCCGTCGGTCAAATTGGCGATTACGTCTTTGAAGTGGGCAAGATCACCCGCGACATCGCAGAGACCTATGAAGCGCTCGTGCGCGCGTAAAGCACTGACCTTGAAAGTGTAAGCACTCGATCCTGGCTGGGTTTGGATCGGGTGCTTGCCGATGTCGGCCGTCGACCATCATGTCGACGTGATAAAGCCGCTTTGATTGTTTCCCAAGGCCGAAACGATCTTGCAGGGTCAAAGGCGGTCTTGTCGCTCGATGCGCCCTATGCGAGCTGCCAAATTTCATCGCCGGTGCACCGGGCGTTTGGCGCGGCCTTCCGACCATTCGCAGGCCGTGACTTGGTGCACGCCACCATGGCCCTGAAGCCTTCGAGCCACGCCGCCCCGTCCCAAGCGGGACCGGTCTTCGCGCATGGCGTCTGCCGCAATGCCGCATAACAACCCACGCATGTATTATAACCCTGGATGCAACCATGATCGTTGCGCGACAGGCAGTGTTGCCCTACCCCTTGGTATAAAAGGGATGGACCAGACGCTGTTGGAGATATCGCATAACGCCTGGCTTGTTATGGCGTCTCTGGCCATCGCTTTGATGGCCGGGTTCAGCGGCCTGTCTTTGACGCGGGGGGCGTCGCGCCTTCCCAATTTGCAGCGCAAGATGACCTTGGTGATCGCGGCCATCGTTCTGGGCGGCGGGATCTGGTCAATGCACTTCGTTGCGATGCTTGGCCTCGAACTGCCGATCCGGTTTTATTATGATGGTCTGATGACGCTGATCTCGGCGCTCATTGCGATCCTGATGATGGGGCTCGCACTGCTGATCCTGCATTTCCGCAACCGGACCGCTGTGACCTTGACGACTGCGGGCAGCATCATGGGCCTTGGCATTGCGGCCATGCACTACGTCGGAATGCTGGGGATGGAGCTGTGCGCGCCGGTCTTTGGCTTTACCGGGGTGGCGGTGTCGGTGCTGAGCGCGCTGCTGCTGTCGAACCTGGCGATTTGGGTGGCCTATGGCGCGCGGACGCGGGGCAACACGCTGCTTGGGACGGTGTGTTTCGCGGTCTCTGTCGGCGCGGTGCATTATATTGCGATGACGGGCACAGGCTTTGTTCCAAATGACGCCTTTGCCGTGGGGCCTGAAATCTCGAACGAGGTGATGGCCATGGGGGTCACTGTCACGGCCTTTGTCATCTCCGGGGCGTTCCTGCTGACCGGGGTGAGTTTTCTGGACCCGGTCACGGAGGCCGTCAGCGCACCTGCCGTCCCGGAGCCACACGCGCCAGCCGATCCGGGCCCCGAGAGCGAAGAGCCCTCGCTGCCACCCGTGCCGTTCGAGAAAGAAGGGCGTACGCAATTTCTTGACCGCAAGTCCATCGCGGCGGTGCGGGCGGAGGGGCATTATACCTTGTTGTATGCAGGGTCAGAGAAACTGTTCTGCCCCTGGTCGATCTCGGAGGCGGAGAGCCGTCTGGCGCCGTCGCACTTTATCCGCAGCCACCGCAGCTACCTGATCAATCCCAGTTTCGTCACCGGGTTCGAGCGCAAGAAAGACACCGGGGTCTGCCTGCTCGCCTCCACCGCGTCGCTGCAAAAGGTCCCGGTCAGCCGGTCGCGCCTGTCTGAGGTGCGCAGCGCCCTCGGCATCTGAGGCGCGCGCCTCCAGTCCCACGATTCCGCCCTCTGCGCTGCTGCGCTGCGGCACGAGATGCCGCATCTGCACGCCCAAAACGAACCGGACAAAGGTGTCGCACCAGATCCGAAGGGACGCCATTCGTGCAGCCCATTCGCATTTCGTGCAAGACCCCCTGTGTTTCATGGCCAAACCGTTTGTCCCCATCGGCGACCGGATAGCATTCCGGCACAGATCATGATGACCACAGGGAGGGACAGATCGTGATACCAGCGGCGTTCGAATACCATCGGCCGGCCGACCTTGCGTCGGCGCTTTCCATTCTCAACACGCATGGGGACGAGGCCAGGGTCGTGGCCGGTGGTCACAGCCTGATCCCGATGATGAAGCTGCGCATGACAGAGATCGGGCATCTGATCGACCTTCAGGACATCGCGTCGCTCCGGGGCATCGAGGTCACATCCGACAGCGTTGTCATCGGCGCCATGACCACCCAGCACGAACTGATCACCAGTGACGCGCTGGCGACGGCCTTGCCGATTATTCGCGAGGCCGCATTGCTCATTGCCGATCCGCAAGTGCGCTACATGGGCACGCTGGGCGGCAACGTCGCCAACGGCGATCCCGGCAACGACATGCCCGGCTTGATGCAGTGCCTCGACGCGCGCTTTACCGTCGAAGGTGCGGATGGTCCGCGCGAGATCAAGGCCCGGGCGTTCTACGAAAGCGCCTATTTCACCGCCCGCGAGGAGGAGGAGATCCTGACAAAGGTCACGATCCCCCTGCCCGCTGCCGGTCATGGCTTTGCCTATGAAAAGCAAAAGCGCAAGATCGGGGATTACGCCACGGCCGCCTGCGGTGTGATCGTCAACGGCGATGGTGCCTCTGTGGCGATGACCAACCTTGCCGATACGCCGATCTGGTCCGAGCAAGCCGGTACGGCGCTGGCCGCCGGGGATGTGGATGGTGCCGTGGCTGCGGCCCTCGCGGCCATCGACCCACAAGAAGACATGCGCGGCCCCATCGCCTTCAAACGTCACGTTGCCGGCGTTGTCATCCGTCGCGCCATGGAGCGCGCCCTCACCCGAGCGAAAGGCTAAGAGCATGAGCAAGATGCACGTCAAGTTCACCCTGAACGGGGAAGAGGTCGAAGGGCTGGCGGAACCGCGCACGCTGCTGATCCACTTTCTGCGCGAAAACCTGCGCATCACCGGCCCCCATATCGGCTGCGAGACCTCGCATTGCGGGGCCTGCACCGTGGATATGGATGGCAAGTCGGTCAAATCCTGCACCGTCTTTGTGGCGCAGGCCAACGGGGCGGACGTGACCACGATCGAAGGGCTGACCAATCCCGATGGCACGCTCTCGGTGATCCAGGAAATGTTCCGAGAGCATCACGGTCTTCAGTGCGGATACTGCACGCCGGGCATGATCACCCGCGTTCACCGCCTGCTTCAAGAGCACCCCAGCCCGACCGAGGAAGATGTGCGCTTTGGCATCGCGGGCAACCTGTGCCGCTGCACCGGTTACCAGAACATCGTGAAGGCTGTGCTGGCCGCTGCTGACCAGCTTGCCGCGCAGAAAGAGGCCGCGGAATGAAGGACGAGGTCACAAGCACCGAGGAACGCCGCGAGAACCTCAAGGGCATGGGCTGCGCGCGCAAACGCGTCGAGGACGTGCGCTTTACCCAAGGCAAGGGCAACTACGTCGACGACATCAAGATGGATGGCATGCTGTTCGGCGATTTCGTGCGCTCGCCGTATGCGCACGCCCGTGTCACAAGCATCAACAAGGAGGCCGCGCTGGCCATTCCGGGCGTGGTCGCCGTTCTGACCGCCGAGGATCTTGCGCCGCTGGGCCTGCACTGGATGCCCACGCTGGCAGGCGACAAGCAGATGGTGCTGGCCGATGGCAAGGTTCTGTTCCAGGGGCAGGAAGTGGCCTTTGTGGTGGCCAATGATCGCTACGCGGCCTCTGACGGGGTCGAAGCGGTGGAGGTCGATTACGAAGATCTGCCCGTGGTCACCGATCCGTTCAAGGCGCTGGAGCCGGACGCGCCGGTGCTGCGCGAAGACCTCGAAGGCCAGACCGAAGGCGCACATGGTCCGCGCAAGCATCACAACCATATCTTCACCTGGGAACAAGGCAACGAGGCGGCCACCGAACAGGTGATGAGCACCGCTGACGTGGTGGCCGAGGAGATGGTCTATTACCACCGCACGCACCCCAATCCGCTGGAAACCTGCGGCTGCGTGGCGTCGATGGACAAGGTGACCGGCAAGCTGACGCTGTACGGGACGTTTCAGGCGCCGCACGCGATCCGCACGATTGTCTCGCTGATCTCGTCAATTCCGGAGCACAAGATCCGCGTGGTGTCCCCGGACATTGGCGGCGGTTTCGGCAACAAGGTCGGGGCCTATTCCGGCTATGTCTGTTCGGTTGTCGCCTCCATCGTCACGGGCAAGCCGGTGAAGTGGGTGGAGGACAAGATGGACAATCTGATGTCCACCGCCTTTGCCCGCGATTACTGGATGAAAGGCAAGATCGCCGCCACCAAGGAAGGCAAGATCACCGGTCTGCACTGCCATGTGATCGGCGACCACGGCGGCTTTGACGCCTGTGCGGACCCGACCAAATTCCCGGCCGGGTTCTTCAACATCTGCACCGGGTCTTATGACATTCCCATGGCGTATCTGGCGGTGGACGGGGTCTATACCAACAAGGCACCGGGCGGTGTCGCCTATCGCTGTTCGTTCCGCGTTACGGAAGCGGCCTATTTCATCGAGCGCATGATCGAAGTGCTGGCAATCAAGCTGGACATGGATAGCGCCGAGCTGCGGCGCATCAACTTCATCAAGAAAGAGCAGTTCCCCTATCAGTCTGCGCTGGGATGGGAATACGACAGCGGCGACTATCACACCGCATGGGACAAGGCGCTGGAGGCTGTGGAATACAAGGCCCTGCGGGCTGAACAAGCCCAACGGATCGAGGATTTCAAAGCCGGCAAGACGCGCAAGCTGATGGGTGTCGGGCTGTCGTTTTTCACCGAAATCGTCGGCGCGGGGCCGGTGAAGAACTGTGATATCCTCGGGCTTGGGATGTTCGACAGTTGCGAAATCCGTATTCACCCCACGGGGTCTGCGATTGCGCGGCTTGGCACCATTTCCCAAGGTCAGGGGCACGCCACGGCCTTTGCGCAGATCATCGCCTCGGAGATCGGCATCCCGGCCGATGATATCACGCTGGAGGAAGGCGACACCGATACCGCCCCATATGGCTTGGGCACCTATGGCTCCCGCTCGATGCCGGTTGCGGGGGCGGCCACGGCCATGGCCTCGCGCAAGATCAAGGCAAAGGCCCAGATGATCGCGGCCTATCTGCTCGAAGTGCACGACGATGACGTGGAATTCGACGTGGATCGATTTGCGGTGAAGGGCAATCCGGAACGGTTCAAGACCATGAAGGAGATCGCCTTTGCCGCGTACAATCAGGCGATCCCCGGGGTCGAGCCGGGGTTGGAGGCGGTCAGCTATTACGATCCGCCAAACATGACCTACCCGTTTGGCGCGTATATCTGCGTCATGGAGCTGGACGTTGACACGGGCGAGCACGAAATCCGCAAGTTCTATGCGCTGGATGACTGCGGCACGCGGGTCAACCCGATGATCATCGAAGGCCAGGTGCATGGCGGCGCGACCGAAGGCTACGCCATCGCCATGGGTCAGGAAATTGCCTACGACGAGATGGGCAACCACAAGACCGCGACGCTGATGGACTTCTTTGTGCCCACAGCGATGGAGACGCCGACCTATCAGACGGACTTTACCGTGACGCCATCGCCGCACCATCCGATCGGGGCGAAGGGTGTGGGCGAAAGCCCGAACGTCGGCTCGGTTCCGGCGTTTTCCAATGCGGTGCACGATGCTTTTCGCGCGTTTGGTCTGATACAGTCGCATATGCCACACGACCACTGGCGGGTGTGGCGCATTGCAGATGAGTTGGGGCTGCACGGATGATGGGTTTCCCCTCGGCCTTTGTGCCGAGGCGATCGACCGGGGGGCGGCTTTGCCTCCCCCGGACCCCCTCCAGAGTATTTTCGAAGCAAAGAAGCAGGCTATGGATCAGGCGAAGCTGAAGCACGCGCTTGCTGGCGTGGGGTACGTGGCGGACGAGACGCTGGTGATGGCGCTGCATCTGGCGCTGATGCTGGGGCGACCGCTGCTGTTGGAGGGGCCTGCCGGTGTGGGCAAGACAGAGATCGCGCGGGCCCTGTCCAGGGTGCTGGCCGCGCGGCTGATCCGGTTACAATGTTACGAGGGACTTGATGCCTCGCACGCGATTTACGAGTGGAATTATCGGCGACAGTTGTTGGCGATCCGCGCAGAGGAGGCGCGAGAGGACACGCTGTTTTCCGACAAGTACCTGCTGAAGCGCCCCTTGCTGGAGGCGATTACGCAAGAAGAAGCGCCGGTGTTGTTGATCGATGAAATCGACCGCGCGGATATGGAGTTCGAGGCCTATTTGCTGGAGGTTTTGTCGGACTTCCAGGTGACGATCCCGGAGATGGGCACGATCAAGGCGGTGACGAAGCCGGTGGTGATCCTGACAGCGAACGGCACGCGGGACCTGTCGGACGCGCTGCGGCGGCGCTGTTTGTACGCCTATCTGGATTTCCCGGATCGGGAAACGGAGCTGGCGATCCTGACCGCCCGCGCCCCTGATCTGGAGCATCGACTGGCACAGCAGGTCGTGGCCGTGGTGCAGGCTTTGCGCCGCGAAGAGTTGGAAAAGACACCAGGCATCGCGGAGATGCTGGATTGGGCGGCGGCCCTGTCCGGGCTTGGTGTGAATGATTTGTCTGGCGACCCGAAATCCTTGCAGGCAACGTTGGTCTGCCTGTTGAAGACCGCGACGGACCGAGACGCCTGCCCGCCAGAAGTCATGGCGCGCATCGTGGGCAAGGTGGCGTGATGCAGACCACCCACTTTCCCGCGCGCGCCACGCCGTCGGAGCGCATGGCTGATTTCATCGCGCATCTGCGGATGAACGGGATGCCGCTTGGCCCCACTGAGGGCGCGGCAGCACTGGAGGCGCTGACCCATGTGGATGCGCTATCCCCCGAGGAAGTGCGCCGCGCATTGAAGGTGTTGCTGGTGCCGGATGCGGACCGTTGGCGCGGCTTCGACGCGCTGTTTGATGCCTTTTGGTTCAACCTTGGCAAGACACGTGAGGGCACCACACAGGCCAGTGTGCACAGCAGGTCTTCGCGCCCGACGCTGTGGCAACCGCACTTTGCGTCGTCCGGCGGCGACGACACAGAGGCCGACATGACCCCCAGCACGGAGGATGGCGAGGCCGAAGGCGTCGAGGGCAATCTGCTTGCGACCCGGACGGAGGCGCTGTCGCAACGGGATCTGCGCAATCTGATGGATGAGGCATCGCTGCGAGAGGCCGAAGCCGCTGCCCGGAAAATCGCGCGCGCCATTCGGGACCGGCGTTCCCGGCGGCGCAGGCAAGCCAGACGGGGACGCGAGCTTGATATGCGGCGCACTCTGCGCGCTGCGATTTCCAAGGGCGACGCGTTTGATTTACACCATCGCACCCAGCCACCGCGCCCGATGCGCATCGTGGCGATGTGTGATGTTTCCGGCAGCATGACAGTCTATGCACCCGTGTTTCTCGCCTTCCTCAAGGGGCTGCTGGACGCCCAGACCGGCGCAGAGGCGTTTTTGTTTCACACGCGGTTGATGCGGGTGACACAGGCCCTGCAGGATCACGACAGCCTGCGCGCGGCGACCCGGCTTTCGCTCATGGCCGAGGGCTTTGGCGGGGGGACCGACATTGGCGCCGCGATCAACACACTGACCGACCGCCATGGCTATGCGCTGACCGGACGCAGCATCGTGTTGATCCTGTCGGACGGATACTGCACCGGCTCGCCCGAGGCCTTGTCCCAAAGCCTCGCCCGCCTGCGACGCAAAACGCGGCGCATCGTCTGGCTGAACCCGCTGATGGGTTGGCGCGATTACACGCCTGTCAACGCTGCGATGCAGGCCGCCCTGCCCCATCTGGACGCACATCTGCCGGCCAATACGCTGGACGCCCTGGCCCGGCTGGAACCTGAATTCGCGAGGTTATGAGAGGTTTTGACATGAGCAAGCTCGACATCTTCGACACCATCGCCACTCTGCGCCAGACCGGCGCGCCATTTTGTGTCGCGACCGTGGTACGCACCGCCGATGTGACCTCTGCCAAGGCAGGGGCGAAGGCCGCAATCACCAATGACGGCGAAATCATGGGCCATCTGGGCGGCGGCTGCGTCACACGGGCGGTGCGCGAGGCGGCCTTCGAGGCCATCGCGACCGGGGCCACCACCGTAATCCGTGTGAAACCCTCGGCCAAGGTTGTGGCATTGACCGACGAGGACGGCGCGCAGGTCTTTCGCTCTGGCTGCCCCTCTGGCGGGACAGTGGACCTGCTGATCGAACCGTACGAACTGCCACCGATGCTGGCACTTTTCGGGACGACGCCCATTGCCCGGGCCATTGCACAGCACGCAGCGCTGGCCGGTTTGCGCGTGGCCTGCGATCCGGCCCTTGACCTGTGCGACACGCAGGCGCTGGACCGCGACCTGACGCAGATGCGCCCACAGGATTTCGTGGTGATCGCGACCCAAGGCGCGGGCGACCTTGATGCGCTGAAGTCCGCCCTGTCCAGCCCCGTGCGTCGCGTATCAATGATCGCCTCGGCGCGGAAGGCGGCCGCCTTGGTCGCAAAACTCGACACTCCCCCTCTGGCCGGGCGGTTGAAGTCGCCCGCCGGGCTCGATCTTGGCGGCATCGACCCACATGACATAGCCCTGTCGGTGCTGGCGGAGATCGTTCAATGGCGCAACTCAGATACCCATACCCTGGAGGAAACCGATGAAACGACTGCTTGACTGGCTATGCCGCCCTGCTCACCCGCCGCTCACCTCAGAGGAGATGTCTCAGCTTGCCCTGAACGCTTTTCCGAAATGCTGCTGAGGCGATACCCATGCAACTGACCGCTTCTTCTTGAGCCTATTGAGCCACGCAAACGTGCCCCCTGCGCAGTGGTCGGCGACCCGAAAATGGCAAACCTGCGGTCCACACCGCGATTGCCGGTACGGAGCCGCTTGGCCCGCTTTCGGCAGAGAATTGGCACCTTGAAGGACCGTTTCAGTGGCCAGTTCACATTGGTGGAGGATGACAGCCGGACCCGCCCGATCTGCGATGCCATGACCGAAGGCGGCATCGAAAGCCCGCAACTGTTAATCTGTCACCCACCATTCCCTTCCACCGTCGCTAAACGTCCTTGCAAAACAACTTGGTGGAGCATCGCATAGAATGGACGCCGTACGCGCAGACCCGCAATTGTTCTAACTGCACCAGAATGCGCGGACACAACCGGGCTCCCCCAGTGGCAAGATGAAAGGTCCGTGGCGGATCATTGGGTGGTCGCGTGATCCACCGAGAGGTCGGGAAACTGGCGGAAAACTCCGCGGACCGCGCCGCCAAGTACTTCAAAGAGCGCGAAAAACACCTGATCCACCTATCCGAGACACCTGTTCGCCCACGAGACTATCGACGGTGCGGCTGACCCAAACAGAAGGCACCTCGCAAACCGGCCCGGCGTGCCATCAATCGCCTTTCCAAAGAGCACTGGCCCCTCGCCTTCGAGCAGGGTCACACTGTCGGCAAAGGCCCGTCGTTCGGCCATAACTGCGGCGGCCAGACCGATCTGGTCGGCACCCTTCTCGGCGGCGAATTGGGTCTGGTCTGTCACGCGATCATAGAACGCCCCATGTTCCCAGAAACCATCCTCCGAGCAGCCAAAACAACCATGGCCGGATTGTGTAGGCAAGGACACGCCCTCGTTCCAACGCACTGTGGAACAGGCGTTGTACCTGATCGTCCCGTTGCGGCCCATCTTGTACAGGCTGTAGCCTTAGCGCACGTTGGCGTCGTCCCATGTTGCCACGAACTGACCGGCGCAGAAATGCGGGCGGCGGTGGCATCTGTAGTGGACGCGTAGAACGTCGCGGGGCATCCCGAAAACGGGCTCCCTCTGGCTGTGGGATCAGATCCAGCCTGCCACCGTGCCGCTCCACCACCTTGTTGAAAATCAGTCTCGAACCGATCCACGTATTTGGACAAGGCACTCGCACATGACCAACCGATGCACCGCCCCCGGAGGGGCGGTCATGGGCAGTCCGCGCTTTGACCTGTTTCTGGTTTTCACAGGATCGGCATATGTCCGATAGACGGCGCGCCGCAGGTCGATCCATGAGGCCTCGCCCATCTCTTCGAGGGGGCGCAGATCACTCTGATTGGTTATGGAGCTGGCTCTGCACGCGCAGCGCGCGTTGACAATGGCTCCGGCGCGCGCCGCCTAACTCTCGGCAAGCGCCCCATAGAGGATCAGCGCGGGCTTGTGACCCGCATCGGCAGCAAGCTGACGCGCCAGCTCGCCCACGGTGCCGTGCGTGATCTTTTGGTCGGGACCGGAGACATCCTCCGCCAGCAGCGCGGGCGTGTCGTCGGGCAATCCGTTGGCGATCAGCAGTTCCGCCAGTTGCGGAAAGGTGCCCTTGCCCATGAACACCACCGTCACGGCATTCGGGTCCGACAGAGCCGCAAGGTTCAGATCCTCCGGCAGCGCTCCCACAACATCATGGCCGGTGATGAACTGCACACGGCGCGCCGAGTGTTTTCGGGTCAGCGGAATGCCCGCCGCCGCCGCGGCTGCGATGGCAGAGGGCACACCGGGAATGATCTCGTACTTGATTCCGGCGGATTTGAGGGCGTCCAACTCCTCCTCCAACCGACCGTAAATCCCGCTGTCGCCGCTTTTCAACCGCACCACATGTTGGCCGGCCTGCGCATGTTCCACCAGCACGCGGCTCACCTCGTCTTGTTTCGGCGAGGGCCGCCCGGCCCGCTTCCCCACCCCGACCAGCGTCGCACCGTCGCGCGCATGACCCAGGATCGGACCGGAGGACAAGTCGTCGAACAACACGGCATCAGCGCGCCCAAGTCGGTCGACCGCCTTTAACGTCAGCAACTCCGGATCGCCGGGACCGGCGCCAAGAAAGGACACGAAACCGGTCATTCCTCCTCGCCGATGGCAAAGGCACATGTAGCGCAGCCGTCTTCTGACATCACCCGTGTCGACAAAAGCCGCGCGCCCGGACCCGCCGCCGCCAGCGCTGCGGCCTCCGCCACGGAGCCGACACCACGTGCCATCAGCGCCGCCTCGGACTGGGTTTTTGTTTCCTGAAGCGACATGTATTTGTCAGACACACTCACAGCCGGAGTTTGCATCTCGTGTGAAAGTTGTTGCAGCAGGGTAAGCCCCTCTTCGATTGTGGCGAGGACCACCGCGTCCTGACCCAGACGCGCGCGCCGGTAGGCATTGCCCAAACTGGCCACGCTCGCCCCGTCATGGCATCCGAATCCTGCTACGATCATACCCTGCTCTCACGCTTGCTGCATTGTGGACGTATTAGTGGCAATGTCGTCGCCGATTATCCACTTAAAACACTTAAAAATCCCGCATCGCTTGCGATCCGGGGTCTGAAATCGGGCCAAATCCGGCAGGTGACCGCGAAATACGCCGTGCTGACACCGCACGCGCGTCAGAGGCTTCCCTTTCTCGCACTGACTGTTACCAACAGACACAGCAACAACAGCAGGTTCGGCAAAACCCGCGCCGCTGACCCAACCAAAAGGAAACGACATGTCCGATGCAGAGGACGCGAACGCCCGCCACGCGGAAAAAATGAAGAAGATCAAAGCCGCGCGCGATCGCATGATGGCCACCAAGACCGAGCATAAGGGCCTGATCATGGTCCACACCGGCAATGGCAAGGGCAAATCCTCCTCCGGCTTTGGCATGATCATGCGCTGCATCGGGCACGGGATGCCCTGCGCCGTCGTGCAGTTCATCAAGGGCAATTGGGTCACGGGCGAAAAGACCATTCTGCGTGAACGCTTTGCCGATGAATGCCGGTTCTTCGTCTCCGGCGAAGGGTTCACTTGGGAAACGCAGGACCGCGAGCGCGACATTGCCGCTGCGCAGAACGGCTGGAAGATCGCCAAGGAGCAGATCCTCGATCCGGAGATCGAATTTGTGCTGCTCGACGAGATCAACATTGCCTTGCGCTACGATTACCTCGACATCGACGAGGTCGTCGACTTTCTGCTGACGCAAAAGCCGGAGATGACCCACGTCTGCCTGACCGGCCGCAACGCCAAGCCGGAGCTGATCGAAGCCGCCGATCTGGTGACCGAGATGAAGCTGACCAAACATCCGTTCAAGGACGGGATCGTCGCGCAAAAGGGCACCGAGTACTAAGACCCTCGCCACAGTGCAAAAGGCCCCCGATCCTATCGGGGGCCTTTCCAGTTTATGGACGACACATCACAGGTCGGTGCGGTCCGCGTTCATCACCTTGGTCCAGGCGGCGACGAAATCGCTCACGAACTTCGCCTTGTTGTCGTTTTGCGCATAGACCTCTGAAAGCGCGCGCAACTGCGAGTTCGCGCCGAAGACCAGGTCGACACGGGTGCCGGTCCAACGCGCACCACCGTCGGAGCGGTTGGTTGCCTGGTAGATACCCGGCTCGCTGTCGATCTTCTTCCACTCCACGTCCATATCGGTGATGCCCTCAAAGAACTTGGTGTCCAGAACACCGTAGTCCCCGTCGAACATGCCATGCGTCGTGCCGCCGTGGTTTGCCCCCAGCGCCCGCATCCCGCCGACCAGCACCGTCATTTCCGGCGCGGACAAGCCCAGCAGTTGTGCCTTGTCCACCAGCATCTCCTCGGCAGAGATCGAGAATTGCTGGCTGGAGTAATTGCGGAACCCATCGGCCTCCGGCTCCAGAGGATCGAAGGAATCGGCGTCGGTCTGGGCATCGGTAGCGTCCGTGCGGCCCGGAACGAAAGGCACCGTGACGTCATGCCCGCCGGCCTTTGCCGCCTTTTCGACAGCGGCCACACCGCCCAGCACGATCAGGTCGGCCAGCGAGATCTTGGTCGAGCCCCTGGCGTCGAAGTCCGCCTTGATGCCGTTGAGGGTGGACAGAACCTTGGCCAGTTGCTCCGGCTGGTTGACGGCCCAGTCTTTCATCGGGGCAAGGCGGATACGGGCACCATTGGCGCCGCCGCGTTTGTCCGAGCCACGGTAGGACGCCGCAGAGGACCAGGCCGTGTAAACCAGTTCCTGCACGGTCAGGCCGCTGTCGAGCAGCGCAGACTTCAGGTCAGACACCTGCGCGTCATCCACCAGCGGGTGATCGACAGCGGGCAGCGGATCTTGCCAGATCAGGTCTTCTTCCGGCACTTCCGGCCCAAGGTATAGCGCCTTCGGCCCCATGTCGCGGTGGGTCAGTTTGAACCATGCGCGGGCAAACGCATCAGCGAATTCCGCAGGGTTTTGGTGGAACCGCTTGGAAATCGGTCCGTAGATCGGGTCCATCTTCATCGCCATGTCGGCGGTGGTCATGATCGGTTTGACCCGTTCGCCGGAGCCGTCGACCTGCGGGGCGAAGTTTTCGTCCTTGAGGTCTTTTGGCGTCCACTGGTGTGCGCCTGCGGGGGATTTGGTCAGTTCCCACTCGTAGCCCAGCAGCATGTCGAAATAGCCGTTGTCCCATGTGGTCGGGTTCGGGGTCCACGGCCCTTCGATGCCAGAGGTGATCGTGTACTTGCCCAGACCCGTTTCATGCTTGGACGCCCAGCCAAAGCCCATGGCCTCCAGTTCGCCGGCCTCCGGTTCCGCACCGACCAGCCCGGCATCGCCCGCGCCGTGACATTTGCCAAAGGTGTGTCCGCCGGCGGTCAGCGCGACGGTTTCCTCGTCGTTCATCGCCATGCGGGCAAAGGTCTCGCGGATGTCGCGGCCAGAGGCAAGCGGGTCCGGCACACCATCCGGGCCTTCGGGGTTCACATAGATCAGGCCCATCTGGACCGCGGCCAGTGTGTTTTCCAGTTCACGCTCCCCCGTGTAGCGCGAGCCCTCCTTGTCGGAGGTCGCGAGCCATTCCGCCTCGGAGCCCCAATAGACGTCTTCCTCCGGCTGCCACGTGTCAACGCGACCGCCGCCGAAGCCAAAGGTCTTGCCGCCCATGGATTCGATGGCAACGTTACCGGCAAGGATCGCCAGATCGGCCCAGGACAGGCTGTTGCCGTATTTCTTCTTGATCGGCCACAGAAGGCGACGTGCCTTGTCGAGGTTGCCGTTGTCCGGCCAGGAATTCAGCGGGGCAAAGCGCTGCTGCCCGGTCGAGGCCCCGCCGCGACCGTCGGCGGTGCGATAGGTCCCCGCAGCATGCCAGGCCATGCGGATCATGAAGGGACCGTAATGGCCGTAATCGGCGGGCCACCAATCCTTTGAATCCGTCATCAGCGCGGTCAGATCGGATTTGACCTCTTTCAGATCCAGTTTCTTGAACGCTTCGGCGTAGTCAAAGTTTTCGCCCATCGGGTTCGACCCCGGGCTGTGCTGGTGCAAAATGCCAAGGTTCAGTTGGTTCGGCCACCAGTCGCGGTTGCCCCGCACCTTGAAATTCGTGGCACCGTGAATTGGGCATCCGCCCGCGTTGTTACCGTCCATGTCAGGTCTCCCTCAGGTCATAAGTCACTTCACCCCGAAAGCACCCAAGCCGCCGGGAAGGTTTAAGAATATTGCTTTCAAGATCGGGTCTCGGCGGGCTCCACGCCCCCGGGACCGGGCGCACATATGGTGCGCCAACTCCTCGTCCTGATCACTCTGGAATGTTTCTAACCCGGGCTTCCAATATAATTAAGTTGAAACTTTTCATCGCTTCGATAATCAGGGGTTATGAGAAACATCACGTTGAAACAGATGCGCTACTTTCAGGCCTTGGCGCGTCACGGCCATTTCGGACATGCCGCCAGCGCCTGCGCCATCTCGCAGCCAGCGCTGTCGGTGCAGATCCGCGATCTGGAGGCGGAATTGGGCCAGCCGCTGGTCGAACGCGGCCCGCGACAGGTGCGTCTGACCGCCTTTGGCGAAAGTTTCCTCGCCCGTGTGACGGACATCCTCAAGCAGGTGGACGATCTTGGCGACTTTGCCCGCAGCGCACGCGGTGCCATGATGCAGCGGCTGCGGCTGGGCATCATCCCGACCATCGCGCCTTATCTGCTGCCCCGCCTGATCGGCCATATCACGGCGGAGTTTCCCGGCCTTGACCTGCATGTACGGGAAACGCTGACGCCCCGGCTGATCACGGAACTGATTGACGGGCGCATTGACGCGGCGCTTCTGGCGCTGCCGATTTCAGAGCCGTCCTTGACCGAAGTGCCGCTGTTCGAGGAGAGCTTTGTTCTGGTGCGCCCCGCAGATGAGGCGGACCGCCCCATCCCCGATGCGCAGGCCCTGGCCGAGATGCGGCTGTTGCTGCTGGAGGAGGGGCACTGCTTTCGCGATCAGGCGTTGTCGTTTTGCCAGACCGGGCGCAACATGCCGCGCGACGGGCTTGACGGATCATCGTTGACGACGCTGGTGCAAATGGTGGGCGTGGGCCTTGGTGTGACGCTGATCCCGGAGATGGCCGTGCGGGTGGAAACCGGTTCGGCCCCGGTTTCTGTGGCCCGCTTTGCCGAGCCGCAACCAAAGCGCATGATTGGCATGGTTTGGCGCAACTCTTCCCCCCTGGCGGACCAGTTCTATCGCATTTCAGAAGTCGCCAAAGACGTGGGCCTGACGGCCTGAGCGCTGTCATCGCGCGGGCGACCGTCTGGAGGGTTCACCGTCAGCACCCAGACCGCGTGAGGGCCGGAAGGTCAGGTATGGAAACCGGCCGGATCGGGGGGCCGTTCCGACCGGTTGTCCCACGCCGCAAAGCAAAATGGCGCGGGAAATCTTGCGGCGCGATTGTTGCGCAATGAACGCCGCAGGATGGTGTCAGGCGCGCAACGCGCCCGGTTTCAGGAGGCAAGGCGCACGTCGCCCCGCATTTGCATGGCAACCCCGGCGTCGATCAAGCTGTTGATCTCCGTCTCCGGAAACCCCGCCACATCGGCCAGGACCGCCTCCGTATGTTGACCAAGGATCGGCGCAGGGCGCGGGTCATCGCGTCCATACCCAGCGAAGGTAAAGGGAGTGCCCGGCGTCAAGTACCGCCCGATGCCCGGTTGGTCCACGTCCTTGAACATCGGGTTCTGCGTGGAAAGATCAGCGTCCTCTGCCAGCGCCTCGGCAAAGCTGCGGAACACCGACCACGTGACCCCTGCACGGTCAAACGTCTCCGCAAAATCCGCCAGCCTGCGCGCCCTGAACCACGGGGTCAGCACCTTGGTGATCTCATGGCGACACTCCCAACGGGTGCCTTCCTGCGACAGGTCACGGTTCATGCGGCCCGACAAATAGTTCATGTCGGTTTCGGTGCCGGTCACCCGCATCAGGTTTTTCCATTGGCGCGCGGTCAGGGCAATGACCATGACCCGCCGTCCATCGGCGGTCTCGAAGTCCTGCCCATACGCACCATAAAGCGCATTGCCGTGCTTCTCGCGGGACTGGCCGTTGACCGCGACCTCTCCGATGATGCCGAGGTTGCCGAGCATGGCCGCCGCTGCGTCCTTGAGCGTGAGGTCGACAAACTGGCCTGCCCTCGTGCGCAGGCGGTGGCGCTCGGCGGCCAGCAGGCCCGAAACCACCATATTGCCCGCGATGCAGTCCCAAGCCGGCAGCACATGGCAGACCGGATCGTCAGAGCCTTTCGGCCCGGTCGCCATGGGAAAGCCCAGGCTGGGATTCACGGTGTAGTCCACCGCCGGACGCCCATTGCGGTCGCCGCGCAGCTGCACCATGCACAGATCCTTGCGACGGTTTGTGAGCGTCTCGTAATCGGTCCAGCCTTTCACCGCGAGGTTGGTGATGAACAGCCCCGCATCCGGTCCGGGCGCGCAGATGATCTCTTGCGCGATTTCGCGGCCACGCGGAGATTTCACGTCCAGCGCGACGGAGCGCTTGCCCTTGTTCATCCCCGCCCAGAACAGGCTTTCGCCCGTGGCGGTCACCGGCCAGCGTTTCGCGTCCATCCCGCCCTGCGGCAGGTCAAAACGGATCACATCCGCCCCCATCTGCGCCAGCGTCATCCCGGCCAAAGGCACCGCCACAAAGGCCGAGCTTTCGACCACACGCATTCCTGTCAGGATGCTCATGTCACCTGCTCCCCCGATGGGCGCGCGCCCGTGTCCCATTCCATGCGGGCTTTCAGACCGAAGTAGCCCTCAAACGTGGCCGTTCCGATGTCGATCGCCCCGCCTGCGGGGTCGAGCGCCCCCACCACGCGCATGTCGCTGTCGTGAAACATCGGATGCACCACACGGTAGCTGAAGCGCACAGGTGTCTTGCAGGTGTGGCGTTCGGCAGCTTCTATGGCCATGGTCGCCTGCATCGGGCCATGCACAACGAGGGCGGGGTATTTCTCCACCTGCTGGGCGTAGGGCAGATCGTAGTGGATACGGTGGGCGTTGTAGGTCGCCGCCGAGTAGCGAAAAAGGCGCACCTCGTTCATCGGCACGCGCTCGTCATAGGCAAGCCGCTCCGGCACGGGGGTCTGCTTTGGCGGACGAAAGGACTTTGGCATGTCGAGGTAGACGATGTTCTGCTCTTCCTCGACCACACCGCCCTGGGCGCCTGTTGTGACGTGATCGACGGTGACAAAAGCCATCTTGCCGGTCGAGCCTTCTTTCATGGTGACCGCGCGGATGGTGCTGAGTTTGGTCAGCTTTTCGCCCACATGGAACTGTCCGTCAAAGCGGACATCACCGCCCGCCCACATGCGCCGCCGAAACGACAACGGCGGGAGAAAGCCTCCCAGCGCCGGGTGACCGTCCTCGCCAAGATCGCTCATGGGAACAAATTCGTTAAAGGCGACCCAGTGCCAGAGAGAGGGCAGCACCATGCCCGGCGCAATCTCATGCATCGGGGACAGGTCATGCGACACAGCCGCGTTCAGCATCGCCGCAAGGTTGGGCGTGACGCCGCCCTCGCGGGTGTCCTGACGCCCGATCCAATCGGTGTAGTCAGGCTCCATCAGGGATTGCGCGCTCATGCCGTTTCCCTCGATCCCAACATCCGCGCCACGGTGTCCCCCATCGACGACGGGTTCGGCGCAACGGTGATGCCGACAGAGGACAGCAGATCGACCTTCTCCTGTGCGCTCTCGCCAAAGGCCGAGATGATCGCCCCCGCATGGCCCATCTGGCGCCCTTTCGGCGCGGCGAGACCAGCGATGTAGGCCGCAACGGGCTTTTTCATGTGATCGCGCACATAGGCGGCAGCCTCCGCCTCCTGCGGACCGCCGATTTCCCCGATCATCATGACCGCATCCGTGTCGGGATCGTTTTCGAACAGCTCAAGGATATCGCGGAACGAGGAGCCATTGATCGGATCGCCGCCGATCCCGATGGACGACGAGATGCCGATGCCCAGCGCCTTCATCTGGCTGGCCGCCTCATAGCCCAGCGTGCCGGAGCGTCCGATGATGCCGACGCGGCCCGGCTCATAAATATGCGGCGGCATGATCCCCATGAAGCCCTGACCGGGGGAGATAATGCCGGCGCAGTTGGGGCCGATCAGACGCATCTTGCGCGCGCGCGGATACCGACGGAGGAACCGCTTCACCCGCATCATGTCCTGCGCCGGAATGCCATCGGTGACGCAGACGGCGGTTTCGATGCCGGCCTCCGCGGCCTCCATCATCGCATCGGCGGCAAAGGCAGGCGGCACGAACAGCAGCGATGCGGTCGCGCCGGTGGCCTCCACAGCCTCGCGCACCGTGTTGAAAACGGGGCGGTTCAGCACGGTGGATCCGCCCTTGCCCGGCGTGACCCCGGCGACGACCTTGGTGCCGTATTCGATCATCTCTTGAGCGTGAAATTGGCCGATGCGCCCGGACAGACCCTGAACGACGACCTTGGTATCTTCCTTGATTAGGATTGCCATCTGTCTGACCCCTTATTCCGCTGCGATTTTCTGGGCACCGGCGGCCACGGCTTTCTCTGCCGCCTCGGCCAGCGTGTCGGCGCTGATGATGGGAAGGCCGCTGTCGCGGATGATCTTTTGCCCCTCCTCGACGTTGGTGCCGGACAGGCGCACCACCACGGGCAGGTCGATGCCCACCTCGCGATAGGCCTGGATGACCCCGTTCGCGATCCAGTCGCAGCGGTTGATGCCCGCAAAGATGTTCACGAGGATCACGCTGACGTTGCGGTCAGACAGCACTGTGCGAAACGCCTGACAGACCCGTTCGGGCGAGGCGCCGCCGCCAATGTCGAGGAAGTTGGCCGGTTCCCCGCCCGCCAGCTGGATCATGTCCATCGACGCCATCGCAAGGCCCGCGCCGTTGATGATGCAGCCGATGTCACCATCGAGGCCGACATAGGCCAGACCGTTGTCGGCGGCGATCGCTTCGCGTGGGTCTTCCTGGCTGGCATCGCGCAAGGCTTCGACCTGCGGACGGCGGTACAGCGCATTGGTGTCAAAGGACATCTTGGCATCCAGCGCGATCAGATCACCCGCGCCGGTGATCACCAGCGGATTGATCTCCACCATCATCGCGTCAAGGTCGCGATACGCGCGGTAGCATGCTTTCAGGAACGTGGTGAACTGCATCACCTGCGCGCCGTTCAGACCAAGCCGAAATCCCACGTCCCGCGCCTGATACTCCGCCAGACCGACCGCCGGGTCGATGACCGAGCGCACAAGGCTGTCCGGGTCTTCATGCGCCAGATCCTCGATCTCCATCCCGCCGCGGGCGGACGCGACGATCATGATACGCTCGGAACTCCGATCCAGAACAAAGCCAAGGTACAGCTCCTGCGCAATGTCAGAGGCCTCCTCGACATACAGGCGGTACACCCCCTTGCCGTTGGCATCGGTCTGTTTGGTCACAAGCTGCTGGCCGAGGAGACTTGCGGCGTAATCCTTTATTTCAGCCTCAGTCTTGCACAGCTTGACGCCACCTGCCTCGCCGCGCCCGCCGGAATGGATCTGTGCCTTCACGACCCAGGGCCCCTGCCCGCCCAACTGGCGTGCGGCATAGGCGGCCTGTTCCGGCGAATAAGCCAGATGCCCGCGCGGCACCGGCACGCCAAAGCCCCTCAGGATGTCCTTTGCCTGATACTCATGAATGTCCATTGGTCGTCTCCTCCAAACCGTCGGACGGGCAAGCAGCCCGCTGTCGAAGCCGGGGCCCTGTGTCGGGCCCTCGGTGGATATCTCACGTCGGGGACGCGCCCCGATGGCCCGGTGTCACTCGGCGGCGATGGGGCGCTCCTTGGCCGCGATGGCATTGGCCACGTCGATCACGTTCTGCGCCATCTTCTCGGACGCGGCGTCGATCATCTTGCCGTCGAGGCTGGCCGCACCCTTGCCTGCGGCCTCTGCCGCCTTCAGCTCCTCGATGATGCGCCGGGCCTTCGTCACCTCGGCCTGGGGCGGAGAAAACACTTCGTTCGCCATGTCGATCTGGCTGGGATGGATCGCCCATTTACCCTCGCAGCCCAGCGCGGCGGCGCGTTTGGCCCCGGCGATGTAGCCCTCAGGGTCAGAGAAATCACCAAACGGGCCATCGACCGCACGCAGGCCATAAGCACGGCAGGCGATGACCATGCGGGTGATGGACGCGTGCCACTGATCGCCCGGATAGTCGGGGTTCAGGCCGCCAATGTTGGTGGTCCGGGCGCGCATCGACGCCGCATAATCCGCCACACCGAAGTGCAGACATTCCAGGCGCCCGCCGAACTGCGCGATGGCCTCGACATTGGCCATGCCCAGCGCGGTTTCGATCAGCGCCTCTAGTCCGACACGGGTGGTCAGACCGCAGGCCTGTTCGATCTGGTTGACCATCGCCTCGACCATATAAAGGTCCGACGGCACGCCGACCTTGGGCACCAGCAGCGTGTCGATCCGGTCGCCGGCCTGCTCCATCAGGTCGACCACATCGCGGTACATGTAATGTGTGTCGAGCCCGTTGATCCGAACCGACACGGTCTTGCCCTTGCCGGCCCAGTCAATGTCGTTGAGCAGTTGCACCGCGTTCTTGCGGGCCTGATCTTTCTCAGGCGGCGCGACAGCGTCTTCGAGGTCAAGGAACACCACGTCGGCGGCGGAGTCGGCCGCCTTTTCGACCATGGATGGGTTCGACGCGGGCACAGCCAGTTCGGAACGGTGCAGGCGCTGCTTGCGCAAGGGGTGAAGCGTATGAGACATTTGGTGTCCTTCCTGAAAGTCAGAGCCTCCCTGTCCGGTCGCGTCACAGCGTCCGGCCTCCTTGGCTCCAGAAATCTTGATGTGCGGTGGGCCGCGTTATTCGGCGGCGAGGACCAGCTTGTCCGGGGTCTGCGCCCCATGAGCCAACCATCCAGATGCCGCCGCCACGCCTGCGCCCAGCGGCACCTTTGCGCCGGCCTTGACCAGAGCAAGCTCGGCCAGCGACAGCGCGGTCAGCGCCATCCCTTCGTTAAAGCTGCCCAGATGTCCGATACGGAACACCTTGCCCGCCAGACGGGCGAGACCTGAACCGAAGGAGCAGTTGAGATCCTCGTAGGCAATGCGCAGCACCTCGCGCGCATCCACCGTGTCAGGCACGCGTACGGCGGTCACCGTGTTGGACTGTAGCGAGCGATGCTCGGCAACGATGTCCAGCCCCCAGGCCGCGACCCCGCGTCGGATGCCCTCGGCCAGACGGGCGTGGCGGGCGATGACGTTCTCCAGTCCCTCCGCGTCGATCAGGCCCAGCGCGGCGCGCAGACCATGCAGCAAAGGCGTTGGCGGTGTGTATGGAAAATAGCCGTCCTTGTTGAACTGCTGCATGTCTGCGAAATCATAATAGGCGCGGCGCATGGTGTTGGCTTTGGACGCGACCAGCGCCTTTTGGGATACGCCGAGAATGCCCAGACCGGCGGGCATCATCAGCCCCTTCTGCGACCCGGTGACCGCCAGATCGACGCCCCATTGATCCATGCGAAAATCCAGTGATCCGATGGAGGAGACCCCATCCACAAACAGCAACGCGTCGTGAAAACACTCGTCCATCACGCGGCGGACCGCCTCGATGTCGCTGACCACCCCGGTCGCGGTCTCGTTGTGGGTGACAAAGACCGCCTTGATCTCGTCATCCTTGTCGCGGCCCAGAATGCGGCCGAATTCCTTCCACGGCACGCCCGCGCCCCAAGGCACGTCGACCACGATCGGCTCCAGCCCCAGCATCTCTGCCATCTTCACCCAGAGGGTCGAAAATTGGCCGTAGCGCGCCATCAACACCTTATCGCCGGGGTTGAGCGTGTTGGTGATCGCGGCCTCCCAGGCGCTTGTGCCGGAACCGGGGAAGATCATGACCTCTCCCTCGGTCGTCTTGAACACACGCTTCAGCCCGTCGAACAATGGCAGGGTCAGGTTACCGAAATCCGCCGCGCGCATGTCCTGCTGGGGGACGTTCATCGCCTGACGCACCGCTTCTGGCACGTTGGTGGGTCCGGGAATAAACAGGTGGCTGTGTCCGCTGTGCATGGTCGTTCTCCTCCGCCAATACACAGGTCATGACACACGCCTGAGCCGTGTGGGAAATGGTTCCGGGTCGCGCTGTAAATGCGAAAGTTTACAAGCATCCACAATTGTGAACTTGTCACAATCTGTATACTGTAAAATACCATGAAGACATTTATCGGACCCCGCCTGCGCCGCTTGCGCATTGAACATGGCCACACGCAGGTCCAGATGTCGCGCGAGCTCGGCATTTCAACGTCTTATGTCAACCTGCTGGAAAAGAACGAAAGATCGGTATCCGTGCCGGTGCTTTTGAAGCTGTTCGAGGCTTACGGCGTCGACTGGCGCGACATTGCAGAGGATGAAGACACGGCCGCGCTGGCAGATATTCGCGGTGCGCTCCAGGACCCGTTGTTCGAAGGATCGCGGCCGGATTTGACACAATTGCGGGCGGCGATGGTGCATAGCCCTGATCTGGCGGGCGCTTTTGTAAAACTGCACCGCGCCTACCTGGCGGCGACGGATCAACTTATGTCGGTGGCCGGAACAGGGGAGGACAGCGCGCAAATGCTCGCCGCCAATCCAGAGGCCACAGTGCATCACTTCTTTCGCCGCAACCAGAATCATTTTCCACGCCTGGAGACCGCCGCCGAACAGTTCTGGGAGGGGGAAACCGTTGCCTCCGACGACATGTATTTCGCGCTGAAGACCCGCTTGCGGCAACAGTTGGGCCTGCGCGTGCGGCTGGTCCCCGTCTCCGAAATGCCGGATTCCTTGCGCGAATACGACGAGCCCCGAGGCGAGGTTCGCCTGTCCGAGGCGCTCGATCATCCCAACCGCCTCTTCCAGCTGGTGCATGTCACAGCCTTGATCGAACAAAAGGATCTGCTGCAAGACATCCTTGGCGAGGCTGGTATGTCCGACCCCACCGGGCAGGCGCGGTGCCGCGTTGAACTGGCCAACTATTTCGCCGCCGCCGTACTGATGCCCTACGACCACTACCTCAGGGAAGCGCGCGCCTCCAAATACGACTTTGACCACTTGGCCGTGCGGTTCGGCGTGTCGTTCGAACAGGCCTGCCACCGCGCCACCACCCTGCAACGCGCCGGGCATCGCGGCATCCCGTTCTTTTTCCTGCGCATCGACAAGGCAGGCAACGTGACCAAGCGGTTCAACGCCACCGACTTTCACCTCGCAGAGCACGGCGGCGCCTGCCCCCGGCTGGAGGTGCACGCCTCCTTCAGAACGCCGGGCCGAATTGTGTCGCAGGTGGTGGAAATGCCGGACCGTACGTCGTTCTTTGTGCTGTCGCGCACGGTGGATCGCCCCAGCTTTGCCCGCCACACCCAGGATATGCGGCTGGCCGTGGCAATCGGTTGCGCCACGGAACACGCCCGGGAACTCGGCTATGCGGAGACGTTGAACCTGACAGAGGCGCGCGCCACCGAGATCGGCATCAATTGCCGGATCTGCCCGCGCGCCAACTGCGACCAGCGGGCGCATCAGGCCTTGGTGCTGTCGAAACCCGTGGACACCTCACGCCGGGGCGCAACCCGCTACGCGACATAGGGCCACACATCCCGATGGATCGGTCAGCGCCGGTCCAGACAAGCCTTGCAGAGCGCGGCCCAACAGCCTTTCATCGCGCCGCACCCAACCCGCGAAGGACGACCGATGGCAAAACGTCTACTGACCGAATTCGGCATGGGCACGAGCCTGCGCCGCCAGGATTAAACTCAAGCCGCCTGCCGTGCCGTGGAAAACGCGCTCTGGCACAATTCGATCAATCTGGCAGAGCTGTTCGGCAAGGATAAGTCCGACATGCGCATCACCGTCGATGTGGGCGTGCAGCAGCCCGACCGCGTGGATACCGACGCCGTGGCGCTGGTCTTTCCATATGGCACTGTCACGGTGACGGTCACGAAGGGCGGGCTGGACGTGCCGCGCCCGGATGGTGACGGGTTGCCCACGGTCATGGCAAACGTGGCGATTTCCGTCGCGCTGGAGGGGATCTGATGCAACGGTTCATCATCGAAATGGGCATGGGCAACGACCTGCATGGACAGGACTACACCAAAGCCGCCGCGCGCGCGATCGAGGACGCCCTGCGGCATTCGTCGATCCCGATGCTGGCGAGCCTGGGCATCGACCACACACAGATGGAGGTCCGTGTGACCATCGGCGTGCAACAGCCCGACGCCGTGGATTGCGCCGCCTTGTCCGCCAGTCTGCCCCGGGGCCGCGCCACTGTCACGGCCACACACGGCGGGCTGGACATCACCAATCCGGACAGCGGAGAGGTCTCTGTCATTGCGCAAGCGGCGGTGGAGGCCTTCCTGCCCGCACAGTCATGACCCAGTCGCCACAGCTGATTGTCTGGGATTTCGACGGCGTTCTCAACGCGAACACGCGCCGCGGGCACCTCTCGTGGGGCGCAACATTGAAAGCGGATCTGGGATTGGACGCAGGGAGCCTGTCGGCTCACCTCAACGACTCGGGCCGCCTTCGCGACATCATGCGCGGACGGCGCGACCTGAGCGACACAGTCGCGGCCTGGCTGTCGACCCAAGGGGCCTCCGTCACAGCAGAAGACCTGCTAAGCTATTGGTTCCGAAAGGCCGCCCTGCCCGACGCGGAAGTGCTGGGCTGGCTGCAACGGCACCCGGCCCGCCATGTCATCGGGACCAACAACGAAACACGCCGCAGCGCCTATATCGAAACGCAGATGGGCTACGCCGCGCATGTCGAACACGTCTTCAGCTCCGGGCGGATGGGCGTGGCGAAACCGGACCCGGGCTTCTTTGCCCGGATCGAACGCTGGGCAGCGCTGACACCTTCGCAGATCCTGCTGGTGGACGATGCACCGGAAAACATTGCCGCCGCGCGCAAACGGGGTTGGCAAGCCTTCCTGTTCACCTCAGACACGCGCGCTAACTTGCCCGAACGACTGGGACTAACCAAGGAATGAGAATGTTCAAAAGTGAACTGCACGACGCCACACGCAAACATGAAAAAGTCTACGGGTTTTACGAAAAACTCTACACCACCATCGACATGCTGGCGGGGCTGGCCTTTCTGATCGGGTCGATCCTGTTTTTCTGGGAGTCCACCATGTACTCCGCCACCTGGCTGTTCGTCATCGGCTCAGCCCTGTTCGTGGCCAAGCCCGCCTCGCGCTTTGCCCGTGAATATCATCTGGCCCAACTGCCCCTGCCCGGCGATGACGAGGACTGACTGGACCCGAGCGGGCGCGCGCACTATCACCGCCGCAGCACGCAGCACGCAGGACCGGAGGCCAGATGCCCGCACTCATGTTTCAGGGAACCGGCTCCAACGTCGGGAAATCCATGCTGGTGGCCGGGCTGTGCCGGGCTGCCCTGCGCCGCGGCCTGAAGGTCGCGCCGTTCAAACCGCAGAACATGTCCAACAACGCCGCCGTGACGGCGGATGGTGGCGAAATCGGACGCGCTCAGGCTTTGCAGGCCCGCGCCTGCGGTCTGGAGCCGTCGGTGCACATGAACCCCGTCCTGCTCAAACCCGAGACCGAGCATGGCGCGCAGGTCGTGGTGCAGGGCCAGCGTGTGACCAGCACGCAGGCGCGCGATTATCCCGCGCTGAAACCCCGGCTGCGCGACGCCGTGAAGGACAGCTTTACCCGCCTTCGCGACGCCTATGATCTGGTCATCGTCGAGGGCGCGGGTTCCCCGGCAGAGATCAATCTGCGTGCCAATGACATTGCCAACATGGGCTTCGCCGAGGCCTGCGGCGTGCCGGTTGTCCTGATCGGTGACATTGATCGTGGCGGGGTAATCGCCCAGATCGTCGGGACGCAGGCGGTCCTGTCAAAGCCAGACAACGCACTGATCAAGGGCTTCATCGTCAACAAGTTTCGCGGCGACCCGCGCCTGTTCGACGACGGCTACGACTATATCGCCGAGCGCACCGGCTGGCCCGGTTTCGGCGTGGCCCCTTGGTTCAGCGAAGCATGGAAACTGCCGGCGGAGGACGCGCTGGACATTCGCTCCGCCCCCAAGCCGGACGGGTTTCATATCGTCTGCCTGCACCTGTCACGCATCGCCAATTTCGACGACCTCGATCCGCTGGCGCAAGAGCCGGGCGTGCGGCTGACCATGCTGGAGCCGGGAGAGGCGATCCCCGGGGATGCTGACCTGGTGATCCTGCCCGGCACCAAAAGCACACGTGGCGATCTGGCCTTTCTGCGGGCCCAAGGCTGGGACGTGGACCTGATGGCACATCACAGGCGCGGCGGGCGAACTTTGGGCATCTGCGGCGGCTACCAGATGCTGGGGCAATCCGTCTCGGATCCCGATGGCATCGAGGGGCCTTCAGGTGAAACCCCCGGCCTTGGCTTGCTCGACGTTGCCACCCGCATGACCGACGACAAACGCCTCACCCGCGTTACCGCCACCCATGCCGCCACCGGGCTGCCCTTTGACGGCTACGAAATCCACATCGGCCGCACCGATGGCGCCGACTGCGCACGCCCCTTTGCCACGCTGGACGGTGCACCCGAAGGGGCGGCCTCCCTCGACGGGCGGGTTCAGGGCAGCTACCTGCACGGCATGTTCACCGACGATGGTTTTCGCGCCGCCTGGTTGCGCGCGATGCAGGTCACGGCCTCCGGCGACAGCTACGACAGCACCGTGGATGCCACGCTGGATGCGTTGGCCGATCATCTCGAAACCCACCTGAATGTGCCCGGCCTTCTGGACCTCGCGCGCTGACGGCATATGTCCTACGGTCATTGCGACACGACAACAGGCAGGGTACACGCGGCGCGAACCGCCGTCGTTTCTCGCGTCAGAAAAGGCCCGACCCCCATGATGACCCCATATTACCTCGTCGATAAATCGCGCCTCCTTCCCAATATGGAGAAGATCGCTCACCTTCGGGAGCAGTCCGGCGCCAAAGCCCTGCTTGCGCTCAAATGCTTTGCCACGTGGTCGGTCTTCGACTTCATGAGCGAGTACATGGATGGCACGACCTCCTCTTCGCTGTTCGAGATGAAGCTGGGGCGCGAGAAGTTCCCCGGCGAAACCCACGCCTATTCCGTGGCCTGGGCGCCGAATGAAATCGACGAAGTGCTGGCCAATTCGGACAAGGTGATCTTCAACACCGCGCAGCAGTTGCAGCGGTTCGAGGAAAAGTCGCGCAATCACACCCGTGGTCTGCGCGTGAACCCCGGCGTCTCGACCTCCGGCTTTGACCTTGCCGACCCGGCACGCCCGTTCAGCCGCCTGGGCGAACACACGCCCGAAGATATCGAACCGGTCGCTGATCTGATCTCCGGATTCATGTTCCACAACAACTGCGAAAACGACAGCTTCGAGCGGTTCGACGAGATGCTCGGCCAGATCGAGGCGCGCTTTGGCCCGCTGATCAAACGCATGAAGTGGATCAGCCTCGGCGGCGGCATCCATTTCACCGGCGAAAACTACCCGCTGGACCGCTTTGCCGAGCGGCTCAAACGCTTTGCGGGCGAAAACGAGGTACAGGTCTACCTTGAACCCGGCGAGGCGGCGATCACCAACTCCACCACGCTGGAACTCACGGTGCTCGACACGCTGTACAACGGCAAGAACCTCGCCATCGTGGACAGCTCGATCGAGGCGCACATGCTCGACCTGCTGATCTATCGCGAAAGCGCCAAGATGCAGGAAGCCGGCGATCAGGAGTGGATGATCTGCGGCAAGTCCTGCCTGGCTGGCGATATCTTTGGCGAATTCAAATTCGACCATGCGCTGAAGCCCGGCGACCGCCTGTCGATACAGGATGCCGCCGGTTACACGATGGTTAAGAAAAACTGGTTCAACGGCGTGCAAATGCCCTCTATCGCGATTCGCGAGCTGGACGGCACGGAGCGGCTTGTCCGCTCTTTCACATATGACGATTTCGCGGCGGCCCTGTCGTGATTGACCGCCCCGTTCAGGGGCCTTCAACAAAGGGAGTTCTGGCTTGAAGAAGAACGTTCTCATCATCGGCGCCGGGGGCGTCGCGCAAGTGGTGGCGCATAAATGTGCCCAGAACAACGATGTGCTTGGGGACCTCCATATCGCCAGCCGGACAAAGTCCAAATGCGACGAGATCATCGCCTCCGTGCATGAAAAATCCGCCATGAAAGTGGACGGCCCCTTCACGGCACATGCCGTTGATGCGACGCAATCGGATCAGGTGGCCGAACTGATCCGCAAGACCGGCGCCCAGATCGTCATCAATGTCGGCACCGCCTTCGTGAACATGCACGTGCTCGACGCCTGCATCGAAACCGGCGTCGCCTACATCGACACCGCGATCCACGAAGAACCCGACAAGATCTGCGAAACGCCGCCGTGGTATGCCAACTACGAATGGAAGCGCCGCGACGCATGTGCCGAAAAAGGCGTGACCGCGATCCTCGGCGCGGGCTTTGATCCCGGCGTCGTTAACGCATTCGCGCGCTTTGCCATCGACCAGATGGACGAGGTCAAATCCATCGACATCGTGGACATCAACGCAGGCTCGCACGGCAAGTTCTTCGCCACCAACTTCGATCCGGAGATCAACTTTCGCGAATTCACCGGCGTGGTGTATTACTGGGAAGATCAGCTGTGGAAGGAGACGACGATGTTCGCCTCTGGCCACGAGTGGGATCTGCCGGTGGTCGGCCCGTCGAAAGCCTACCAGTCGGGCCATGACGAAGTGCATTCGCTGGCGACCAACTACCCGCAGGCGGACGTGCGCTTCTGGATGGGCTTTGGCGACCACTACATCAATGTGTTCACCGTGTTGAAAAACATCGGACTGCTGTCCGAACAGCCCGTGACGCTGGCTGATGGCGGTGAAGTTGTGCCGCTCAAGGTGGTCAAGGCCTGCCTGCCCGATCCCGCCTCGCTCGCCCCCGATTATACCGGCAAGACCTGTATCGGCGATCTGGTAAAGGGCACCAAGAACGGTCAGGATGTAGAGCTCTTCGTCTACAACGTGGCCGATCACAAGGACGCCTACGAAGAGGTCGGCTCGCAAGGGATTTCCTACACCGCAGGCGTGCCCCCGGTGGCAGCGGCGATGCTGGTGGCCACTGGCGAATGGGACGCCAAGACCATGAAAAACGTCGAAGAACTGGACCCGAAGCCATTTTTCACCCTGCTTGACGGCATCGGCCTGCCGACGCGCGTCATGAAGGGCGGCCTGACTGGCGAAGACATGGCCTGGACCGACTACAAAGGCTGATTGGCCTTATCTTCCAGAACACGAGGGCGGGGCCGATGGCCTCGCCTTTTTGCGTTTGACCGCGAAGGCCCCTTCCCGGTTTCCGGTAAGCGACCGGACCCGAATGGGCCCGGCGCTGCTCGATTTTAATCCCGTCCGTCCTTGGGACGGGCACACCAGGCATCGGGCCATATTAAGGGGCATTCAGAAACCTGCATTGAGGTCACAGGCTCGCAAAGCCCGCCTCCACCTGCACCCATTCTTCCGGCGCTGGCAGTCCCAGCCTGATCCACGTCGGATCATAAGGGAACACCCGGCTCCAGATGTGCGCCTCGGCCAGCTGCTCTAGTATCCCGGCCGCATCCTGCGTGGCATATGTCCGGAACAGCTCGGTTCCCCCCACCAGCGTCCAGCCCGCCCGGGATGCCAAGCCATCCATACGCACGCAATCCTCCTGCAGGCGCGCTATGGTTTGTGCCTGCCATGCGCGGTCGGACAGGGCCGCGCAGGCGATCTCGATCCCCGGACCAGACACCGGCCAGGGCCCCGCCAACGCCCGCATCCGGTCCATCAGCGCCCCCTGCCCCAAGGCAAACCCCAGCCGCACACCAGCCAGCCCGTAGAACTTTCCAAACGACCGCAGCACCACCACGTTCTCAGGCATCGCATCGCGCGCCACCGAAGCCTCTGGCCGAGCATCGCCAAAGCTTTCGTCCACCACCAAAAGGCCGACCCTTTGCGCCAGATCGCGCAACGCCTCGGGCGCATAGCTCCGGCCATCGGGGTTGTTCGGCGACACCACCACCGCCAGATCCGCACCCGCGAGGTCCGACAGCGCGCCGACCTGTGCCACGCGCCAGCCACCAGTGCGCAGGGCCGCTGCGTGCTCGTTGTAGGTGGGCGATAAAACCCGCGCCTCTCCGGGGGTGTGCAGAAACGGCACCGACTGGATGGCCGCTTGCGCACCGGCGAGCGGGACAACCTCTGCCGTGCTGCCATAGGCCTGCCGCGCCGCGTCCTCCAACCGGGTCATGTCGCTGCGTGTTGGCAGGGCTGTCCAGGCGCGCGCGGGAAGCGGCCCCACGGGATAGGGCACGCGGTTGATGCCCGTGGACAGGTCGACCCAATCGTTGTCCCCGCCTCCAAACCGCGCCATCGCCGCGTCGAGGTTGCCTCCGTGATCTCGCATATCCGCTCCTCAGATCAGCGCCAGACAGACCAGCACAGCAGCCGCCAGCATCATCGCGCGTCGGTACAGGCGCAAGGCCCGCAGCATCGCTGCCCCGTCCGGATCAGGCGCGCCTGCGTTCAACCAAGGCTCCTGCGCGGTGTGGGTTTCGTAGACGCGCGGTCCGGACAGCCGGACGCCCAAGGCGCCGGCCATGGCGCCTTCTGGCCAACCTGCGTTGGGCGAACGATGCCCCCTCGCATCCTGCCACATCACGGACCACGCCCGCATGCCCCCCACCAGCGCGAACAACGCCCCCGTCAGCCGCGCGGGGATCCAGTTAGCCACGTCATCCACCCGTGCCGCAACCTTGCCAAAGGCCTCGTACCGGTCAGAGCGATGGCCAATCATCGAATCCATCGTGTTGATCGCCTTATAGGCCACGATGCCGGGCAACCCCGCAAACACGCCCCAGAACAACGGCGCGATCACCCCGTCAGAGGCATTCTCGGCCAGGCTTTCGATTCCGGCACGGGCGACGCCAGCGCTGTCCAAGCGGGACACATCGCGCCCCACGATCATGGACACCGCCTGACGCGCGCCAGCCAAATCACCCTGTACCAAGGGCCTCGCCACGGCGGCCACGTGATCATGCAGGGACCGAACCGCAAGAAAGGGCCACGCCAGAATCCCGGTCAGGACTGCGCCGATCCATCCCCCCGGCAAAACACCGGCGACAAGCGCCGCCCCACAGGCGCAAACCGCGACCACCACCACCACCGTCACCGCTCCCAGCGCGACCCGCCGTACGCGGCCCCCGGTGTTCCAGCGCTTCTCACAGGCCGAGATAAGCCGACCGATCCAGACCACCGGATGACCAATCCGACGGAACAGCCCGTCAGGCCAGCCCACGGCCGCCTCCGACGCCAATCCAAGCAACATCGCCAGCGCGCTCATGCTCCGCCCCCGGTGGTAAAACGCAAAACACCTGTCAGCCCCGCCTCGCGCAGCATATCACAGGCCGTATCCGGCACCTCGCCGGGCGCAAAGATCAGCCCGCGTGCCGACCCCGTATGCGCCCGGACCCGGCCCAAGGCGCCCAAGTCACCGGCCAGCACAGCCATCGGATCCCCCGGCCCGCGCAATCCATCACAGCGCTGCGCCGAGACCGTCGCCACCGCCGCTGCCGCTGGCAAATCGCGGCACGTGACCGCCTTGCGCCACGCCTGCACCAGGTCCGTCACATCCGGGAAACCACAATCGACGCCATTGGTCCGCAGCGGCGGCCCCCAGAAGCCACCGACCACCTCCGCGCGTGGCGGCGCAGGCAGTCGGTCGACAACCTCCCCGGTGCGCGACGCCCAAACCAGTTGATCCGGCGCGTCAAACATCAGCGGATCACAGGCCCCCTCGGTGTTCAGGCAAGCGCGGGCCAGATCGTCGGGGCTTCCCTCGAACCCCATGGCGCGCGCAACGGCCACCAGTGCGGCGGTCGAGGCCCCGGCCCCGCCACCCGCAGGCATGTCCAGCGTCACGCCCGGCACCGGCCCCGCCAGCCCAAGCAGCTCGCAAAACCGCACCATCGCATCCGCAGGGAAAAGACGCAGCGCGCCGCCCGCATGTGCCTGCAACGCAGGGCACGCCATCGTTACCAGCACGACACGTCCACCCATAAGCCCTTGCAGCCATTCCCCGAAATGCCCGGCAACCGAGGTCATACCCCGCCCCCATTCACCTGCCGGATCGACACCGGGCGGCCTTGCCAGACCCCCAAACGCGTCACCGACAAAGGAGCAATTTCAAAGGCCAGCGCCCCCGGCACATGCCCGAGAACCAGCGCCAAGGCCGCTCGGATCACGCCCGCATGGGCCACGACCGCCAAGGGTCCTTCCGTTTGTGCCCGCATCGCCGCGTCCATCAATGCAGGGGCAACCCGCGTGCACACGGTGGAAAAACTCTCTCCCTCCGGCCAGCGGTGCGCGGCCAGCGCCTCGGACGAGAGCGGGCCAAGGTCTGGCAAATCCGCCAAAAGCGCACCGTCATACGTTCCGAAATCCTGCTCCCACAACCGTGCATCCGTTGCCACATCCGCGCCCGGAAACACCGCTGCGGCCGTCGTGACACAGCGCTGCGCCGGGCTGGAGATCACCGCAGCCACGTCCGGCAGCAGCGCCTGCAGGCGTGCCACAGCCTCTGGATCAAGCCGCGCCGGGAAATCGGTCCGCCCTGCCAGCCGTCCGGGCACCGCCACAGGGGCGTGTCGTATCAGGACCAGTTCAGGTCGTCTGTCGGTCATGTCGCTCCCCAGCCGAACGCCCACGGATTTTGAGGCTTTTCAAACCGGAGCGAACCTGCTTTTTCACGACGCAATGGAAAAGTCGATACTCATCACCGGCGGCGTGCGCTCTGGCAAATCGGAACTGGCCGAACGCTTGGCCCTGCGCCCCACAGGTCGCGCGGTCTACATCGCCACGGCGGAGGCCTGGGATGACGAGATGCGCGACCGTATCGCCACCCATCAGGCCCGGCGCGGCCCGGAATGGTCCAACCATCACGTGCCGCTCCATCTGGTGGAGGCGCTGGACCGCACCGACGGCGGCGACCCTCGGCTGGTGGATTGCCTGACACTGTGGCTGACGAATCTGATGCTCGGCGATCACGACTGGCGTGCGGCAGGGGAAACCCTCGCCGATGCGCTGACCCGCCAGACGGCCCCCGTGGTCCTGGTGACCAACGAGGTCGGCGCAGGGATCGTCCCCGAAAACAAGCTGGCGCGCGACTTTCGCGACGCCGCAGGATGGCTCAACCGCCGCGTGGCAGAGGTCTCGGACACCGTGATCCTCACCGTCGCCGGCTGCCCAATCAAGGTGAAACCCAATGACAACCCTCTCTGATCTGACCACGCTGGCCGAGGTCGCAGCCCTTGCCGAAACGCTGCCACAGGCGGACACGGACGCCATCGCAGCCGCCGAAACCCGCCAGGGCAACCTCACCAAACCGCCGAAATCCCTGGGCCGGCTCGAGGATCTGGCCAGCTTCATGGCAGGATGGCAAAAGAGCGCGCACCCTTCCATCGGTCAGGCACAGGCGCTGATTTTCGCGGGCAATCACGGCATCTGCGACAAGGGGGTGAATCCCTTCCCCCAAGAGGTCACAGCCCAGATGGTCGCGAACTTCAAATCCGGGGGCGCCGCGATTAACCAACTGTGTCGCGCGTCCGGCGCGGATCTTGACGTGGTGGCGCTGGAGCTTGACGCCCCCACTGCCGATTTCTCGGAAACCGAGGCCATGACCGAGGCCGAAGTGCTCAGCGCCATGCAGGCCGGGGCAAAAGCCATTCCGCCCAGCGCGTCCATCCTGATCCTTGGCGAAATGGGCATCGGCAATTCCACCGTGGCCGCCGCTCTCGCCTGCGCCGCCTTTGGCGGGGACGCCGCAGACTGGGTCGGACGTGGCACCGGATCGGACGACGACGGCAAGGCGCTGAAGGCCCGCGTGATCGAACAGGGGCGCAGCTTGCACGCCAAGGCGCGCGGCCTCGACCTGCTGCGCGCCTACGGGGGCCGCGAACAGGCCGCCATCTGCGGCGCCGTGATCGAGGCCCGCGCCCGCCGCATCCCGGTGATCCTTGACGGCTACATCTGCACCGCCGCTGTGGTGCCGTTGTTCGCCGCCAATCCGGCCTTTCTGGACCATTGCATCGTCGGCCACCAAAGCGCCGAACCCGGCCACGCGCGCCTGCTCGACGCCATGGGCAAGCAGCCGGTCCTGACCCTCGACATGGCCCTGGGCGAAGGGTCCGGCGCAGCTCTGGCGCTCGGCGTGCTGCGCGCTGCTCTGGAATGTCACAACGGCATGGCGACCTTTGCCGAGGCGCAGGTCTCAGGTGGCTAATCGCCGCCTCAAAGAGCTCCGGCTCGCGGTGGTTTTCCTCACGCGCCTGCCGGTGGGACGCCTGTCCCATCCCATCCCGGACCTGTCAGATGCGCGCTGGGCTTTCCCGCTTGTGGGGGTGCTGGTGGGCGGGATCACGGCGCTGATCTGGATGGCACTTTCCGCACTGGGCGCCTCGCCCCTTCTGGCCGCCACCCTGACCTTCGGTGCGCAAGCCATGGTGACAGGCGCGCTGCACCACGATGGGCTGGCAGACGTGGCCGACGGCCTCGGCGGCGGGCGTGACCGTGCTCACGCGCTCGACATCATGCGCGACAGCCGTCTGGGCAGCTACGGCGCGCTGGCTTTGGTTGTGGTTTCACTTGCTTGGGTGGTCGCCTTGGCGGACACCTCTCACGCCCCGCTCTCCCTGCTGGCCCTCGCCGTCGCCAGCCGCTTGGCGATGCTGGTGGTGCTGACCGAACTGCCCTCCGCCCGCGAGGACGGCCTCGGCCAATCCGCCAGCGCCTCCCGCCGCGCCTATGGCGCGGGCCTCGTCCTGACGGCGCTCCTGATGATACCGCTCGGGGGTCCGGCCATCGCCGCGCTGCTGGGCATAACGCTCACCACGGCCTTCCTGGCCCACCGCGCCGTCAAACGCATCGGTGGCCAGACCGGAGACGTCTGCGGCGCCACCCAACTTCTGTCGGAAACCGGCGCACTGGTCGCTCTCTCCATGACCTGACGCAGCGCCCCTTATCTTCGGAAAGTGCTTTGGGGGGGTCTGGGGGGCAAAGCCCCCCAGACGGTCGCCGCGCGAAAGCGAGGCGGAAC
>NZ_JAGEMH010000008.1:0-191866 GCF_040148795.1 Sagittula sp. NFXS13
TTGGCCTGACGGCCAATGCGCCTTGGAACGTGCTTGCTATTTGAGGGCATCACGCCCCAAGGCGCACGCACCAAACTGGCCTACTTTTGCTCCGCCCCGCTGGCAGGCTTTTGCGCCGCCGTTGACAGGGTGAAGTCGGTTTGGACGCGGGACGACGGTTTTATAGCTCGTTCGAACAGCAGAAGTCCGTCTTCGCAGAAGTCTTGAGTGCATGTGCTATTGCTGGCGAAAAGATAATCTCGGTCCATAGCGTCCGCTGCGCAAAAGTCGTCCTCGACATGATTGAGGCAAAACTACCCGTCGGGAGCAGCCGCATAGTGCTTCATTGGTTCACCGGATCAGCCGCAGAGGCACGCCGGGCCGCAGAGATGGGATGTTACTTCTCGATCAATGCCGAAATGCTACGCAACGATCGATCTGCAAAGCTTGTACATTCACTCCCCAAGGGGCGTATTCTGACGGAGACAGATGGTCCTTTCACTCGTGGAGAATCGAGTGAAGGAGCGCCAGCTGACGTGAAGCCTGCGCGGGATGGTCTAGCAAAGCTGTTCAGCTTGGAGCATGAAGAGGTGGACGTATGGCTTAACGAAAACTTACGGGCACTTCTCAGCTAAGGATCATCTATTCTGTGCAGTCCGCGCTCATGAGTAACTGCCCATCACACAGCAGCATTCCTCCTATAGCACGGGCCAAACTAGACTTGCATTGAACGTGAGGGGCTCTTGGTTGTTGGCAAGTAGATGATGACTTATTCGTTTGGGAACGTCCGCTTTCGGTAATCTTCGCGTCAGAGCTCGCTCTTGCCGCAAATATCCGCCTTCCGCCCGTTTCCGTTAGACGTCCCGCAGTCCCGGCATGGATCGTGCTGCCCTGGTAACCGGCTTACTCGCGTCCGTAAGGGGATCGCTCAACGGACGTTTTGGTTTCGCCTCGCGCTCCTTCTGCTGTTGGGAAAACTATGTCTCGATAGGGTGGTACGATTTGTTTATCGCTGAAGGGGCCGCTTGCGTTACGCTTGCCCCATGACAAACCTACGTATTGGCTATGCCCGCTGCTCCACCGACGCTCAGGATCTCGCCGCGCAGCGCGCGGCGCTGGAAATGCTTGGTGTCGCCTCCGAGCGAATCTACACAGACCATGGACTGACCGGCCGCAACCGCGACCGGTTCGGGCTTGCCCAGGCGCTGGCCGCCGTGCGGAAGGGCGACACACTTGTGGTGCCCAAGCTTGACCGGCTGGCCCGCTCGGTGCCGGACGCGCGCGACATCGCCGACGGGCTATCTGAGCGCGGGGTACGGCTCGCGCTAGGAACCACGATCTACGACCCAGCCGATCCGATGGGGCGGATGTTCTTCAACGTGCTGGCGACCTTCGCCGAGTTCGAAGCCGACCTAATCCGGCTTCGCACCCGCGAGGGCATGGCGGTGGCCCGCGCCAAAGGGAAGCTGAGGGGCAAGAAACCAAAGCTTTCCGACCGGCAGGCGGCGGAGCTGACACGGATGCACGCAACTGGGGATTATTCGGTGTCGGACTTGGCCGAGCTCTTCTCTGTCTCGCGACCAACCGTCTATCGCACGCTGGCGCGGCAGGGGCCGAAACGCTGATGGCCGACGCCCCCTGCCGACCCTTTACAGCCGACCCTTCCAGCGACGGCACGGAGTCTACCGTGGGCAGGATAGGGCGGAAAGCGGTCATTCGCTGCAAGACTTTAGAATGTCCGCTTCAAAACATATATTGAAGTCATCATATCCCGCATGACAGTACCTCGTAGTGCCAATCTCAGCCGATTGTGTTGAAAAATTCGGGCGGGCTCAAAACGGCCTGGGTTTTTAGAAGGCTTTTTTTTGCCGGCGGGTATAGCACCTCATTCAAGAGATGTATCCGACCTCCGGCAGGGTAATACCCTGGTCCGACGTCTGCCGACGCGGATCGAAGGAATTTTTTTCAACACAATCAGCCCAAAGATTTCGTTGGGACCATCCGATAAAAATAGTTCAACCTAAACTGATCAGGTGCTTGCCCATATATTGAAGCTGGGCGCAAAAAACCGATATCCTAATCCTAGGTCGTGTTGACAAAAGACGTAACCAGAGGCGGATGGACGCGATGTCTATGAAGGCGAGGAAGCTCTCCGCAGTCTTGTCGTAGCGGGTTGCGACACGGCGGGCGTTCTTCAGCTTGTTGAAGCATCGCTCGACGAGATTGCGCAGGGTGTACAGCGAATGATCGATGCCGATGCGCATCTTTCGAGACTTGCGCATCGGGATTTGTGTCAGCACATCCCGCGCGTCCATCTTTTGGCGAATGCTGTCAGCATCATACCCCCTGTCTGCCAACAGGACGCTCGGCTCGGGCAAGTTATCGGCCATGACCAGATCGAAGCCCAGATAGTCCGACGTCTGGCCCGGTGTGATCTCTGTCCTCATGGGCAGGCCCGCTGCATTGACGCGGAGGTGGATCTTGGTCGTGAAGTGGAAGGTGGGTCAGAAAACTATCCAGTGGATCGTTTTCCCGCCTGACCGTCGAGAACGGCCAAAACCCTGCCGCAGAGTCCCCCACTTGCGCCCGCTGCCTGGTGATGGGTGCGGATGACGGTGCTGTCGACCATTTGCAAGGCGTCCTGCGCGACACCGCTTTGGTTCAGCGCGTCCATAATGTCCTCCCAAAGCCCCCCCCAGCGTCCATCGTCGGAACTGTCGGTAGACGCTCGACCACTTGCCGAACTCTTCGGGCAGGTCCCGCCACGGAGCACCAGTGCGTGCAATCCAGAAAACTCCATCAAGAACAAGGCGGTGGTTGGTAGGTTTGCGCCTGTTCGGAGCGCGGACGGCCAAGATGAACCGTTCAAAGAACGCCCATTCCTCGTCCAGCATCAGGTGTCGCGCCAAGCTGATTTCCATCGCAGATACAAGCTTGAATCACGACTGAACCCTCGTGTGAATCCCTTTTGTCAACACGTCTTAGGTGATCTCCATCAACCCTTTATCAATGAGCGGTAGCATTAGACTTTGGAGCTCCCAAAACGGCTCATTTAAGATCTCTGCAATGTCAAGAATGCTGTGTTCTCCATCACAATAAGAGATCATGTTCATCATTACGCGCACACTGTCCGCAGATCCCTTCGCAGAAATGTTTGGGTACAGGCCCCGTTTGCCGAGTTGCGGTTCTCCAAGGGTCGTTACGCGTGGCTTCACATTCTGTTCTAGGATGTTGATTGCACGTTGAAGCGCGTTGAAACCACCAGCTAACCCTCTGGGCGTCACGACATTGACGAGATCATCTAGTGAAGTGTGATATTCAGGGTATTGCCCATATTTAGAACGCATAATTGTCGCGACGGGGAGGTCAACTCCGGGCGCACAGTACTGGCGTTCGTCGCTACCGCGATCCAGCCACGTGTATGACTGATAATCTGGTTCAATGTGGGAAAGAACGTGTTTCGCAACGCGGTCTGAAATCGTGCGGCCATTGCGCGATGGCAAGTAAGAGTAGCACCGGTCATCCCCAATGCAGGTCACGTTAAAGCCCGCGTAGACTTTTGACTGCATGGTTTCGAGATTCCGGCTCAGATAGATGATCGACCCGATGGTTTCTGGTATGAAGACGATCCGGTAAGTATAGCGCCGGTCGGGCATCGAAGTAATCCACCTTGCCAAGGCAGCGGTAACCATTGGCCCGGACAATTCGTTATTTGCCATGGACGGATGGCAAATATAGGTGGACAAGAATATCTCTTCGTCTGTTTCGCCTGGAATTATCAGATCTGCATAGTTTAGAACACCTGGGGACAAATCGGCATCAATACAAACATGGTATTGCCCCGGCTTGAGTTCATCGCGCATGACCTGTGATAGGCAAAAGCCCCAGCGTCGTTTGTAGTAGCTTGTGACATATGGAATTGCGTTTGGCTGGTCCGGCAAAGAATACAAATGCGTGTCCAGTTCTTCGAGCGATAGCCACGTATCAACGGGTTCCGAATACCCAAGGACATGAAGATTATTCACTTTGAAATCGACAATACGAATTCCGTCTTGATCCTCAATATAGGCGTCACGAATTGTCCATTCATCTGGAACAGTCCAATCGAAGGCGTCCGTCCCAGACGTAATGCCATGTACCGTCAGGTCGGGCAGCTCTTCGCTCAATAGGCGCAACGTTTCCCGCGTTCCCGCTCCGGTCAGAGACCGTGCAATTGGCCATAAACGTCGTGCGAAGGCATGGCACCACTCACCAACCCCGTTTGGAAACAGCGCATCGTCTTGCCCGTTTCTATTCGATTGCATAAAGAAACTCCCCGGCCTGACCGGCTTCAATAACTGATGCCACTTCGTCAAAAAGAGCGCGTGCGCTGATGGTCCGCATTCCGTGCCCAACACCGGGGCGATCACCTGTGTAAAGGCCCTGATCCCAGAGGCGCTCACCCATTCGGTCGACACTGGTTACGACTCCATTTTCAATGTCGCGAACGAAGATCGAATACGTTTGTGTTGACGTCTCACCATCTTGGTTTGTGTATGATGCTGAGAAATTCTTGTGATAGCGGTACGGTACAGCCAGAGTTTCCTCAACGTGATGATAAAACGTCATCGCATTCTGATCAGGTAGGTCAATCACGGCGATCTGGCCGTCCAACTCCCTCAGCATAGCAAAGGGCGAGTCCGCGCCGTAGCCGGAGCGATTGTTTACCCCTGAAAATCTTTCGGCCTGCGCCCCGATGGCTGCAAATCCGTATATTGGGTGACAAGTCCGAACTGCGCCCGGCCACGTCCGGCCGAATTCCGACAAAGCGCCCATATGGCTTGGCGTCGTGGCGAAATCAAACGGCGTACCCTTGGTGAAGTCAAAGTTGAAGAGCGGCAGCAGAAGTGTGCCATCTGGACCAAGCTGCGCCAAAAGATCGTCGATAACCTCTTTGGGGCCACAGCGTTCTCTATTGAACGTTCGAGCCATTGAACTGTGAACCAAAAGCACGCTGCCGTTTATAATTCCACTCCCTGAAAACATTCTGCTTTACCCTCTGCGTTCCATTAAGCTTGAGGTAGCATGAACTTCATGGTCTTCACAATGCTAAGGAGATTTTCAGTTATTAAGTCAAATATATTTCAGTACTGAAATTTTAGCGCCCCACTCCTGAATTACTTGTCGCCGGTGCGGTTGGCAGCATCCTACATGTCGGGATCTCAAAGCAGGCGTTAGCGTTAAGTCCGTCGAGTGACCGGTTTGGGCCGCGAGCGACAGCCGGCCCGAGCTCCCATGGTCTGCAGCGCGAGGGGCGACCAGGCGCTTGGCCCCGCGCAGCGAAGGTCGGGAACGAGCCCATTTTGACCTAATACTTGTCTGATCTGTTCGACATCCAAGTCCGATACCGGCTTTCAAGATCACTTATCTTGCCTGGTCGTAGGCTTATTACATCGAAGCCTCCGTCATAGGGCGCTAACACCGTTTTAGTGTTCACTGAGAATAGAACTGCCCTTTCTTGGTCGTTTGCAATCTCACTAAACAATCCGTCAAGAGATCGTGGTTTCCAATCATGTACCGTCGCAAAGAACGTTGTCTCGGATTGATCTGCAGTATCTTCGCTGCCGTCGATCCAAGTCATGGCCTTAGTCATTAGCATGCGGGCTGGTAAGTCATTGTCTCTATGCGTCGAGTCAGTGAAACATCCAGTTACCACCCATACGCTTGCATGATCTCCAAAACACTCGCGAGCAAGTGTGTTGGCCCTAGATAAAACAGTGTCCCACTCTTTATCGGTATCGGCATATCGCTTACTTTTGGGGAGTGCATGAAATCTCGTCCAGTAGTCGAAAAAGTCATATCTTAAAACGTGCCCGAGCGGCGGCGTCTCACCGAATGAGCGCCGCCAAACTTGCGAGAATTCGGCTGAAGGTTGTGGTGAAGTAAAATTAGACATGTTCGTTTGATAGCTCAGAAGTGCCAACTGCAGCAATGTCCGCTCAACAGACCTTACGAACCCGCTAGGGTTCGAACGCGCGGCGAACGGCAGCTTTGACGGACTGGGCTGCAACATTAGAATCCAAGACTGAAGGTCGGCTCAGGCCCGGGAGTGACGACCGCTGGAGCCTGCCAAGTGTTCGGCTCACCGCACTGCCGCAGGTCCGCTTCGAGCCCATACCTAAAGCAACGGCTCAAGCTCCTTGTCACTTATTGCGAAGAAACAGCTGCGTTGCTAGCGTTCTACCAAACAATAAGGAGGACAGGCGTGTGGGATTTCGAATTTGTTATCTTGCCACCAAGGCATCACCAGAAGAATTATCAGAGGCTTTGAACTTGGTCATTGGTGACCCCGCTCCTGAAATGCCAGATGGCGAATGGTGGATCGCAAAATTAAAAAGAAGCGGCTGGACAATTTTGTGGTCTGAAGACAAAGGATTCGGCGAAAGCACTGTCGAGAAAATCGCTGAGCTATCGAGAAAATATGCCACATATATTTGTGAGGTGAACGAAACGGTTATGTGGAGTTCGGCAGCGTTTTGGAAGGACGGCCAACAGATTTGGAAGGTCACCCATGCAGGCGATGGTGAGGACATTTTCGACTTGTCAGAAACTGGCGCGCTGCCTGATGGCTATCTAAACCTGAAACAAACGCACACATTAGCCCAACAGAATGATGGCGATGATGTCGACCACATATTTGAGGTTCCGCTTGACCTAGCCGCATTGGATTTCGGCTTCAGGCACGAAAGCTATTTGAAACAGAAGGACGTTGAATCTTTTCTGACCATAAAGGTCCCAAAGAAAAAGGGCTTACTTTCGCGTATTTTTGGACGCTAGATTGAACGGCAAAAAAGTCCCGCACTGCCGACCTTCACCCACGAAAAATGCTGCGCGATGCGCGAATGGCTGCTTCGGTGACAGTGAGTTGCCGCATCGACGGTCGCTTCGAACGGCCGGTCTGGGCCGCGAGCGACGGCCAGCCCGAGCGCAGGGCCTGCCGTGCGAGGGGCGACCAGGCGCTTGGCCCTGCCGCGCAGCGGAGGTCGGGAGCGAGCCCATTTTACTGAAGCTGCGCGATGCTCGAACGGCAGCTTTCCTAAAACGATCTGTTTATCATGAAGACACCCAAGCCACCGAACAGAGAGCCGAAGACGGCCTCACTTGCTCGCTGCAAACGGCGGTAGATCCCTCGCGCTTGGCCGGTCGAGAATATCCATCCATAGGTTCCGTAGATCACGAATATGATGACGGCAGAGCCTGTCGTGAAGAGGATGAGATAGGACCATTGGGTAATCGCTGGGCCGACGAATGTCGAAAGCGAAGCCCACAGAAGTGCGACCTTTGGATTCGTCGAGGTCACAGTCAGGCCATGCAGAAAATCTCCCAACGGCCCTTGCCGGGATTTTGGTTCGATCTGCCCGCCTTTACCGGTGAGCGCTGCGCGCCAACCCTTGATGCCAAGCCATGTAAGGTAGGCCCCACCCAAAAGCCCCAGGATTCCGAGGAGTTGGGGGTAGGTGCCAAAGAGGCGGCCCAAGCCGACAGCCGTCAGGAAGGACCAGAGAAAGGCGCCGCACGCCAATCCGCTGGCAACGATCAACGCAGACTTCCTGCCGGAACCAAGACCCCGAGAGGCCACCGCGACAAGGTTCGGTCCTGGCGAGATCGCCGCTGTTGCCAGCGCCAGCCAAGTGGTTGCTATTAGAGAGATCATGCGTGCTCCTTTCGGCTGTCTGTGGGCGCTTCGTCCCGGTCGAACATGCCGTAGTCGCGGATCACGCTGGCGATCCTCAACCGGTAGTCATCGAAGACACCGCTGCGCCCTTTCGCCTGCGCGCCTCGATGAGCATTGAGATTGCGCCAACGTGCAATCGCATCTTCATCCTCGAAGAACGACAGAGACAGGATTTTACGCGGGTCGGTGAGGCTCTGGAACCGCTCGACGGAAATGAAGCCGTCGATCTCATCGAGCATCGGGCGCATCTCGGCAGCGATGTCGAGATAATCATCCTTGCGGCCCTCTGCGGGTTCAACTTCGAAGATCACTGCAATCATGCGCTGTCTCCGTGCGGTGCAGAGGCGAGCTTGAGCCAGGTTCGATCTTCTCGGAGCAGAAACCTCTCTTTCTGGGCGAACTCATAGTTCTCTCGGCCAAGCGGATCGGCGGCGAGGCGCGCGCGATAGGCTTCGTAGTCCGCCAGGCTCGCAACATTGTAGATGCCGTAGGCAAGCGTCGATGACCCCTCATGCGGGGAATAGTAACCAATCAGATCAGCGCCGCAGCGCGGAATTGCTTGGCCCCAGTTGCGGGAATACTCCTCGAACTGGGCCTTCTTTGTGGGATCGATGTGGTAGCGGATGACACAGGTCAGCATCATGGATTCCTTTAAGTGTGTTTTCCCGATCCTAGACGTTTGCCAACCGTAGATGCTTCGATTAGGGTCGAACTATGAGAGAAGGTCCAGACATTGCACATATCGCTGCTCTGATTGGCGACCCGGCCCGCGCCAACATGCTGACCGCGCTTATGAGTGGAAAAGCCCTGACAGTAAGCGAACTAGCCGAAGAAGCTGGGGTGACGATCCAGACGGCCAGCTCGCACCTGTCCAAGCTCGATGAGGGCGGCTTGCTGCGACCCCGAAAGCAGGGACGGCATAAGTATTTTTCGCTCGCTAGCGACGAGGTGGCACATGTCCTTGAGGGGCTGATGGGGCTCGCGGCAGGTTCGGGATACCTGCGGAAGCGCACTGGCCCCCGAGATGCGGAACTGCGCCAGGCGCGAGTTTGCTACAACCATTTAGCTGGGGACATGGGCACGCAAATGTTCGACAGCTTAATTGCGCAGGGCCATTTGGTTCTGGATGGTAAAGAGCTGATTCTGACTGATTCAGGTGCTGCATTCGCCTCGGAATTTGAGATCGACGTAGAGGGTCTGTGTAAGGCGCGCGCTCCGGTTTGTCGGGAGTGCCTCGACTGGAGTGAGCGCAGATCACATTTGGCGGGCAGCTTGGGCCGTGCATTCCTCAACCGGTTCGAGAAGTTGGCTTGGGCCAAAGGCGATCAGAAAACGCGAGTGGTGACCTTCTCTCGAAATGGCGCAGAAGAGTTCAAAAAGCTCTTCCCGGTGAGGTAGAACCGTGTCTGCTTCTTCAAAGCCGTCATTGGCGCAGTCGCAGCGAATTGGCGCTTTGTCCCGCAGTGCTGCCCTCTGACCAACAAAATGCTGCACAATGTGTCGAACGGCTGCTTCGGGGAAGCTGCAACGCAGCGATTAGAGGTCTGGCCTGCGGCGGCAATGGGCCGCGAGCGACGGCCTGCCCGAGCGGCCAGGGCCTGCCATGCGAGGGGCGACCAGGCGCTTGGCCCTGCCGCGCAGCGAAGGTCGGGAGAGAGCCCACTTTTCTGGATGCTGCACATCGCGCGAAAGGCCTCTACCCATCTTGGCGTGTTTCAGCGCAAATTTGAACCTTCCAAGTCAGTGGCGGCCTGTTTCGCTTGCATGTCCGCCAGCATCCGAACGCGCGGTTCATGGCGCTTGCGATACAGAAACCGTGCCCAGAGCGCGAAGGCCCACGACATCCAGCCCGCGTCGATTTCAATGACGTCACGCAGCCGGGATCCCGATGGCTGCGGTTCGACGGTCAGCGTGTGGCACCACGCCTTGACGCCTGCGCCCTTTTCGAAAGACCGTAATATCATGGCTTTGTCATCACATTCCAAGACTTCCATGAAATACGGCTGAGGTGGCAACTTGCCGAACAGCGACACCTGCACAGTGATCTTCTGGCCCTGATGCACGCGACCGCTCGGCAAGCCTTCGAAGGTGACAACGCCTTTCATGATCTCTTTGAGAGCATCGAGGTCCGTTGCCAACGCCCAGACCTCCTTTGCCGGGGCTGCGTGTTCGTGCTCTAGGATCACGGTCTTCATAGATGCTCCAATAGCCTATAAAGTTTTGCCCCCTGGATAAAACGAAACCGGATATCGAAGCAACGAATTGAATGGCTTCTTCGTCCCGCACTGCCGACCTTCACCCACGAAAAATGCTGCGCGATGCACGAATGGCTGCTTCGGTGACGGTACGTTGCCGCATCGACGGTCGCTTCGAACGGCAGGTCTGGGCCGTGAGTGTCGGGCAGCGGGAGGCCGGAGGGACCATGCGGTTTGTCTGCTTCAGCAGTTTCGCCACGGCATCTAGAGATGACGGTCAATTTGCCAGTTGCTTACAGACAAAGTCGGCGCGTGTTACAATGTCGGCGCGCGGCAGCTCCGTGATTTCGTATCCGAGGGCGGTGTAGGTCTCGCGCATGACGGCGCAGGTTGCCTCGGCCTCGGCGCTGGTCTGTTTGCGTTCGGCGTCTTGAGTGAAGATTTCGTCCCAGTAGGGCGCAAGGAAGACGCGGGCGTTGTAGCGGGCTGCCTTGGCCGCTGCGGCAAGGTGCGGCGGCACGGGGAGGCCGCAGAGCGTCAGGTAGCCCAAGGTGTCGGGAATGCCTCGGTCGAAGATCACGGGCCCTGTGAGCGTCTGTGCGGTGCTATAGGCGCTCAGGTCGCGCTCAAGCATCCGTTCAGCATAGGCCCTGCGATCCGCCCAAGGCAGGGCGTCTCCGCCGCGGGCCACCTCCTCGCGGATGATCGCGCGGCCGGATTCGGGGATTGTGTGAAAGCCGCGGCGGGCAAGCTCGGTGATCAGGCTGGTCTTGCCCGCACCGGGGCCGCCCGTCACGACGAAGAAACGGTCGCTCATGGGCCATCCTCGGGTTTGACAGGGGAGGGGCTGCGAAGCGATCGACACGCCAGGAGCGGCGATCAAGGCAGCATGGATGCTCGTAGGAAAAACAGCACCGGTCTGCGCGGCAGAGGCAAAACCTCTGACGAGAAAGGCAGAACTATCTGGTGCTTTTCAACACGGATGCGAGCTGCCCTTGCGAGATCGAACCTCCGAGCTCTTGCTCACCATGCGATCGCTCAACCAGCTGGTCCGAGATGCCACCCGCTCAATTGGTCTACGGAAGCTCGTTTCCATGTTCGACATCTGCCCAATGCTTGTTAACCGGCATACGGGCTGCCCGCTTTGCCATTTCCTCAATCTGGATCGGTCGAAAATCCCACTGGTCGACGCCGACATTTATGCTGTTTCGCGAGCCTGCCCATTGGTCGTGGACGTGGCCGAACAGCTGCAGGGCGCCTCTGCGTGCGCCGTTCCAGGTGATCATCGGATAGTGGCACAGGACGAGGCTATGATCTCCGTCTTGGATCTCGGCCATGTACTCGGTGCTGGCCCAAGGGAGCGAGATTACTGCTTCGTCGTCGTGGTTGCCAATGATCAGATGCTTGCGGCCGGGCAAGCTGTGAAACCAGCTCTCGAACTGTGCCGTATCATCAGCACGGCCAAAGGCGAAATCTCCCAAAATCCAGAGGTCATCATCGTGCGCGACGCAGGCCTGGAAGTTGGCAATCAGGGTCGCGTTCATCTCTGCCGTTGAGGCGAAGGGGCGCTTGCAGAACTCGATGATGCGGTGGTGGCCGAAGTGCAGGTCGGCCGAATACCAGTTGGCCATACCTGTGCCCTCCGTGTTCGTCAGACCTCAGTTTAGGGACGAGATCATACGGGCGCAAATGCCTGTCAGTTCGAAAGGATTCGTGACGGTGAGGTGTTCGGGATGTCAGCAGATGCCAGTCTTGCCCGAGCAAGATGCCAAGTTGGACCGAATAGGTTCCAATCTTCGGCGAACATTACATTTGAGGGTACTGGCTGGGGTGGTAGGATTCGAACCTACGGTACACTGTACCAAAAACAGTTGCCTTACCACTTGGCTACACCCCAACCGTGGGGCGTTCTCTAATAAAGCTCGCAGAGACGCGCAACCCCTCTTTCTGCAAAAATCTCATTTCTTTTCACCAATCGCTTTGGGCACCTCCGGATCGCCCTCTGCGTAAAAACTGTATCGTGCACGACCAGCCCGTTTTGAGGCGTAAAGTGCCTCATCCGCGCGTTCCACGACAGAGGCAGGCGTGACCTCTTCGCCCATGCAAATCGTGATCCCGATGCTCGCAGAGATCCGGCAGACCGCGTCATCGTAGGTCACCGGCTCTTCAATCCGTTTGATCAAGTGTACAGCCAGCTCCGCCAGCCGGGCCGGGCTGGTCAGGTTGGCGAAAACGATGATGAACTCGTCACCGCCAACGCGCGCAACCAGGTCGTCTTTGCGCGTCTCTTCCAGCATGACGCGCGCAGCCTGACGCAGAACGTGGTCGCCTGCCGCGTGACCATGCGTGTCGTTCACTTGCTTGAACAGATCGAGATCCAGGTGCATCAGCGAAAACGCCTGCCGTTGGCGGATAAGCTTGTCCAAATGGCCGTCAAGCGCGCGCCTGTTTCGCAGGCCTGTCAGGGTGTCCGTGAAGGCCCGCTCCTCCGCCAGGATCATGGCGTCCTGCAGACGTGTGTTCAGGCTGCGCGAGGCATTGATCGCAAGCGCCTTCGCTTCCATTAGCCACAGCATTTCAATCGACAAATCGGTTGATGCGAAATCCGTGCTGGTCAGACGATAGCGGCGCACCGCATCCACCACCGCAATGCCGAAGCTCAGGTTTACCACCGCCCCACCATCACCTGTGCCGACGACAGTGCCCTTCAGCTCCATATCCGTGTCGCGCACCCGAAGGGACAGTTTACGCCCCTGCGCCTCCAGCAACGCGGCCATGGTGCGAATAAGGCGCGGACGGTAGACCTCGAACTGCTCCAGAAAACATGCGCCCTCCAGTGGCGTATCGCTCAGCTTGTGCAGCGTCGGCCCGGCCTGCCGGATACACCCCAAGGGGGACAGAACCGCGTGCATGGGCAACAGCGCATGCATGGCCTCTTCAGGCAGCGTCATCCGGCGCCTCCCCTTAGCGGCGTTCGTCCCGCCAGGTCGAATTCTCGCCCCTCAGCGAAGGCTGTTTCGAACAAGGAGATTTCGACCACCTGCACCTCGGCTGCAGTCTCCGCACGACTGTCGAGCAGCACCAGCGCGCCATAGTCATCCGCAATGGCACGCAATACGCCGACCATCACATACCCAAATCCCGGCAGACCCGGCCCGACCAGCAAGCGATACTGGTTTTGCCCGTCATCGTGCATCTCGAGAGAGGGCAAATTCAGGTCGGCAACCACCAGACGCGCCCGGTCCGGCAGATCATCAAGCGAATGCATGAAATCAATGTAATCCACGCCGCCAAAGCGCAGCAGACGCCGCAAGCCTTCGCTGTTGGGGTGAGACACCAGATAGGTGCCCACATCCTCCAGAAAGACGTCCCGGGGCTTGTGCATCACGTCCTCTGACGCAGTTATCACCGCATCATATGTCTCCGGAGGGTAGATCAACATCGCCTCGAAATCGACGATTTCGAGATTTGCCCGGCCGGATATATCCAGCCAGGCCTCCGGCCCATATGTGTCTTGCACGAAAACCTGAAAGGTTCTCAGGATCAGCCCATGCATTGCGTTGCTCCGTCAGTCCGGACCATCTGACCCGGCGGGTCTTAACGCAGGCATAACAGTTGCAAATTGTATGTATTTTCCGCTTAGCTTGCGCCGTCCAGCCAGGCAGGCAGATGGCCGATGTCAGGCAGCACGGTTTCCGCATAGCGTCCCAGCGCCGCGCGATCCGCCATGCCCGTCAAAACCGCCACGCGCCGCATGCCTGCCCTTTCCGCCGCGATCAGGTCATGGCGGCTGTCTCCCACCATCACCACCTCCGCCGGGGCCAGGCCCATGGCGTCGGCGAACGCAAGCAGCGGATCCGGCGCTGGCTTTGCCCCGAAACCGCTGTCGGCGCCGGCAATGAAATCGAAATGATCCTTTACGCCGACGGCGGCCAGGTGCGTGTACGCAACCGCTTCCGAGTCGTTGGTCATCACCCCCAGCTTCAGGCCACGCGCGCGCAACCCCTCCAGAAAAGGGACAAGCGGCACGGCCTCGACCAGCGGTGCCGCCTCGGCTTCCGCGTCGATGGCCGCCACCAAGGCGCCGACCTTTTGCGGCAGGACCGATGCCAGCAACAGCGCCACCTCCCGGTTGGTGCCCGCAATGGCCGGGCTGTCAGGCCGGTAGCGCCCCAACCGCAGGTCAAAGCCGATCACTTCTGCCGCGCGCGCCGTCAGCACCGCATCCCCGCGCCCCAGCCGCTTTAACAGCCGCGTGGCAAAGGCGTTCCACGTGCCGCCAAAATCGAAAAGGGTACCGTCCTTGTCAAACAGCACCGCGCGCACTTCAGTCATGTCCAATGCAGTTGCTCCCCGCCCGGCAACGCCGCGCGCGCCTCTGCCACTACGGTATACGACAGGCTGACCGAATCGCAAAAGCCCACGATCCACGCGTCATCCATCATCAAGAAATCCAGCACCGATCCCTGAAACACCGGATCTTGCACGCCCTCGCGAAAGTCCGCTTCAGACGCGCCTGTTGCGCCCATGAAGACCGGCAAAAGCTCGTCGTTCGCGGCCAGCCAGGCCACGGCCTGCACACCGATCATTTCAGCACGATCTTGCGTAAAGCTCATGTTCTCATCACCTAAAGAAAGGGTTTGTTAACCAATTTCGACCAAACATTACGTTAATAGAAAGTTCAACTCGTGGACGCCTTTTCCATTTCAACCTCGCCAACGACTGCAGGAGGCAGCGCAGCGCATGACAAGCCGGATTTTGGTCGTCGACGCCGTGCCAACCAACCGCATCATCCTGAGGGTGAAGCTGTCGGCAGCCTACTATGACGTTGTGCAGGCCTCCTCCGGCACCGCCGCGTTGGACATGATGCGCACATCTGCACCCGACCTTGTGATCACGGCATCCGAGTTGCCGGACATGTCAGGGCGCGATCTGTGCGCGGCTATCCATGAAAAATCCGCTCGCCGGCGCGGTCCGGCCACGCCGGTGATTATCACCCACAACGCCAATGACAAGGCAGGGCGCATGGCCTCTCTTGCCGCAGGTGCGGATGATTTGCTTGAACGGCCCATTGATGACCTCGTGATGCTGGCGCGGTTGCGGTCCCTGCTGCGCGCACGTGACGCCGAAGCGGAACTGCGACTGCGCGATGACACCCGCCGCGCGCTTGGGCTTGAAGAGCAAGCCGCGGAATTCGCCACACCGGGTCGCATCCGGATCATCAGCACCGGCCATCAGCCCGAGATGAGCACGCTCGTTCACCAGCTTCAGCAACGCACCGAGCATCGTATCGAACTGGTGGGCACCGATGACCCGCTCAAGAACGCAGTCCGCGCGCCGGATGTTGTCGTCGTGGCCGAAGCCCAGGGCACGGAGGGCACCGGGCTCTCGCTGCTGCCCCAACTGCGCGCGAACCGCTCCACACGCCATTGCGCGCTGATCTATGTCGCCCAGTCCAACCAACGTAGAGAAGCGGCAACCGCCCTAGACCTGGGCGCGAATGACCTGATGGTCAGCGGCTTCGACGTCGAGGAACTGTCCATCAGGTTGAAGAAGCAGATCACCCGCAAACGGACCAACGACCGTCTGCGCGCCAATATGCGCGACGGCCTGCGGGCCGCGGTCATCGACCCGCTCACCGGGCTGTACAACCGTCGATATGCCCTGCCCTATGCCACCCGCCTGGCAGAACGCACCGCTGTGAGCCGCAAGCCCTATGCCATCCTCCTCGCGGATCTCGATCACTTCAAGCACATCAATGACGATTACGGCCATTCCGCAGGGGATGTCGTGCTGGCGACCGTCGCGCGCAGGATCAAGGACAACCTTCGTGCCGGGGATCTTACCGCCCGCTGGGGCGGCGAAGAGTTCCTTGTCGCCATGCCGGACACAAACCGTCAGATCGCCCAGCGCACCGCTGAACGGGTGACGGCGCTGATCTCCGACACTCCGATCACTTTGCCCGACGGGCAAAACATTCCCGTCACACTCTCCGTCGGCGTGGCCATCGGTTATGGCGCAGACGACCTGCCGGAGGAGTTGATTGCCAGAGCGGACAATGCGCTTTACGCGGCCAAGCATCAGGGCCGAAACACCGTGGTCATGGCAGACACGGTGACCGCCCTGTCCCCCCGCGAAGCCCCCAAGGCGGAGTACGGCCCGATTGATGATCTGCCGCAGACCGGGACCTACGGTCCGGCACTTCCGACGTTGCGCCAAAGCTAACCGCACGATCGGCTCAGTCGCGCCCCTTGTGATCCCGGTCGGGCGCGCCCCGACGCTGAAACCGTTCCAGGGATTCTTCCAGCCGATCCGCATAGGCCGCGCGCTCCTCGGCCGTCATGCCCGCCACATACTCGGACAAGACCGACTGCCCCCGGGCGCGAATCCCTGCACTGCGCTCCGCCTGCGCCGCCAGCACGGCCTCCAGCGCCGCCGGATCATAGGGGTCCGACCGCAACACCGCCGCAGCCGCCTGATACTCCTGTATCATCTGCGCGCGCAGACCGCGCATGTCACGCCGATCTTTCGGGCCGGCGCCGCCACGCCAGGTGTCCCGCAGTTCGTGCCGCTGGTCCTGCGTCAGCGCGCGGATGTAGGGCATCACCGCATCGGGACCGCCCGACCTTTCATGCGGCGGGGATGTCGGCCCCATCCAGACAAACCCCGCAACAGCGCCCACAACCACAAGGTTCACGGCCAGCGACGCCAGCAGCGCCAGCCGCACACCGCGCCCCACCTTGCCGGTCCGGGCCCCGGATCCCTGATCGCTCATGCCTTATCCTTCCAGCAATGCCAGCTCGAACCCGGACAGCGGGTCAACGCCCATCTCCCCCAGATCCGCGTTGCGGCCCCACAGATCGTCCAGCCCAAGGCCCGTTGTCATGGCAGCAGGCGGGCTGACCCCCAGCCAGACGCCAACGGCACAGGCCGTCACCAAGCCCGACAGACCGCGCCAGCCGCCCAGCGCCGGCCACAGCTGCGCCCAAAGACCCGGCCGCGGCTCTGGCAAATGCGCGCCGGCCATCGGCATCTCGGCCAGCGCCTGTTCGGTCAGACGGGCCATGAAATCGCCGGACGGCACCGGCGCATCGTCACGCGCTGCGGCAAAGAGGCCCTCCAGCCCCGCATCATCCGTCCGCTCTGTGTGTCCGTCAGTCATCGTCTTCATACCCCAGTTCAGCCCGACGCCCGGCCAACACGGCCTCAAGCGCCCGTTTCCCGCGCGCGGTCAAAGATTCCACGGCGCGCGCGCCAATGTCCATGATCTCGGCAATCTCCGGGTTCGACAGCCCCTCGATGTGACGCAGGATCACCGCCTGTTTCTGGCGATCCGGCAGCGCGTCCAGCGCCCCCTGCAAGGCTTCGGCTCGCGCCCTTTGCTGCATCTGCGTCGCAACGGAAGGCGCCGCATCCGCCATCTCGGGCACGGCGTCGATGTCCGCGCCGATGCGTTTGCGTTTGCGCATCCGGTCGATGCACAGGTTCGCCGTCACACGATACAGCCAGGTCGTCACCCTGGCCTCGCCCTTGCGCCACTCCGGCGCGGCCTTCCACAGGCGCAACAAAGCCTCCTGCGTCACGTCCTCCGCGTCCGCCCGGTCGCCGCCAAGCATCCGGTACGCATGGGCCAGCACACGCGGAGCGAGGCGCTGGGTCAGCGCGCGCGCCGCCGCGGCGTCGCCTCTGGCATAGGCGGCCAGCAACTCCTCGTCAGCACGTTCGCTCATGGCGTCGTAAGGCATCCCGTGTTCATCGCCCTTGCGCTACCGCGTCCCGGCCCGCAGCACAACGCTGCGCGCCGCAGGGGCCGCCCCGTCACACGGTTCGGCCCCCTGTCTGGCAATCCGGCTCAGTCGGTCTGCTCGGGCTGTTCTTGCCCGTCGCGCGCGCCATGATCGCCCCGGCGCATATCGTCGCCACCGCGCTTGTCGTGCTTGCCACCGTGACGCATCATCCGGGCCTGCTTCATCTCTTCGATGCTCAGCGCACCGTCTTTGTCGGCATCCAGACGCTCCAGCATCTTGGCAAATCTGTCCGCAGGGCGCCGCGCGCTCATTTCCTCCTGGCTCAGCAAACCGTCACCGTCGGTGTCGAGCCGCTCGATCATGGCGGCGCTGCGCGCCTCACGGCGGGCGGCCTCTCGTGCGGCTTTGCGGGCTTGCGCCTGTGCGGTCAGTTCTTCGGCGCTCAGATTGCCGTCGCCGTCGGTGTCTGCATCGCTGAACCGCTGCGCCGCTGCGGCCGCCATTTCCTCCTCGGTGATCTTGCCATCGCCATTTGCATCCGCCTCGGCGAACATCTCCTGCAGGAACATCCCACGCGGGCCCGCACCGTCACGGCCCTTGCCGCCACGCTCATGCGCCATGGCCGCGCCGGAGGCGCCCATCGCCACGAGAAGGGCACCGGTGATCCAGAACGTCTTGGTTTTGGTCGTCGTCATTGTGTTGTCTCCGTGGTGGTCTCAAGCTGTTTCATGAAACGCCGTCCTTGCGGTCCTTCGGGCCTGCCGTTCGGCACCGCCCATCTCCCCGGCGTTTCTGCAGATTTCCACGAACCAGCTCGCCGCTTCCGTCGCACGTTCGCGATAATTTTCGCTCACAACGGCATCACGAAACTGGCATCACGCCCGGTCCTGCCCCTGGCGTCCCTTGGGCGCCCCGCGTGTGACACGCCGCCGCAAGGACACTGCGACCCCTTCCGAAAGTCGTAGACAACGGTCATCCTTCGCTCTCGTGTGAAGGAAAAGGACGCATGGCACATCAGGGTAACATCCCCGAAGACACATCTATCTGGCCAACGGTCTGGCGCGGCTGGCGTCGGCGCTGCCCGCGCTGCGGCTCTGGCCCAATGCTGTCGGGCTACCTGAAGGTGCGCGACAACTGCCCGGTGTGTCGTCAGGAACTGAATCACCACCGCGCCGACGATGGCCCCGCGTATCTGACGATTCTCATCGTCGGGCACATCATGGCGCCAATGTTGCTGTGGGTGTTCGAGGTATGGCGTCCGGAACCGCTCATGCTCTTCACCATATTTGCAATTGGAAGCGTCACGCTTTCCCTCTACCTTCTGCCTCGACTGAAAGGCGGCATGGTCGCGTTCCAATGGGCGCGCGGCATGGGCGGTTTCGCCAGCGCCGACAGTCGCCCACAGCCGAGGCACGACGACCAATGACCACCCCCGCCCCCATCGACAAGACCGCCATACGTGACGCCGCAACAGTCATCGTGATGCGCGACCGGACCACCCGGCCAAAGGTTCTGATGGGGCAACGCGGGTCCAAAGCGGCATTCATGCCGAACAAGGTCGTCTTTCCCGGCGGGGCCGTCGATCCCGCCGACGCACAGGTCCAGCTGTCCCGCCCGCTGCCGCCGCTCTGCGCCGCCCGCCTCGAAGAAGACGCCAAACCCGGCATCGCCCGCGCGTTGGCCGCTGCCGCCGTGCGCGAGCTTTGGGAGGAAACCGGCCAGATTGTCGGCCACCCCGCGCCCTGGCCCGGCGATGTTCCCAACGACTGGCTGACCTTCGCGGGCACCGGCCATCGCCCCGTGGCCGACGGGCTGCAATTCGTGTTTCGTGCCATCACGCCGCCGGGCCGCCCGCGCCGCTTCGACGCCCGCTTCTTCCTGCTCGACGCCGAAGCTCTGGCCACCGATCCCGATGACTTCAGCCGCGCCACGGATGAGCTGTCCCACCTTCAGTGGATCGCCGTGGACGAGATTCGCAATCACGACCTGCCTTTCATCACCGAAGTCGTGCTCGCCGAAGTCACCGCCCGCGCGCATGACATCACCCCCCCGGATTCGGTCCCATTCTTTCGCAACGACGATGAGGAAAGCCTGTTTCTGCGTCTGCGCGGGCACCCGATGGCCGACTGACAAGCCGCACGCAAGCCGTCGGCAACCGGATCGCCCGCCCCGATCAAGTGCCTGTCCCGCGCTGTCTGACGATGGCAAAGCCTCTGGCCCTCCGCCCGCCAGCGTTCTATCACTTGCGCCATGTTGAACACGCTCGAATACGGCGCCGATCACGGCGGCACGCCCGTCCTCATCGCCCATGGTCTCTTTGGCTCCGGTCGCAACTGGGGCGTCATCGCGCGCCGCCTTGCCGACAGCTATCACCTGCTGACCCCGGACATGCGCAACCACGGTGACAGCCTGCACAGCGACAGCCACGGCTACCCCGACATGGCGCAGGATCTGGCCGATCTCATCGATGCCCACGGCGGCCGCGCCCATGTGATCGGTCACTCCATGGGGGGCAAGGCCGCGATGGCGCTCGCCCTGCTCCACCCGGAAAAGGTCGCCTCCCTCATGGTTGCCGACATCGCGCCCGTCAGCTACGGCCACTCGCAACAGCAGTACATAGACGCCATGCGCGCCGTGGATCTGTCACAGGTCGAAAAGCGCTCCGACGCAGCCGCGCAACTGGCCGAGCATGTGGACGATACATCCCTGCAAGCTTTCTTCACCCAGTCGCTCGACGTGAAGGCGAAGGCGTGGAAATACAATCTCGACGCGCTGGAGGCCGAGATGCCAAAGGTGCTGTCCTTTCCTGATCTGGACGGCCTGTACGACGGCGCGACCTTCTTCCTGTCGGGCGGAAAATCAGATTACGTCCTGCCCGAGCACCGCGATACCATCCGGGCCTACTTCCCCAAGGCGCGCTTCGCCAAGATGCCCGACGCGGGCCACTGGCTGCACGCCGACGATCCGCGCGGCTTCGAGGCCTCTGTGCGCGCCTTCCTCAAAGCGGTCGCCTGACAGAGCGCACATTCAGTGTTTTCAAAACTGCAGGCCAGCGTTTTGATATCCGGGATCGCTCCGCCGGACAGGCATTAACCATGCGGCACCGCAGGCCGCATGACGCAGCGCTCAGCCTTCGAGTATCCGCAACTCCCCCTCCAGCCAGGGCAGGCTCGCCCAGGCGGGGCCGATCACCATGTCGGACACCAGCATCTTCATTGTGTGCGCCACATTGCGCGGCACATCGTCGGTCCAGTCACGTCCTGCAAACAAAGAGATCTGTCGCGCGAAAGGTGCAAATGGAACCGGGTGCACCTCCAGCCGATCATGTAACCGCACCGCCCGCATATACCCCAGGGGCGTGGTCAGCGCCCAGCCGGTGCCACGCGCGGCGAGCGTCATCAGCGACAGATGCGCGCCGATCTCGAACCGCTCCGGGAAGCTGAGTTTCAGACGCGCCAAATGCGATTCGATCTGCCGACCGATCAGCTGCGCCCGGTCATAGCGCAACAACGGCAAGGCCTGCATCAAAGCCTCAATGCCCCCCGCTTCAGCGACGGCGCCCTTGGCACAAACAAATATGTAGGGGTCTCTCACCAAAGGATATTCCACCACGCCGGGCATGACTTCCCCGCTGCTGGCCGCAATCGCCAGGTGCAGGTGGCGGGCGCGGATTTCTTCGGAAATCTCGTGGCTCGGCGCGGTGATCAGCTTGAACCGACATTTAGTCATGCTTTCCGCCAGAAGCGTCACCAGACGTGGTGTCAGATCGTTGTCGAAATCGTCGATCACGCCAAGGTTCAGCGTCGACAGATGCGCCAGGTCCATGACCGTCAGCTCCGATCCGGCAAGGCGCAACTCCCGCAGCACCGACCGCGTGCGCTGCAAAAATGAACGCCCCGCAGAGGTCAGCATCATAGGGCGCCGCCCGTGGTCCACCAGGTCGACCCCAAGCGCGGTCTCAAGGTTGCGCATCTGCTGGCTGACAGCGGGTTGGCTCAACCCCGTCACCTGGGCCGCCCCGGCGACGGAGCCATGCTCCGCCAGCGCCTCGAACACTTCGAGCCCGCGCAGCGTCACCCCCTTCATAATCATGTGCCAATCCTTTCACGCGTCACATTCAGCATTCTCAAATCCACGTGTCCGTCAAGAAGCCTGCCGTGCCGCATCTGACAAAAGCTGCCCCGGCTTGCGACGCGGACATCCGCACCTCCCTTTCAAATCATCCCCGCACGCCTGAAAACCGGCGGCGCGGCAGAAGCGAAAGTTCATGCCCCGCGCCTGAATGGCCAGACCGAATCCATCGTGGTCGTGTCAAGGACCATCGTCGCTGCCTGCGCTCTGGACCCGGACGATCTGCGCACCGCTTTGATCTGCGGCACGCCAATGTCCACAACTGTGCAAAAGCACAAGGCGCCTCCCTCTTCCAGTTCGAGACTGAGCTACAAACGACGCGTTAGCCCCCGCAGCCTGCCGTGCAAAACGCCGCAGCCTTAAGGTCCAGGTGGTCGATACGCCCATATGCCAACCCGCTCATGGCGGCCCCCACCGCCACAGCCGACGGTGTGCCGCAGATCACCGCCGCCGCATGGTTCGTAAAACATTCATCCGACACCCCTTCGGGCCATGCGTCTTGTCGGGACTGGCGCAATCCTTTGTGGCGGTGGCGTGCGGGCCACCGCAGCTTTGACTTACGGGCTGTTCGACACGCCGCGCGCCCATGTCCTCACCAACCCCGACAACGCGTATGAGCCATAGGCCACACGGCTCGGAGCATTTGCATCTGCACTGAACTGCACCGACCTCGCGCACCGGACGTGCCTGCGCACTGCATTTGCATCGCGGTTCCCCGGGGCGCTGATCCTCGTGGCATCAGACGACAACGCCGCAGGCCACGCCCGTTTGCTGCCCCAGTCAGCGCCGCGCGGCACAAGGGTGCAATATTCGTGCACAAGTTACTGAAAACCGTGACCTTCCAACGCGCCGATCCGCAGGCCCTGCCCGGTAGCGCACGCCCCGCCAGCCGTATCCGCCATGGCAAATGCAGGACAGGCCGCGCGCTTAACGCCGAAGCCCGCCTGCTGCGATCCGTTTTTGCCGCGAGCTAGATCACAGACCTTTGCAGACCCGCTCGGCTTCGCCGCTGAACCCTTTGTAGCGCTTCCAGAAATCCTCGTGATGGGGGTTGTCCGACTGGCGGATCACCTGCGCCTCGTGCGGATCGCCAAAGAAGCCCGCCGCCATCCGCTGGTCCGACCGGGAGCGCAGCGTTTCATCCGCCACCGCCTGCAAGCAGCCACACAGCCGCGTATTCGCCGCCTTGCGTCCGCTGGTCATGCATGCGCGGGAAATCTGTCCCGTGGAAAACGCCTGTCGTTCTACCGATACGCCGCGCTGATTCCGGCTGTCGGACCCGCTTCCGCAGGCCGCAAGGGCAAGGCACGCGGCCAACCCGAGCATCATTCTTGTCATTCTACCTGTCCTCTTTGACGGGGGTGGCTTTGCCATCTCACCCGAAACTGCCCTCTGCGCCTATCATGGCAGAGGGCGGGAGAACCTTCAACAATTCGCGAGCGTGGTGTCCGCATCTTCGGCCTTGACCAGATCGTCCAAAAGCTTCTGCGCGATGGCGTGATTGGACTGCGCCTCCTCCGACTCGGGACGTAAATTCAGTGCCTGCCGCAAGGCCATCTCCGCCTGCATGGGAAACCCCTCGGACATCAGCGCCGCGCCGAACAGCTTCCACAGCATGTAGGAGGCCGGAAAAGCCTCCAGCAGCTTGCCCACTTCCTCGACCACCACGTCACGCGCGTCCCGGTCATAGAGTGAAACCAAGTCATCAAGAATCCCCTGCGGGGGATCAATCTGCATCATCTCTGTCATAAGCCCTCCGATCCGGAGGCAGGTTAAGCGACCTTGGGTAAAGATCGGATTACCGTGTCACAAGAAGCACCTCTACGGCACGTCGCCACTATCGTCCCCGTCAAGTCCCACAAACCATTTCGCAATTCGCCCTCCCAGCTTGACCAGCCAGTCCGCGCGCTTTTCGTTCTTTTGCCCCTTGTCGATAAACTGACCCAGAACCGTGAGCCAGTTTACAAGCCGCGCTCGCCACATTTTCGGGGGATTGTCGGTCTTCGCGACAATCTCCACCATCTCCTCAAGCTCGGATTGCGCTTTTGGCGTGGTCAAATCCGCAACGACTGACGGGACCTCCAGGATATCCGCTCGCTCCGCCGGCGTAGGCATGCGTCGGGTCTCCAACGCAGCCAGTCGCCCGATGCGGGCGCGGATGACCTCGTCCTCACCGCAGATCTCTTCAACCGAGACGTAAAGCGTATTCTTCAATATAAGCAGCGCCGAGGTTTCAGGGTAGATATCCCCGATCTGCCGGTCCAAGCTCATCAATGCGCTCCAAAAACTGGTCGCGATCACGCTGGGCTGATCGCCGTGCCGCTCCAACGCAGTCCGGATCAAACCAGTCTCCACCGAGGTCTCGGACAAGCCGTTCCCGGCATCTGAGGCCAAAGCCGTCAGCAGTGCCACGTCGACCTGACCGCAGGCAAAAGCCAGTGGCTCCCGTCCGATGGATTGATCCATTTCGATATCTACAAGACCGGCGGCGTTTACCACCGGACGTGGACCCACTTCCGTACGGAAGGCTCGCTCGATCTTGGCAATCGCCTTGGCCACATCGTCGATCCCGGCGTCCCATGTGTCCTTCCGGATCAGCGCAACTCGTTCTTGCAGGGACCAATCGAGGGGCGTGCCCAGCAGCATACCGTTGTACCACCGGGCGAAAAAGTCAAAGCGGGGATCTGTATCGAGCAGCGATGGCCCGAGATCGTTTGGACGCAGCCCGTCGGGTGGCGCAAGCCCGTGCCAAAGAGGCTGAGCAAACGTGCCCTGCACGGAAAAATCACAATCGGCGAAGGCGGCGGCGGCGGCGGAACGGGCGGCGGCGGCGGCGGTGGAACGGGTAGTGGCGGCGGCGGCGGAACGGGTGGCGGCGGCGGCGGTGGAACGGGTGGTGGCGGCGGTGGCAGCGGATTTGATTTCGGGGGTTGGATAGTTGCTCGCAACCCCCGAAATCAGACTACGCCGAGCTGTCAAGAGGACCAAGCGTATTTGCGCCTCACGCGCTTTCTCTGTGTCCTTCCATAAGGAGAATGCCGAAAGAATGGGCATGACACGCAGCGCGGCACGCGTTGCGATCGCGACGCAGACCTCTTGGCTTTGCGTCTCCAGCCATGCTTCGAATTCGTCGTCATCTGTAAACTGGACGGCCCACTCGCAAAATTGCCCCGACGGCAGATTACCGCCCCGTTCCCATATATCAACCCCGCCTCTCCGCGCGGTCACCCGCATAGGCACCCGCGGGGCACTTGCCACCTTCGGCGCTCCGGGGCTCACCCCCTTGCTATCCTCCCCCATCCACGGCATATGCACGGATCAAACCTCAGCCCTTCCCCGAAGGACTTCTTCGCCATGAGCACCCCCCAGAACCTGATCCGCAACTTTTCCATCGTCGCCCATATCGACCACGGGAAATCCACCCTCGCCGACCGGCTGATTCAGCTGACCGGCACCGTCGCGGAACGGGACATGAAGGCGCAGATGCTTGACGCCATGGACATCGAACGTGAGCGCGGCATCACGATCAAGGCCAACACCGTGCGCATCGAATACCCGGCGAAGGACGGCAACACCTATATCCTGAACCTGATCGACACGCCCGGACACGTGGACTTTGCCTACGAGGTCAGCCGCTCCATGCGCGCGGTCGAAGGGTCCTTGCTGGTGGTTGACGCCTCCCAGGGGGTCGAGGCGCAGACACTGGCCAACGTCTACACCGCCATCGACGCGGATCACGAGATCGTCCCCGTGCTGAACAAGGTCGACCTTCCGGCGGCCGAGCCGGAGCGCGTGGCAGAACAGATCGAAGATGTGATCGGCATCGACGCCTCTGACGCGTGCCTGATTTCCGCCAAGACCGGCATCGGCATTCCCGACGTGCTGGAGGCCATCGTCACCCGCCTGCCCGCCCCGCCGGAAAAAGACCCGAACGCCCCGCTGAAGGCGATGCTGGTGGACAGCTGGTACGACCCCTACCTCGGCGTCGTCGTCCTGATCCGCGTGATGGAAGGCACCATCCGCAAGGGTGACAACATCATGATGATGCGCACCGGTGGCAAATACGGCGTCGACAAGCTCGGTGTCTTCCGCCCCGCCATGCAGGACGTCAAGGAACTCGGCCCCGGCGAGATCGGCTTCTTCACCGGCTCGATCAAGCAGGTCCGCGACACCCGCGTCGGCGACACCATCACCACAGAGAAGAAGGGCGCGACAGAAGCCCTCCCCGGCTTCAAACCGTCGATCCCCGTGGTCTTCTGCGGCCTCTTCCCCGTGGATGCCAACGATTTCGAGGACATGCGCGACGCCATCGAAAAGCTCGCCCTGAACGACGCCTCCTTCACCTACGAGATGGAAACCTCCGCCGCCCTCGGCTTTGGCTTCCGTTGCGGTTTCCTCGGCCTGCTGCACCTCGAGGTCATCCGCGACCGCCTCGAGCGCGAATACAACATCGACCTGATCACCACCGCGCCGAGCGTGATCTACCACGTCTACATGAAGGACGGCGAAAAGGTCGACCTGCACAACCCCGCCGACATGCCCGACATGTCAAAGGTCGATCACATCGAGGAACCGCGCATCAAGGCCACCGTCCTTGTGCCCGACGAATACCTCGGCGACGTGCTCAAGCTCTGCCAGGACCGCCGCGGCATCCAGCTTGACCTCACCTACGCCGGCTCCCGCGCCATGGTGGTCTACGATCTGCCGCTCAACGAGGTGGTCTTCGACTTCTACGATAGGCTCAAATCCGTAACGAAGGGCTACGCCTCCTTCGACTACCAGCTGGTCGGCTACCGCGAGGACAACCTCGCCAAGATGCAGATCCTCGTGAACGACGAGCCGGTGGACGCGCTTTCCATGATGGTGCACCGCGACCGGGCTGACATGCGCGGCCGCGCCATGTGCGAAAAGCTCAAGGACCTGATCCCGCGCCACATGTTCAAGATCCCGATCCAGGCGGCCATCGGCGGCAAGGTCATCGCGCGCGAGACCCTCTCCGCCATGCGCAAGGATGTGACCGCCAAATGCTACGGCGGCGACGCCACGCGGAAGAAGAAACTGCTGGAGAAGCAGAAGGCCGGCAAGAAGAAGATGCGCCAGTTCGGGAAGGTCGAGATTCCGCAAGAAGCGTTTATTTCGGCCTTGAAAATGGATGACTGACCAAAGCTACCGAAGAAGAATACCCGGATTGACACCAGAATTGGCGCTGACACCCACTGGTACGCTAGTGGACATTGCCATTTAGAGTTGCAAATGCGCTTGCACCATGCATGATCCAAAGAAATTTCTGAGGGGAATTCATGAGAAAGCGCATTGCCACCTTTACAGCTATCAACGTCGCAGCAAACCCTCATCCGGAAGGCACATACCGACGCTTACTCAAAGATGCTGCGCGCCTCGACGGGGCGAACTATGGAAGAAACTGGTATGCGAAGCTAACACCTCCCTCTAAAAGCAAAGACGGTTTTTTTCACGGCAGAATCGGAGTCTGGCATCACCTAGAGGGGAAGGCCATCAAGCAAAAGTCTCTGGAACAACAAGATGTTCAGGACATACTCGTCGAAGGCGCCGACGGCTTTGGATTCCCCTCCAAAGTTTTCTCATGGACCTTTCGAGAAGCTGATCATGTCCTTTTTTCTGAGCTTAAAAACAACGATGGCGATAGCATTACCGCGACAGCAATTGGCAATGCATTTCGCGAAATCCTTACAAAAGTGGCCGTTGACAGGGATATAGATATATCCGTCACGATCTTGCCCGAAAAAGGCACAGTGCAAAAAATTTTCAAAATGCAGGAGATAAAGACGCTTGAGGTGTCTTTTTCCCTGCCAAATGGGGACGATCTCTCCGGCGAGAAAAAGAACATAATCGACAAGCTGCGAGAGAGAAACATCAAGAAGCAGCAAGCGAAATACACCAAGTCTTCTGACGCTAAGACGATCACTCTGGATGATGACCTCCGTGCTGAAATTGAACTGGCCTCAGAGAATGGGAAGGCACGTGCCGTGGGCCTCAACAGAAGAGGCGAAAAAGATGACATTGACACATCCATGCGACCAAAGATCATAAAGAGAGAGATAGAGGCTGCAGAAAGCAATACGATCTTACTTCGCAGCGTTGCCGCAGAGGTGGACTAGTGAGCGCCTACAAATCATATTGGACAGCATACGGAGGCCTGATCGCTCTCTTCAAGTCACCCTATATGCTGGCTTCAATTATATTCACGCTCTCAACAAATCCGCTTTGGTTTAAGCCAGACGGCCACACAGCCTCTGAGCTATGGGCTAACATCGTTTTCTCAACACTTCCGAGTCTTACCGCCTTTTCACTTGGGGCAATCGCAATATTTATCGCACTTACAAAAGGATTGTTTTTGGAGACAATTCAAGAAGGCGGGGAAAGCAGTTTTTTCATGAAAGTGGTCGCCGCTTTTTTTCACTTTATCCTTATACAAATTTCCGCTTTGCTCTCTGCCATTCTATTCTCAGCATTTCCAAATAATCTGACAAGTGGCTTCTCATACTTCCTATTTATTTACGCCATTTTTGCGGGCCTTGCGGCTGCCGCAATCCTTGTGGATGTTGCTGAAATTAAAAACCTTGCTGATCCGCTGGAGGACGAAAAGGATGGTTAGAGCGGAGATTGAGACGACCAGTTTTCACACCACCAACACCGGGTCTCTCTCCCAAGGGTCCCGCCCCGCCTCCATCTGCCGCCGCAGCATGCGCGTCCGCAGGCCACCGCCGCAGTCCAGACCGCGCTCCAGCCGAGCCAGTTCCTCCCGCGCCTGGATCTTCTTTGCCAGCGCGTGTGCCTTGTACTCCGCCTGCATCCCCCGCGCCTTTTCCTCGACAGAGGTCGCCAGCAGCGCGTCCAGCACCTTCAGCTGATACAGCGGCACCACCGCCGACACCACGCGGCCCCGACGTTTCAGCCAGATCTGCTCGCCGCTCTCCTCGACCCAGCGCAGCTGCTCTGCCGCCGTGGCGCGGAACTCCGTGATGCTCATGGCTTTGATGTTTCCGATCATGGTTTTCTCCAAATCTGCGCGCGCATCCGGGGCCCCACGGCCCATAATATGCGCAAAGGTTACCAACCGACCGCTTTTCTCCGCCAAACCGGTCGGGACTCATCTTAAGAAAACCTTGCCCAAACCCGGTTATCCCACCGCACGCCCCATCAACCCGGCATAAAAGCGCCACCGTAGCCACGCCTCAGCGCTCCACAGATGGGCCATTCACTGGATGGTAAGACAGATTACCGGGGCGCAGCTGCCAAGGCGTCTAGCAGCCCCTCAGCGCAGCGCTCGATCAGATCCAGCGTGCCATCGAAATCCCGCGTATAATACGGGTCCGGCACCGTATTCGTTCCGCAGTCGGGCGCGTAATCGGTGAACAGCACCACCTCCGCCCCGCCCTGGGGTCGCATCCGCTCCAGATGTGCCAGATTATCCGCATCCATTGCCACAAGCAGGTCAAACGCGGCGAAATCCGGGCGCGTCACCTGCCGTGCCCGCAGGTCTGACAGGTCATACCCCCTTGAAATCGCAGCACGTTGCATCGCGCCATAGGGTGGCTCTCCCACATGGTATGCCCCCGTCCCGGCGCTGTCACAATCAAGGTTAACATCCCTCAGCGCTGCTTTACGTTTCACCACACCTTCGGCCGAAGGAGAGCGACAAATATTGCCAAGGCAGACAAAGAGGATACGCTGGGTCATACCCAAACCTACGCCGCCGATAAAAAATTCTCAAGGCCACCAACCCTATGTCAGACCACGAAAAAATCGTCATCCTCACCGGCGCGGGCCTCAGCGCGGAATCGGGCCTGTCAACCTTTCGCGACGCGGGTGGCCTCTGGGCACAGCACCGGATCGAAGACGTCGCCACCCCGGACGCCTTCGCAAAAGACCCCGCCTTAGTGCTTGATTTCTATAACAAAAGGCGCGCCCAAGCCGCCGCGGCCCACCCCAATGCGGCCCACTACGCACTTGCCGACCTCCAGCAAAACCACCCCGGCGAGGTCATCCTCATCACGCAAAACGTCGATGACCTCCTCGAAAAGGCCGGCGCCCAGCCCATCCACATGCACGGCGCCCTAGCCTCAGCGCTTTGTTTTCATTGCAAAAATCGCTGGACTTTTACGGGCGACATGCACCAAACGACGCCCTGCCCCGCGTGCGGCAGGCAGACCGTGCGTCCCGACATCGTCTGGTTCGGCGAAATGCCCTACAGCATGGATGACATCCTGACGCACCTTGAAACCTGCACCCTCTTCGCCAGCATCGGCACCTCTGGCAGAGTTTACCCAGCCGCGGGGTTCGCGCAACTGGCACAAGATATAGGGGCACAGACAATCGAGTTGAACATGGAAGCCACCTCCCCCCAATTTCACGCCCGCCGGATCGGCCCGGCGACAGACACACTGCCGAAATGGGTTTCAGATCTGCTTCAAAGGTAAAAGCGGGGCCTAAGCCCCGCCCTCTCGGATCAGTGATCCATCTTCATACCATCGCCATGATCCGCGCTATCATGCTGCATCTCGGAGCCCGGCTGGCGCTCCAGATCGACCGGTACGTCAATCTCGATGTCGCCCGCTTTCTCGAAAGTCAGCGTGACCGTCACCATGTCCCCTTGGTTCATCGGACGCTTCAGCCCCATAAACATCACATGGTCGCCGCCGCGGGCCAGCGCGTGTGTGCCACCCGCTGGCACGGCAAAGCCTTCTTCGACCTGCATCATTCGCATCACGCCTTCGCCCATGTCTTTATGGGTGTGCAGCTCGACACGGGCGGCGATGTCGGAGGCCGCACCGACCAGTCGGTCATCGCTGTCTCCGGTGTTTTCGATGACCATGAAAGCCGCGCCGGCCTTGGCAGTTGGGCCGGCAGCGCGGGCATAGGGGTCGGCCACCGAAATATCGGCAAATGCGGGCAAGGCGAGCGTCAGCGCAACGGCGCTGCTCAGGAGGGATTTCAACATGTCTCTTTCCTTTTCAATTGTTCGATTATCTTTGAGAATCAAACGGAAAGAGGCGGCCCCCGCGCCGTTGCGCGCGGCACATCGCGGCCCGATCGCACAGTCACCACGCTGACAGGGCGATCGCGCGCCCAAACCGCGAGCGGCACAAGCAAAACGTGGCCGTCGGACAAATCCGACACCAGTGTCATGACCCCATCGGGGCAGAGATGCACATGTGTGACGGGAACGCCGTCGGCATCGACCTGCACCGACACGGTCGTTAAGCCGCGACACAGTTCAACTGTCCCGACTGGGGTCGCTTGTCCGCGCGCAATGCCCGCCGACACGCTGGTCACCACCAGCGTCAACGACAGCAAGACTGCCAAGGGGAAGCGCATCACGAACATGCGCCGGATATACCTATGCCGCACAGCTCTGTCATTCCCGAAATGCAATCAGCCCCGGCCATCTCTGACCGGGGCTGTTGCAAAATCTGTAAGAAAACTCAGGCTGCAGTCTGAGCCTTGGAGATTTCTTTTTTGACCTTCAAAGCGCGGTCAGACAGTTCAATGTCTTTCGCTTTCGCCAGAAACTTGTCCAAACCACCGCGGTGGTCCACTGAACGCAGCGCATGCGCAGAGATGCGCAGCTTGACCCCACGGCCGAGAGTCTCGGACTGCAGGGTCACATCGTTCAGGTTCGGCAGGTAACGCCGCTTGGTTTTGTTGTTGGCGTGGCTGACATTGTTGCCAACCATCGGGCCCTTACCGGTCAGTTCGCAAACACGCGACATCGCTTCGTCCTCATCTTAGTCGGCCAAGGCAATGCCCACGCCGTTCCAATATCAAAAGGCGCCGCCCGTTTGTGTTCGGGGGGCGCCCGGAATCTCGTATCGACGGCTTCTAGGCAGAACCGGGGGAATCGTCAAGTCCCTTGCGACATTGCCTGTGCCCGTGTGTTTGCGCGCACCGCCAGGGCCTCTCTATCGCGCCATCTTGCCTGCTGTGCAAGGTGCTGCCAGTAGCTTTCAGACCTATGTCGCACCGCGCGATGCATCTGCCCGATGGCGCGCGGATCCGGCAGCCCTCCGGCCAATTCGGTTTTGAGCCAATCGAATCGTCCGTCCTCCCTCATGGCCCGCGTGGCCGGATGCCCGCCGTTGGGCAACATCACCAGCGTCAGATGCGGATAGAGCTCACAGATCATTCGCCCATGCCGCAGATCAAGCGGCTTGAAGGGGTCGACCAGCACCGCGCCGCGCACATTCGTGCCACGGCCCGCCAATGCCCCAAGGCAACCATCCCAGCCCCGCGCCTCCGCGCGATAGCGTTTGTCCCACGCAACCAAAGACCGATCAATGGACACCTGAGGCGAGATCGCCAGCATGCGCTGCACCTTGAGCACCGATGCGAACCGCAACGCCCCATAGCCGCCCATGGAAAACCCCATGGCAACGACCTCTTCGTACCGGCTGACGAAATGCGCCAGCTGCTCCTCCAGCGCCTCGGTATCGGAATTGATGAACCAATCGTTTTCCCGCGACTGAAGATGAAGATGGGAAAAACCCGCGCGCAGAAACCCCATGACAGAGCGCGCGTCGTCGAATTGCCCCGGCTGTCCGACCCGCTGCCGGAACGTCGCCAAAAGCTTGCGCCGCCGTGGCCGAAAAGCCGTCGCCCGCAGGCACGCCCCCTCGAACACGGCGTGCGGCTTCATGTCTGTAAATGATCCGCAAGCATGGTCTGCGCTGCGTTTCCCGGCGACAGTTTGCCCTCGGCCACCTTCTGCGCAAGCGCAGACATCGCCTGACGCGCAGACGGCGCCCGCAAGCGGGCCAACAATCCGTCGCGCACCTCGGCCTCGAACCAGAACCTCGCCTGTTCTGCGCGCCGCCCCGCGAAATGCCCCGTCTCGCGCCGCCATTCGGCCAGCGTTTTCATCTCTTCCCAGGCATTTTCCAGCCCGTCTTCTTCCACCGCCGACACCGTCAGCGCCTTCGGAAAGCCTTCGGGATCCTGAGGACGCTTGCGCAGCAGCCGCAAGGCCCCGGCGTAATCCGCACAGGTCCGCACCGCCTGCCGCTTCAGTTCGCCATCCGCCTTGTTGATCAACAGGATGTCCGCCATCTCCATGATGCCACGCTTGACGCCCTGCAACTCGTCGCCACCCGCCGGCGCCAGCAACAACATGAACAGGTCGCACATTTCGGCCACCATGGTTTCCGACTGGCCGACGCCCACGGTCTCGATCAAGATGACGTCAAAGCCCGCGGCCTCGCACAGATCAATCGCCTCCCGCGTGCGCCGCGCCACACCACCCAGATGGCTTTGCGAGGGGGATGGCCGGATAAAGGCGTTCTTGTCCCGAGACAGCCGCTCCATCCGCGTCTTGTCGCCCAGAATCGACCCGCCAGAGCGTGCCGAAGACGGGTCCACCGCCAGCACCGCCACCTTCAGCCCCTGAGCGGTCAACATCATGCCGAACGCCTCGATAAAAGTGGATTTTCCCACGCCTGGCGTGCCTGACAAGCCGATGCGCAGCGCGGGCTTGTCGGCCATGGCCACCGGCCCCTTCAGCCCCTCCAGCAATTGCAACGTCTGCGCCCGATGGTCCGCGCGCCCCGATTCCACCAACGTGATGGCACGGGCCAGCGCGCGGCGTTCCCCCGCCAGCAGGCGGTCCCTGAGATCATCCATATCCATACCGCTTTCATCCCGCGCCTTCGCGCAAAAGTCCAGCCGCACAAGCGCCGACGACGCGGCCCCGCCGATAGGCATTTCCGCAGACCACCACAGGTCAAAACCCACCCTCCGCACGCGGCAAAAGGCGCTCTGACCGCGCTTGACCCGGACATCATATCCCGACGCCGGATCGTTCCGAGGCCACCCGTAGCCCCGCTACGTACTCTCCTCGACACCAGAGAGCGCGCCGTAAAAGCTCAAAGGACCAAGAGGAACGCGGCCCAAATCCCTCAGACCGAAACAGCGCAACGGAGCCGATATCACCAAGGCGTCTATCCTTAGGGAATACCGCAACGGGCGCAACGCTGGCCAAACCTCCCCCTCGTCGCTACATCGCGACACATGACACAGGCCCGCCTCCCCATCGACGACGCCCTCCCCGCGCTGCTGGACGCGCTGCGCAGCCGTGGCCGCGCCGTGCTGCAGGCCCCGCCGGGTGCAGGCAAGACCACTCGCGTGCCGCTCGCCATGCTGGAGGCCGGCCTGACACAGGGCCGCATCATCATGCTGGAACCACGCCGCCTTGCCGCCCGCGCCGCCGCCCAGCGGCTGGCAGAACACCTGGGGGAAGTGCCCGGTCAAACCGTCGGCTACCGCATCCGGGGGGACTCCAAGGTCTCCAAGCACACCCGGATCGAAGTCGTCACGGAAGGCATCCTCACCCGTATGATCCAGTCCGACCCAGAGCTGGCCGGTGTCGGTGCGGTGCTTTTTGATGAATTTCACGAACGCTCGTTGAACGCCGATCTTGGGCTGGCGCTCTGCCTCGAAATCACCGGGGCGCTGCGGGATGACCTGATCCTGCTGGCCATGTCTGCCACGCTGGACGCAGCCCCCGTGGCGTCCTTGATGGACGCCCCCATTGTCACCTCCGAAGGCCGCGCTTTCCCGGTGGAGCCGCGCTGGCTGCCTGCGCCTTTGCCGAAGCGGTCCCGGTTCGATGATGCAATGGTCGACCTCATCACGCAGGCGCACGACGAAACGACAGGCGGCCTCCTGGCCTTCCTCCCCGGCGAGGGCGAGATCCGGCGCACCGAAGCCGCGCTGAAGAAACGCCTGCCCGCCAGCACCCACATCCGCCCCCTGTTCGGAGCCATGGATCTGAGGGACCAGCGCGCCGCCATCCGTCCCGAAACCGAAGGCCGCAAGCTTGTGCTCGCCACCTCCATCGCGGAAACCTCGCTCACCATCGAGGACATCCGCGTCGTGGTCGACGGCGGACGCGCCCGGCGCGCGCGCTTCGATCCCGGCTCCGGCATGTCGCGGCTCGTGACCGAAAAAGTCACCCGCGCCGAGGCCACACAGCGCGCCGGACGCGCGGGCCGTGTCGCTCCGGGCACCGCCTACAAGCTCTGGACGAAGGGTGAGGAGGGCGCGCTAAGCCTTTTTCCACCCGCGGAAATAGAGGCCGCCGACCTCTCCGCGCTGGCGTTGGAGCTGGCGCTGTGGGGCGCACAGCCCACCGATCTGCCCTTCCTGACCCAACCGCCCGAGAGCGCTTATGGAGAGGCCGTTGGCTTGCTGAAGATGCTGGGCGCGCTGGACGATCATGGGCGGATCACCCCGCACGGGCGGAAGTTATCCACATATCCACTGCACCCACGCCTTGCCCATATGCTACAGGTTTCGGGGAAAAATGCCGCTCCGCTCGCTGCTTTGTTGTCCGAACGCGATCCGCTCACAGGTGCGCCCACAGATCTGACACTGCGCCTGGACGCGCTCGACGACCCCAAGCGCTTCGCTGCTGAAAAGCCCTATTCCATCCACAGGCCCGCGCTCGAACGCATCCGGACCGAAGCGCGGCGCCTGTCAAAGAACACGAGGATAACGTCTGATCCGCCTGAGCAGGCTGGCAAAACACCATACGGCGCCGCCGAGATGGCCGCGCTCGCCTACCCTGACCGCATTGGCCTGCGGCGCAAAGGCGACGCGCCACGCTTTCAGCTGTCTGGCGGCAAGGGCGCGGTGATGATCGAGACCGACCCGCTCGCCAATCAGCGTCTCATTGTCGTGACCGACACCGACGGCAATCCGCGAGAGGCGCGCATTCGGCAAGCGGTGGCCATTTCCCTGTCCGAGGTGCGCGCGCTCTTCGCCGATCAGATCGCATGGATCGACAGCTGCGAGTGGTCCAAACGCGAGCGCCGCGTGGTGGCCCGCCAACAAGAACGGCTCGGTGCCATCGCTCTGGATGATCGCATCTGGAAGGACGCCCCCTCCGACGCCATTGCCCGTGCCATGCTGGACGGGGTGCGCGATCTGGGTCTCAGCCTGACGGACAAGGACCGCCGTTTTGTTGCGCGTGTGGAACTGGCCCGGGACGCTGGACACGCGCTGCCGGACATGACGGCAGAGGCCCTGCTCGACAGCATTGAAGACTGGCTGCTCCCTTTTCTGGACGGCGTGAAGACACGGGATGACTGGAAACGGTTTGACTTGCTCAACGCCCTGCGCGCCCGGCTTGACTGGGGCGAGATGCAGGCGCTGGACGCCGCAGTGCCTGCGCATTTCACGACCCCGCTGGGCCGCCAGATCCCCATCGACTACAGCGGCGACGCGCCAGAAATCAGCCTGCGCCTGCAAGAAATGTTCGGCCAGAAAACCCACCCTCTGGTCGGGCGCACGCCGCTGAAGGTCACGCTGCTCAGCCCCGCGCGGCGTCCCGTGCAGACAACCATGGACCTGCCGGGCTTCTGGGCCGGGTCCTACGCCGATGTGCGCAAGGACATGCGCGCGCAATACCCCAAACACCCCTGGCCCGAAGACCCGACAGAGGCCGATCCCACCCTGCGTGCCAAACCGCGCAAATAACGCTCGCTTTCGCGCAGAGAACCGCGCAGTCCCGGAAACGCCCCGCTTTTGCCCGCTTCGACTCGCGCTGCGTTAACAGACGCGCCGCAGTGTGCCGAAAATCTTCCGGTACAAGGACGTCGATCATGCTTGCCCCCGAATCTCCGCTGTCGCGACAGCACCGCCCCGTGCCGCGCTTCAACTCTCAGCCATACAGAGCCGCTGCAGCCACGCTGCGTCCGGATGACCGCACCGCCAACGCATCGCTTTTGGTGTGGGGCGCCGTGCTGGTCCTCGTGCCCGCCTGCTGGACCGCGACAATCGTCTGGGCCGCGGAACGCCTGTACTAGCTTCCCGCCCTGTGGCGTGGCGCAAACGTCACGGTCGGAAACAAAACACGGAAAATTAACCGCTCTTTGGCACGATCTCGGCAACGGACACCGAGACAGGAGGCCAAAATGTCCCGAACAGTGCTCACCGACTCTTTCTTGGATCAAGCGGCCATGGCGGCGATCGCACAAGATCCCGAAAGCCCAGTCCGACAGACGGCTCCGGCGCCCTTCGTCCCCTATCGCGGCGCGCGCCAATGGGAGGAGGAGCACCCGGCGCGCCCTGTGATCTGGGCGCTGGTTGGGACAATGGTGCCGGCCTTTTGGGCGGGCACGATCTACTGGCTGACGCAGGCCGTATACTGACCGCGCAACGCCGCGCAGGTCAGGCTAATACCCGACCTGCCAGAGGGTCTCACCCTTCGAGACAGTATTTCATGATCGCCTTCTGCGCGTGCAGACGGTTCTCGGCCTCGTCCCAGATCACCGAGTTCGGGCCGTCCATCACGTCGGAGGTGACCTCTTCCTCGCGGTGCGCCGGCAGGCAATGCATGAACAGCGCATCGGGTTTGGCGTGGTTCATCAAATCACGGTTCACCTGATAGGGGCGCAACATGTTGTGCCGCCGCTCCCGCGCGGACTGGGCGTCGTGCATGGACACCCACGTGTCCGCAACGATCAGATCCGCGCCATCGACCGCCTTGGCCGGGTCACGCTCGATCTCGACATTGACGCCCTGGTTGCGGGCCCAGCCGACAAATTCCGGCTCAGGGTCCAGTTGCACCGGGCCGGAGAAGGTCAGATCGAAGCCGAACTGCCCCGCCGCGTGCAGGAAGGACGCGCAGACATTGTTGCCATCGCCACACCAGACGACTTTCTTGCCCGCGATGGGACCACGGTGCTCCTCGAACGTCAGGATGTCGGCCATGATCTGGCAAGGGTGCGTGCGGTCGGTCAGGCCGTTGATGACCGGAACGGAGGCATATTCCGCCATCTCCTCCAGCACGGATTCATCGAACGTGCGGATCATGATCATGTCCACGTAACGGCTCATGACGCGCGCCGTGTCGGCGATGGTTTCGCCATGTCCCAGCTGCATGTCGGAACCGGACAGCACCATGGTCTGCCCGCCCATCTGCCGCACGCCCACATCGAACGAGGTCCGCGTCCGGGTCGACGGCTTTTCAAAGATCAGCGCGACCATGCGGTCCTTCAGCGGCAAATCCGCGTCGAGCGCCGCCTTGGGCTGGCCCTTGCGGGCGTCCTTGATGGTTCTGGCGCTGTCGATAATGCCCCGCAGGGCGTCTTTGTCAGTTTTATGGATATCGAGGAAATGGTTCATCGGATCGGCTCTTTTTGTCTGGCTGGCGTGACGGGGGCACTGCCCCCGACCTCCCGTAAATATTTGAGAAAGCAAAGACGCACAGGCGCGTCCTTGCGGTGTATGTCAGGATGCGAGGGTCGCGGCCGCGCGATCGAGGCGTGCGATGGCCTCGGTGATTTCATCTTCGGTGATGTTGAGCGGTGGCAGCAAACGTACGATGTTGTCTGCCGCAGGCACGGTGATGACCTCGCTGGCGTAACCGGCCTGAACCAGATCCGCGGGGGCGACCTTGACCTTCAGCCCCAGCATCAGACCCACGCCACGGACGCCTTCGAAAACCTGCGGATGCGTGGCCACCAGTGCTTCGAGCTTTTGACGCAGCAGCCCCGCGCGGGCATTCACAGCATCCAGAAACGCGGGATCGGTCACGCGGTCCAGCACGGCCTTGCCCACAGCGCAGCCCAGAGGGTTGCCGCCATAGGTCGAGCCGTGCGTGCCTGCGACCATGCCGGACCCCGCATCTTCTGTGGCAAGCACCGCGCCCAGCGGGAAGCCGCCGCCGATGCCCTTGGCCACCATCATGATGTCCGGGGTGATGCCCGCCCATTCGTGGGCAAAAAGCTTGCCCGTCCGACCGACACCGCATTGCACCTCGTCGAGCACCAGCAGGATGCCCTTTTCGTCGCAAATCTCGCGCAGCCCTTTCAGGCATTGATCCGGCAGCGGGCGAATGCCGCCCTCGCCCTGCACCGGCTCGATCAGCACCGCCGCTGTATTCTCGGTGACCGCCGCCTTGAACGCGTCGTGGTCGCCCCAAGGCACATGTACAAACCCGTCGAGCACCGGGCCGAAGCCCTTCACCATCTTTTCCGCGCCCGACGCAGCGATGGCTGCGGTGGACCGGCCATGGAAAGAGCCGGAGAAAGTGATGATCTCCACCTTCTCGGGCTGGCCTTTGTCGTACCAGTATTTGCGCGCCATCTTGACCGCCAGCTCGCAGGCTTCGGTGCCGGAGTTGGTAAAGAACACCCGGTCCGCAAAAGTGCTATCGGTCAGCGCGGTGGCCAGCGCCTCTTGTTGCGGGATCTCGTAGAGGTTGGACACGTGCCACAGCTTGTTTGCCTGATCGGTGAGTGCCTGCACCAGATCGGGGTTGGCGTGGCCCAGCGCGTTCACCGCGATGCCGGAGCCGAGGTCCATGAATCGGCGCCCATCCTCCTCGATCAGCCATACGCCTTCGCCCTTCACAAAATGAAGCGGCGCGCGGTTGTACGTCGGCAGGACAGAAGAGGTCATGAAATTATCCTCGCGTGGTGCGCTTGCGATGGCAGGGGCGCAGGGTGGAAGGCCGATTGGTGGCAAGGCACCGGGGACCTGTCAAGTTGTGAAGATTGGGGTTTAGACAATAGCGACTGCTCCGCAACGGTGGCGGAGACGGGGAAGAGCGTTCAGGCTCGTCGGATCTGGGTCGCTTTGGTCATGGCGGTTTATTGGCGGGCTGCGCGACAAAGATCAAGCGATTTTCACGCCTGAGGGCGCAGATCGCGCGCCCATTGGTCGACGGCCCGCAGGAAGATCTGCGCCCCGACCGCAATCAGCTGATCGGGGAAGTCGTAGTCCGGCGCGTGCAGCGGCAGGCAGCTTTCGCCCGATCCGAGCAAGAACATGGCGGAGGGCAAAACCGCGCCATAGCGCCCGAAATCCTCGGAGGCGCGCATGGGCAACCCCTGTTCCGTGCGGGCCATTCCAGCAACGGAATGCTCCAGCAGGGCCACTGCCTCGGGGTGGTTCACACAATGGCCAAAGGCCTCGTGCACCGTGATGCCGACCGACAACGGGCCGGCCGCATCAGCGATCAGGGCGCGGGCCTCGGCCTCCAACGCCGCCATCTGATCGTCGAGCAAGCTGCGCAGGGTCACGCGCAGTTCGGCCGTTCCTGGGGCCACGCCAAAGGTCGGCTCCCCCAGCCGGGCATGGGTTACGGTGGCAAGGCGAAAGGTCGGATCTTCGGTGGGCACATCGCGGCTCAACTGGCTCAAGGCCGGAATCAGCGCGGCCAGGGCCGTGCCCGGTGACAAGCCCGTTTCCGGGGCGCTGGCATGGGCCGTGCGTCCGGTGAGCGTGATCTTCAACCCCCGTGAGGCGCAGTTCATCGGCCCGGCGCGCAAGCCCACAGCCCCCAATGGCAGCCCCGGCATATTGTGCAGGCTGATGGCCATCCTCGCCCCAAGCGCGGCAAACCGAGGGTCGGCCAACACCGCAGCGGCCCCTGCCCCGGTTTCTTCGGCGGGTTGGAACAGCAAGATCACGCGGGTCTTGGGCGCTGCCTGCGCCAAGCGTTGCGCCACCGCGTCCAGAATCGCCATGTGCCCATCGTGGCCGCACAAATGAGCGACCCCCGGCACCTGCGATTGCCAATCTGGCGTGCCGGTCTCCTCGATGGGCAAGGCGTCCAGTTCACAGCGGATCATCAGCCCGTCAGCGCCGTCCCCAAAAATCGCCGCAACGCCGGTGCCGCCCAGTCCTGTGACCACCTCCGCGCCCAATGCGCGCATGCGTGCGGCGATCAGCTTGGCGGTGGTGCCCTCCTGCCCGGACAGTTCAGGCGCGCGGTGCAGCGTATGGCGCAAGGCGCGGGAGGCGGTGAGATCAGCCTCGGTCAGCGTGTCGAACATGGTCAGGCCTCCTTTGCCGTGACCTTCCCATGCAACCGACGCCCGGACAAGCCGGCACGCACGGCTCACCCCGCAGCCCAGGCTCCCGCCAATCGCCCTTGCAACCAGATCAGCGACGGGTAGGCGCACAGCCAGATCCAGAAGAACCGGTGCAACCCGAAGAGCATCGCATTCGCCAGATGAAAGGCAGCCGCCAGCAACAGGCCAGCCAGCAACGCGAGCGGATGCAGCAGAAACAAAGGGAAAGCTGCCTCCACCCCCATCACCACCCAGCCGCCCCAGAACGTCACCAGCCGTCGGTCCGCCAGCCGCCGCAAATCTTCGCTCACCGGGTAGGCGGAATAATGGAACACATCGCGCAAGGCGTCACCACGTCTCCATGCAGGGTTCGCCAGCTTCACCTGACCGGAGATCACGTAGGACAACACCAGTTGCACCCCGAGGTAGCCAAAAGCCATCTCTGCCCAGAAGACCGTCGGCGCGGCCTGCGCCACGCTCAGACACGCGAGGATCAGCAGGCTCATCTTGTCGCTGCCGCCATTGAAAGGGCCATCGTACCGGTGCAGCGCATAAAGGCCCAAGGCAAACAGCCCAAAGACCGCCCACCCCTGTCCCACCAACAGAGCGGCGCAGAGCGCCAATCGTGCCAGCAGCCAGGGCGCGTCGCGGCGGTCGATGGCGATCTGCTCAAGGCTTTGCTGCGCCAAAGCCAGCGCCAGCATCACCTCTGTCACGCGCAGGGCCAGCGAAAAGTCCATCAGGCGCGCCCGCCGGTGAAGGGCGCACTTTCATACAGCACCTCACTCTCCAGCCCCGCCGCGCCGCGCGTGACAAAGGTCAGCCGCGCCTCCAGCCGGTGTTCGCGCCCATAGTCGCGTGCGAGCCGCTCCAGCAGCTCGGCCTCCGCACGGTGTGATCCTTGCTCGACGATGCGTTCCGACAGCGACACCAGATACAGCGCGGCAGTGCGCTGCGGGTTCCAGATCAGCCGCAACAGCATCTGACCAAGCGACAGATGCGCCGGCGGCACGGCCACCTCCTGCCACGGCCCGCCGTCCACGCGCAGCTCCACACGTGGTGAGGGCGCAATGGCCCGAAAGAACCGCCACGAGGGGATCAGCGCAGGCAGCAAAAGGCTCGGAAGTCGCAAGAGGCTCATCACGCGGATCTTGCCCGCCACAGAGTTAAAACCGGGTTAGGCGTCAGCGAAGGGATCGTCCGGATAGCCCACGCCGGTCAGATACAGCCCATCGGGCGGGCACACCGGCCCGCAGGCGGCGCGGTCACGGGCTTCCAGCGCCTCGCGCACGCGCTCCGGTGTCCAGGTGCCCGCACCGACGCGCTCCAACGTGCCGACAAAGGACCGCACCTGATTGTGCAGGAACGACCGGGCACGCAGGCGAAACTGCACCTCCGGTCCCGCCAGCCCGTCGACCACATCAATATCCAGCGCGTCCAATGTCTTGACCGGGGATTTCGCCTGACACATCACGGATCGAAAGGTCGTGAAGTCATGAAGGCCGATCAAATGAGCCGCGCCCTCGCGCATCGCGTCCACGTCCAGCGCGTGATTGACCCGCCAGACCTGCCCCGCCTCCAAAGTGCTGGGCGCCCGCCGCGTCAGCAGGCGAAACAAATAGCGCCGTTCATTGGCCGAAAACCGTGCGTGCCAGTCGTCCGCCACCTTCACACAGGCCCGGATCGCCACCGGCGCGGGCTTGAGATGAAAGTTCAGCGCCTCCGACAGGCGGAACGGCTCCCAGTCCTTTATCATGTCGCAATGGGCCACCTGCCCGCGCGCATGAACCCCGGCATCTGTGCGCCCGGCCCCGCCGATGGTATGGGCGCGCGGCTCCAGCCGCCCAAGCGCCTCCTCGATGCTCTGCTGCACCGAGGGCTGGTCCACCTGCCGTTGCCAGCCTGCAAAGGGCCGTCCGTCATATTCGATAAGAAGCGCGTATCTGGGCATGGCCTGCGCAATAGCGCTCACGAACGCCCGGGTCCAGAGCAGCAACCACTGGCAGGCCCGCCCTCGACGCCCTAAGTTAACACCTGAGCAGACAACAAAGGCGCCCAATGGTCCTGACCAGCATCGCAGACAGCCTCACCCGCACCGTCGAAAGCGCCGGAAACACGATTTCCGAGACATTTTTCGAGCCGACCCTGCGGCTGGGTGTGACCGGCCTGTCGCGGGCAGGCAAGACCGTGTTCATCACGTCGCTGGTGGCCAACCTGATGGACCGTGGACGTATGCCCGGACTGGTCGCGCAAAGCGAGGCGCGCATTCTAACGGCCTTTCTACAGCCGCAACCGGACGACACCCTGCCGCGCTTTGACTACGAAACCCACCTCGGCGCGCTGATGGGGGCGACGCCGCATTGGCCCGACAGCACCCGCGCCGTGTCAGAGTTGCGGCTGTCGCTGAAGGTGCGCCCCTCCGGCCTGCTGTCAGGCCTGCAAGGGCCGCGCACCCTGCATCTGGACATCGTGGATTACCCCGGCGAATGGCTGCTCGACCTCGGGATGATGGACAAATCCTACGACGCGTGGTCGCAGGCGATGCTGACCCGCATGGCGCACCGTCCCGACCCCGATCATTTCCTGCCCATGGCCACGACCGACGCTGCCACCGCCAAGCTTGACGAGCCGGTGGCGCAGCGCATGGCCGCCGCTTACACCACCGCGTTGCACGCCGCGCGGGCCGAGGGGTTCTCCGACTGTTCTCCGGGGCGCTTCCTGTTGCCCGGCGATCTGGCAGGCTCGCCTGTGCTGACATTTGCCCCCCTGCCGCCCGTGGACAAACCCGCGCGCGGCACCCTGTACCGGGAGTTCGAGCGCCGCTTCGATGCCTACAAATCGCGCGTGATAAAGCCCTTCTTTCAGGACCACTTTTCCCGCCTCGACCGGCAGATCGTACTGGTGGATGCCCTTGGCGCGATCAACGCCGGCCCCCGCGCGGTGGAGGATCTGCGCCAGACGCTGGCCGACATTCTCACTGCCTTTCGTCCCGGCACCTCGTCGTTCCTGTCTCAGATCTTTCTGGGCAAACGCATCGACAAGATCCTGTTTGCCGCGACAAAGGCCGACCACCTGCACCACACCCAGCACGGCAAGCTGACCGCCATCATGGAGGCGCTGACCCGTGACGCCCGCGACCGCGCGCGCTTTGCCGGGGCGGAAACCGCTGCCATGTCGCTCGCCGCCCTGCGTGCCACCACCGAAGAGATGATCTCTCATCAGGGGACCACCCTGCCCTGCGTGCGTGGCACTCTGATGGACAGCGGCAAACAAGCGGCGTTTTATCCCGGAGATCTACCCGAAGACCCCAACCACCTGCTGAGCGCCGCGCGCACAGGGACGGACGCCTGGCTCGATCAGGATTACTCCGTCATGTCCTTTGCGCCCGCGCGGCTGACCCTGAAACCCGGCGAAGGTCCACCTCACATCAGGCTCGACCGCGCCGCGCAATTCCTGATCGGAGACCGCCTGTGACCAAGCCTGACCCCTTCACACCGACCACCCCCGGCCCCGACGTGCCGCGCCCCAACGATCCGCAGCCCGAGGCCCCGGTGGAAACGCCCCCCGACATGCCGCAAGAGGTGCCCGGCACCCCGGCCCCGGACATGCCCGGCCAGACCCCGCCAGAGGTGCCCGACGATCTGCCGCGCGGCCCCGGCCACGAGATGCCCGACGACGTGCCAACCCAGCCGGACGCCCCGGTCGAAGTGCCCGATGCGCCCAACCCGGACCTGCCGCCGCAGGAGCGTCCCACGGAGACGCCGGGGATTTCCGATCCCACGCCACAGGCCCCGCCACAGGAGATCCCCACCAACCCCGGCCCCACAGGCGCGGCGCCTGATCCGTCGAAAGAGATCCGGCTGCGCCCTGCAAATCCTCTCGACGCCGGGCGTTTGGGTGACATCATCACGCAGGCCACACTGGCCGCCAAATGGAAGCCACGCCTGCACAATTCGGTCGAGGACATCGCCCACGCCGGGCAGATGATCGACAAAGGCTGGATCACGGTGGCGGAGCTGGATCACCAGACCGCCGGGTTCATCGCGCGCGAAGACAGCTACGTCCACTGCCTGTTCATCGCCGAGGAAGAACAGGGGCGCGGGGTCGGCGCCGCCTTGCTGGACGACGCCAAGGCGGCGCAGGACAGGCTGGAACTCTGGACCTTTCAGACCAACACCGATGCGCAGCGGTTCTATCGGCGCGAAGGGTTCGAGCTGATCGAGGAAACCGACGGTTCTGCCAATGACGAAGGGCTGCCGGATGTGAAATTCCTCTGGCAACGCGCGACCGCAAAGACCCTGACCGCGCCGACCTCGGCCAACGTCAAACGCCCCAAGGCCAAGGCCGAAGCCTCGCCTCAGCGCCCGGCGTAATAGGCGGCGATATCGCGGATATCCTCGTCGGTGAGCGGCTTTGCCGCCGCCGACATCAAATGGGCACGCGGTGTCGTGGGCTGCGGCCCGTCGCGATACATCGTCAGCCAGTTCACCAGCCAATAGCCGTCCTGTCCGGCGATGCGCGGCGTGTCCGCACGCTTGGGGGACAGGCCGTCCGCCCCGGCGCCCTCGTGGCAAGAAGCACAGCTTGCAATGTCGAAATGTTCATCACCCTGCTGGGCCAGAACCTCGCCACGGGCGGCGTCGCCCACGGGCAGCACCCCGCCGTCCCACGTCGCCTGCATCCCGGCATAGCGTGCGGCGATCTGGGCGCGTGTTTCGGGTCTGAGACCGGCGGCCAGAGGTTCCATAAATCCGCTCTCGCGGTGGCCCTCGGCATAAGCGTCCAGCACCAGCGTCAGCCATTCCTCTGACTGGCCCGCCAGCTTGGGCGCGGTGCCGTCGCGGCCCAGCCCGTCGTCGCCATGGCAGCGCACGCAGGCATGTTCCTGCGCGACGGCGTTCGACGGCTCGCCAAAGCGCACGGCCCCCGCCTCCCACGCATCCGGCGCGCCAAAGGCCGTCTCCGCATAACTCGCCGCATCATAGCTGTCATAACGCGCCAGAAAGGCGGCCAAAGCCCAAGGCTCGTCGTCGCGCCCTTCGCCCGGCCAGGCGGGCATCCCGGTGTATTTGAAACCGTGGCGCGCGATCCAATAGAAATCCTTCTCGGTCCAGTCCTCCGACGTCAGCTTTGGCGGCATGGGCTGCATCCCCTCCACCACCGGATTGCGCGGGATGCCCGGCGCCCCGTGGCACGTGGCACAGCCCGTGGCGAAATGCCCAGCGCCAAGCCGTGCCAAGCCGTCGTCGGACAGATCCACATGGTCCGGCACCTCAACCGCGCTGGACCGCGCTTTCACCGCGCTGCGCAAATACAGATGCAGCGTTTCGCCCACACCGGGCAAATGCGCCTGCGAGGCGGCAATGTTGTACGGCGCAAAGAAGACAAACGCCCCGCCGGCCACGGCCACACCGGCCAGCCCGCCCAAGATCCAACGCCTCATGCCCATTCCTCCTGCTGCCCGCGCACCGCGTGGCCCAGCCGTGTCAGCGCCGCCACAAGGTACAGCGCCCCACCACCGCCAGCCATCAGCACGCCCGCAAGCTGTTGTTCCTGCAGCGCCGTCATCCCCAGATGTCCAGCGCAAATCTCTCCCCACAAAGGCCGGGGCGACAGCCCGATCAGCGCGCCCAGCAGGGTCATATGCATCGTTGTCGCCATCAAGACCACCGCGCCACCAAAGGCCCCCGCCGCGCGTACCACGGCCCAGAGCAGCATCCCGGCGGCGAAAAAGCTCGTCTGTTCAAAGACAAAGCCTATCGTCGTCAGCCGCCCCCACAGGTGCAGCGCAGGCAGGTGCCAGGCCCAGACCACCAGCATTTCCACCAACGCGCCCAGCAGCAGCCAGACGGCCCCCACCGCACGCACCGGCAGCGTCGGCATCAGCAGCGCAGGCACCACCGCCGTCACGCCCAGATGCAACACCATGTGCAGGACCATCGATCCGGCGGCCAGCTCTGGCAGCGGCGACAGCCACAGCGCCGCAAGCAGGATCAGCCCCAGCGCCCTCAGCATTCGTTGAACACCAGTCCGGGAATGATGGTGAACACGATGGCCACCGCCGACAGCACGCACAGCAACAGTGCCACGTGGCCGATGAACTTGTCGCGCCCGCGCTCCGAGCTTTCGGTGATTTCCTCGAAGATCACGAACACCCCGCCGTAGCGCCGCACCGCGATCACCCCCAGCCAGGCGATCACAGCGATGCAGGCAAGGCCAAGCCAGACTGCGATCCAGCGCGGCTCCATCAACCCGCCCAGCGCGCCCGTCGTCGACTTGGCGCAGTAGACCGCCGCAACCCAATAGCTGACAAGGAAATGCGCCGCCCAGATCGACGGTGCGGCCACCAGTATCCAGATCGAGCCCTGGTCCATCACGCTCGGCGCGTCATAATGCGGTGTCTCAGGCATGTCTCACACCCCCATCAACATCGGGAACAGCGCCAGCAGGGCAAAGGTCACCACCGCTGTTATGGCGTTGAAATGGCCAAACAACGTCAGGTTCATCAGGTCGGCGCGATACTCCGGCTGGCAGATGTTCGCGGCGATCCGCGCGGCGACGTACAGATGCATGACCCAACTCAGCAGCAGATGCAGGAACATCCACAAGATCAGCATCCAGACCATCGCGTCAAAGCTGTCCCGCGTCGGGTCCAGCCCCGCCGCCTGCGCCGCCCAGGCCCAGGCAGCGATGCCCAACGCCCCCACCGGCACCGCGCCGATCAGCAGCGCCATGGACAGGCCGCGCCCGCCTTTGCCCAGCGTGCTTCGCGCGAAAACCGTCATGCCCCACGCCGCCAGCAACAAGACCACCCCCGCCGTCAAAGGCAGGACCGCAGGCAGGCGCGCGGCCTCTGGCAGGAAGTTCGGCAGCGCCGTCCAGTAGAAGAAGTAGCTGAACACCAGGCCGGTGAAGGCTGTCATGTCCCCGGTCATGGTGATGAACACCGCCCACCATCCCACGGCGCGATTGCCTTGCGCGTAGGTCGGCAGGGTCAGACCTCGGCCGACATATTTCTCTGGCGCCTCCGGCACCCGTGCCGTGCCGGTCCACAGCCATGTCAGGGTAAAGGCGACAAAGGCCGCAAAGCACAACAGTGTCAGCGTCCACAAATGGAAGGTCGCGATGATGAACACCGCCCCCAGCGACACGCCCGCGCCAATCGGCAGGAAGGACGGCCCACCGACCCGCTGCACGAACAGCGGCCGCGCATCGAGGATATCGGTCACGATCATCTCGCGCTTGCCTTCCTCGGCATCCGGCAGCAGCCACTCGCCCCGGTCCATCTCGCCCAGCAATTCAGGCTGTTCCCACAAGGGATAGCGCGTGTGGATATAGGGGATGGAGCGCACGCCCCACGGCTTGTCAGGCACCTCTGCGCCCCACTCCATCGTGCCCGCGTTCCAGACGTTGCGCGTCACCAGTGGTTGCTTGCCGCGCGGCCACAACACGTTGATCGCAAACACCGCGAACCCGGCGGCAAACACAAACGCCCCGATGGTCGACACCATGTTCAGCACCGCCCAGCCGTCGGTCAGCTGGTAGGTCCAGACCCGGCGCGGCATCCCCATGACCCCGGTCCAGTGCATCGGCAGAAACGCAAGGTTGAAGCCGCCGAACATCAGCCAGAAGGCCCATTTGCCGCCCCGGTCGTTCATCATCTTCTGCGTGACGAAGGGATACCAATAGACGATCCCGGCAAAGAGCGGGAACAGCATCCCGCCGATCAGCGTGTAGTGCAGGTGGGCGACCACGAAATAGCTGTCATGCGCCTGCCAGTCGAAGGGCACCAGCGCCACCATGACGCCCGTCAGCCCACCAAAGACAAAGATCGCCAGCGCCCCGCCCGCGAACAGCATCGGCACCGAGGGCCGCACCTTGGCCACCAGCATCGTCGCGATGAAGCAGAAGATCTGGATGCCCGTCGGCACCGCCACCGCCTCTGACGCGGCGGAGAAAAACGACAGCGAGATTTCCGGCAGCCCCGTGGTGAACATGTGGTGCACCCAAAGGCCAAAGCTCAGGAACGCCACGCCCACCGCCGACAAGACGATCCACGAATGCCCCACCATGGGCCGCCCGGCAAAGGTCGGCAGCATGGTCGCGATCAGCGCGATGGAGGGCAGAAAGATGATGTAGACCTCCGGGTGGCCAAAGATCCAGAACAGGTGTTGCCACAGCATCGGATCGCCGCCCCGGTCCACGTCAAAGAACGCCCAGCCAAAGGCGCGCTCCATCTCCAGCAGCAGATCGCCCGCGATGAGCGGCGGAAACGCAAACAGGATCATCCCGGCGACCACCAGAACATACCAGCAATACAGCGGCATCAGGTTCAGGCGCATCCCCGGCGGGCGGCTTTTGAGCACGCCGACGATCAGCTCGACCGCTGCGGCGATGGACGAGACCTCGATAAAGGACAGGCCCAGCAGCCATATGTCGGCGCCAAGGTCGCTGAACCTCGGGTCCGACGACAGCGGCGTGTACATGAACCAGCCCCCGCTGGGCGCCACGCCAAAGAAGATCGAACCACAGACAAAGATCCCGCCGATCAGGAAACACCAGTAGCCAAAGCCGCTGAGCCTCGGGAACGGCAAGTCACGCGCGCCGAGAATTTCCGGCAGGATCAGGATGGCCACCGCCTCGAAGATCGGGACGGCAAACAGGAACATCATCGCCGTGCCGTGCAGCGTGAACAGCTGGTTGAACAGCGACTGGCTGACCAGATCGTTTTCCGGCACCGCCAGTTGCGCGCGCATCAGCAGCGCCAGCAGCCCCGCGAACGTGAAGAAGGCGAAAGAGGTCAGCAGATACCATTTGCCGATGAAGGAGTTGTTGACCGCCGAGACGATCTTCCACCCCTTGGGGGCGGCCCAGGCCTTCATCAGGCGGGCGCGCTGCGCCTCGTCGCGGGCCTTGTCGTAGGGTTCAGCGGGAGGCAGTTGCGACAGGTCGATTTCGTTCGTCATTCCAGCCTCATCAGGAAGTCGACCAGCGTGTCCAGCCGCGCACCGTTCAGGTGCGGATAAGGTGGCATGTCGATATCGGGTTTCATCTCGTGGGTGTCGGTGATCCAGCGCGCCATGTTCGTGGGCGTCATGTCCCACATGCCGGCGCCCAGCTTGTCGCGGCTGGCCAGATGGGTCAGGTCCGGGCCGACCGGGCCTTGTGCATCGGTGCCGCGAATGGTGTGGCAGGCTCCGCAGCCCTCTGCCTGAAAGACCTCGAAACCCGGATTGTCAGCTGACAATTTCGCAGGCTCCGCCTGCTCTGCGAGCCATTTATCAAAGGCCTCCGGCTCCATCACGATCGCATCGAAGCGCATCAAGGCATGGGCTCCGCCGCAAAATTCGGCGCACAGCCCACCCCAGCTGCCCAAGGTTTGCGGCGTCAGGGTCAGCATGGTCTCGCGGCCCGGGATCATGTCCATCTTCCCGCCCAGCGCGGGCACCCAGAAGGAATGGATCACATCATCCGCGGTCAGGCGAAACAGCGCGCGCTGGCCAATAGACAGCCGGATTTCATTGGCGGTGATCACGTCGCCCTCCGGCGTCTCGTAGATCACCCGCCACCACCAGCGCTCGCCATCGACGCGGACGGTCAGATCGCCATCATCGGCGGTGATGTCCCGCAGAATAATTAGCCCCCAGACAAGCAGAGCGCCGACCAGGACCGTGGGCAGAACCGCGCCGCCCCAAATCACGAACTGACGGGCCTCACGTTCCAGATTGGGATGCGCGCCGCGCTTGTGTGCATAGATCGCCGCGCCAACCACGGCGGACCAGATCACCCCCGCGCCGATCATCAACACGATGAACAAGGTTTTAACCTGTGCGGACTCCTCGCCCGCACCGGCCATCCAGTTGTGCCGCCCGTCGCACCCGGAAAGCATCAACAGACCTAAAGATAAAAGGATATATCGCCCCACGCAGCGCCGCCCCCGTGCCGTGCCCCTGCCGGGCTTTACCGGATGAACACATCGAGACGGCAAGGAGTTCCACGCTTTCGTGAAAAAGATGTGATCGACGCTGTTGTCCGGACACTTCGCGACATGCGCGGCCCCGTGTGGGGGGACTTTCGCGACGCGCCGGCCCATCTTTTCGGCAAAGGTGGCAGCCCGGGCGGCCCCGCCTTATGTAAGACAGACCGCAGACAAAGAGACAGCGCATGACACAGCCGCCCAAGGGCCCCATTTTGATTGACCTCGACGCGGGTCCCGGCCCCTCCCCGTCCGAGGCACCGCCGGTTCCCGACCTGACGCCCATGCCGGAGGGCGCGGCCATGGGCACAGTCGCGGCGGTGGCAGCCTACCGGCCCTCGCGGCTGGCGGCGTGGTTCTGGCGTCTGCTGGGCGCGCTGCTGGTCACGGTGATTACGCTGGCGGCGTGGAACTTTGCCGTGGGTCTGATCGTGGCCAATCCAATCCTTGGCTACGCCGTCACGGCGCTGATCGCGGCCTTCCTGCTGGTCTGCGTGCTGATCGTCATCAAGGAACTGTCCGCCTTTGCGCGTCTGGCAAAGATCGACACCCTGCACCGCGCAGCAGACGAGGCGCTGGCAGAGGACAGTCTGGAAAAAGCGCGCGCGCTGACCACGCAACTGGTCACGCTTTACAAGGGTCGTGAGGACACGCGCTGGGGGCGGGACCGCTTTGCCGCGCGGCGCGACGAGATCTTTGACGCCTCCGGGCTGATCCACCACGCGGAGACAGAGATCCTCGCCCCGCTGGACGCTCTTGCGCAAAAGGAAGTGCAGGCCGCCGCCCGTCAGGTGGCCGCCGTCACGGCCATGGTGCCGCTGGCGCTGGCCGATGTGGTCGCGGCGCTGACGTCCAACCTGCGGATGATCCGCCGCATCGCAGAGATCTATGGCGGACGGTCCGGCACCCTGGGCAGTTGGCGGCTGACGCGCGCGGTGTTTTCGCACCTGATTGCCACCGGCGCCGTGGCCGTGGGCGACGATATGCTGGAGCCGATCTTTGGCGCGGGCATTCTGGCCAAGCTGTCTCGTCGCTTTGGCGAAGGCATGGTGAACGGCGCGTTGACCGCCCGTGTCGGCGTCGCCGCGATGGAGGTCTGCCGCCCGCTGCCCTTTGCCGCCAAGCGCCGCCCGTCGGTTCGTCAGGTGATCCGCGCGTCCCTGAGCGGGCTGTTTGCGCAGGACAAGCGTTAACGCCTGCTGCGACCATAGACATCTGGGCGGCGGGTTGATCCAACGCATGGACGCCGTCCCCCTTTCTGGTTTCCTGTGTCGGTGCCCCAGCCACCGCCAGGACCAGATATGTTCGACCCAGACCACGGCCACTCCGCCGCCGAGATTGACGCCCGGCTTGATGCGCCCGCGGGGCGCGGAGACCTGCGAGACATCGTGTACGGCGCCATCGACGGGGCCGTGACCACCTTTGCCATCGTGGCCGGTGTTGCGGGCGCGGGATTGCCGCCCCTTGTCATTCTCGCCTTGGGGTTCGCCAACGTGCTGGCAGACGGATTTTCCATGGCCGCGGGGAATTACTCGGCCACGAAGGCAGAGCGCGACAACACCCGGCGTCTGCGCCGTGTCGAAGAGGATCACATCGCGCGCTTCCCAGAAGGCGAAAAGGCCGAGCTGCGCGCTATCCTGATGCGCATGGGGCTGACCGGGACGACCTTGGACGAAGCGGCAGAACAGATCAGTCACAACCGCCCCGCGTGGATCGCCCTGATGATGGAAGGCGAGTATGGCCTTGGCCCTGTGGACCCGCATCCGATGCGTGCGGCGCTGGTGACCTTCGGCGCCTTTCTGATCGCCGGGATCGTCCCGTTGCTGCCCTTCATCCTTGGGCTTGGGGGCGCCTTCGAGGCCTCGGCCGCCGTCACTTTGGCGGTCTTTTTCGTGATCGGAACGCTTAAAAGCCTGTGGTCACTGACGCCGTGGTGGCGGTCGGGGCTGGAGACGCTGGCGATCGGCGGAGCGGCTGCGGGCATCGCCTACGGCGTGGGCACGCTGTTCGGCTAGGGTGAGGTATTCCCCACTTCCGTCAGGGCAGGCAATCGCAGATAGTAAGTGCAATTGATCCGTCTAATTCACCTTAAACGGGAAATCAACATCCATTTGAGTAAGAACTTTCAGAGCCTGCACCTTTGGCCACATCATTTCATGCTGGCCGGTCTGATCCTTTGAATGCCCCGGCGACCGGCGCCGGGTTCAGGTCAGACGATACTCTCGGATCCTCCGAATGGTCCCGACCCGCTCCCCGGGAGGCATCCGGCTGCGTGATCCGAGACCCCGGACGCCGCTGTTGTTCCTTCCCGCAGCCGCGTCCGGGGCACAACATCAATCGCCCCTGACACACCTAGGCCGGAGACCCGAAGGCCCCCGGCCCTGATCCGCGCACAGATGTGGGGGATATGTGGTCCGGCAGCGTACCGGGCCGCGTCACAACTGCGGCGAAATACCAATTTCGGCTTCTGCGCCAACGTTCTTTTTCATAAGTTGCACAGTCATGTATTCCGCAGGGTCAATGCGGCTGATCTGTTGGTCGGACACGCCGGGGGACAGGGTCAGCGTCACAGCTGCGGCCACAATCAGCATCACCGCAACCGCCAGGCCCAGCCATGAGGCGACGGGCAAACGGGTGCTGCGCAACGGGGGCCGTGCGCCGTGCAGGCGACCGTATCGTATCACTTTAGCGTCTAGAGCCTCGTAGGTCATGGGGCACCTCCTGATACCAACGGGCATCCGTGGCCCGTGGAAAATAAGGTTGAGCCGATTGGTGAGTTTCTCAAGCCCTGTGACCTGAAAGCCGCAAAGGCCGGCCTGAATTCGCTCAAAACCCGCCAAGACATCAGCTGCATTTCACCGATGCGCGCATCTGCCTCTTGATCGGGCGAAAATTGGCTTTGCGACTCACCCTCAGGCTGCGCCTTTTAACGGAGAATCGGCACACCGCCCGGCCCGCGCATCCGCTCCACGACACCCGCGCGCAGACTGCTTCCGATGCGGTGCGCCAGGGCGGACCATGCCTGCGCCTGCGTCTCGGTCAACTCCTGGGCCAGGACATTGTCAAAAAGCGCCAGCCACGTCTCGAACATGCCGGGGCGCACGTTACCCGCGTCGCGATGCACCGCGACCGGATTGCCATCGTAGGACCGCTCCATCAGGATCGCGTTGGCCCAGAAATCCGCCACCCGCGCCTCATGCGCGGGCCAGTCATCGACATGGGCCGCAAAAACCGGAGCCAGGCCGGGATGCCCGCGCACCCGTTCATAGAACCGCGCCACGACGCGCTCGATCTCGTCCCGTGTGATGTCGAATCTCGCCAAAGCCGTCATGGAGCGCCCCTTCTGCCTGACCTTTTACCTAACAGCGCGGTCCGCCGAAAACCATGCAGCGCACCGCCGCAGCACAGGGTGCCGCTGACCACTGGACCGCGCCGCACACCCGTCCTATAAGGCGGCCATGATGACGTATGTTTCCATCATTCGAATTACCGGCCCGGCGCTCTGATCAGAGACGCCGGGACAAGGCGCATGGCCTCTCCGCGCCGCGACACCCCTTCCGAAAATTCCGACAGATCGACAGGACGCCCCCCATGTGCGCCGACACCACCGACACGAACACGATTGACTACAAAGACACTCTCGCCCTGCCGCAGACGGATTTCCCGATGCGCGCCGGTCTGCCCAAGCGCGAGCCCGGCTGGCTGGAGCGTTGGGAAAAGATCGACGTCTACGGCACGCTGCGCGAGAAGGCCAAGACCCAGACGCGCAAGCCCTTCACCCTGCACGACGGCCCTCCCTACGCGAACGGCCACCTGCACATCGGCCACGCGCTGAACAAGGTGCTGAAGGACTTCATCGTGCGCTCGCAGCAGATGTTGGGCCGCGACGCCCGCTACATCCCCGGCTGGGACTGCCACGGCCTGCCCATCGAATGGAAGATCGAGGAGCAGTACCGCAAGAAGGGCCGCAACAAGGACGAGGTGGACGTCGTCGATTTCCGCCAGGAATGCCGCAAGTTCGCCGAAGGCTGGATCGACGTCCAGCGCAAGGAGTTCAAACGTCTGGGCATCACCGGCAACTGGGACGATCCCTACCTGACGATGAACTTCCACGCGGAGCGCGTCATCGCCGAGGAATTCCAGAAGTTCCTGATGAACGGCACGCTGTACCAAGGCTCCAAGCCCGTGATGTGGTCTCCGGTGGAAAAAACCGCGCTGGCAGAGGCGGAGATCGAGTACCACGACCACAAGTCGCACACGATCTGGGTGCCGTTTAAGGTTGTCGATTACAAGCCCGGAGAAGCGTTCGGTTGGACTGAAGGCCGACAGCCGGCTGAAATGATTGAAGCGATCAACAAGATCAAAGACGCCCGCGTTGTCATCTGGACGACGACCCCCTGGACGATTCCGTCGAACAAGGCCGTCGCCTACGGTCCGGGCATCGCCTACGGCCTCTACGAGGTCACCGGCACACCTGAGGAAAGCTGGGTCTCGGTCGGTGACACCTACATCCTTGCCGACAAGCTGGCGGGCGACGTTCTGACCAAAGCGCGCCTCGAAGACGGGCAGTTCACACGTGTCCGCGATGTGACGGCGGATGAGTTGGCAGGCCTGACCCTCGCCCACCCCTTCCGGGGCATCGAAGACGGCAACGGCTACTGGGATTACGACGTGCCGATGATCGACGGCGATCACGTCACGGACGACGCAGGAACGGGTTTCGTGCACACCGCGCCAAGCCACGGTCAGGAAGACTACGAGTGCTTCCTTTCGCGCAACTGGCTGGACCGGATGACGCATAACGTCGGCGAGGACTCCGAATTCCTGCCGCATGTGCCACTGTTTGCCGGGCTGCGCGTCTTTGACCACAAGGGCAAGGAAGGCAAGGCCAACACCGCCGTGATCGACAAGCTGGTCAGCGTCGGCGGCCTGATCGCCCGTGGCCGCATGTCGCACAGCTACCCGCATTCGTGGCGCTCCAAGGCGCCGGTGATCTTCCGCAACACGCCGCAGTGGTTCGCGTCCATCGACCGCGCCGTGGGTGACGGCCAGGACGACAACGGCACCACGATCCGTGAACGCGCCCTCACCTGCATCGACCAGGTGAAGTGGACGCCACAGGCAGGCCGCAACCGCCTGTATTCCATGATGGAAGCGCGCCCCGACTGGGTGCTGTCGCGCCAGCGGGCCTGGGGTGTGCCGCTTACCGTGTTCACCAAGAAGGACACGCTGCCCACCGATCCGGACTTCCTGCTGCGCAACGAAGAGGTCAATGCCCGCATCTGCGAAGCCTTCGAGGCCGAAGGCGCGGACGCCTGGTATGCCGAAGGAGCCAAGCAGCGCTTCCTCGGCAATCTCGTGAACGCCAACGACTACGATCAGGTGTTCGACGTACTGGACGTGTGGTTCGATTCCGGCTCCACCCATGCCTTTGTGCTGCGCGACCGCGAGGATGGATCCGAGGACGGCATCGCCGACCTTTACCTCGAAGGCACCGACCAGCACCGGGGCTGGTTCCACTCCTCGATGCTGCAATCGGTCGGCACCACGGGCCATGCGCCCTATCGTGGCGTGCTGACCCACGGCTTCACCCTGGATGCCAAGGGCAACAAGATGTCCAAATCCGTGGGCAACACCATCGCCCCGGAAGACGTGACCAAGCAGTACGGCGCCGACATCCTGCGGCTTTGGGTGGCGCAGTCGGACTACACCGCCGACCTGCGCATCGGGCCGGAGATCCTCAAGGGTGTGGCCGACAGCTACCGACGCCTGCGCAACACCATGCGCTACCTTCTGGGGGCCGTCAGCCACTTCACCGAGGATCAGCGCGTCGCACCGTCCGACATGCCGGAGCTGGAACAGTACGTTCTGCACCGCCTGTCAGAGCTCGATGACGTGGTGCGCAAAGGCTACGACGCCTATGATTTCCAAGGCGTTTTCCAGCAGGTGTTCAACTTCTGCACGCTGGAGCTGTCGGCCTTCTACTTCGACATCCGCAAAGACGCGCTGTATTGCGATGGTGACACACTGCGCCGCCGCGCCGCGCGCACGGTGATGGATGCTCTGTTCCACCGCCTGACCACGTGGCTTGCGCCGATCCTGACGTTTACGATGGAAGAAGTCTGGCTGGAGCGTTTCCCCGGCGACGACAGCTCGGTCCATCTGCAGGATATCCCGGCCTCACCCGCCGACTGGCAAAACGCCGATCTGTCGGCCAAATGGCATGCCGTGCGCCGCGCCCGCCGCGCCGTCACCGCGGCGCTGGAGGTGCAGCGTACCAACAAGGTCATCGGTGCGTCGCTGGAGGCCGCGCCGACGGTCTACGTCTCTGACCCGGCCATGCTGGCCAACCTGCAATCTGTCGCCTTCGAGGACATCTGCATCACCTCCGACATCACGCTGGTCGAGGGGACAGGCCCCGAAGACGCCGCACGCATGGCAGAGGTGCCGGAAATCGCGGTGGACTTCCACAAGGCCGAGGGCGAGAAATGCCAGCGCTGCTGGAAGATCCTCCCCGATGTGGGCACGCACGACCACCCGGCCACCTGCGCGCGCTGCGATGCCGCGCTGGACTGACCGGACCTTACAATCACACCGAAAGCCCCGCCCCTCCGGCGGGGCTTTTTTGATCCGGCCGCGCTGCTTCGCCCTGTCGCATTCGGCCTGAATCCGGGTCACGCCCCCCCCCCAAAGTGCTCTGCCCTCGGCCATGCGTTGACACACGTATTGCCCAGCGGCGGGCAATCGTCATTCCGTCGACCGCGATAGGATCAGGCCGCGACATCAAATGCCCATGGCCAAAGCGCCCAAAAAGCACACGCCCCTTGAGACGCTTCTGAAAAAGGTATGAACTTCATCATCTTGATCCGCGCGACAACGACGGCCCGCGCGTCGTTCAGGCCAGTCCGCGGTCTCGGGCGATCATGGCCGCGTGGGTGCGGTTGCGCGCCTCCAGCTTTCGGGAGAGGGTTTTGACATGCAGCTTTACCGTGACCTCTTGCAGTTGCAGGTCCCGGGCAATTTCCTTGTTCGACTTCCCCTCGCAAATGCCGCGCAGAACCTCCAGTTCGCGTCGCGTCAGCGAAGCAGTTCCGCCGTCGCCGGATGTTTGCATGAAGTCAATGGGAGCATAGATTTCGCCCGCCGCCATAAACCGAGCCGCTGTCAGCAAGGATCGCGCGCTCAGAGTTTTGGGGATAAATCCCTGCGCACCGGATTTCAGCGCCGCATCAGCCACTTCGCGCGAGGCGCTGCCGGAGAGAATGGCAACTGGCCGCCCTTCGTTGGCCTCCTTCATACGGCCAAGCCCTTCCAGACCGTTCATGCCAGGCATGTTGTAATCAAGCAAAACAAGATCAAAAGTGCCCGAAGACTGAGCAGCAGCGACCGCCTCATCCAGCGTTGCGACTGTCTGCACCTCGTCTATGTCAGAGCCGTCGAGAAAGGCAGCTATGGTCTCTCGGACCAGATCGTGATCGTCCGCCACAAGAATCCGCATCGCGATCTTCCCTCCAAATAACAGGTCAATAGGCACTGGCGGCCCACATACTGACATGTTCCCCAACCTCGCGGTCCCGGACCTCCTTTATGCAGGAGGAACATTAAGACAGCTTTTACATACACACCCAAAAGTACTTCTCTACAGAAAGTACAACACCCCGTACCAAGGTTGCAGAAACTTAACTCTTTCAGGATATAGGTGAAAGCTCATCACATTTGGGACCGACATCGGCACGATCTATACGGATGCGCGACCCCAATAACAACAAATACGGTAGCGGACTCGCGTCGGGTGCGATACTTTCCGATGGGACTTTTGATGCCAAACTCATTATCGGAGGATAGCCCCGTGCGAAAGACCTTTGTCAGTCTTATCAAAACTTTCCTCCTCATTGCGGCTTTGAACGCGCCCGCATCTGCGGAGGAACTTCCGAAGCCCACGGGCCCTGTGCTCCTGACAGTGCGCGGCGACATCAGTGTCACGAATAACGGCGAAACCGCGGAATTTGATCGCGACATGTTGTTTGCGCTTGGCGCGACAGAGCTCACGACGTCGACCATTTGGACGGAGGGGCCGCAGACTTTTACGGGTGTGACGCTGAAGGCGCTGGCCGAAAGGCTCGACATTCGCGGCAATCAGTTACAAGCCGTCGCAGTGAACGATTACGCGGTGGATATCCCCTTTTCCGATGCGGAGGACGACGCTGCCCTGCTGGCGATTGATCGCAACGGACAACCTATGAAGGTCCGCGACAAGGGTCCGATCTGGCTGATTTTCCCCTTCGATCAGGATCGCAAGTACCGGTCAGAGGTCTATCATTCGCGCAGCGTGTGGCAGCTGGTGGCCATCAACGTGCTCCCCTGAGCGCGTCTTTTGGGAAATGCACGGCATATCCGGATGCGCATTCCACCCCTTGGTAGGCCCTTGCTGTGACCAGGCATCGCCGCATGTTCTTTTCCCGTAACACGCTGTTCAGACGTGGTCTGGCAGCTTGTGTCGTGGCGCTGCTGATCACAGTGATACTGAGCCTCGCGCTTGACGTGCGCAGCCAGCTGGACCAACTGGATTCTGCGGCCTCAGAGAATGTTCAATGGACGCTGGGTCAGGCCGAAACAGAGGTCATGAGCCTGCAAATCGCGATCCTGCGAGCGCAAAACAGGCCGGGTGACGCCGATGCGTTGCAAGATGTCCGCCTGAATTTCGACATTGTTTACAGCCGGATCGACACGTTGCAGCGGGCAAAAGTGCTGGCCGATTTACGAGGTCTGCCCACCGTACCGCCCATGCTCGGTCAAGCACTCGACTATCGTGAAGAGTGGGTGCCTCTGGTGGATGGGCCCGACGATCGGCTGGCAGAGGCCCTGCCGGCCTTCTACGCCGAAACGGAGGCCATTCGCGGTGCACTTCGGCGGTTTGCCCTCGACGGTGTTGCGTTTTTTGCGTCGGCGGGCGACCTGCGCAGTGCGGAGATTTCGCGCATCCTCAGTTCTATCGGCGCGGTCACCGTGGCGCTGGTCGGCGTGCTGCTGATCCTTATGCTGGCTCTGTTGCGCTTGGCCCGTCAACGCGAGCTGGAGGCGCGAAGCAACCGCGAAACCCGCGAGCGGATGGAAACGATCATTGCCACGTCGCTTGATGCCGTGGTCGCCGTCGGCAGCGACGATCGCATCGTCGAATGGAATGGTGCGGCAGAGCGGGTCTTTGGCTACACCAACGGCGAAGCCATCGGCGCGGACATGGCCGACCTCATCGTGCCGCAGCAGTTCGAGCAGATGCACCGCAGGGCCATGCGTCGCTTCATCAGAACCGGCGAAGCCCGCATCGTTGGCCGCGGCATCATCCAGCTTGAGGCACGGCGCAAGGATGGCACGATCTTCCCCGTCGATTTGTCGCTGGCCGAGGCGCAATCGCCCGACGGCGCAATCTTTGTGGCCTTCATCCGCGATATCTCGGACCGGGTGCGGGGGGAGCAGGCGCTCAAAACCGCCCGCGACCGCGCCATCGCCGGGGAAAAGCAAAAGGCCGAGTTGCTTGCGGTCATGAGCCACGAGATGCGCACCCCGCTGAACGGCATTCTTGGCACGCTTGACCTGTTCCACGCCGACGGGCTGGAGGCCGAGAACCGCCGCTATTTGCGCATCATCCGTCAGTCGGGTGAGCTGCTGTTGGCACATGTCAATGACGTGCTGGACATCTCTCGCCTCGATGCCGACAAGATGAGCCTCAACACAACGCGGTTCGACCTTGTGGCGCTGCTCGAACAGGTGGTCGAAAGCCAGACGGAACTGGCCCGCGCACAGGGCAACCACCTTGTGCTCTCTCCGCCCAGCCCGGAACTGCATCACGTCTATTCTGACCCGGATCGTCTGCGTCAGATCCTGCTCAACCTTGTGTCCAACGCCATCAAATTTACCCGCGATGGCCAAGTGACGATCGAGGCGGACTGTTCCGAAGGCCTCAGCCAAGTGGAACTGCGCGTGATCGATTCCGGCGTCGGGATTTCGGCGACCGATCTGGAACGCATCTTCGATGATTTCGTCACCATCGATTCCAGCTATTCGCGTCGTCATGCGGGCACCGGGCTCGGGCTTGGAATTTCGCAAAGGTTGGCCACCGCGCTTGGCGGCGAATTGGGCGCCGAAAGCGAGCCCGGAGACGGGTCGGTCTTTTGGCTGCGCCTGCCGATGAAGCCTCCCGACGACGCCATCACCCTGCCTCCCGTTCCGCGCAAAAGCACGCAAACCGCCCCAATGCTGCCGCCACTGGATGTCTTGTTGGTCGAAGACAACGCCATCAACCGCGAAGTGGCAGGCCAGATGCTGCGGCGGGATGGCCATGTCGTCGTCATCGCACAGGATGGTGCAAGCGGCGTGGCCCTCGCCGCCACGCAGAAATTCGACGTGGTTTTGATGGATATTTCCATGCCCGGCATGGATGGTATCACCGCCGCTCGCGCCATTCGCAGTGGCGGCGGGCCAAATGCCAAGACGTCCATCGTGGCCACCACCGCCCATGCGCTGCCCGACGAGGTCACCAGCTTCTTTGACGCCGGGATGAATTCCGTTCTGACCAAGCCGCTCACCACCGCGACTTTGCGTCACGCGCTGGCGGAGGCGCTGTCGCTTGGGGCGGAAACCCTGTCGTTCACCGGGAATGAAAACTCTCCGGCGGCGGGCAAATCCGCAATGTCGGAGGCAGGTCTTTCCATCCCGGTGCCGCCGAATTCGTCCCCCCCTTTCATCGACAACGAGCATTTCGACGAGCTGAGCGAGGACCTCCCCAAGGCCAGATTGCAGCAGGTCCTGGAGGATTTTGCCACCGAAATTGACGCCTTCCTGACAGACCTGCCCGAGGCTTTGGCCGCGGACAGCCCGCCCCTGCCGAGCCTTTCGGAAGAGGCGCATCGCCTGGCCGGATCTGCCGGTGTGTTTGGCGCCATGCCGCTGGCTGAGCAGCTCCGTCAATGTCAGGTGGACGCACACCACGAAGACATTCCGGCCCTGCGCAAACTATCGCATGAGATGGCGGCGACATGGACCGGCACCAAAGGCACATTCAAGCAGATGGGCTTTGGCCTCTAACCTATGCCTTCACCGCAGGTGACCGGTTTGACGTTCAACAGCGCCCTCCCGCCGGGCAAGACCTGCACAGAGACGTCAATCGGCTTGGGCCGAAGCGGCAAGGTCAGGGTAAGGCAAGGCAACCCAGTGCCACCCGACCCTACCAACAAGCGCTCCGCGCCGTTTTCAGCTGCAGATGGCTGCGCCCTTCCATCCGGGTCAGCGCCGCGCGATGGATCGGATCGAGCCCGCCGATGAAGTCCGGCCCGCATTCATGCTCGCGATGGCGCGGGCAGGCCTCGCAGGTGAAAAGGGCCGGCGCAGCCACCCGACATTTCGCAGCCCCGCGTCCGTTGCGCACCGCGATCTCACTCGGGCGCCAGGCATCGCTGCTGGGTAAGACTGATCGTCTAAAGGAGCACCCGGTGCTCTTTTTGCCCCTGCACCCCGTCCAGATCGACGTAGTATGTCTGGCCCCCGGCCTGCCCTTCCGGCAAACCTTCGAAGGCTGAGGTTACGAACAGCCGGCGCCGATCCGGCCCGCCAAAGCTGGGGCAGCTCACCTGCTCCGCCGGCATCGGCACCACATGATCCAGCGTCCCGTCCGTGCCGTAGCAGGCCACACGCGACATGCCCCACTGGGCCGTCCACAAGCGGCCCGCCGTATCGATCACCGCACCGTCGGGCTGAACGCCGGGCTCCGCGCTCATGTCGACGAACACCTCACGGTCCCCCACGGGCCAGCCCTCATCATCCAAAGCGACGCGCCAGATGGTCTGTTTCGGCGTATCGCCGAAATAGGCGCTGCGTCCGTCCGGCGCAAAGCAGATCGCGTTGGTGATCGTGATGTCGGGCACGATTTTGCGCAACTCACCGCGATAATAGCGGTAGATCGCCCCCGCGCCCTGCTCACAGGCGTAGCCCATTGTGCCGATCCAGAAGCCGCCAAAGGGATCGGCCCGACCGTCATTGGATCGGTTCGCCGGTTGATCCGCTTCCAGCGGAACGATGTGTTCTGCTGCGCCGGTGTCGAGATCAAAGACAAACAGATCCACTTCGGAGGCCACCAGCAGTTTGCCGCCATCAATCCAACCCGCAGCAGATACCGCACGGTCAAAGGACCACTCCCGCTGCGCCGACCCGTCATGCTCGAACAGCTTGTGCCCGAGGATATCGAACCAGAAGAAAGAGCCGCGCTCAGGATGCCAGAGCGCCCCTTCACCAAGAATACACCGCGTCTGTGATAACGTCTGAACTGCGCTCATACCTGTCTTTCCCATCAAGTGTTTGCGTGATCCTGCCACTGTCGCCCACAGAGGTCCACCGCTCCGCGGACCTGGTCAGGCGGTGCATCGCCGCGCTGCGCCATAAGGATTCAAGCGTTCCGGAGGATGCGGTTGCAATCCGTAGCGCGCAGATGCCCGGGGCGGGTCCGATTACCGAAGCGGTCGCCGGGGCCATGTCACAAGTGGTTTGCTGGCATCTATGCGCAGGCGGTGGACATGGACGTGATGGGCGGGCTGGTGAACGGCAACGACTTCGACGGCCATGTGATCAACGCCACGAACCTGACGGGCGGGATGAGCATCGGACGGCAAGGAGGGCTTCAAGGGGTTCAAGCCCCCCTGCCAAAAACCGCGTTGCTGTAAAAGTTTCTGTGACGGACTGTAAAAAACTCTGCGACGCGACAGCGACAAGCACGCCTGCCCGATAAATAAGCAAACTCCACGGAAACCGCCCTCATTCCATTTTTTACCAATTGATAAAATTTCAACCTGTGGCACTGTGTTTGCAACAACAACAGCAAATCACCACAGGGAGACGCCAGCCATGAACAGCCCCCGCACACCGGGACTGGCCGCAAGCCGCCTCGATACCACGACGCTCGTCGACAACTTCTCGGATCTGCACGCGCCGCTTGATCCGCACGAGGCTGCCGTCGCGGCCGACCGGTGCTACTTCTGCCATGATGCACCATGCGTGACCGCCTGTCCGACGGACATCGACATCCCGCTGTTCATCCGCCAGATCAGCACCGGACAGCCGGAGGCCTCGGCCCGCACCATTCTCGAACAGAACATCCTTGGCGGCATGTGCGCCCGCGTCTGCCCCACAGAGACGCTCTGCGAAGAGGCCTGCGTGCGGATGACCGCAGAGCACAAACCGGTGGAGATCGGGCGCCTGCAACGCTACGCGACTGACGCCGTGATGCGCGCCAACAGGCATCCGTTCACCCGCGCGGCTGAAACCGGCAAGACCGTCGCTGTCGTCGGGGCCGGGCCTGCGGGCCTCGCCTGTGCGCACCGTCTGGCGATGCATGGCCACACGGTCAGCCTGTTCGACGCCAAGCCAAAGCCCGGCGGCCTGAACGAATACGGCATCGCCGCCTATAAATCGACCGAGGACTTTGCCGCGCGCGAGGTCGACTGGCTGATGCAGATCGGCGGAATCACCCTGCACACCGGCCGCAAACTGGGCGAAGATTTCACGCTCAACGAGCTGCAAACCGACTTCGACGCGGTCTTTCTCGGGATCGGCCTCGGCGCGGTCAACGCCCTTACCTGCGACGGCAACGACAAGGGCGGCGTGGCCGACGCCGTTTCCTTCATCGAGGACCTCCGTCAGGCCGCCGACCTGTCGAAACTGACCATTGGCCGCGACGTCGTTGTCATCGGTGGCGGCATGACCGCCGTAGACGCCGCCGTTCAGGCAAAGCTGCTGGGCGCGGAAAACGTCACCATCTCCTACCGTCGGACGCAGGCCGAAATGCCTGCCAGCCGCTACGAACAGGACCTCGCCACCGCCAAGGGCGTGCGCATCCTGGCTGAGACCATGCCAAAGGCCATCCACGGCAATGGCACCGCCACGGAGATCGAACTGGAATACACCACCTCCGAGAACGGCAAGCTCAAGGGCACCGGCGAAACCCTCCGCCTGCGCGCCGACCAGGTGTTCCGCGCCATCGGCCAGACCTTCGCGGCCTTCGACGGCCCCGATCTGGACCACGGCAAGATCGCCGTCACCGGCGCGGGTCGCACCTCGGCCGAGGGCGTCTGGGCCGGCGGCGATTGCACCAAGGGCGAAGACCTCACAGTGGTCGCCGTCGCCGATGGCCGCGATGCCGCCGAGGACATTCACGCGACCCTCATGGGCACAGCGCAATGATCCCGGTTTCCCTGCTTTCCGAACACTCAGACGACACGCGTGCCAAAGGCGCGGCCCTCAAGGAGCACACCCATGGCTGACCTTACCACTGATTTCATCGGCATCAAATCTCCCAACCCGTTCTGGCTGGCCTCGGCGCCGCCCACGGACAAGGAATACAACGTTCGCCGCGCGTTCGAGGCCGGCTGGGGCGGCGTGGTCTGGAAGACCCTCGGCGCCGAAGGTCCGCCCGTGGTCAACGTCAATGGCCCGCGCTACGGCGCGATCTACGGCGCAGACCGTCGCCTGATGGGGCTCAACAACATCGAGCTGATCACCGACCGCCCGCTGGAAACCAACCTCGAGGAAATGGCGCGCGTCAAAGCCGACTATCCCGATCGCGCGCTGATCGCCTCCATCATGGTGCCCTGTGACGAGGCGTCGTGGAAGGCCATCCTGCCCCGCGTCATGGAAACCGGCGCCGACGGGATCGAGCTGAACTTCGGTTGCCCGCACGGCATGGCGGAACGCGGCATGGGGTCCGCCGTGGGTCAGGTGCCGGAATACATCGAGATGGTCACCCGCTGGTGCAAGCAGTATTACGACCGCCCCGTCATCGTGAAACTGACACCCAACATCACCGACATTCGCGGCCCGGCACAGGCGGCCAAGAATGGCGGCGCGGATGCGGTTTCGCTGATCAACACGATCAACTCCATCACCTCCGTGGACCTCGACCTGTTTGCGCCTGAACCGACCATCGACGGCAAGGGCACCCACGGCGGCTATTGCGGCCCCGCGGTCAAACCCATTGCCCTGAACATGGTCGCCGAAATCGCCCGCGATCCGAACACCCACGGCCTGCCGATTTCCGGCATCGGCGGCGTGACCACGTGGCGCGATGCCGCCGAATTCATGGTCATGGGCGCGGGCAACGTGCAGGTCTGCACCGCCGCCATGACCTACGGCTTCAAGATCGTCGAAGAGATGAAGCGCGGCCTGTCGCAGTGGATGGATGAAAAGGGCTACACCAGCACGTCTGACTTCATCGGCAAGGGCGTCCCGAACGTCACAGACTGGCAGTATCTGAACCTCAACTACGTGACAAAGGCACGGATCAGCCAGGACGATTGCATCAAATGCGGCCGCTGCTTTGCCGCCTGCGAGGACACCTCCCACCAGGCAATCTGGATGCACGAGGACCGCACGTTCGAGGTCAACGACGCGGAATGCGTGGCCTGCAACCTCTGCGTCGATGTCTGTCCGGTGGAAAACTGCATCACGATGGAAGAGCTCGCCCCCGGCGTCGTCGATCCCCGCACGGGCCGCGAAGTCTCTGCCGAACCGGGCAACTGGACACAGCACCCCAACAACCCGTCGGCGCAGGCCGCCGAATAACCGCTTTGGTGTGACTTGACCATTGGCGCGCGCAGGATCGGCATCTTGCGCGCGCCGCGCTGTTTTCGAGCCAAAGCCGACGGGCAAACACTGTCTCCGCTGGCACGCGCGTCATGTCTTCAGCGGTCCTCAGACTTCCAAGATCCGGCGAAACATCAAGTCCAGATGCCGCGCTGCGCCGTCGAAATCCGGCCCACCCAGCACCGCGCGCACCTGCACATCGAAATCCGCATAATGCTGCGTCTGCGCCCAGATCGAAAACAGCAGGTGCCGCGGGTCGACCGGGGCAAGTCGCCCGTCCGCCACCCAACCGTCGATCACCAGCGCAGTCTTTTCGACCAATTCGCGCAACTCCCCCTCGAGAACCGGCAGGATCTCCGGCGCGCCCGAGAGGATCTCGTTGGCGAACAGCCTGCTTTCTCTCGGAAAATCGCGACTCATCTCCAGCTTGCGGCGGACATAGGCCAAAAGTTCCGTCACCGGCTCGCCCTCAGGGTCCAGACACTTGAGCGGATTGAGCCAGTTCGCCAGCAAATCGCGCAAGAGCGCGTCGTAGATGGCCTCTTTCGACGGGTAATAATACAGCAGGTTCGGCTTCGAGAGACCCGCCTCTCCTGCGATGCGGTCCAGCGTGGCGCCGCGAAATCCGGCCTCGGCAAAGACCGTCAGACCAGCCTCCAGAATGGCGGCGCGCTTTTCTTTCTGGATGCGTGTTCCCGTCCGTTTCGGTTCACCCGGTCGTGGTGTCGCCAATTTCCCGTCCATATCTCGGCCTCTTATGCTTAATCTTTATGCAAACGCCGTTACTGGCAGCGGAACGCTTGACTGAAACTCGACCTTTGGTAGCGTTGTTTTGACCACTTGGTCAAATTGCAAGGACCCCAAAAAGGGGCAACCAACCGGGAGTGTATAAAATGGCATCAGCTTCGGCAAACCTCGCGGCGAACATGACCATCAACGGGGACCGTCTTTGGGACAGCCTGATGGACATGGCCAAAATCGGACCCGGCATTGCAGGCGGCAACAACCGCCAGACCCTGACGGACGCGGACGCCGAGGGCCGCGCCCTGTATCAAAAGTGGTGCGAGGCCGCGGGATGCACCATGGGCGTCGACGAGATGGGCAACATGTTCGCCCGGCGCGAAGGCACTGATCCCGACGCGCTGCCGGTCTACATGGGCAGCCACCTCGACACCCAGCCCACCGGCGGCAAATACGATGGCGTGCTGGGGGTTCTTGGCGGTCTCGAAGTGCTGCGCACGCTGAACGACCTGAACATCCAGACGAAACACCCCATCGTGCTGACCAACTGGACCAACGAGGAGGGCACGCGCTTTGCCCCGGCCATGATGGCCTCCGGCGTGTTCGCGGGCAAGCACACCCTTGAGTGGGCCTACGACCGCGAAGATGCGGACGGCAAGACATTCGGCGCGGAGCTGGAGCGCATCGGCTGGAAGGGGGACGAAAAGGTCGGCGACCGCAAGATGCACGCCATGTTCGAGCTGCACATCGAACAGGGCCCGATTCTCGAAGCCGAAGGCAAGGACATCGGCGTCGTGACCCATGGCCAAGGCCTGTGGTGGCTGGAATGCACCGTCACCGGCAAGGACGCGCACACCGGATCAACACCGATGAACATGCGCGTGAACGCCGGACTGGGCATGGCGCGCATGACCGAGGCGGCCCACCAGATCGCGATGGCCCATCAGCCCCACGCGGTGGGTGCCGTCGGCCACTGCGATGTCTATCCCAACTCGCGCAACGTGATCCCCGGCAAGGTCGTCTTCACCGTGGATTTCCGGTCCCCGGACCTGGAAAAGCTGACCTCCATGCGCTCGCAATTCGAGGTGAAAGCCAAGGAGATCGCCGATGAGCTGGGCCTTGGCCTGTCCATCGAACCCTCCGGCCATTTCGACCCCGTCACCTTTGACGAGGGCTGCGTGAGTGCCGTGCGCAACGCAGTGGAACGTCTCGGCCTGAGCCACATGAAAATTGTCTCTGGCGCGGGCCACGACGCCTGCTGGATCAATGACGTGGCTCCGACCGCGATGATCATGTGCCCCTGCGTCGACGGGTTGTCGCACAACGAGGCCGAAGACATCTCGAAGGACTGGGCCAAGGCGGGCACCGACGTGCTGTTGCACGCGGTGCTGGAAACAGCGGAGGTTGTGGCTTGATCCACATCGCATGGATCAAGGCGACGGGGCGCAGGGGCACATCGTTGCCCCCGACGGCATCAGCGTGGCAGCGAGAACTTGATCGTCGTGCCGTTGATCTCGTCGCTGTCCCGCGCTTCGGCATGCAGGACATGCTGCGCGGTTTCCAGTGGTTCGGGATGGGTCTTGCCTTCGACCTCGGTGGCCTGTTTCAACTCCGCTGGCGTCACCTCAAGGCTGTCCTTGCCATTGTTGGTGGCGGTCTCGAACATGTTGTCGAGCGCCTCGCGCATCAGGGTCTTTGTGTCGGCGTCGGCCATGACGTGTCCTTTTCTGGGTCGGTTCGTCGCAATTCGTCCCTCAACGCACGAGCCCCCGCATGCGTTGCACCAAAGGTCACGGCATGAGCGGCCTGCCACTGATCCAGCTTGGCGCGTCGGCGCTGTTGCCAACGGGAGGCCCGATGGCCACCCTGACGCGCGCTGCCTCCCTTTCCCGTGCGGCGCGGCTCGCCTCAAGAGGAGGGAACTGATGCGCCACAGTCAGGCAGTCACACGAACATGCGCCACAATTGGCGACAGCTTCCGTATGCCTGTTGCGCAGACCCGTCCGATCACCCACGCCGCTCCGGAGGGGGCAAAGGCGCCCGTCCGCCCGATCCATCAGGCCGATGTGGTCTCGCGGACGCCATCCCAGCGGGAAGACATCCTTCCCCGTCTGAACATCGCGGTGCGCATCTGTGCCCCCATGGGCGCAGGGACCGCGCGCCACGCAACACCGCGCCACCACACCCCGGCGGATTTCATTCAAAAATGGCTGCCAAAGCGCAGCGAAACCACCGACACACCGAACTCACCACAGGGAGTAACCACATGAGCACCGTCATCAAGAACGGCACAGTCGTCACCGCGGACCTCAGCTACAAGGCGGACGTCCTCGTCGACGGCGACAAGATCATCGAGATCGGCGAAGGGCTGTCCGGCGATACAGAGCTGGACGCCACAGGCTGCTACGTCATGCCCGGCGGCATCGACCCGCACACCCACCTCGAAATGCCGTTCATGGGCACCTATTCCACCGACAACTTTGACACAGGGACACAGGCGGCGCTGATGGGCGGCACCACGATGGTGATCGACTTTGCCCTGCCCTCCCCCGGTCAGGGTCTGCTGGACGCGCTGCAAATGTGGGACAACAAGGCGGGTCGCGCGCATTGCGACTACTCCTACCACATGGCCGTCACGTGGTGGAGCGAGCAGGTGTTCGACGAGATGAAAACCGTGGTCGAGGATCGCGGCATCACCACCTTCAAGCACTTCATGGCCTACAAGGGCGCGCTGATGGTGAACGACGACGAGATGTATGCCTCGTTCCAGCGCCTCGGTCAGCTTGGTGCGATCGCCATGGTCCATGCCGAAAACGGCGACGTTGTGGCCGAACTCTCCGCCAAGCTGCTGGCCGAAGGCAACACAGGGCCGGAGGCGCACGCCTATTCCCGCCCGCCGCAGGTCGAGGGCGAAGCCGCCAACCGCGCCATCATGATCGCCGACATGGCCGGTGTGCCGCTCTACGTGGTGCACGTCTCCTGCGAGGAAGCGCACGAAGCCATCCGCCGCGCCCGCCAGCAGGGCAAGCGCGTCTGGGGCGAGCCGCTGATCCAGCACCTTACCTTGGATGAGTCGGAATACTTCAACACCGATTGGGACCACGCCGCACGCCGCGTAATGTCGCCCCCTTTCCGCAACAAGCAGCATCAGGACAGCCTCTGGGCCGGCCTCATGTCCGGGTCGCTGTCGGTCGTCGCGACGGATCACTGCGCGTTCTCCACGGAACAAAAGCGCTACGGCGTCGGCGATTTCACCAAGATCCCCAACGGCACCGGCGGGCTGGAGGATCGCATCCCCATGCTCTGGACCGAAGGCGTCGGCACAGGCCGCCTGACGCCGGAGGAGTTCGTTGCCGTCACCTCCACCAACATCGCCAAGATCCTGAACTGCTACCCGCGCAAGGGCGCGATCCGCGTCGGATCGGACGCCGATATCCTCGTGCTCGACCCGAACAAGGAAAAGACGATCTCGGCTGCAACCCAGACCAGCGCCATCGACTACAACGTCTTCGAGGGCAAGAAGGTCAAAGGCCTGCCCCGCTTCGTGCTCTCCCGTGGCCACGTCTCCGTCACCGACGGCACGCTGACCTCGCGCGAGGGCCACGGCGAATTCATCAAGCGCCCGGCGAACACCCCCACCAACACGGCGCTGTCGAAGTGGAAAGACCTCACAGCACCGCGCCCGGTGGAGCGCACAGGCATCCCCGCCACGGGCGTCTGATGGGCCGGGTGACGGCGCGTCATGCGGTGTCCGCCAAGGACACCGCGCACCCTGCCACCATGCGCAGCTGGCTCGACGCCAAGGCGTCGGCACCTCTGCGACGCACAGAGCAGGGGGCGTGGGACGCCGTGCCGCGCCCTTCAGGCTCTGGCACAAGATCCGCCACACGCCACAGCCAACCAAGGTCGAAGGTGACCTTGCGTGGGCGGCTCCAGTACACAGGCGACGTGACGGATCATGCGCGTGATCCGTCACACGTCCGTGGGCGCGGGCGTCCTTTGCCGCAGGGATGCGCCAGCCCCCCGCCCGCCTTTTCCACCGCCACCTGATCTCAGGGCCAGCCGAAAGCCAGCCATGCCGCACATGTTTCCCTGCCTTTACCTGCTCCCGGTCGTCGCGCTGACGCTTGCCGGCTGCACCGGCGCACGCACGGACCTGCCGCTGACCATCGGGCCGGTGGGGGCCAGCGGATCGCTGCAATCCGGTCCGGGGCGCATGATCCTGCGCCTGGCGGACACACGCTGCACCGCCAATCCGCGGCCTGCGCCCTCGGGCACCGCCAACGCGCCGCTTCATATCGGCGCCGTCACCTGCCGCGACGGGCGCCTCGGCAGCGTGTCGATCACGCGACGCGCCACGCCGGCAGAAACCTACGACGGGCTGCTTGAACTGGATGGAACGCCCACGGGCCTGTCCACGCGTCTGGTCTTTGGCCCCGCCATCAACGAGGGTCCGACATGAGCCAACGCCCCTGCCACGCGGTACTCGCCTCAACGCGCGGCAACCGCGTCGATACCCTTTTGACTTTCCCTCTTCATGACACGGCCCCGCGTGACACGCGCGCCCGCCGCAAGACCCGGAGCAACCGAGCATGACAGCCACCCCAGTCATTCAGGCCAAACACCTCGACCTGACCTTCCAGACCGCTGACGGCCCCGTCCACGCCCTCAAAGACGTCTCACTGGACATCCCCAAAGGGGCATTCGTCTCGTTCATCGGCCCGTCGGGCTGTGGCAAGACGACGTTTCTGCGCTGCATGGCCGCGCTGGAACATCCCACCGGCGGCACGCTGACGGTCAACGGCATGACGCCCGACGATGCCCGTCAGGCCCGCGCCTACGGCTACGTCTTTCAGGCCGCGGGTCTGTATCCGTGGCGCACGATCGGGCGCAACATCGCCCTCCCGCTGGAAATCATGGGCTACTCGAAGGCCGAACAGAACAAGCGCATCGCCAAGGTTCTCGATCTGGTGGAACTCTCCGGCTTCGAGAAGAAATTCCCCTGGCAGCTGTCCGGCGGGATGCAGCAGCGCGCCTCCATCGCGCGGGCGCTGGCCTTCGACGCGGACCTGCTTTTGATGGACGAACCCTTTGGCGCACTTGACGAAATCGTCCGGGATCGCCTGAACGAGGAACTTCTCAGCCTTTGGGCCAAGACGCAAAAGACCATCGCCTTCGTCACCCACTCCATCCCCGAAGCGGTCTACCTCTCGACCCATATCGTCGTAATGTCCCCGCGACCCGGCCGCATCACCGACGTGATCGAAAGCCCCCTGCCACACGAACGTCCCCTCGACATCCGTGACACGCCGGAGTTCATCGAGATCGCCCACCGCGTCCGCGAAGGGCTGCGCGCGGGGTACGAAGATGCCTGACACCCAGATCCGCCCCGCCCCGCGCGAGCACATCCCCGCCATGGCGCGCAGTGTCCCGGACATGATCCGCATGAATTGGACGGCACATCCATGACCGCCACTTTGCCCCTCTCCCCCGCCCCCGTGACGTGCCCGAACGCAAGCCGTCCGGCCTGCACCAACGACATTCCGGACTGCATCGCGCTGGTCGAAGACTGGATGGCCCGCTGCCAGTGGATACCGCGCAGCGTGACGCGCCCCTTCGTCAAACGGCGCGTCACCTTTTCGATTCTTGCCGGACATATGCGTGTCTTGACCGACCCTGAACCAAATGGCGCGGTTGCTGCATTCCTGTCGCTGGACGCCGAAAATGCCCAGGTGCGCGCCGTCTTTTCGCGCACGCGCGGATCGGCTCTCGGGCAAAAACTGCTGAACGAAGCCAAACAGGACCGCGATTTTCTGTGGTTCAAGACCCCCTTCATGGATCCCCTGATCCAGAGCTTTTTCCGGCGCGAAGGTTTTGTCCCGATCGGCGGCAAATCCCCCATGTCCGACTACCCCGTCGCAGGTTTGCGCATGGAATGGTGGAGACCCCAATGACCCGTTTCATCCCCCCCCTCGTGGGCGTCCTGCTGGCGCTCTTTGCCCTGTGGTACATCGCTGTCGTGCCGATGAACGTGCAGGACACGCTGACCCGCGCCGAACGCGCTGGCGTCACCGTCACCCCCCCTTCGGCTGTGGAGCGTCGCGACACGGGCGCGCTCGCGCTGGTGTTCGGCAATACCCACGCATTGGGCGAAAGCTGGTCGCTGGACCGCCCCCGCCTGCCCGCCCCGCATCAGGTGGTGGCCGAGCTTTACAAATCCACCGTCGACGAAGAGCTCAACGGCCGACGTGGCCTGGCCCGCTCCGGCTCGCTCTCGACCCGTGGGCTGCTGCACCATGCACTGATTACGCTGAACGCCACGGCGCTCGGGTTTCTCATCGGCACCGGCCTTGGCATTCTGCTGGCTGTCGGCATCGTCCATAGCCGTGTGATGGAAATGTCGGTCATGCCCTGGGCCATCGTCAGCCAGACCATCCCCATCGTGGCGCTCGCCCCGATGATCATCGTCGTGCTCTACTCTGTCGGCGTTCAGGGTCTTCTGCCAAAGGCCGTGATCTCCGCCTATCTCAGTTTCTTTCCGGTGGTGGTCGGCATGGTCAAAGGACTGCGCAGCCCCGACTCAATGCAGATGGACCTGATGACCACCTACTCTACCTCAACCCGCGACAGGTTGATGAAACTGCGCCTGCCCGCCTCGACGCCCTACCTCTTTGCCTCGCTCAAGATCGCCATCGCCGCAAGCCTCGTCGGCGCCATCGTCGGCGAACTGCCGGTGCAAAAAGGCGGCCTCGGCGCGCGTATGCTGGCGGGCAGCTACTACGGCCAGACCGCCCAGATCTGGGCCGCCCTCATCATGGCCGCCGCCCTCGCCGCGGTGCTGGTCTGGGCCATCGGCGCGGCAGAGCGCGCAACCCTCAAACGCATGGGAATGGCCCAATGATGCAGCATTCCCACCGCGCCGCGCGCCCCGGCGTCTTTGCTTCGAAAACACTCATTCTTTTCACCCCCGCCACGCCTCCCGCACGGCCCCGGTCAGGAGCCCGCCGATGACCCTCATCCTTCTCGCCCTGCTGCTCTGGGCCGCGGGCTGGACGCTGAACGCCACGCTGGCCAACGGCCCCGCCCGCCAAAGCCGCGCCGTGCATCTCGCCGTGCCGCTGATCTTTGGCATCACGCTCATCGCCATGTGGGAGCTCATCACCCGTGGCGCCGATGTGCCGACCGTCATCCTCCCGCCGCCGTCGGACATCGCGACAACCTTTGGCAACAACCTCCCGATGCTCTGGGCGGACTTCGTGCAGACCATCCTCAAGGGCGCGCTGTCCGGCTACATCATCGGCAATGGCGCGGCCTTTCTGACGGCGCTGCTGATCGACCGCTCTGATTATCTGCGCCGTGGCCTGCTGCCGCTGGGCAACTTCATGGCGGCGCTGCCCATCGTTGGCACCGCGCCGATCCTGGTGATGTGGTTCGGCTTTGGCTGGCAGTCAAAGGCCGCCGTCGTGGTCCTGATGGTCTACTTCCCCATGCTGGTGAACACTGTCGCGGGCCTGTCGGAAACCACCGGCATGCAGCGCGACCTGATGAAGACCTACGCCGCCAGCTGGTCGCAAACCCTGACCGCGCTGCGCCTGCCTGCCGCGCTGCCCTTCATCTTCAACGGGCTGAAGATCACCACCACCCTCGCGCTTGTCGGCGCCATCGTGGCAGAGTTCTTTGGCTCCCCGACCCAAGGGCTGGGGTTCCGCATTTCCACATCCATCGGCCAGCTTGATCTGGCCCTGGTCTGGGCCGCCATCGTCACTGCCGCTTTGGCGGGCACCGCGTTTTACGGGCTTGTCTCATTGCTCGAAAAGCGTGCAACGTTCTGGCACGCAAGCCAGCGAAAACATTAAACCAAACCTAATCCCCCGGCAAAGAATCGGGGGAGCAACCAACTGGAGGTCACCATGAAATTCACTCTCACCACCGCATCCGCCCTCGCGCTGATGGCCAGCCAGGCGTTCGCCGCCGATGATGTCACGCTACAGCTCAAATGGGTCACGCAGGCACAGTTCGCGGGCTACTACGTCGCGCTTGAAAACGGCTACTATGACGAGGCCGATCTGAACGTCACCATCATGCCCGGCGGCCCGGACATCGCCCCCACGCAGGTCATTGCCGGCGGCGGCGCGGACGTCATCGTCGAATGGATGCCCGCCGCGCTGGCCGCCCGTGAAAACGGCCTGCCGCTGGTCAACATCGCCCAGCCCTACAAGGACTCCGGCATGATGCTGACCTGCTGGGGCGACGTGGGCATCGACGGTCCCGACAGTCTGGCCAACCGTACGCTGGGCGTCTGGTTCTTCGGCAACGAATACCCGTTCCTGTCGTGGATGTCCGCGCTCGGCATCGCCACCGATGGCAAGGCCGAAGGCTCCGTCGAAGTGCTGAAGCAGGGTTTCAACGTCGATCCGCTGCTGCAACGTCAGGCCGACTGCATCTCCACCATGACCTACAACGAATACGGTCAGGTGCTGGACGCGGGCGTTTCCGAGGATGAGCTCATCACCTTCAAGTACCAGGACCAGGGCGTCGCCACCATGGAAGACGGCCTCTACGTGCTCGAAGAAAACCTCGAAGACGAAGCCTTCGTCGACAAGATGGCGCGCTTTGTGGATGCCTCCATGCAGGGCTGGAAATGGGCCGAGGAAAACCCCGAAGAAGCGGCCATGATCGTGCTCGACTATGACGAGACCGGCGCCCAGTCCGAGGCGCACCAGATCCGCATGATGGGCGAAGTGGCCAAGCTGACCGCAGGCTCCGACGGGTCGCTGGACGAGGCCGATTACCAGCGCACGGTCGAAACCCTGCTGGCCGGCGGCTCCGATCCGGTCATCACCAAGCAGCCCGAAGGCGCATGGACCAGCGTCGTCACCGACAAGGCATTGGCCGACTAAACCCCGCCACGCCTGAGCATCCAGCGCCCCGCCATCTCGGCGGGGCGTTTTCGTTTCCACGAAGATGACGCTCGCCTGCCCAAATAGCGGGCATTTCCCGCCCTGAATGCGCGCAATCTGCCGGTTCCCCTGTTCCCTGTTCAGCGTCACGCCGATAGCCTTGATCCATCAAGACCAGAGGTCATCCAGATGCCCGACACACAGCCCCCCACACCCACCGCGCTGCTGAATCGTCTGCACGCGCTTCTGATGCGGCTCTACCCGGAGCATGACACCGACGCGTTGTCGCAAAAGGTGGCCGATGCCTTCTGGCCCGAGGGCACCCGCCCCCGTGGCCGCACACGCAAGCCCGGCAACACCCTCTGGACCCAGAAGGACGCCCTGCTGATCACCTATGGCGACAGCCTGATCGACGGCGTCTACAAACCGCTCGACCTGATGCGCGACTTCCTCGACCAGAACCTCAAGGGCGTTGTCAACGGCGTGCACATCCTGCCGTTCTTTCCCTGGACCTCCGACGATGGCTTTGCCGTCACCGATTACACCAAGGTCAATCCCGCGCTTGGCGACTGGCCCGACATCTCTCGCATTGCCGACGATTGGGATCTGATGTCCGATCTGGTGATGAACCACGTCTCCTCTCAGGGCACATGGTTCAACGCCTACCGGCAGGGGCAAAAGCCCTACGACACATTCTTCTTTGAGGCGTCGCCGGACGACGATCTTTCCATGGTCGTCCGCCCCCGCACCACCCCGCTGCTGCAGGAGGTCGAAACGTCGAACGGCCTCAAGCACGTCTGGTGCACGTTCAGCCACGATCAGGTGGACCTGAACTTCAAGAACCCCGACGTGCTGCTGGAAATGGTCCGCATCATCCGCCTGCATGTGGAGATGGGGGTCAAGATCATCCGCCTCGACGCCGTGGCCTTCGTCTGGAAACAGCCCGGAACACCTTCGATCCATTTGCCGCAAACCCACGCCATCGTGCAACTGCTGCGCGTGCTGTGTGATTTCGCGCAGGAGCCGGTGATCCTGCTGACCGAAACCAACGTCCCCAAGGCCGAAAACCTCTCCTACTTTGGCCAGCTGAACGAGGCGCATTGGATCTACAACTTCCCCCTGCCGCCGCTGATCCTGCACGCGGTTCTGTCGGGCGACGCACATTACCTGTCCAACTGGATGCGTGCCATGCCGCCCGCGCCGCAAGGCTGCGCCTATCTCAACTTCACCTCCAGCCACGACGGCATCGGGATGCGCCCCGCCGAGGGTCTGCTGCCCGACGAAGAGATCGCCAAGATGATTTCCACCGTCATGGACTCCGGCGGCCGCGCCTCCATGCGTGCCCTGCCCGATGGCGGCACCGCCGTCTACGAGCTGAACGCCACCTTCTTCTCCGCCGTGGCGCGCACCTACACAGGCGACACCGCGCACCACCTCGACCGGTTCCTGTGTTCGCAAACCGTGGTCATGTCCCTCGAAGGGGTGCCGGCCTTCTACATCCACGCCATGCTGGCGACCGAGAATGACATCGACGGCGTGGCCCGGCGCGGCATGAACCGGGCCATCAACCGCCACCGCTGGGACTACCCCGAACTGCGCAAACTGCTCGACGATCCCGACAGCACGCAGTCCAAGGCGCTCGGCGCGCTGTCGCAGCGGCTGAAGATCCGCGCCAAGCAAGCGGCGTTTCACCCCAACGCGACAAACTTCACGCTGAACCTTGATCCGCGCGTCTTTGCCGTCTGGCGTCAGGCGCCGGATCGGTCGCAGTCGATCTTTGCCCTGCACAACGTCAGCGCCGAAACCGTCGATCTGCCGCCGAAAGCCATGAACCTGATCGCCGATGAGCATTGGATCGACCTGCTGACCGGAGAGACCCTGCATCCCGAAGAAGACGGCGTCTCCCTCGCCCCCTATCAGTGCCGCTGGATCACGAACAAAACGTAAATCCCGCTGCGGCAGAAGCGCCCGTTTACCACATTCTGCGGTGCGGCATCGGGAGAGGTTAACATCCGACCGGTTTTTCCCGCCAAACCGGTCGGTTCAGCGGTTAACACCGCTTCAGAAGTATGAAGGACCCCTTCCCGCCTTGTGGTTTGAGGGGTCATGATACCCAACATGCAGCCAGCGCGCGCTGGATTAACCCCGGCGCGCGCTGCGTTTACAATGATGACGGTTCATCAAAACGGCTTCGCCGCGAACTCCGTGTTGTCGGCGGCCACGATCCCGTGCAATTCCGCCACCAACCCGGGTTCCGCGGCGTTCACGCGGCTCCAGTTCGGGATAAACGGTGCCTCGTTCGGCTTGGCGAGGAAGAAATGCCCGGCGGCCATGATGTTTTCCGCAAACAGCTCGATGGTTTTTTCCTCGCGGTGCCGGTCGATGGTCAGCCCGTTCATGCGCGCGTCATTGTCGTAAAACTCCAACAAATCCAAAGCGATACGGTAATAGGTCGCTTTCAGAGCGCGGAACGTGTTGGCGGTAAAGACGGTCCCATCCGCCGCAAGTTTGCGAAAGATCGCCTTGCAGATGTCCGTGGACATGCGGTTCAACCCGCCCTGCGCATCGGATTCGGATTCATCCTGATGCTTGTGATCATAGGCATCGGCGATTTCCACCTGACAGACCGAATGCCGGCCGGAATTCCGCCAAACCTCTGATAATACGCCGATTTCCAGGCCCCAGTCCGACGGAATCCGCAGGTCAGGCACCAACCCGGTGCGCAACGCAAACTCCCCCGACAGCGGGTAGCGAAAGGCCCGCAGGTAGTCGATGTAATCGCGATCCCCGATCACCTTTTTCAGCGCGATCAGCAGCGGCGACACAAGCAGTCGCGTCACCCGACCATTCAGCTTGCCGTCGCCGATCCGTGGATAATAGCCCTTGGACAGCTGATACCGAAAGTTCGGATTGACCACCGGATAGACCAGTCGCGCCAGCATATCCTTTTGATATGTCACGATATCACAGTCATGCAGCGCCATGACCGACGTGTCCGCGCAGCCGATCATGTAACCCATGCAGGTCCACATGTTCTTGCCCTTGCCCGGCTCTTGGGGGGCGAGGCCATGGCCTTGCAGCTTCTCCATATAGGCCGTCATGCGCGGGCTGTCGTTCCACAGCACCACATGGTCCTGCGGCAGCACCGAAAAGAAATCCTTTGCCCGCCGAAACTGGTCCTCATCGGCACGATCAAGGCCGATGATAATACGGTGCAAATAACTGACTTCGCTCAACTCTTTGAGGATATTGGCCAGCGCCGGTCCTTCGAGTTCGGAAAACAGCGAGGGCAAAACGAGGCTGATCTTGCGCGTTTGCGCGTAGCTTTCGATCTCATAGACCATCTCCTCGATCGGGCGCTGACGCAGGTTGTGAAACTGGGCAATGTTACCGTTCTGATGAAAGTCAGCCATGGCTCGCGTCCTTGTCGAGTTCGTCCAGAAGGGCCAGCACCGCCTCGGCCCAGCCTGTTGGTCCCGGCGCCTTGGTGCGCCGGATGCGTCCTGTGTCTTCGCCCGCCAAATGCGGCAGGCCGGTGCCGTGGTCATTGCGCACGATCACCGCGTGATCCGCCGTCTCCAGCATCTCGATATCGTTCGGAGCGTCGCCCAGCGCGATGGTGGTGGTGCCGCCAAGGTCTGCTTTCACCTCGGCCATGGCATCCGCCTTTGTGCGACCAAAGGACAAGGTCAGAAACCGACCACCGTGGCGCGCCTCAATCCCGCTGACCGCCAACATCTCCTTGAAATTACTCAGGTCCGCAGCGGTCCCGGTCCAGCGTCCCGGTTCAGAAAACAGCCGTTTCTGCGCCAGCGCTGCGGCGTCCTCAGACAGCCCCGTCATCTCCACGATGCGCGCGGCATCCACATCGCCGAACCCCTCAAAGCTGGCGCGCAGAGAAGGCGTCACATTGGCCAATGCCTGCCTGATACGGGCGTAATCGTCGCCGCCCTGAGCCTTCGCACCGGGGCGGAACAGCCCTGCGCCGTTTTCGACAATGGCGGGGGAGTCGCCCAGCTTCAGTTCCGCGTGCAAGCTGGCCACCTCGGCAGAGGTCTTGGAGGTCGCCAGCACCAAAGGCACACCGCGTGCCCTCAACGCATCCAGAGCGGGGGCGGCGGGCGCCCATGCATAGCTGCCATGGTCCAGCAACGTTCCATCCAGATCGGAAAACACGATAAGCCCCAAGACAGCCCTCCGGAATTTCACACTTCCAGAAGACTATGCCGAAGCCGCGCGCCGACAACCAGCCCCAGATGCTGCGCCGCGGCACAATTCCTTGCAAAGGCTCGGCGTCTGCCTAGCCTTTAACGTCGATGGCCACCACTTCGCCGTCATGCAGCAGGATGTTCTTCCATCGGGTGTTGTCCTCGAAACGCTCGTAAACGCTGACAAAAACTGTGTGTTTTTCCAAGGCCGGGAGGCGCTTGCCGCACGGCTCGCCCCGCTTGACCCGGCAAAAGCCCGACTTCACGTCCTCATAGGCGCTGTCTGTCGCGGAGACAGGCAAAGAGGCGCCCGCTGGGCCGTAGTGGATCTGTTCCCAGGTCTCCGGCGAGCCGAACATCACCAAAGCGGCGGTGAATGTACGCGCGCAATCGTCGCCAAAGCCGGTCATGTAAAAGATATGCGCCCCGGTGTTGCCGGGCGCACTATCGTACAACGTGTAGCTGTTGCCACCCTCAGGCCAGCTTTGCGTCGCTTGACCCAGCTCGGAATTGGACACACCACAGACGCGCGCGATCTCGCCATATGGCAAGCGTGTGCCAAGCGGCACCTGCTCGTAATCCGGGGCACCGGGTTTGGGCCCCCCCCGTCCCCCGCCGCTGCTGCCACCGCTGGCCCCGAACAACCGCGCCAGACCGCTTTTGCGCGGGGTGGGCTTTGGGGCGACCATGACCACTTGCTCCGGCTCAGGCGCGACGTCCGTGGAGGTATCGTCAAGCGCGGCTTCGGCAGCGTCCGTCACATCCGGCGTCCGCGACTTGGCCGCGTCGGCCTGACGTTTCAGCATTCCCAGCAGACCACGACGCGGAGCAGCACTTTCCGAGGTGGCTGCTTGGGGCAGCGTATCCTCGGCAGTTTCGCCATCGGGGGCCATGACGCCCGCCTGACCGTCAGCCTCGGCGACCTCGACATCGGCCAGACGCGGCACATCGCGCAAGGGGTCCCCCGCGCAGGCCGTCAGCACGAGAGACGTTCCAAGTGCAAGAAAGAGCTTATGCATTATATTCCCTCGGCTTCTTGCCCCCTCCTACCGCAGAGCACCGCGCAAGGTCCACTGCGCCATGGCATAGACGGGATTTGCCCCGGCAATAAGTCGCGCGGCGCCGATCCAATCGGCGGACATCAGAAGTCTTCGACCGCCATCACACCTTCTAGTGATTTTACAGCGCCCTTGATTTCGGGGGTCACGGGGTACTGCTGCTCCAGATCCATCTCCACCTCGCCGGGCAGACCGGGCGCGGCAAGGCGCAGATGCACCGGACCACGTGCGGCCTTTGGCATCTTTTCTGCGGCATCGCCCAGAACGCCCGCGATCAACGAGAACGCCATCGGCGTGTCCACATAGATCCGCAGCCCCATTGGCCCGCTCTGAGCCGCGATCATATCGACCGGCGTCACGCCCCGCGCGAGCAGCTTGAGCTGGTCGGATTCCATCGTCGCCTCGACCGTGACCACCACCTTGGACCCTGTTTCCAAATACTCGCGGCATTTTTCCAACGTGTCGGAGAAGATCGTGACCTCGTAGGCGCCTGTCGGATCGGACAACTGCGCAAAGGCAAAGCGATTGCCGCGCGCCGATTTACGCTCCTGCCGTCCCGCGACCACGCCGGCCAGCTTGGCCACCAGCGGGCCGCGCTCTGCCTTGGCGGTCACCTCGTCCAGTGTCACAACGTCCTGGCGTTTCAGCGCGGGCATGTAGTCGTCCATCGGGTGGCCGGAGAGGTAGAACCCCACGGCCTTGAATTCTTCGGCCAGTCGCTCGGCAGGCAACCAGTCGGAGACCGGAGACAGACGCGGCTCCGGCAGGTCATCGCCGGTCTCGCCAAACAGCGACACCTGCGCAGAGGCTTTTTGCTCGTGGATCGCCGCAGAGTAGGCCACCAGCGCATCAAGCGAATCAAAGATCCGGCGACGGTTCGGGTCCAGCACGTCAAAGCATCCCGCCCGGGCCATCATCTCCAGCGGGCGCTTGCCGACCTTCTTCAGCTCCACCCGGCGGGCAAAGTCAAAGATGGTCGAGAACGGCTTATCCCCCCGCGCATTCACCACGAGGTTCATCGCCTCAAGGCCCACGTTCTTGAGCGCGCCCAAGGCGTAGACCAGCTCTTGGTCGACGACATCGAAGGACGCCAGAGAGCGGTTCACGCAAGGCGGCACCCAAGGCAGCTTCAGCCCCTTGCGAACCTCTTCGAAGTAAATCGACAGCTTGTCTGTGAGGTGGATATCGCAGTTCATGACACCTGCCATGAATTCCACCGCATGGTTCGCCTTCAGCCACGCGGTGTAATAGGATACCACCGCATAGGCCGCCGCGTGCGACTTGTTGAAGCCGTAGTTGGCGAACTTTTCCAGCAGGTCAAAGACCTCCATCGCCTTCTTCTCGTCGACGCCATTTTCCTGTGCGCCTTTGACGAATTTCGGGCGTTCGGCGTCCATCGCCTCCTTGATCTTCTTACCCATGGCGCGGCGCAGCAGATCGGCGCCGCCGAGCGTGTATTTCGCCATGACCTGCGCGATCTGCATCACCTGTTCCTGATAGACGATGATACCTTGGGTTTCCTCAAGGATGTGGTCGATCAGCGGATGCACCGAAGTGATCGGCTTCAACCCGTTCTTCACCTCGCAATAGGTCGGGATGTTCTCCATCGGGCCGGGACGATAGAGCGCCACAAGCGCGACGATGTCCTCGATGCAGGTGGGCTTCATCCGCTTGAGCGCGTCCATCATGCCCGTGGATTCCACCTGGAACACGGCCACGGTCTTGGCGGAAGCGTAAAGCTTATACGTGATCTCGTCATCCAGCGGGATGAGGTTGATCTGGTTTTCGCCGCCCTCCGCCGGTTCGTACAGCTCGGTGCCATCGGCGGCGATGTGCAGATCACGCCCCGACTTGTAGATCAGGTCACAGGCGTTCTGCACCACGGTCAGGGTCTTCAGGCCGAGGAAGTCGAACTTCACCAGACCGGCCTGTTCCACCCATTTCATGTTGAACTGGGTCGCGGGCATGTCGGAACGCGGATCGCGATAGAGCGGCACCAGCTCATCCGTCGGGCGGTCGGCGATGACAACACCGGCGGCGTGCGTCCCCGCAGAGCGCAGCAGCCCCTCGACCTGCATACCGTATTTCAACAGCCGGTCGACCACGGCCTCGTTGCGGGCCTCTTCGGCCAGACGCGGCTCGTCGCGCAGCGCCTGTTCGATGGACACGGGTTTGACCCCCTCCACCGGGATCATCTTGGACAGGCGGTCGACCTGCCCGTAGGACATTTGCAACACGCGCCCCATGTCCCGCACCGCAGCCTTCGACAGCAGCGCGCCAAAGGTGATGATCTGCCCCACGCGGTCGTGGCCATATTTGTCCTGAACGTAGCGGATCACCTCTTCACGGCGATCCATGCAAAAGTCGATGTCGAAGTCGGGCATCGACACACGTTCCGGGTTCAAAAAGCGCTCGAACAGCAACGAATAGCGCAGCGGGTCAAGGTCGGTGACGGTCAGCGCGTAGGCCACAAGACTGCCCGCACCAGAGCCACGGCCCGGACCCACGGGAATGTTGTTGTCCTTCGCCCATTGGATGAAATCCGCAACGATCAGGAAGTAGCCGGGGAAGCCCATACCCTCGATAATGCCCAGCTCGAAATCCAGCCGTTCCTGATATTTTTCCACGGTCACAGCATGCGGGATCACCGCAAGCCGCGCCTGAAGCCCCTCGTTCGCCATGCGCCGCAGCTCCGCGACCTCGTCATCGGCAAAGCGCGGCAGAATCGGATCGCGGCGATAGGCCATGAAGGCGCAGCGCTTTGCGATTTCAACGGTATTTTCCAGCGCCTCGGGCAGATCGGCGAACAGCACGGCCATCTCTTGAGGCGTCTTGAGGTAATGCCGCGCGGTCAGGCGGCGGCGCGGCTCGTTCTGGTCCACATACGCCCCTTCGGCGATGCAGATCATCGCGTCGTGGGCTTCGTACATCTCGGTTTTCGGGAAATAGACGTCGTTGGTCGCCACCAGCGGGATCGACAGCTCGTAGGCCATCTCGATCAGACCACGCTCCGTCAGCTTTTCCGCCTCTGGCAACTGGCCGTCTTCTTCGGGGTGGCGTTGCAGCTCCACATAAAGCCGGTCGCCAAAGATATCGCCGAGCCGCCGCAGCAGCACCTCTGCCGCACCGCGCCCGTTGACCCGCAGCAGGCGGCCAAGCGGCCCGTCCGGGCCACCGGTCAGACAAATGATATCCTCGGAATGCTCTGCCAGTTCATCGACCGTGATGTGGCCAAGCTCGTTGTCGCGCCGCATATATAGGCAGGAGTTGAGCTTCATCAAATGTTCGTAACCGCGTTCCGTCTGGGCCAACAGGACGATGGGAGCGGGATCTTTGACACGCTCACCCGGCTGCGGATCGACGTAGCGCAGATCCATCTGGCAGCCGATGATGGGCTGCACGCCCGCACCCGCCGCACCGACTGAAAATTCCAACGCGGCAAAGAGGTTATTGGTGTCCGTCACGGCCACGGCGGGCATGCCCATCCCGGCAATGGTGCCGGGCAGCTTCTTCAGGCGCAACGCGCCTTCGAGCAGGGAATATTCGGTGTGGGTGCGGAGGTGAATGAATCGAGGATCTGACATGCGCGCACCCTAAAGCGCGGCCACCGCGCCGAAAAGCCTGTTCGTCGCGGCAGGAACGATTACATAAATCGGAAACAGTACCGCCCAACTCACGCCATTTTCATGGTAAACGATTAAGCTTAATACGCAGGCCTGCCGACCGTTCACCAAGGACGACACATGAGTGATGTCACAAAGCACGACCAATCGTTGGTCAGCCAGATACCGGCCGGCGGCATCCCCACGCCGACCACCCCCAAAGCCAAGCTGCGGCGCGCGGCCCTCCTGACGCTTGCGCGGCTGGCGCCCGGGCCCACGGCGCGGTTGCTCGCGCGACGCTCCCTTTACGCCTCGCATGGGTTTCTGGACGGACTGACAGACCGTGGCGACAAGCGTTTCAAGGTGGTGCAGCTCGCGCCAGACCTTGCAGTGCTGCGCCATGCCCCCGCTGGCGCAACAGGGCCGCGCGTCTTGTTGGTGCCCGGCCACAACGGCCACTACCGGCAATTCGCCCGCCTGCTACGCAGCCTCGACAAGGCGCAGGCCAGGGTCGATGTGATTGTGTTGCCTGGACATATGAAGGCGGACCACACTGTCTGCTCCATGCGCCATACGACCCACGCGATCTTGCGCACTGTCGCCGCCGAAGGCCCCTATGACAGCATGGTAACCCATTGCGTCGCCGGAAATTCGGCCCTTGCCGCGTTGGAAGAGGGGCTGAAAATACCACGCATCGCGATGATTTCCACGCCGCTGGACCTCGTGCGTCTGGCGCGTTTGAGCGGCATGCACTACGGGCTGTCCGGCTCCCGGCTGGACCGTTTCGTTGCCGAACTGGATGCCCTGTGTGCGCCCTATCACCTCGACACACCCTGGCAGCCGATCGCCGAATCCCGCACCGAAGAGATCCTGATCGCTCATTCAAAGGAAGATTACGCCGCCCCGGTCCAGGACGTGAAGCGCTTCGCCGAACTGTCCGACAGCGCGCGCATCGCCCTGTTCGACCGCGCCGGGCACAACACCATCCTGTCCAACAAACACGCCGCAGCGGAGGTTACGGCTTTCCTGATGGCCCCCAAGGTCTGAGCGGACACAAAAAAGCCGGCTCTCCTTTTGGTTCAGAGAGCCGGCAGGTGCGAACGCTGTGCGTTCGGGGGAGACACCTTTGAATTCTGTCAGTTGGCCAGTGGCAATTCCCGCAACCGCGTCGACAACAGGCAGGCCAGCAGGGCGGCTGTCGCGGCGATCCAGAACACCGGGTGCAAGGCCGCGCTGAACCCTTCCATCACGCGCGATTGCATCTCTGGCGGCATGGCGCGCACGGTCTCTGCCCCTAGTGACCGCAGGCCGCCCTCCATCGCGCCTGGCACATGCCCGGCAAGGTTGCGCGCCAGACCGGCGCTGAACACCGCCCCAAAGAACGCTGTGCCCAGCGCACCGCCGATCAGGCGGAACATGTTCGCGCTTGCCGTTCCGACGCCCATCAGGCTCTGCGGGATGGCGTTCTGGATCGCGGCGACACCAACAGAGAACACCGGCCCAAGGCCAAGACCAACCAGCACCATCGTGCCCGCGATCATCCACAGCGGCGTGTCCTGCGACAGCGTCGTCAGCGCCACCATCGCCATGGCGAGCAAGCCGGTCGACAGCGTTGGCATCAGTTTGTACCGGCCTGTCTTCGACATGATCCGCCCCGCGCCGGTAGAGGCAAAGATCAGCCCGCCCATCATCGGCACAAGGAACAGACCGGACGTGGTGGGGGAGACGTCTTTGACCACCTGCAAGAAGAGCGGCAGGAAGGTAATCGTGCCGAACATGCCCATGCCGACAAGAAAGCCGACCGTATTGATGACGATGAAAGTGTTGTTGCGAAACAGGCTCATGGGCAGGATCGGCTCTTCGGCGCGGGTCTCCGTCAGCACGAAACCGGCCACGGCCGCGACGCCCAGCACCGCCAGCGCGGCGACCACCGGACTGGCCCATCCACCACCGGCTGCCGCTGCGTTGGGCAACAGAACCACCGTGGACAACAGCGTCGCCAGCAGCGCCGCGCCAACATAATCGACCTTTCGCGTATTGCGGTCCGTGCGCGTCGGCAGGGCCATACCAAGAATGACAAAGGCCAACACACCCACCGGCAGGTTCACGAAAAAGATCCAATGCCAGTTCCACGTCTGGACGATAAAGCCCCCCAGCAGCGGCCCCACCACGGTCGACACGCCAAAGGCCGCGCCCAGAATGCCCTGCGCCATGCCCCGCTGGCGCGGCGGCAGCAGATCACCCACCGTTGCCATGGAGGTCACGATCAATGTGCCCGCGCCGAACCCCTGGACCGCGCGTCCGGCGATCACCGTATTCATCGACGACGCAAGCCCGCACAGAACCGCCCCCACCATAAAGACAGCGATGCCGGACTGCAGTACCAGCTTGCGCCCGTACATGTCACCCAACTTGCCTGCGAGCGGCGCCGCCACGGTGGACGCCAGCAGATAGGCCGTGATGACCCAGGTGATATGATCCATCCCGCCGAGGTCGGCGACCATGGTGGGCAGCGCGGTGGACACGATGGTCTGTCCCAGCGAGGCAAACAGCAAAGTCGCCGCCACCGCCCCGAGGATCAACCGGATCATCGCCGGATCCGCCTCGGTTTGTGGCCTCGGCTGTTCCAGGTTGGCGGTATCAGTGAGTGACATTTGATCAAGTCCTTGGGTATATTCGTTCAAATTCGGCGACACGAATGGACCTTTCAGATGGGGTGCATCAAAAAAGCCGTCATTGAAAAGGGCCGGTGTTGGCAGTAAATATGTGCTCAGGGCAGATGCATGTCAACGTCATGCAAAACCGGAACTGAGACAAATGATGCGCACAAGCGCAGACAGGGTGTGTAAGAATGACCGATCGCGACGAGATCCTGAAGCAGAAGCTGGCCCACGCTGGCGTCGATGCAGAGCACGCGCAATCGGCGCTCGACATCGACGCCATCCTGCAGGCCTGGCGCCGCAAGGTGTTCAAGCGCGAACTGGGCTATCGGGCGCTGTCTGAACTGGATCTGCCGCTGGATCTGCCGCAACTGGACGTCTTGATGGCAGTCTGGGCCCCGGCCAATGAATTCGGCGGCGAGGATGGATCAGAAACCATGGTGTCGACCGTGGCGCAGCGGTTGCATATCGACCCCTCGCGCGCCTCCCGCATGACGTCCGAGCTGATCACGCGTGGCTTTCTGAAACGCGCGGTCAGCCAGGCCGACGCCCGCCGCACCGTGCTGGAGCTGACCGACCAGGGCGCCCGCATTGTCGACGCGGTGCGGACATATAAATTCCTCGTGCTCGGCAGCTACCTGCAAGACTGGAGCGCGGAGGAAATCGCCACCTTCCTGCCGCTGCTTGAACGGTTCAGCCAATGGTCCGAAAGCGCCGCCTGCCCCGGTGGCCTTGTGACCGAGGAAATCAACAAGTTGCGCGGCTCGTTGTCCGATCTGTCCCCCGATGAGGCTGTCAAAGAGGGCTGAGTGCGCCCATTTTTGCAGCATCTGGCGCAAGAGCGCATCTGAGACGGGCAATTTCCTCTTGCCAACCTTTATACGCCCCGCCTAGCCTGTCGGGAACGGGACATTCGCGCGCCTTCTACGCCGCATCGAGGGCGCGCACGACAGTATCAACTGTCGGAACGGCACAAACCGTTCACGGTACTGCGGCGGATTTGCACGATGAACATCACCTTTCTTCTGAACGGAAGAGAAGTGTCTCTTGCGGACGTTCCTCCCACCCTGACCTTGCTGGATTGGCTGCGTGATGTACGCGGCCTGACCGGTACGAAAGAGGGGTGCAACGAGGGCGACTGCGGGGCCTGCACCGTCATGGTCACCGATCACAACGGCGCCCGCACGCTGAACGCCTGCATTCTTTTCATGCCGCAGCTTGATGGCAAGGCGATTCGCACGGTCGAGGGGCTGGCCGATCCTGAGAATGGCGCTCTGCATCCGGTGCAGCAGGCGATGGTGGATCTGCACGGCTCGCAATGTGGTTTCTGCACGCCCGGCTTTGTCGTCTCCATGGCGACGGCGCATCTGAACGGCAACACGGGCCATGATGATGCGCTGGCGGGCAATTTGTGTCGCTGCACGGGCTATGCGCCGATCATCCGCGCCGCCGAGGCCGCGACCTCGGCACCCATCCCGGCGCACATGACCGACACGCCGCCCGCCCCTGCCACCAACAGCTTTGCGCCCGAAAGTGCCGACGCGCTGGCGCGGCTTTATGCCGAACATCCGGACGCGACGCTGGTCGCCGGGGCCACGGATGTGGGCCTTTGGGTGACAAAGCAGATGCGCGACCTCGGACCGACAATTTTCCTGAACCGCTGCACCGACCTGCAACAGATCGACATTACCGACGAAACGATCACAATCGGCGCGGGCGTCACCATGGACCGCGTTCATGCGCTCATGCAGGACCATCACCCAAGCTACGCCGAGATGATCCGCCGCTACGGCTCCACCCAGGTGCGCAATGCCGCCACCATCGGGGGCAACATCGCCAATGGATCGCCCATCGGGGACAACCCGCCCGCGCTGATCGCGCTTGGGGCTTCGGTGCACTTGCGTCATGGCGAGACCCGCCGCACCCAGCTGCTCGAAGATTTCTTCATTGATTACGGTAAGCAGGACCGCGCCCCCGGCGAGTTCGTCGAAGCGCTTTCGATCCCTCGCCAACCTGACCGCCTGAAGGTCTACAAGCTTTCCAAACGCTTCGATCAAGACATCTCGGCTGTCTGCGGGGCCTTTAACATCACCGTCACAGACGGCATCGTGGCCCACGCCTGCATCGCCTTTGGCGGCATGGCGGGTATCCCGAAACGCGCCCGCGCGGTGGAGAGCACGATCACAGGCATGCCCTGGACCAAGGAAACCCTGATCGCCGCGCTCGACGCGTGGGACAGGGACTTCCAACCCCTGTCCGACATGCGCGCCTCCGCCGACTATCGCATCAGCGCCGCCGCCAATATGCTGTCGCGCGCCCTGCTCGAAGACCTCGGAGCGACCACCAATGTGTTGGAGGTGACGCCATGATCGCACGCCGCGCCAACGCCCGCCTCACAGGAGCGCCCGCATGAGCATTCGCAAACCGCTTCCCCATGACGCCGCCAAACTGCATGTGACCGGCGCTGCCCGCTATGTCGATGACATCCCGTTGCCCGCCAACGCGCTGCACCTTGCCTTCGGCCTCTCGCCCATCGCCCGGGGCCGTTTGACCGCCATGGATCTCGACCCGGTGCGCGCCGCGCCCGGTGTCGTGCAGGTCTGGGCCTATGGCGACCTGCCCTCTGATTGCGATTGTTCGCCCTCGGCGCATGACGAACCGCTGCTCAGCGACGGCACAGTACATTATCTCGGCCAGCCGTTGTTTCTGGTGGCCGCCACCAGCCACCATGCCGCCCGCCGCGCCGCGCAACGCGCCCGCGTGGAGATCGACGAAGACACGCCGATCCTGACGATCGAGGACGCCCTCGCCGCCGACAGTCGGTTCGAAGACGGCCCGGTGATCTGGTCCAAGGGCGATAGGGGCAGCGCCATCGCCGCCGCGCCGCACAAGATCGACGGCCAGATCGACATGGGCGGACAAGAGCACTTTTACCTCGAAGGTCAGGCCGCCGCCGCGCTGCCGATGGACGACGGCGGGCTGCATGTGCACAGCTCCACCCAGCACCCCTCGGAGATCCAGCACAAGGTCGCCCACGCCCTCGGCCTGTCCATGCATGATGTGCGCGTGGAAACCCGCCGGATGGGCGGCGGGTTTGGCGGCAAGGAAAGCCAGGGCAACGCGCTGGCCATCGCCTGTGCCGTGGTCGCAAACGCCACCGGTCGTCCGGCAAAGATGCGCTACGACCGTGACGACGATTTCACGATCACCGGAAAGCGGCACGATTTCCGCATCGCCTACACCGCCGGGTTCGACGAGGACGGCCGGCTGCGCGGCGTGGACTTCACCCACTACACCCGCTGCGGCTGGGCGATGGATCTGTCCCTGCCCGTGGCCGACCGCGCCATGCTGCACGCGGACAACGCCTACCACCTCGAACATGCGCGTATCGAAAGCCACCGGCTCAAGACCAACACCCAATCCGCCACCGCCTATCGCGGCTTTGGCGGGCCGCAGGGCGTGCTGGGGATCGAACGTGTGATGGATCACATCGCGCATCACCTTGGGCTGGACCCGCTGCAGGTACGCCAACGCAACTACTACGCGGACCACATCGCCCACACCAAACCGCCCACTCCGCAGGAGGCGCCGCCGGCCCCTGACCCCAACGAGGATATGACCTCGCGCGGGGCGCAGTCCCACACGCCGCCGGGCAAGGCTCCGCCGGAAACGCCTTCGGTGCAGACCACCCCCTATGGTCAGCCGGTCGAGGGCTTCATCCTCAATGAGCTGACAGAACAACTTGTCCGCAGCGCCGACTACACCGCCCGCCGCGCGGCGGTCGCAGAGTGGAACGCGCAGAACCCGATCCTGAAACGCGGGCTTGCGCTGACCCCGGTGAAATTCGGCATCTCCTTCACGCTCACCCACCTCAACCAGGCCGGTGCCTTGGTCCACGTCTACCACGACGGATCTGTCGCCATGAACCACGGCGGCACGGAAATGGGTCAGGGCCTTTTCCAGAAGGTCGCCCAAGTGGCCGCGCATGGCTTCGGCGTGCCATTGGAGACCATCCGCATCACCGCCACCGACACCGCCAAGGTGCCGAACACCTCCGCCACGGCGGCCTCCTCCGGGGCGGATCTGAACGGTGCGGCTGTGGCCATCGCCTGCGAGACCATCCGCGCCCGCATGGCCGCCCATGTCGCCGAGACATACGGTGGCGACGCCAGCGATGTGAGTTTTGCCGACGGTCATGTCACAACCGCCGACACGCGCCTCACCTTTGCCGAAGCCGCCGCGCTTTGCCATCAGGGGCGCGTCAGCCTCTCCGCCACCGGCTTTTACAAAACACCGGACATTTCGTGGGACCGCGTTGCCGGACAGGGCCGGCCTTTCTATTACTTCGCCCACGGCGCGGCCTGTACCGAGGTAGTGCTCGACACGCTTACCGGCGAAAACCGCATCCTGCGCACCGACATCCTGCACGACTGCGGCGAGAGCCTGAACCCCGCGCTCGACCGTGGTCAGATCGAAGGCGGCTATGTGCAAGGCGCGGGCTGGCTCACCACCGAGGAACTGGTCTGGGACGGCAAGGGCCGCCTGCGCACCCATGCCCCCTCCACCTACAAGATCCCCGCCTGCTCTGACCGGCCGGACATCTTCAACGTCGCGCTTTGGGACGGGGCAAACCATGTGCCCACGGTTTACCGGTCCAAAGCGGTGGGAGAGCCGCCCTTCATGCTGGGCATTTCCGCTTTCCTTGCCCTGTCCGACGCCTTGGCGGCCGCTGGAAAGGCCTACCCAGCCCTCGACGCCCCGGCCACGCCAGAACGCCTACTGACGGCGCTGCAAGATTTGCGCGCCACAGGCACTGCTGCATGAGCTTTGATCTGCACAGTCTGCGTGCCGCCGTGGACGCCCATGGCGAAGTTGCCCGCGTCGTTGTCGCCGAAACCGCCGGGTCCACCCCGCGGGAGGTCGGCGCAGCGCTTCTCGTCTGGCGCGACGGCGGCGGTTGGGGCCAGAGCGGCACCATCGGCGGCGGCGCACTGGAATTGGACGCCGCGCAACAGGCGTTCGCCCGCGACGGGTTCACCAGGCACCCCCTCGGCCCCAATCTTGGCCAATGCTGCGGCGGGGCCGTCACCCTGCTGACGGAACATTTCACCGCTGCGACCCTGCCGCCCGAAGCGCCCTTCGCTCGTGGTCCCGGCGACATGCCCCTTGCCGTGCGCCGCCTGCTGGACCGCGCCCGCGCCCAAGGGTCAGCGCCCGCGCCGCAACGCATTGGCGATTGGATGGTGGAGCCGATCAGCACGCCCTCTCGTCCGCTGTGGATCTGGGGCGCGGGTCATGTGGGCCGCGCATTGGTCGACGTGCTCAGCCCTGTGCCGCAGCTCGCGCTGACATGGATCGACACCGCGCCGGACCGCTTCCCCGATGCGATTCCCCAAGGTGTCACGCCCATCCCAACCGCCGACCCGGCGCGGCTCATGGCACATGCGCCTGCACATGCGGAGCACCTGATCCTGACCTATAGCCACGCGCTTGACCTGGCCCTCTGCGACGCGGCGCTTTCACGGGGGTTCGCCTTCTGCGGTTTGATCGGGTCGGACACCAAAAAGGCGAGGTTCATCCGACGCTTGCGCGCTTTGGGCCACACTGATGCTCAAATAAACCGCATCTGCTGCCCGATTGGGCAAAAACATCTGGGCAAACACCCTCAAGCCATTGCCATCGGCGTTGCAGGCCAGATACTCAGCGCCTCATTCAGCCGCGACAGACAGAAGGATGAGACGTGGACAGCCCCCTCCTCCGCATCGATGGCCTGACCAAGGCCTACCCCGGCGTGATCGCCAACGACCAGGTGTCCTTCGACATCGGGCGCGGCGAAATCCACGCGCTTCTTGGTGAAAACGGCGCGGGTAAATCCACGCTGGTCAAGATGATCTACGGGCTGGTAAAGCCCGACACCGGCACCATGACGCTGGACGATCGGCCCTTCGCGCCAACCAAACCCTCGGAGGCGCGCAGCAATGGCGTCGCCATGGTGTTCCAGCACTTCTCGCTGTTCGACGCACTTTCGGTCGCGGAAAATGTGGCGCTGGGCATGGAAACACCCCCCGCCCTGCGCGACCTCGCCCGCCAGATCCGTGACGTGTCCGAGGCTTACGGCCTGCCGCTTGATCCCTCGCGCACCGTTGGAACGCTGTCTGCCGGTGAACGTCAGCGGGTGGAGATCATCCGCTGCCTGCTTCAGGATCCCCGCCTGCTTATCATGGATGAGCCGACCTCTGTCCTGACCCCGCAAGAGGTCGATATCCTCTTCGAAACGTTGCACAAATTACAGGCCGAGGGCACCTCGATCCTCTATATCTCGCACAAGCTCGAAGAGATACGGACCCTCTGTGACCACGCCACCATCCTGCGTCTGGGCAAGAACGTGGGCACCTGCACCCCCAGGGAGACCACCGCCCGCGCCATGGCCGAACTGATGGTCGGCAGCAGTTTTGCCTCCCCCGTGGCGCGTGATACTGAAAAAGGCGCCGTGCTGCTGGAGGCGCGCGCCCTCTCCCTGCCCGCGCCCGGTGCCTTCGGCACGCCGCTGCGCGACATCACCTTTTCCGTGCAAGCGGGCGAAGTGCTCGGCCTCGGCGGCGTCGCGGGCAATGGGCAGGACGAGTTGCTCGATACACTCACCGGGGAACGCAGCGCGCCGAAGGGCACGTTGTTCCTCAAAGGACAGGACATCAGCCAGACCGGCCCGGTGTACCGCCGCAACGAAGGCTTGCTGACCGGTCCCGAAGAACGTCTTGGCCACGCTGCCGCGCCAAACATGAGCCTGACAGAGAACGCCGTGCTTACCGCGGCCCAGCGCAAAGGGCTGATGGCGAACGGCTTTATCTCTTGGCCAAAGGCCCGCAGCTTTGCCGAAGAGGTCATTGCCCAATTCGACGTGCGCACGCCGGGGGCCAGCACTGCCGCCCGCGCGTTGTCAGGCGGCAACTTGCAGAAGTTCGTCGTGGGCCGCGAGATCGCGCAGGCGCCAGATGTGCTGGTGCTGAACCAACCCACCTGGGGCGTTGACGCCGCCGCCGCCGCTTTTATCCGACAAGCCATTCTGGACGTGGCCGCCCGCGGCGGAGCAGTGGTCGTCATAAGTCAGGATCTGGACGAACTCATGGAAGTCTCTGATCGCTTTGGCGCCCTGAACGAGGGCCGGTTGTCCAAAATCCGCCCCGTGGCCGAGCTGAACATCGAACAGATCGGCCTGATGATGGGTGGTGCCGAAGATATGGAAGACGCTCATGCGTGACCCGGACCTCAGCACCCGTGGCAGCGTCGCTTTGAGTATTTGTGGAACAGAAGAACCAGCGGCCCAAGGCCAAGCGTGTCTGCTTTCCAAATACTCACCTTTGCCCTCCTCCATCGGAGCCACCGCATGATCCGTCTTGAGAAACGACCGCAACCGTCGCGGCTGATATCCGCGCTAACGCCGGTTATTGCTGTTCTGCTCACCATGATCGTCGGCGGCATTCTGTTTGCAGCTCTCGGCGCAAACCCGTTCGAGGCCATCCGCACCCTGTTCTGGGACCCGCTGTTCCACCCGCAGTTCGCCGCCTATTCGCGACCACAACTTCTGGTCAAGGCGGGCCCGCTGATCCTGATCGCCATTGGCCTCAGTATAGGGTTTCGCGCCGGCATCTGGAACATCGGTGCCGAAGGTCAGTACATCATGGGCGCCATATGCGGCGCAGGGGCCGGACTGGCGTTTTACCCGTCAGAGAGCCCACTGATCTTTCCGCTAATGATCCTTGCAGGCGCACTCGGCGGCTGGGCCTGGGGCATGATCCCGGCCATTCTGAAAACGCGGCTGGGCACCAACGAAATCCTCGTATCCCTGATGTTGGTCTATGTTGCGGAAACGCTTCTGGGCTCGGTCTCGACCGGTCTCCTGCGCAACCCCGAGGGCATGGGCTTTCCCGGATCGCGCAACTTCAAACAGTGGGACGCCGCCCACAATGCCGAAATTGTATCCAACACGGGCGCGCATTGGGGCGTCATCGCCGCCTTCATCGCCGTGATCTTTGCCTATGTCCTGCTGAGCCGCCACATTCTTGGGTACCAGGTCCGCCTCACCGGCGAGGCACCGCGCGCCGCGCGCTTTTCCGGGGTGAAGCCCGCCCGCATGGTGCTTTTCTGCCTCGGTCTGTCCGGGGCGCTGGCCGGTACGGCCGGCATGTTCGAAGTCACAGGCCCCGCGGGTCAAATCAGCATCGACTTCAATTCCGGCTACGGCTTTACCGCGATCATCGTGGCCTTCCTTGGTCGCCTGAACCCGATTGGCATCCTTCTGGCCGGGCTGCTCATGGCGCTGACCTATATCGGAGGCGAGCTTGCGCAACTGATGCTCGGCCTGCCCGCCGCCGCGATCCAACTGTTCCAGGGCATGTTGCTGTTCTTTCTGCTCGCGATGGATGTCTTTACCAATTTCCGCATCCGCATCGGACAGGGGACAAAGGCATGAACCCATATCTCTCTGATCCTTCAACAGTCGCGCGCCTGCCCGACGGGACGGCTCTTCCCTACCATCAAAAGGCACCCTCATGGACCTGAGCTCGATCAACCCGATCCTCCTTGTGGCCTCCATCATGGTGTCTGCCACGCCCATCCTTCTTGCCGCGCTTGGCGAGCTGGTGGTGGAAAAATCCGGCGTGCTGAACCTCGGGGTCGAGGGCATGATGATCACCGGCGCCGTGGTGGGGTTTGCCATCGCGGTGAACACCGGCTCGCCGCTGGTGGGCTTCGTCGCCGCCGCCGTGGCAGGCGCGGCGCTGAGCCTCGCCTTCGGCCTGCTGACGCAATTCCTGCTGTCGAACCAAGTGGCCACCGGCCTTGGCCTGACTCTGGTCGGCCTTGGATTGTCCAGCCTGATCGGCAAACCCTATGAGGGCATCAAATCCCCGACCCTGCCAAAGCTCGACCTTGGGCCGCTTTCGGATCTGCCCATCGTTGGGCGCATGCTGTTCAGCCATGACATCATGGTCTACGTCTCGCTCGCGCTGGTCGTCGCAACATGGGCCTTTCTGAAGTTCACGCGCGCCGGGCTGATCCTGCGCGCCGTGGGTGAAAGCCACGACAGCGCCCATGCGCTCGGCTACAAGGTCGTGCGCATTCGCCTGCTGGCGATCCTCTTCGGGGGCGCCTGTGCGGGGCTTGGCGGGGCCTACCTGTCCCTCGTGCGCGTGCCGCAATGGACAGAAGGCATGACCGCCGGCGCGGGATGGATCGCGCTGGCACTGGTGGTCTTTGCCTCCTGGCGTGCCGGCCGCGTGCTGATCGGCGCGTATCTCTTTGGCGGCGTCACCGTGCTACAGCTCAACCTTCAAGCCGCCGGGGCCGACGTCCCTGTGGCGCTGCTGTCCGCCTCGCCATACCTTGTCACCATCCTCGTTCTGGTGGTGATCTCGGCAGTGGGCAAACACGGGGCACCTGCCTCGCTTGGGCGCCCATTCCACGCAGCCTCATGACCCGGGGCCTCGCCCGTTCCACGGCCAGGCGCCCCGTCGCCTTGCAAAGTCATCCGAACATCGCAATCATCAAAAAGACCACCCATGGGAGCTAACCAAATGCAAAGACGCACTCTTCTGACCACCGCCGCCCTCGCCCTGACATTGGGCACCACAGCCTTCGCCGAAAGCCACGGCGATCCCGTGACCGCAGGCTTCATCTACGTCGGCCCGGTGGGTGACGGCGGTTGGACCTATGAGCACGATCAGGCCCGCCAGAAAGTCGAAGCCGAATTTGGCGACAAGGTGAAGACCATCTATCAGGAAAGCGTTCCAGAAGGCGCAGATGCCGAACGCGCCATCACCCAGATGGCCCTGTCCGGCGCGGACATTATCTTTACCACATCCTTTGGCTACATGGACCCGACTGTCGCCGTGGCCGAGAAATTCCCGGACGTGAAGTTCGAGCACGCCACCGGTTACAAGACCGCTGACAACGTGTCCGTTTACTCCGCGCGCTTTTACGAAGGCCGCGCCATTCAGGGCCACATTGCCGGCTCCATGACCAAAACCAACAAGATCGGCTACATCGCGTCCTTCCCGATCCCCGAGGTCATCCGCGGCATCAACTCCGCCTATATCCACGCCAAGAAAGTGAACCCGGATGTCGAATTCTCGATCATCTGGGCCTACACGTGGTTTGACCCCGCCAAGGAAGCCGACGCTGCCAAGGCGCTGATCGAAAACGGTGCCGACGTGATCTTGCAGCACACCGACTCCACCGCGCCGCAGGCCGCCGCGCAGGAAGCCGGTGACGTCATCACCTTCGGCCAGGCCTCCGATATGTTCGACTACGCGCCAAGCCCGCGCGTCTCCTCGATCATCGACGACTGGGCGCCCTACTACATCGAGCGTGTGCAGGCGGTCATGGATGGCACGTGGGAAAGCTCCAGCACCTGGGCCGGCATCGGCGCTGGCATGGTGGGCATCGGCGAAATCACCGACGCCGTGCCTGCGGACATCAAGGAAGAGGCGCTGGCGCTCAAAGAGTCCATCGCATCGGGCGAGTATCATCCTTTCACCGGCCCCCTGAACAAGGCGGACGGCTCGGTCTGGCTGGCCGAGGGCGAGACCGCGTCTGACGCTGATCTGGCGGGCCTGAACTTCTACGTCGAAGGGCTCAACGCGGAAATCCCGCAGTAAGCGAGCTCGATCAAGACAAAGGGGCCCTCGCGTGAAAACGCGGGGGCCTTTGCGTTGCGCCCCCCCTGACAGGGCCCCGCCCACGCCAGATGAACCGTTTAACCCGCGCTGCGCATTCACGCTGCCAAATGCAATCCTCGCCGCGACCTGCAACAGTCGGTTGGCACGCTGGCAAGGGCTGCCGCCGCAGGTATAAGTCCCATCGGTCACCAGCACCACATTGCCGCGACCTCCTACGCCCTCCAAAACGGCGGCGGCCCAGCACACCGCGTCGCTCAAGTCCGCCTGACCCGCCGGCTTGAGGCGATCCCCTTCCGTCAGGATCGACCCGTCGGCTTTCCGCTGTGGGCGCATGACGCGAAACCAGCTGTCGCTTTTCCTGCGCACGCGCCTATCTATCCGCCATGACAGAATTACCCAAAGCCTTGCAGGAGTGGTTCGACGGGCGCGGCTGGTCCGTGCACCCGCACCAACGCGACATGCTCGACCGGTCCCGCGCGGCCCAATTGCTGCTGATCGCACCAACTGGCGGCGGCAAGACGCTGGCCGGTTTTCTCCCCACGCTGGCCGAATTGACAGAGGCTCCGCGCCAAGGACTTCACACGCTTTATATTTCGCCGCTCAAGGCGTTGGCGGCGGACATCCGGCGCAATCTGCTGATTCCCATCGAGGAGGCAGGCCTGCCGATCCGCGTCGAAGACCGCACCGGTGACACCCCCTCCTCGCGCAAACGCCGCCAGCGCGCCGACCCGCCGAACATCCTGCTGACCACACCGGAATCGCTCGCCCTGCTCACCAGTTACGAGGATGCGGCCCGCACCTTTCACGGTGTCGAGCGCGTCATCATCGACGAGATTCATGCCCTGTCCGAAAGCAAACGCGGCGATCAGCTGATGCTGGCACTTGCCCGGTTGCAAACGCTCGCGCCCGATCTGCGCCGCGTCGGCCTGTCCGCCACGGTCGAAGACCCCCAAGCCATCGCACGGCTCATGTCCCACGGCGAGACCCCGACCGAAATCCTGATGGCCGACCCCGGCCCTGATCCCGACATCTCCATGCTGCAAACGGATGTTGCCCCGCCGTGGTCAGGCGGCGGCGCGGCCTATGCCATCCCGGCGGTGCTGGAGCAGGTGAAACAGCACAGGACGACGCTGATCTTCCACAACACGCGCGCACAGGCCGAGATCTTCTTTCACAACCTCTGGCTGGCAAATGAGGACAGCCTTCCCATCGGCATCCACCACGGCTCGCTCGATCGTGGCCAGCGTGAAAAGGTCGAGGCTGCCATGGTCGCCGGGCAATTGCGCGCCATCGTCTGCACCGGCTCGCTCGATCTGGGGATCGATTGGGGTGACGTGGACCTGGTGATCCAGGTGGGTGCCCCGAAGAACGTCAAACGGCTGGTGCAGCGGATCGGGCGCGCCAACCACCGCTACAACGCGCCGTCCAAGGCGCTGCTGGTGCCCGCCAACCGCTTTGAAATCGTCGAATGCGTGGCCGCGCTGGAGGCGGTGAAGGCGCATGATCTGGATGGTGAGCCACGTGGCCCCGGCCCGCGTGACGTGCTGTGTCAGCATATCCTGATCGCGGCTGCCTCCGGTCCCTTCGACGCGGACGATCTGTATGCGGAGATGGCCGCCGCCGGCCCCTATCACGGGCTGACGCGCGATGCCTTTGACGCCTGCCTGAATTTCTGCGCGACCGGCGGCTACGCCCTGCGGGCCTATGACCAATGGCAGCGCCTGAAGCAGCGCGAGGACGGGATGTGGCAGCTGCGTGACCCGCGCTCCGCCGTCCGCATCCGGCAAAACGTCGGCACGATCCAGGACACCGACACGTTGAAGGTCCGTTGGCGCGGTCGTGGCGGTGCCCCCTTGGGCGAGATCGAAGAAGGCTTTGCCGCCTCGCTGACCAAGGGCGACACCTTCCTGATCGGCGGTCAGATCGTGCGCTACGAAGGATTGCGCGAACTCACCGTCGAAGTCAGCCGCGACGCGCATAAAAAGCCCAAGATCGCCACCTTCATGGGCACGAAATTCGCCACATCGACGCAACTGTCCGACCGTATCCTGCATCTGTTTCAGCAAGAGGACTGGCCGCAGCTGCCGCGCCACACCGCCGACTGGCTGCGCCTGCAACGCGACCGCTCCCGACTACCCCAACCGGGGCGGCTGTTGGTGGAAAGCTTCCCCCATGACGGGCGCGAGCAATTTGTGGCCTATGGCTTTGCCGGGCGCAACGCGATGCAGACGCTCGGCCTGCTCCTGACCAAACGGATGGAGGAGATGGGCCTTGCCCCCATGGGCTTTGTGGCCACCGATTACGCCGTCCTGATCTGGGGGCTGGACGCCGTTGTCGACCCCCGCCCCCTGTTTGACGCCGAAGCGCTGGAGGATGGGCTGGACGGGTGGCTGGCGGGGAATGCCGTGATGAAACGCACCTTTCGCGCCTCTGCCACCATCTCCGGGCTGATCGAGCGCCAGCTGGGCGGCCAGCGCAAGACTGGGCGGCAGGCGACCATGTCGTCGGACATCCTGTACGACACGCTGCTGCGCTATGACCCTGACCACCTGCTGATGCAGATCACCCGCGAAGAGGCCATGCGCGGGCTGGTCGACTTTTCCCGCATCCGAGACATGTGTGAACGCGTCGGCGACCGCATCGACCATGTCCGGCTGGACCGCGTGACCCCGCTGGCGGCACCGCTGTTCCTCGAACCCGGTCGCGTGCCGGTCAAAGGCACCGCCGAGGAACGCTTGCTCGAAGAAGAAGTCACGCGCCTGCTGAACGAAAGCGGCCTGGCCGCCGTGGATCTCACCGCGCGGCCCACGCCTGCTTCAACCGGGTAAAGGGCAGCCATCCATCAACCGCAGCATCTGGTCCACATCGCCACTGCGGATCGGTTTCTCAAAGTAGCCCTGAACCAATGGCATATCAGCCGCCCGCGCCTTGTCATTGGCTGCACTCGAAGACGAAACCATGACCACCACAACGTTGTCGGGCCACCCCAGCTTGATCATGCGCGCCCGCAACGCGTCAACCGTCTCGAACCCGTCCATGTAAGGCATGGAAATATCCATCAGGACCAGCGGCCCCTTTTCACCCACCGGGTAGACGTCCTTGAACAGCTTCTCCAGAAAGGCTCGCCCATCTTCAGCCTCGTGCACAGCGGAAAATCGACCGCACTTGGACAGGCGACGCCGCGCTGTGTAGCGATCCACCTCGCGGTCATCGACAATATACGCCTGCATCATGTTGCTTGCTCTCTTACGACGGGGAGGCGGACCTTGAACGTCGCGCCTTCGCCCAACACGCTGGTCACAGTGATCTCACCGCCCAGTCGCTCTACATTGCGTTGCACCAGGTTCAGCCCGATGCCGGATCCTCCCTGATCGCCCAGTCGTTTAAACAATCCGAAGACCTCGGGAAGGAAATCCTCCGGAATACCAAGGCCATTGTCGGTCACGAGGAAATCTACAAATGTGTTGTCCTGCCATGCACTTACCTCAACCTGCAAGGCAGGCTTGCTGGGATCGCGATAGCGTAGGGCGTTGGACAAAAGGTTGCGCAGGATGCTGCGGAATGTGGCGACCTCGGTGTCGAAAGGGACCGTATGCGCCAGCGTCAGCGTCAATTCCTCCGGCCTGCCGCCCAGATCCTCCCAAAGCTGCGTCACCAGCGCCGCGACCTCCACCTGAGCGCTCTGGATGCCCCGCTCTGCGGTCAGGGCCACGCGCAACAGTTCTTCGATATCGCCTATGCTGCGTTCTGCAATGGCCTGCGCGCGGGTCAGCGTGCTGTCCAGATCATCGAAACTGCCATCCACCAGATCCTCGCGGCACAGGCTGAGCAGTCCGGCGATCGACGACAGCGGCGCCTTCAGGTCGTGACTGACGCAGCGATTGAACTGCTCCAGATCGGCATTCAGCCGCTCCAGCTCCCGCGCCCGTTCTGCCATCAACTTTTCGGTGGCAATGCGTTCGGACAGATCGACCAGCGTGACCACAACGCTGCGCGCGCCATCGACCTCGATCTGGTTCAGGCTCCCCTCCACCGGCACCTCGTAGCCATCGCGATGCCAACCGCAAACAGTCCGCCCGGGCGCCATGGCGCGCTGATCGGCAAGGCTGGCGAAACTTCGGCGGTACACCTGATGCGCAGAATGCAGATGTGGCGGCACCAGCATCTCGACCGTTTCCCCCAGCAGTTCCTGCGGTGTGTACCCCAACAATTCCGTGACCGCGCGGTTGACGAACTCGATGCGCCCCTCGCCGTTCACAACCAACATCGCGCAGGACGCCGCGTCCAGAATAGCGCCAATGCGCGCCTTGCCCGCCATGCGCGCCCGCAAATCCAGCGCCGTGACGATCACCATGGCCTCATCTTCGAGGCAAACCGGCTCCAACCCCAATTCAATGGGCAAGACGGTCTTTGTGGCAGTCAGCCCGTTTATGACACGGTCCACACCCATGCGGCGTTTGGCAGGCAACACGGCAAATGCATCGCGCAGCACAACATGCTCTTCACGCATCCCCTCGGGAATCAGCGTCTCTATGAGCCGACCGATCAATGCGCCATCATCGTAGCCGAACAGCTTGTCCAATTCGCGATTTGTCAGGCAGATTTTCCCATTTGAGTTGACCAGAAGCATCGCAACTGGACTAAGCTCAAAGGCAAGCTCCACCGTGTCAAAAGTTGTCACCGGCCCACCTTGTAGCCGAGCATGTTCTCCCCTTTCGTTGATCATGTCAGGCCACGCCATTTTTTCAGGCGCTTGAGTGAATTGATGCATTTGAGACTGGACTGAAAACATGAAGATTCCCTTGTCGCCTGCGCGACACATCGAATGTCCGGCCGTATCTACGGCAACTTGAACAGCCCATCGAACGGTTAGTCGCTCGCATTTGCCTCACATTTTCCAGAGGCCTCCGGGCTTGCTCTTTCCCAGCGAGGCTGTCAAAAACAAAGCATGAACACCCACGAATTCACCTTCTCCGGGGAAGCCTTGACGGCCCTGCCCTCCGGCGGCCTGTACTGGGCTGACGCGGATTTGTTGATTGTCTCCGACCTGCATCTGGGGAAGTCCGCACGGCTGTCCGCGGTGGGCGGCGCGCAACTCCCCCCCTATGAGACCCGCGCCACCCTCGACCGGTTGAACGCCGATCTGGTGTGGACCGGTGCGACAGAGGTGCTGTGTCTTGGTGACAGTTTCGATGCTCCGGGCCTGGACCAGTGCCTGCCCGAGGACGACCTGCTCTGGCTCACACGCCTGCAAGCCGGCCGGCGCTGGACATGGATCGAAGGCAACCACGATCCCGGCCCCGTGGCTCTGGGCGGCGCGCATCTTGCAGATCTGACGCGCGGCCCGTTGACCTTCCGCCACATTGCGGCAGCCGCACCGCGGGGTGAAGTCTCCGGCCACTACCATCCCAAAGCGCGCGTGCGCCTGCGCGGAACCGCTCTGTCTCGGCCCTGCTTCCTGATGGATGCACAGCGACTGATCCTGCCTGCATACGGCACCTACACCGGCGGGCTTTTCAGCCACGATGCCGCGCTTTGCGCGTTGATGGGGCCTGAGGCGCAGGCCATCCTGACCGGGCCACGCCCAATCGCCATGCCGATGCCCCGCGCCGGTCGCGCCTCGGCCTGAGGGCGGGGCCGAAGACCCGCCCTCAGCCGCATCAATACGGCATGGGATACGCCTTGTGCGCCTCGTCCAACGCCGTCAGCACCTCCTCCGACAATGCCAAATCGGCAGCGGGCAGCAAGTGTTCCAGCTGCGCGACTGTCGTTGCGCCAAAGATCGAGGACGCCACGAAAGGCCGCTGTGCCGACCATGCCAATGCCATTTGCACCGGATCGAGCCCGAAATCTGCGGCCACCTTCAGATAAGCCTCCGCCGCTTCGAAGGCGCGCGGCGTCTTGCGACCGCCCATGGTGTCGTTCAGTGACATCCGCGACCCTTCCGGCACTGCGCCACCCTGATACTTGCCGGTCAGGAAGCCCGCGGCCAGCGGCGAAAACGGCAGCAGCGCCACGTCTTCATAAACCATCAGCTCCGCCAGATCGGTGTCCGCGAGGCGGCACATCAGCGAATATTCGTTCTGGATCGAGGCCACCCGCGGCCCGTTCACGCGCTTTGCCGCATCGAGCCACATCTGTGTGCCCCAGGCGCTTTCGTTCGACAGGCCAAACGCACGGATCGTGCCACGCTCCACCTCGGCCTGCAGCGCGCCAAGGCAATCTTCCATATCCTCGATGACCTGCTGTTTGGTCCAGCCGGATTGGGATGGATCGTAGGACCAGTTCTTGCGGAACATATAACTGCCACGGTTTGGCCAATGAAACTGATACAAGTCGATGTAGTCGGTTTTCAGTCGCTTCAGGCTTTCCTCTACCGTCTGGCGAATGGTCTTCGACGAGATCGGCGCACCGTCACGCGCATGGCTGCCTTCGCCGGAATGCTTCGTGGCCAGGATCCAATCCTTGCGCCGCCCGGTCTTTTCGAACCAATCGCCAATGACCTTTTCGGTGTTGCCCATGGTCTCTGCCGCCACGGGGTTCACCGGGTACATCTCGGCGGTGTCCATGAAGTTGATCCCAGCGTCGAAGCTGCGTTCTATCTGGGCAAAGGCGTCCTCCGCCGGGGTTTGGTTGCTCCAGGTCATCGTGCCAAGGCACAGTTCCGAGACCATCAGACCTGTGCGGCCCAGCGGATTCATTTTCATATCGAATGTCCTGCGGTTTGCATGCGTTTGGCACACAATGACCCGAGGGCTCGGCAAGTTCAAGGAAGCGACTGCCCGCCAAAGGCATCAGCCCCACGGTCGCCGTCATGTCAGCATCCATCTTAACCCTGTCAAAAGCAGACAGACCAAGTTGCACGACATGCCACAGGACGTGCAGCATTGCTTGCGTCCACACCCCTCCGGCCAACACGTCAAACAGGACGCCCATCGTCACCTCCCCGCAACCACCACAGCTTTCGTGCCTCCGACCCCTACAGCGCAATTGAGAACACTTCGTGAACATGCTAGGCTGAATCGCATGAAAACCAGCGCCCTCCTCACCCGTGGATCTCATCGCTCCCCGCCCAGTCTGTCCTTGGTGGAGGGGATCGACTTTGTCCTTTCCCGCGTGCATGAAATCTGCGGCGCGGCGCGGCGTACACTGGCGTTGCAAGTCGCCGCACGGGCCTTGCAAGGGCGCGACGGGCCGTTGATCTGGATCACCGCCGACCGTGACCGGACGATGCTCTGCGCCCCTGCCGTTGCGGCCTTCCTGCCACCGGGCCGGGTGCTGTTCGTAACGCCAGAGCAGCGGCGCGACGGGTTGTGGGCCATGGAAGAGGCCTTGAAAGATGGCGGCGCGCCGGTTGTCGTCACAGAAGTGGCGGAGCCTCCGGGCATGACACCGGTCCGCCGTCTGCATCTGGCTGCCGAAACAGGGGCGACCAGCGGCCCACACATCCCGTTGGGATTGCTTTTGACGCCGGGCGACGGCGGCGCACCGGGGATCGAAACCCGCTGGCGCTGCGATCCGGCCCACATGGAGACACGCCCCGGATGGCGCCTGGAACGGTTGCGCGCCCGCATGTTGCCGCCCAGCACATGGCACTGGACCGGCACAAAGGCAACCGCGTGGACGCCGACCCCCCAGCAGGCGCCGCCGGGGCAACCCGCGCCCGTACGGCTCGGCAAGGCCTAGAACAAGGCACGCCGCATGCCCTCCCCGCGGTCGGGCAAGGCACGCAGTGTCACAGCCTGCGACCACCTCGTAGATGGGGTATCCACCGCGCCAAAAGGTCAAGTGCCCGCGCAGCTCGGGATTAATCCCGAGCTACCCACTGGCAACGCCGCGCCGCCTCGGCTATTCCCTGCACCAAACCTGCGCCCGAATTTCTGCCGAGGACATCCCATGGCCCGCCACCTGATCACATCCGCGATTCCCTACATCAACGGCATCAAGCACTTGGGCAACCTCGTCGGCTCCCAACTGCCCGCCGACCTGTACGCCCGCTATCTGCGCGCCCGCGGGCACGAAGTTCTGTACCTCTGCGCCACCGACGAACACGGCACGCCCGCCGAACTCGCCGCCACCAAGGCAGGCAAACCCGTCGCCGACTACTGCGCCGAGATGCACGAGGTGCAGTCCAAGATCGCCGAAGGCTTCCGCCTGTCATTCGACCACTTCGGCCGGTCCTCGTCAGAGGCCAACAAGACCCTGACCCAGCACTTCGCAAAGGTGCTCGACGAACAGGGCCTGATCCACGAAGTCTCTGAAACACAGATGTATTCCAAGACCGACGGGCGCTACCTGCCCGACCGCTACATCGAGGGCACCTGCCCCAACTGCGGCTTTGACAGCGCGCGCGGCGATCAGTGTGACAACTGCACCAAGCAGCTTGACCCGGTGGATCTGATCAACCCGCACTCCACCATCTCCGGCTCCACCGATCTGGAAATGCGCGAGACAAAGCACCTCTACCTCGCCCAAAGCCAGATGAAGGACCAGATCGAAGAGTGGATCGACACCCGCGTCGACTGGCCCGTTCTGACCACCTCAATTGCCAAGAAATGGCTCAATGACGGCGACGGCCTGCAGGACCGGGGCATCACCCGCGACCTCGACTGGGGCGTGCCGGTGCAAAAGGGCGACGCACCCTGGCCCGGCATGGAAGGCAAGGTGTTCTACGTCTGGTTCGACGCCCCCATCGAGTACATCGCCTGTGGTCAGGAATGGGTCGACGCCGGAAAAGGCACCGACTGGGAACGCTGGTGGCGCACGGACAAAGGCGCCGACGACGTCCGCTACACCCAGTTCATGGGCAAGGACAACGTCCCCTTCCACACCCTGTCCTTCCCGGTCACGATCCTTGGCTCGGGCGAACCGTGGAAGCTGGTGGATTACATCAAATCCTTCAACTACCTGAACTATGACGGCGGTCAGTTCTCCACCTCGCGCGGGCGCGGCGTCTTCATGGATCAGGCGCTGGAGATCCTTCCCGCCGACTACTGGCGCTGGTGGCTGCTGTCCCATGTGCCCGAAACCTCGGACGCGGAATTCACATGGGAAAGCTTCCAGTCTGGCGTGAACAAGGATCTGGCCGACGTGCTGGGCAACTTTGCCTCCCGCGTGACGAAATTCTGCCGTTCCAAGTTCTCCGAAGCGGTGCCCGAGGGCGGCACCCCCGGCGCGGCCGAAGCCACGCTGATCGCAGACATGACCGCCAAGATCCGCGAATACGAACACCACATGGAGGCGATCGAGATCCGCAAGGCCGCCGCTGCGTTGCGCGGTGCCTGGGTGCTGGGCAACGAATACCTGCAGGAGGTCGCGCCCTGGACCACCTTCAAGACCGACCCGGAACAGGCCGCGATGCAGATCCGCCTCGCCCTGAACCTGATCCGTCTCTACTCGGTGATTTCCGCGCCCTTTATCCCCGACGCCTGCGCCGATCTGCTCAAGGCGATGCAGACCGATGACGACAGCTGGCCCACGGATGTGCCCGCCGCGCTGGAACTGTTGCCCGCCGGACACGCTTTCACGGTGCCGGACGTGACCTTCCGTAAGATAACGGATGACGAACGCGCGGATTGGCAGCAACGTTTCGCCGGGACGCGAGGCTGACTCGCGCCCCATAGCCTGGGAGAGTTCGGCGTGTTGGTGAAAAGCATCGAGGATGCGCTGCGACTGGTCCTGACCTGGGCGGGACGGGCTGATCTTCCAGTGCCGCCCCGACTTGATCCTCCCGGCCTGCCTGCGGGCCTCGCGTCGGTGGTTTCAGTCTCCGACGCGCTTGGCGTCGGGGCCTTTACGCCCAACGCCTCCCCCCTTCTTACCACCCAGGACCGCATCCTGCGCCCGGATGTCATGCGCACGGACAAAGGCGGCTACACCACCTTCATCGTGGAAAATCAGGGCGCGTTCAGCCTTGGCTTTCGACGGGACGATCCAGGCAGACTTTTTCTTTCCGGCGACTGGTACACCGTTCCCGATTGTCCCGTCCCGACGGGGTGGCGCAGCCTGCCCATGTTGCCCGAAGAGGCGCTGATCCTTACGGTTCTCACCAATGGCTTCATGGGGCTGACAGGGCGCCTGAAAACCCGTGACGAGCCGGATTTCGACAGCGTGCCCGCCGACTGCGGCATTCAGGTCTGGCGTCACGATGCCATGGGCGCGCTCTGGCCGGGCTTCTGGACGGACGCGGACCGCTCGCGGCTGTATTACGGCGGCATGGGCATGACCCTTTTGCTCTGACCCGTCAAGCGACACAACCGCTTCGCCCCTGCCAAAACCTGCAATCGCCGCCGCCGCCGCGCCCATTTGCGACGGCTTGCGACCCGCCGCGCGAAGTGCGCAGCCTCCGGTCCGGCGGGTTGATCGGAAACGGTTTTGAGGATGGGGAACGGATGCATTGTTTTCACCTATGAAAGCCAAAGGGCCATATTCCACAGGCTGACACCCGACATCTGTTGAAAATAGCCGCGCTTTGCGCAACGCTACTTTCATGAATGAAACCCCGAGCCTTGACGATCTGGCGCTGTTCCAACGCGTGGCAGAGCACGGCAACCTCACCGCCGCCGCGCGGGAGGCCGGTGTTCCGCTGCCCACCGCCTCGCGGCGCATGACCCGGCTCGAGGCACAGACAGGCCGCAGCCTGTTCCTGCGCGGCAAGGCGGGGTACGCCCTCTCCGCCGAGGGCCGCGCCCTCGCCACCGAAACCGCCGGGCTGACCACTTTGCAACGTAGGCTCTGCCGCCATCTCGACAGCACACCGGGACCGCGCCGGGTGCGTATAACCGCCGGGGTCTGGACGGCGCGCTGTCTCGCGCAACGCCTCCCCCCGCAGCCAACCCCGACCTGGCTGCCCGAGTTCATCCCCTCCAACACCCGCCTTGACCTCGCCCGCCGCGAGGCCGACATCGGCATCCGCAACCGCCCGCCGGATCACCCCTGGCTCGCTCGACAGCGCACCCGCCGCGTGAGCTACGCGGTCTACGGCCTGCCCGACGCGCCAAGCGGCTTCGTGACGCTCCCCGGCGAGCCCTTGCCGCCCTCACAGGCATGGGTGCATGCACACCACGGTGACGCCATCGCGACCACCGCCACCGACCCGCGCCTCTGCCTCGATCTGACCCTCGCGGGGCTTGGCCGCATGGTGCTGCCGGACTTCACCGCCGCGACAGAGCCGCGCCTCATCCGCCTGTCTCCGGTCATCGACGCGCTGACCCATGACGAGTGGCTCGTGTCCCACCACGAGGCACGCCACGACCCGCCGATTCGCCTCGCGCTCGACGCTTTGATGCAGGTGCTGACCTAGACTGCGTGCAGGGGCGCACAGCTCCCCTTCGGAAACAGCCTTGCCTTCGCGTCCATGCGCTACATTTCCGGCCTCATGGCAGATCGCAACCTGAACAAGGGCCCCGTGGCCCGCGCGCTCTGGCGCGTCTCCGCGCCGATGAGCATCGGCATCCTTGGCACCCTTTCCGTGGGGCTTGCCGACGCGGCGTTTCTCGCCCGCGCGGGGCAGGCCGACCTGACCGCCGTGGGCTTCATCTACCCCGTGACGGTGGCGTTGACCTCGCTCAGCATCGGCCTTAGCGCGGGCACCTCCGCAGTGGTCAGTCAAGCGCTTGGCCGTGACGGCGACGACGATGCCACCGCCGCGCGCCTCGGCCTGCACGCGCTGATCTTTGCCACCGCTCTCGGGCTGCTGGTGGCCTTGGCCTTCTGGCTCACCGCGCCGTTGATCTACGGCCTCATGGGCGCCACCGGAGAGGTCGAGGACAAGGTTCTGGCCTACATCCCGTGGTGGTGCGCCAGCTTCCCCTTCCTTGTGGCAGGCATGGGGCTGAATGCCGTGTTCCGCGCGGGCGGTGAAAGCCATATCTCCGCCACCGTCATGGTGCTGCAAGCCATCATCAACATCGCCGTTACCCCGGTGTTCATCTTCGGCTGGTGGCTGGTGCCTGCCCTCGACACCGAAGGCGCGGCCATCGGCACCTTCATCGCCCGCGCGCTGGGGTTCGTTGGGCTGATGCTGTTTTCCCTGCGCAGCGGACGTTTGTCCCTGACGCCAGGCTGCCTGACGGGCCTGCGCGCCAGCCTGACCAAGATCGCGCGCATCGGCGGCCCCGCCGCCGCCTCCAACGCCATCAACCCGCTGGGCCTCTCGCTTGTAACCTCCGCTGCCGCAACGCTGGGCGATGCGCAGGTCGCGGGCTTTGGCGCAGCCACACGCGTGCAATCGCTGCTGATGGTGCCGATGCTGGCGCTGTCCGCCGGAATTGGCCCCGTGGTGGGTCAGGCCTGGGGCGCAGACCGCATCGACCGCGCCCAAGGCGCGGTCAGGCTGACCTTCCTCACCTGCCTGACCTACGGCGCGGTCCTTGCCGCTGCCCTCTTCTTCGGCGCGCCGTGGCTTGCCAAGGTGATGACCGACGGCAGCGCCGCGGCGGACCACGCCACCACCTACCTGCGATGGGGCGGGCTGAGCTTCTTTGGCTACGGCATTCTCGTCACGGCCAACGCGGCGATGAATGCACGCGACAAGGCGCTCTGGTCCATGGGGCTCTCCGCGTCCCGCATCGCCGTGGTCTACGTTCCGCTGGCATGGCTCGGCGCAACCATCGCGGGCTTCCCCGGCATTGTCGCCGCCTTCGTGGCCGCGAACCTCTGGGCCGTGGCGGGCGCGCTCTTCCTCACGCGACGGGCCGACATTCTGCGCTTCGATCCGCCCGAAACAACCAAGGCCGCCGCCGCCGATTGACAGCCCAGCGCGCCCTTGCTACCTCCCGCGCCTCCATCACCCGAGAGGCAAGACATGGCACGCAAGCGCAAGGGCCGCGATATTTCCGGCTGGTTGATCGTCGACAAACCCGCAGGCATGACCTCGACTGCCGTGGTGAACAAAGTCCGCTGGTCGCTTGAGGCGAAGAAAGCTGGCCACGCAGGCACCCTCGATCCGGAAGCCACCGGCCTGCTTGCCGTGGCTTTGGGCGAGGCGACAAAGACCGTGCCCTACATCACCGACGCGCTCAAAGCCTACAGCTTTGTGGTACGCTGGGGGCAAGCCACCAACACCGACGACACAGAGGGCGAGATCATCGCGGAGAGCGACAAGCGTCCCTCCGATGACGAGATCAAGGAAGCGCTGCATGGCTTCGTCGGCGACATCCAACAGGTGCCGCCGCAGTTCTCGGCGGTCAAGATCGACGGCGAACGCGCCTACAAGCGTGCCCGCGATGGCGAGGCAATGGATATCGCCGCCCGTCCGCTCTATGTGGACGAACTCCTGCTCATTGATCGCCCCAATGCGGACACCGCGGTGCTGGAAATGACCTGTGGCAAGGGCGGCTATGTTCGCTCCATCGCGCGCGACCTTGGCAACACGCTGGGCTGTCATGGCCACGTTCTGACCCTGCGCCGCCTGTGGTCCGGCCCCTTCACGCTCGACGATGCCATCACCATCGAACAGGTCGACGCGCTCGCCCGCACCCCGGACCTAGACGCCTTCATCAAGCCCCTCGAACTGGGTCTCACCGATCTGCCGGAACTGCGCGCCACGCATGAGGGCGCCACACGTCTGAAAAACGGCAATCCCGGCATGGTCATCGCGTCGAACGTCGAATACGGCGACGAATGCTGGGCCAGCCTGGATGGCAAGCCGCTCGCAGTCGGCCGCTACAAAGCGGGTGAACTGCACCCCAGCCGGGTGTTCAATCTCGACTGACGGCATGGGGGCGCTGCCCCGTCCCTTCGGCACTCGCCCCGGAGTATCTGGACAGCAAAGAAGCCGAAGCACGCTGCGGCGTCTGGCTGACTGCCGTCCCTCACCACCCGGCAGCGCATTGCCGGTTTGAGACCGTTTGATCCGCCTCAATCACCGCAACCCCAACGCGGAAATGGACTTCGGGGCAAGAGACGTCGGACCGGGACCCACGTCTTGGCGACCGCCCCCGAAGCCAAGCTTTACGACAAAGCGCCCGACGCTGGCGCGATGCGGTTTTTCAAAGGGCCTTCTCTGATGGAAGACCGGCACAGGTGGGTATTCAAGGCGTCCTGACGACACAAGCCGACGGACACGCAGAACGACAAAACCGCGCAGCACATGGTGAATCGCCATCTCCCCCGGATCGCCCCGCCCCTGTCTCAGGCGGGGCAGCGCCCTGTCGGCGTCAGCCCGAAGCACGACAAGGGGCTGCCTGAAAAAACGGTCTGCACCTGCGTTCGCACGCCTCAAAGCAAAAACTCCTCGCCCCTCGACGCTTTCGACAGGCCGCTAAACCATCTCAAGCCAGCGGCGCAGCGCGGCGAGGCTCTCCGCCTCATCGAGGAACGGGATATGCCCGCGCCCCGGCACCTCGGTTGTCACCGCGTCGGGCCTGCGTCGCAGCATCTCGGCGTAGGTCTCCGGTGACAGAAGGTCGGAATTCGCCCCCCGGATCACGCACAACGGCAAATCCACCAAGGCGTCGTAGAATGGCCAAAGATCCGGCACCGGCTGCGCCCCGCCGCCCAAGACCGCATCGCGCAGCTTGGGATCATAGGTCAGCGCCAGACCGTCCTCGGTTTCCACAAACAGCCGCTCTGCCTCCGCGCGCCAACGCGCGTCCGGCAGATCAAAGCCCGTCATCACTTGTTTGCGCCGCGCCGCCACCTCGTCCAGCGTCTTCATCGCAGGCACCTTGCCCAGATATCCCTTGATCACGTCCAGACCTGCGTCCGCAATCACCGGGCCCACGTCGTTCAGCGCCACACCCATCAGGCGGTCCTTTGCGCCGAACGCCAGGCCCATGGCGATCAGCCCACCCCGCGATGTGCCCAGAACCGCCGCCTTCTCCAACCCCAGATGATCGAGCAACTCCACCGCATCGCGCCCCTCCACCGGGATCTGATAGGTTTCCCAAGGCGCCCAGCCGGATCGCCCGCGTCCACGATAATCCATACGGATCAGGCGCACGCCCATATCCAGAAGATGCGGCGCGACGAAATCGAAATCCCGCCCGTCGCGCGTCAGCCCGGCAAGACACAGCACCGGCACCCCTTCGCCCTCATCCGTGTAATACAGGTCCACCCCGTCCGAAGTCTTGAAAGTCACCATCACACCAGGTCCTCTATCGTGTTCAGATCGCTCAAAATATGCGCAGGCTCCGCCATCAGCCTGTCCACCGGCGCGCCCGCGCGGTTCACCCAAGCTGTCTCGAACCCATAGGCCGCCGCGCCCGCCACATCCCAGCCATTGGACGACACGAACAGCACATCGCTCACCGCACAGCCCATGCGCGCGCCGACAAGGTCATAGACCGCTCGCGCCGGCTTGAAGATGCCCGCACTCTCGACCGAGATCACCTCTTCGAGAAAGCTCCCAAGGCCCGAGGAGTCCACCGCGCCCTCCAGCATGTCCTTGTTGCCATTCGACAGGATCGCGGACCGCACCCCAGCCGCCTGCAACCGCGCCAGCACAAAAGGCGCTTCCTTGAACGCGGGCAGTTCCCAATAAAGTGCCAGCAGGCGCTCACGCAGTTCAAGGTCGTCCAGACCCGCGCGTGCCATCGCCCAGTCCAGACCATCCTGCGTCACCTGCCAAAAGGTCACATAATCCCCGGTGATCGCGCGCAGCCACGAATACTCCAGTTGCTTTGCCCGCCAATCCGCCGCGATCTGCGGCCAGACCTCTGCCAGCGCCCCGCGCCCCGGCTCCTCCGCCGCAACCCGGGCCGCTGCTGCCACGTCGAACAACGTCCCGTAGGCGTCGAAAATGCAAACCTTGGCCACCGCACAACTCCCCTGTTGCTGCAAAAAATTCACCGAAACCCTAAGCTGATCCGCTTGGAAATGGCCACCCGGTTTGCAATTTGGCACAGCAAGCCCTATCTTTGTGGGGATCGACAGAGCACCCGGGCGATGCACCGGCCTCTCAAACCCTTCCCCAAAGACTACAGGATACCCCATGACGCAGGTAAAATCCGGCGACACCGTGCGCCTTCATTACACCGGCACCCTTCAGGACGGCTCCGAGTTCGACAGCTCGCGCGGGCGCGATCCGCTGGAATTCGAAGTCGGCTCCGGCCAGATCATTCCCGGCCTCGACAAGGCGCTGACCGGCATGACCGTCGGCGACCAGAAAAAGGTCGAGATCCCGGCGGACGAAGCCTACGGCCAGCCTGATCCGCAGGCGCTTCAGGCCGTGCCGCGCGCCGACATTCCCGACGACATCCCGCTCGAAGTCGGCCTGCAACTGCAGGTTCAGACCCAGACCGGTGAGGTGATGCCCGTCACCGTGCAAGAGGTCTCCGAGGAAACCGTCACGCTCGACGCCAACCACCCGCTGGCCGGCAAGGACCTGACCTTCGACATCGAGCTGGTCGCGATCGCGTAAGCGAACCGCCCGCAACACAAAGGCCCCGCCACCCCGGCGGGGCCTTTTGGTTTCAGGGGCTCTCGGTTCGGTCTCGCCGCCGCCCCGTCGCGGAATGTGTCTTCCCGATGGTCGTCCCGGTCACACTCGGCGCGAATGATGGCTTCCACGAGTTGAACGAGCCTCTTGCCCGCCGCGAAGAGGCAAACGGCTTCCTGGCCTGCCGACGTGGGTCAAAAGGCAACAGGCGCGCGCCTTGCCAAATCTCCCCCTCGGCCAAACGGACCGAACCACCTTTCTCAGCTTCTTTGCTTCGCAACACCTCCGGGGGAGGCCGCAGGCCAGCGCCACGCCCCACTGCCAGCGCCACCCGCTTCCTCCGCCCCTGACAGCGCCCGACCGACAGCCACCCCAAACCATCCTCTTCCTTCCAGCGGGCACAGCCGCTACACAGCACGCAAACCCGGAGGACCATACATGCAGATGGCACAGATCGGCGATATTCGCCTGCATTACGCGCTGACCGGCCCCGAGGACGGGATGCCCGTCGTCTTCGCCAATTCCCTCGGGACGGATTTCCGGCTCTGGGACAAGATCCTGCCCCTGCTGCCCGAGGGTCTGCGCATCCTGCGTTTTGACAAGCGCGGCCACGGTCTGTCCGAAGTGCCCGACGCCCCCTACTCCATGGGTGCGCTCATCACCGACACCGAACGGCTGATGGACCATGTGGGAATGAAAAACGCGGTCTTCGTCGGCCTGTCCATTGGCGGCATGATCGCCCAGGGTCTGGCAGCCAAGCGGCTCGACCTTGTGCGCGCCATGGTTCTGTCCAACACCGGGGCAAAGATCGGCACCCGCGATATGTGGGCCGACCGCATTGCGGCCGTGAATGAAAACGGGCTGGGCTTTATCCTCGACCCCACGATGGACCGCTGGTTCTCTCAGCCCTTCCAGCAGACCGAAGAATTCCCCGGCTGGCAGCAGATGTTCCTGCGCACCCCCGTCGCGGGCTGGACCGGCTGTGCCGCAGCCATCGCCGGCACGGATTTCATGAGCTCTACCAGTGGCTTGCGCCTGCCGACGCTGGCCATCGCAGGATCTGAGGACGGCTCCACCCCGCCCGATCTGGTGTTCGAGACCGCCGACCTGATCCCCGGCGTGCAAAAGCACCTGATCCGTGGCGCAGGACATCTGCCCTGCGTCGAAAACCCAGAGGAATACGGCCGCGTTCTCAGCGACTTCCTCAAGGCACAAGGCGCGTAATGGCCCGTTTCCTACTGGTCCACGGCGCATCGCACGGCGCATGGTGCTGGCGCGATGTGATCCCGGCCCTGCAGGCTTTGGGGCACGAAGCGGTTGCCATCGATATGCCAGGTCACGGCGACGATCCCGCCGACATCGAACAGGTCAGCCTGCGCGATTACGGCCAGCGCATCGTCGAGCATCTGGACCAGCCCACGATCCTCGTCGGCCATTCCATGGGCGGCTATTCCATCACGCAGGCCGCAGAATTGTCAGCTGACAATATTCGCCGCCTCGTGTATCTGTGCGCCTACACGCCCTGGCCCGATCACAGCCTGTCCCAGATGCGGATGCAGGCGGACGAACAGCCGCTCGTGCCACTGATCCGCCCCTCGGGGACCAAGCGCAGCTTCACCTTCGACACCTCCGGGGGCACCCATGCCTTTTACCACGATTGCCCGGCAGAGACGGTTCTGTTCGCCGTGGCGAACCTGTGTCCCGAAAGCACCGCCGCCTCCAACACTGCCATCGCGCTGACCGAGCAATCGCAAAGCCTGCCAAAGAGTTACATCATCTGCACCGAGGACGGGGCCATTCCGCCCGCCTTTCAACGTGTGATGGCAGACCGCTTTGATCCACAGGATGTGAGCGACCTGCACAGCTCGCATTCGCCCTTCTTTTCCATGCCTGATCGGCTGGCCGCGCGTCTTGATGAGATCGCGCGCCAGACCCACGACCTAGACGGACTTTGACATATGCCCGCAACGCCCTTTGACAGCATCCACCTCAGCGGCCTGTTTCCCACCGGGGACACCGCCCGCCTGTTCTCAGACAGCGCCGAGGTGCGCGCCATGATGCTGGTCGAAGGCACGCTGGCACAAGTTCAGGGCGCGCATGGCGTCATCCCCGAAACCGCCGCCGCCGCGATCCACCGCGCCAGTCTCGAATGTCAGATCGATCCGGTTGGGCTGGCCAAAGCCACGGCGCAGAACGGCGTGACCACGCCCGCGCTGGTCGCCGCCTTCCGCGAAGCGATGCAAGCGCCGGAGCACGCCGCCTACCTGCACTGGGGCGCGACCTCGCAGGACATTCAGGACACCGCGCTGATGCTGCGGCTGCGTCAGGCGCTGACACAACAGGCCGCGCGTCTGACCGCCACGGTCACGGCGCTTGGCAAACTGGCAGTGGCCCACGCCGAAACCCCCATGGCTGCGCGCACCTACGGGCAGCACGCGACGCCCACATCCTTCGGGGCGCAGGTGGCGCAATGGGGCTGGCCGCTGCTGTCGCTGGCCAAGGGGGCAGACGCCGTGCGCGGAAACCTCTATGTCTCGCTGTCCGGCGCGGCCGGAACCGGTTCTGCGCTGGGGGACAATCCGGCTCAACTGCGCGCCGATCTGGCGGAGAAACTCAACCTGACCGATCCTGGCCACAGCTGGCATGCGGACCGCTCCCCTGTGCTGAACATCGCGGCATGGTTCACCCGGTGCGCGCTGGCGGCGGGCAAAATGGGCGAGGATCTGATCCTCGCCACGCAATCGGGGATCTCAGAGGTCACACTGGGTGGCTCCGGCGGCTCCTCCACCATGCCGCAAAAGCAAAACCCGGTTCAGCCTTCGGCCTGCGTGGCCCTCGCCCGCCATGCCCAGGGCCTGCACAGCACGCTCGAAGGCGCCAGCCTGCACCGCCAACAGCGCGACGGGGCGGCGTGGTTCACCGAATGGCTGGTGCTGCCGCAGCTGATCCTTGCCTGCTCCGCCGCCATGACTCACGCGCAAGATCTGGCCGAAACGCTGTCGCCGAACCAGCAAGCCATGCAGGACACGCTGGACAGCACCGGCGGCCTGTTGCTGGCAGAGGCGCTGACCTTTGCGCTGACCGACCAGATGTCCCGCCCCAAGGCTCAGGCCGCAGTCAAAGAACTTTGCACGCAGGCGCGCACCACCGGAAAGCCGCTGGCGGAGCTGGCTCTGACCGCCTACCCGGAGCTGCCCGGCAGCTTGTTCGATGCCAGAAACACGCTTGGCACCGCGCCGGACGAGGCGCGCGCCTTCGCCAAAGCGTCCACGGACCTCGGCTGACATATGGCCCTGCCGAAACTGCAATTGCCGGTCGTCTTCCTGCTTGTGACCGTGGCCATCGACGCCATGGGGATCGGGCTGATCCTGCCGGTGATGCCGGACCTGATCTCGGAGGTGTCCCATCGCGGCCTGTCGGGCGCGGCGGTCTGGGGCGGCGTGCTGGCCACGGCCTATGCCATGATGCAGTTTCTGTTCGCCCCCTTCCTGGGCGCCCTGTCGGACGCGGTGGGGCGCAGACGCATCCTGCTGGCGACGCTGGGACTGATGGTGGTGGACTATGTGGTCATGGCGATGACCAACGACCTGACGGTGCTGCTGATCGCGCGCATCATCGGGGGCTTTGCCGCTGCCACCCATTCCACGGCCTTCGCGGCCATGGCGGACCTGTCGCCGCCTGACAAACGCACGCAAAGCTTCGGGCTGATCGGCGCGGCCTTTGGTCTTGGCTTTGTCCTTGGTCCCACCATCGGGGGCCTGCTGGGCGAATTCGGCACCCGCGCGCCGTTCTGGCTGGCCGGGGCCTTGGCCGCCGCAAACACGCTGCTGGGGCTGGCCGCCTTCCCCGAGACCCACAAGCAGGAGAACCGCCGCCCCTTCAACTTGCGCGAAGCCAACCCCTTTGGCGCGTTCAAGGCCCTGTCCAGAATGCCCGGTATCACACGCGGCATGTCGATCATGTTCCTCTACCATGTGGCCTTTGCCGTCTATCCGGCGGTCTGGTCGTTCTTCGGTCACGCTCGTTTCGGCTGGAGCGCGAGCATCATCGGCATTTCCCTGGGCATTTTCGGCCTGTCCTACGCGGCGGTACAGGCGGGCATCATCCGCCTGCTGCTGCGCTGGTTCGGCGAAGGTGGCACAGCCGTGTTCGGGCTGCTGTGTGCCGGGACGGCCTTTGCGCTGATCCCCTTCATCGACAACGGCATGACCGTGCTGGCGCTGACGCCCGTGGCCGCCATGGGCGGCACCCTCGGCCCCGCGATGCAAGGCATGATGAGCCGCTCGCTGACCCCCGACCGCCAAGGCGCGTTGCAAGGGGTCTTGTCCTCGACCGCGGCGCTGGCCTCTGTGGTGTCGCCGTTGATCATGACATCGGTCTTCGCCGCCTACACCGCGCCGGGCCGCGATCCCTTCCCCGGTGCGCCGTTTCTGGTGTCTCTGGCGCTGATTTTCGTGGCGCTTGGGCTGTTTCTGACCCGTGAAAAGCAAATCCTTTCCTCGTAAAAGATCGCCCCGCTTTCTGTGCGCCTGCAAAAATCATCCCGAACGAGGGGTGACACGCCGAAACCAGCCACCTACATGACCACGTGTTCGCGACCGCGTTCCAAGTTCCACCCTCATGGCACTGACCTCAGCCGTTCTCGCCTTCCGTGATGACAAGCTGTATAATATGACAATTGCGTGAGGCAGCGAGATCGAGACATGGACACCAAAGCGCCCCCGGCCCCGCCGGAAGAAATGGAAACCAATGCCCAAAATGCCGCCGCGTTCCTGAAGACGCTGGCCCACGAAGGGCGGCTGATGATTCTCTGCCATCTCGGCAGCAGCGAGAAATCCGTGGGCGAGCTGGAAACCCTGCTGGGCATCCGACAGGCCGCCGTCAGCCAGATGTTGGCACGCCTGCGCGAGGAAGGTCTGGTCAAGACCCGCCGCGAGGGCAAGACCATCTTCTACAGCCTCGCAAACGAGAACACCTCTCGCGTGATCGGCCTTTTGTATGAAATGTTCTGCGCAGGTCCGAATGACGCGCGCTAAGCCTGCCTTCACCGGCCCCGACCTTTGTGGCCTGAGCGCCTGCGACGCGGTCAAGGCGCTGCGCGCCGGGGAAGTCTCCGCCAGTGAACTGGTCGCTGCCAGTCTGACGCGGATAAAAGAGACCTCGCCTGCGATCAACGCCATGGTCACCCCCTGCCCGGAGCGCGCCAACACAGCTGCGCAACGGCTGGATGAAACCAGCCCGCTCGCCGGTCTGCCCATCGGGATAAAGGACCTGACGCCCGTCGCCGGGGTCCGCACCACCTGGGGCAGCACCGCCTTTGCCGATCATGTCCCGGAACGCTCCGATTCCCTCGTCACCCGTCTGGAAGCACGTGGCGCCATCGTCATGGGCAAGACCAACACGCCGGAAATGGGCGCAGGCGCCAACACGTTCAACGCCGTCTTTGGCGCGACCCGCAACCCGTGGGACACCCGGATGAACGCGGGCGGGTCCTCCGGTGGGTCGGCGGCCGGGCTGGCGGTGGGAGAAGTCTGGCTCAGCCATGGCTCTGACTTTGGCGGCTCGCTGCGCACGCCTGCCAGCTACTGCGGTGTCGTGGGCCTGCGCCCGACACCGGGCCGCGTGGCCTCTGGCGGGGGTGCGGACAGCTTTGATCCCTTCGGGGTGGAGGGGCCGATGGCGCGCAGCGTGTCCGACGTGGCCCTGTTTCTCGACGCCATGACGGGCTTTGACCCGCTGGACCCGCTGTCCTACCCCGGCGGCGGGTTCCTCGACGCCTGCCAGAAAGACGCAGGCCCTGTGCGCGTTGCGTTCTCTGAAGACCTCGGCCAGCTGCCGGTCACCGCAGAAATCCGCGATGTTCTCAGCGGGGCACTGACCCGTGTGCAGGCCTCCGATCTCACCGTGACGAAGCATCGGCCAAAGCTCCCCGGTCTTGAACATGCCTTTAGGACGCTGCGGGGCGTGAGCATGTGGACCAAGGCGCAGGTCACGCCAAAGCGGGTCTCTGACCACTTCAAACCGACGCTTGCCGCCAATATCGCCCAAGGTGGCACGCTGACGGTGGACGACATTGCGCAGGCCAATATCACCCGCGCCCGCTGCTACGCCTCGATGATGGATCTCTTTGCCACGCATGACGTGCTGGCCTGCCCGGTCACCGGCCTTGCGCCTTTGCCAGTCGAGATCGAGTATCCCACCGAGATCGCGGGCCACCCGGCCAGGGATTACCTCGACTGGCTGGGCTTTGCCTTTCTGGCCACGCTCACCGGCCTGCCCGCGCTGAGCCTGCCTGTGGGCTTCACCCCAAGTGGCCTGCCCGTCGGCCTGCAACTGATCGGCCCCCCGCGCGGCGAAGCACGCCTGTTGCAGATCGCACGCCGCATCGAACAGGCGCTGGCGCTTTCGACCGCGCCCATCGACCCGAACATCACACATTGACAGGCCGCCACCACGCGGGTCGGGACGCCCTGCGTCGGTCGCATTGAATACAGAAACCCCGCGCTGAGGTCTTTTCCCTGCGCGGCCATCCTGTAGGTTCTTGGCAAAACCATCGGAGCGGACCTCATGAGCACATTGGAAACACGCATCGCACAAGGCAAGGGCGACGCCCCGGCGGACAAGGTGCTGCGCGGTGGCAAGATCTTTGACCTGATGACCGGCGAGCTGCTGGACGGCGACATTGCCATCTGCGGCGACACCATCGTCGGCATCATGGACACCTACGACGCCGCCGAAGTGATCGACGTCACCGGCCTGATCCTTGTGCCCGGCTTTATCGACACGCATCTGCATATCGAATCCTCGCTGGTCACACCCTTCGAGTTCGACCGCTGCGTCGGTCCGCGCGGCGTCACCACGGCCATTTGCGACCCGCATGAGATCGCCAATGTGATCGGCTCCGACGGCATTCGCTATTTCCAGCAGGCCAGCGAACACACTCTGATGGATATCAAGGTCCAGCTGTCTTCCTGCGTGCCCTCTACCCACATGGAAACCGCCGGGGCGGAGCTGCACGCGCCTGAAATCGCTGCGCTCAAGGGGCATGCCTCCGGCCTTGGACTGGCGGAGTTCATGAATTACCCCGGCGTGATCTTTCGCGACACCGGCTGCATGGAAAAGCTGGCCTTGTTCGAGGGCGGGCACATTGACGGCCATTGCCCGCTGCTGACGGGCAAGGATCTGAACGCCTATATCTCCGCCGGTATCCGCACGGAGCACGAGGCGACCAGCGCCGAAGAGGCGTTGGAAAAGCTGCGCAAGGGGATGCGTGTGCTGATCCGCGAAGGGTCGGTGTCCAAGGACTTGCACGCCTTGCAACCGCTGCTGAGCGAGCGCACAGCGCCCTACATGTGCCTGTGCACCGATGACCGCAACCCGCTGGACATCGGCGAACACGGGCATCTCGACTACATGATCCGGGAGCTGATCCGGCTGGGCACGCCGCCCCTGGCCGCCTATCGCGCCGCGTCGCTGTCCGCCGCCGAGGCCTTTGGCCTGAAGGATCGCGGCCAGATCGCACCGGGAAAGCGGGCCGATATCGTGGCCCTGCGCAGTCTTGAGGCCTGCGATGCGCAGATGGTCATGGCAGGCGGCGTGGTGGTGACGGACGCGGCCTTTGCCGCGCGCCAGATTGTTCCGCCCGTGGGCCGCCAGTCGGTGAAGGCCCCGACCGTCAGCGCCACGGATTTTGGCCATCGCGGCAACAAGGTCGAAACCGATGTGATTGGCATCCGCGAGGGGCAGATCCTGACCGATCATCTGCACGAGGACATCGAGATCGCGGATGGCGACAAGCGACCCGATCCGGCGCGAGACCTGATCCGCATTGCCGTGGTCGAACGGCATGGAAAGAACGGCAACATCGCCACGGGGTTCGTGAAGGGGTTTGGCCTGAAGGCGGGGGCCATTGCCTCCACCGTCTGCCACGACCATCACAACATCGCCTGCGTCGGTGCGTCCTACGATGATATGGCCGTCGCCGCCAACCGGCTGTCGGATATCGAAGGCGGCTTTGTCGTGGTCAAGGACGGCGCAGTGCTGGCAGAGCTGGCGCTGCCTGTGGCGGGCCTTATGTCATTGGAACCGTTCGAGGCGGTTCGGGATGCGCTGGAACAGCTGCGGGCCGCGGCAACCTCTCTGGGCGTTACGCTGGAGGAGCCGTTCTTGCAGTTGGCGTTCCTCGCCCTGCCTGTGATTCCCGCGCTGAAGATCACCGATCGCGGCATGGTCGACGTGGTGAAGTTCGAGATCATTTCCTGACCGCCCCACCGCCCGCCAGATCAAAGGCGGGCGGTGCCAGGACGGCGCCGCGTCAAGCAGCGCGCAGGGCATTCCTGAATGGCAATTGCCTGAGGAACGCCCTGCTGGATTGGCAAGCGTCCTTAGAGACGGTTCAGCAGATCTGCCGTTGGCCACGCATCTGCGGGCAGACCCAGTTCGCGCTGCACTTCGCGCACCGCATCGCGCGTGCCGGAGCCAAGGATACCGTCCACTTCCCCCACATCGTAACCGCGCGCCTGAAGCTTGGTTTGCAGCGACTTCATCTGTGCCCCGGAAAGGCCCGGTTCGGGGTTGCCCGCGTCGTAGACCGGCGCGCCCTCCAGCCGAGTGCCAAAGTAGGCGGCGGTCAGAACGTAGGTAAAGCTTTGATTCCATTCGAAATATACCCGAAAGTTCGGATAGGCGATGAAGGCCGGGCCACCGCTTCCCTGCGGAATGATGATCGACGCATCAAGCCGCGCGTCGTCCAGCGGGCCGTTGCGCCCGCGCACGCCAAGCTGCTCCCACTCGGCCACGGTTTTGGTGTCATGCAGGCCGGTGTCGTACCAGTTCAGGTCATCGGGCAGCTCGATCTCTTGCAGCCACGGCTCATTCGGACGCCACCCCAGATGCGACAGCATCTTGGCCCCGGACAGCAGCGCATCGGCGGCGGAGGTTTTAAGCGTCACATGTCCGTCGCCGTCGCCGTCCACACCGTTTTCAAGGATATCCTTGGGCAGCATCTGCACCTGCCCGATTTCGCCCGCCCATGCGCCCGTGGTGGTCGACGGGTTGAAGTCACCGTTCTCGAAAAGCTGCAGCGCGGCAAAAATCTGCGGCCGGAACAGTTCTGGTCGGCGGCAATCGTGTGACAGGGTCACCAGCGCGTTGAGTGTGTTGAAATCCCCCTGGAACGCGCCGTAATCGGTTTCGAACGCCCAAAAGGCCAGCAGCACGCCCGGTGCGATGCCATAGTCCTGCTGGATCCGGGCAAACACATCAGAGTAGCGGCCTGCCAGTTGCCGCCCCTTGTCGAGACGGCTTTGCGAGATCAGCTTGCGGGAAAAGGTGATGAAAGGATCCTGAAAGATCCCTTGCCTTTGATCGGCTTTCAGCACCGACGGGCTTTGCTGCACACCGGAGAAGAAACGCGTCACGGTGGCCGAATCAAATCCCATGGAGATGGCTTCGTCCTCCAGCCCGTTCACAAAGCCCGAAAAACTGCCACCGCAGGGCACATCCTGCGCTCTGACCGGGGCACCAAGGGCCACTGCCATGAGGGCAGACCCGATAAAGGTCGAAAAACGCATGATATCCTCCCGCGCGATGTTTGCGCGCAACCTAGCAGAGGGGTACCAGCGGGCAAGCAGATCGCGCCTTGAGTGGCGGCAAAAAACCGGCATCGGCATCGGCGGGTTGTCGCCAGGTTTACGCATAAGGTGTCTAGCCGACGCCACGGAAGGTGAGGTTAACCCTTTGTTCATATCTGTAAAATAAATTTATAAAAGTACTAAGGACCTTGAGTTCGACCAAGCAACATTCCCTTTTCGATTGGACGCATCGTGCGCATTCTCATCGTTCAGAGCAACCTGAAGTTGGCCGAATTGTGGCAGACGAGCCTCGTGGCGAGCGGCGCCGATGTCACAATCGCCGCAACGGAATTCGACGCGTTTGGCGCTCTCGAAGAGGCCAGCTTTGATGTGATTATTCTCGATATCGTCATCCAGGACCGTGCGGCGCTGGGGATCAGCGATCTAGCCTGCGTGTTGCAGCCAGATGCGCGCCTGCTGTTCGTGACCGCGTCGAACTTTTTCTCCGACGGGTCCATTTTCCTCATGTATCCAAATGCTTGTGCGCATCTGCACTGCGACACCAAACCAGATGATCTGACGGCGGTCGCAGAACACTACGCCGCCGCCTGACTGATACATCGCCCTGCCGTCACTTCATGTGGTCGCGCCCGTGAGGCTCGGCGAGATTCAGCAACGGACCGATGGGTATGATACGGTTCGGATTCACCGTTTCGTGGCTGTAGTGGTAATGGCGGACGATGTGACCCATGAAAACGGTTTCTGCCACACCCGGCCACTGATACAACTCGCGCGTGTACGCCCAAAGGTTCGGGTAATCCACGATTCGCGCGCGATTGCATTTGAAATGACCGTGATAAACCATGTCGAAACGGATCAACGTGGTAAACAAACGCCAGTCCGCTTCGGTCAGTCTGTCTCCCATCAGATAGCGGTTCTCGGCCAGAATGCCTTCGATCCCGTCGAGGCTGTCGAACAAGGGATGCACGGCGGCGTCATAGGCGCGTTGCGACGTGGCAAAGCCTGACTTGTAAACACCGTTGTTCACTGTGTCGTAAATGCGGTCATTGATCGGCTCGATCGCGTCACGCATGGCTTCGGGCCAGTAATCGTCGGTGTTGCCGGTGATCCCGTCAAAGGCCGAATTGAACATGCGGATGATCTCGGAGGATTCGTTGGAGACGATGGTCTCGCGCTGCTTGTCCCACAGGATCGGCACCGTCACCTTGCCCGAGGCCTGCGGGTCAGCCTTGGTGTAAATGTCACGCAGGAATTCCTTGCCGTAAAGCGTGTCGCCTGTCGCCCCGGAAAAGGTCGCGTGCAGTGTCCAGCCATCTTCCAGCATATCGGGGTGCACCACATCGACGGTGATCAGGTCGCGCAACCCCTTGAGGGCGCGAAAGATCAGCGCACGGTGCGCCCACGGGCACGCGTAAGACACGTAAAGGTGGTAGCGCCCGGCCTCTGCCTTGAAGCCGCCCTCGCCGGACGGTCCTGCGCTGCCGTCTGCGGTGATCCAGTTGCGAAACCCGGTGGTGGTGCGCTGAAACTCGCCCCCCGTGGATTTCGTGTCATACCAGCCGCTGTGCCATTCGCCGTTTTGCAATTCGCCCATAGGGTCCTCCCTTTCGTTGAAAGAGAACCTAGGGCTGCGCGCGACACCGGCCAATCCCGGTCACCGCATAGGATCAGTGCGTGCCCGCACAGGGCCGGGATCAGCGCCGCGTGCCCCAGCGCCAGAGCGCGAGCAGCAGAATGGCCCCCAGCACAGCCCCCACCAGTCCGGCAGCAGCGCCCGTCAGCACCAAAAGGAAGCGCAACACCAGCCCGCCCAGAAGCGCGCCGCAGATGCCAATGGAGATGGTCGGGATGATGCCCGCCTCGATCCCCATCAACCGCGTTGCGATAAACCCCGCCGCCGCCCCGATGATCACAAGAAAAAGGATCGACATGGCTCTAACGTCCCCGGCGCTTGCGTCTTGAGGCTGGGCGATAGGACGCATGCACCAGCAACAGCGCCCCGACAGAGGCCGCGATCGCGTTCCAGGCCGGCGTGCGAAAGCCGATGCCGAACATGATCTTCATGAAATAGAACAGGAAGGCGCCGCCGACGCAGATGATGATGGAGGCCAAGACGCCGTTGCGCGTGTAGCCCGTCTTTTCAGACAGGTAACCGACGATACCCGCAATCACCACGGTGCCGGTCAGGACCGGGAACATGGGCGTCTCCTTTGACCCTGAGTATGAGGGCACAGGCGCAGTCTGCCAAGGTTTAACCGCCAAAGACCGTGCCTGCCGGAACGGTCTGGCCATGCAGGAATATCGCTGCATCCTGAACGGATTTACCCGCGCGCTGCGCTGACAGCACCCGAAGCGCACCTTCGCCGCAGGCGATCATCAAGGCGTCGTCCAACGCGACGCCCGCATCACCAGTGCCCGGTGCCTCTGCCGCTGCCAGCAGTTTCACCCGCGCCCCGTCCAGCATCGTCCAAGCCCCGGGAAAGGGAGACAAGCCATTGATCTGGCGCACGATATCGGAGGCCGGTCGGGTCCAGTCAATGGCGGCCTCTGCCTTGTCGATCTTGCTGGCATAGGTCACGCCTGCGTCCGGCTGCGGCACGGGACACAGGTCGGGCAGCTTGTCCAAAGCTTCGACGATGGCCGCCGCGCCGATCTGGCTGAGCCGGTCATGCAGCTGGCCCGTTGTCTCGCCCGACCCGATGGGCGTGGCGTGGCGCAGCAGCACCGGGCCGGTGTCCAGCCCGGCCTCCATCTGCATGATGCAAATGCCCGTCATGTCATCGCCCGCCATGATGGCGCGATGGATGGGGGCGGCCCCGCGCCAGCGCGGCAGCAGCGAGGCGTGGATGTTCAGGCAGCCATGTGTCGGAGCATCAAGGATCGCCTGAGGCAAGATCAGGCCATAGGCCACAACGACAGCGGCATCGGCGTTGAGTGCGGCAAACTCCTGTTGCGCCTCTGCCCCCTTGAGAGAGACGGGATGGCGCACCTCCAGCCCCAGGGCCTCGGCACGGGCGTGCACCGGCGTGGGTCTTTCCTTCTTGCCCCGTCCAGCGGGTCGCGGCGGCTGACAATAGACGGCGGCCACGTCATGGCCCGCTTCGACCAGAGCGTCCAGAACCGGAACCGAGAAGTCTGGAGTGCCCATGAAAATCAACCGCATTCGCCTGCTCCTTATCGTGGAAAAGCGGGTTGCCTCCCGCCATGCATATCGCCGCCCTGCTTGCCGTATCGCGCGACAAGGAACAAGGTGCGGACTTTGACGGGCGCATTCGGAATTGATTGTGTGCGCCGCGCCTCCCGACGGAGGCAAACGCCCATGTCGGCCGCTCTTTTACCGATCCGCCGCCGCGCGACTGAGGCGGTCGTTGATAGCAACGCCCAAGCCCAGATGCGGGATCGGAGAAACGGCAATGCGCTCTGCTCCGGTGGCGTCCAGACGGTGAAGGTATTCAAACAGGTTCGCCGCCGCTTCGGTCAGGTTTTCGGCCTCTGACAGGTTCAGATCGCAGTCTGTTGCCCCAAAGCCCAGCCGGGCTTCGCCCTCCACGAAATCCACCGCGTTCAGGCGGACCTTGGCATTCGGCGCGTAATGCGACCGGATCTGGCCGGGGGCGGTGATGCCTTCGGTGGCGTGACGCTCTGCCACACCGCCACCCAGCACGTGGGCCAGCGCTTCGCGCGTGATGCCGCCGGGCCGCAGCAGGGTTGGCCGCCCCGTCAGACCAAGGATCGTCGATTCCAGCCCGACATCGCAGGCCCCGCCCATCACAAGGCCGTCAATGCGCCCGTCGAGGCTGTCGAGCACATGCGTTGCGCGGGTCGGGCTGATCTGTCCAGACCGGTTGGCCGAGGGCGCGGCCACGGGAATCGCCGCCTGCGACAGCAGGTCGCGCGCAATCGGCGCGGCGGGCATCCGCACCGCCAGCGTGTCCAGCCCGGCCGTTACCAAGCGCGACACGCCAGCCCCTTCACGCAAAGGCAGCACAAGCGTCAGCGGACCGGGCCAATAGGCCTCTGCCAGCGCGTCAGCCTGTTCCGACCAGACCACCAGCTCCTTTGCCGCATCGACGCTGGAGACGTGTACAATCAAGGGGTTGAACGACGGTCGTTGCTTGGCCCCAAAGATCGCGGCCACCGCCTGATCGTTGCGCGCATCGGCGCCAAGGCCGTAGACTGTCTCTGTCGGGAAGGCGACCAATTTGCCCGCACGCAGCATTTCTGCGGCACGGGCCAGTCCGTCGGAAGTTGGCGAAAACTGCTGTGTCATGCGTCGATCCCGTGGGTGTCTGCCCGTGACGTGGCGTTCCTGTGGACGCGCCCCGCTGCGTGCATACGCTTGTTCTAACGGGCCGCTTGCTACTAGGTCGTGGTGGGCTTGCCAAGCCGGAGGAGTATTTTGATGACTTATCGCGCACCATTGGGTGATTTTTCCCGCATTCTGAAACATGTGGTCGGTTACGACCGGGTCGCCGAGACGACGCTTTTCGAAGAAGCCTCGCTCGAGACCGTAGAAGCTGTTCTGGGCGAGGCCGCGAAGATGTGTGAGGAGGTCATGGCACCTCTGCAACGCAACGGCGACACCGATCCAGCGGTGCTCGAAAACGGTGTGGTGCGGACCTCCAAGGGGTTTGCAGAGGGGTACAAGGCCATCGCCGAGGGCGGATGGATCGCGTCTTCGGCGGACCCGGCGCATGGCGGCATGGGCCTGCCGATGGTGGTCACCACCTGCGTCAACGACATGATGTCGGGGGCCTGTCTTGCGCTGCAACTGAACCCGCTGATGAGCCAGGGCCAGATCGAAGCGCTGGAGCACCACGCCTCTGACGCGCTGAAGGAGATGTACCTGCCCAAGCTGGTCACCGGCGAATGGCAGGGCACCATGAACCTGACCGAACCGCAGGCGGGATCCGACGTGGGCGCGCTGACCACCAAGGCGGAGCCGCTCGACGATGGCAGCTACGCCATCACCGGCCAGAAGATCTACATCTCGTGGGGCGACAACGATTTCACCGGCAACGTCTGCCATCTGGTGTTGGCGCGCCTGCCCGATGCAGTGCCGGGCACGAAAGGTATCTCGCTGTTTATCGTGCCAAAGTTCATCCCGGACGAGACAGGCGAGCCGGGCCAGCGCAACGATCTGCGCGTGGTGTCGCTGGAGCACAAGATGGGGCTGCACGGCTCCCCCACCTGCGTCATGAGCTACGAGGGCGCAAAGGGCTGGATCGTGGGCGAACCCAACGACGGGATGCGCGCCATGTTCACCATGATGAACAACGCGCGTCTGGGCGTCGGCGTGCAAGGCGTCGGAGTGGCCGAAGGCGCGTATCAGCACGCGCTGGCCTATGCCAATGACCGCAAGCAGGGGCGCTCTGACACCGGGACAATCCTTGGCCATGCCGATGTGCGCCGGATGCTGGCAGAGATGAAGGCCGACACTTTCGCCGCGCGGGCCATTGCCCTGGCGCTGGCCGTGGCGCTGGACATGGGACGTGCCACAGGCGACGCCGCATGGAAAGCGCGGGCCGGGGTGTTGACCCCCATCGCCAAGGCGTTCGGCACCGACACCGGCATCGACGTGGCCTCCAAGGGGGTGCAGGTGCATGGCGGCATGGGCTACGTGGAGGAAACCGGCGCCGCTCAATACATGCGCGATGTGCGGGTGACGTCGATCTACGAGGGCACCAACGGCATTCAGGCGATGGATCTGGTGGGCCGCAAGCTGATGGACGGCGGCGAGGCGGTCTTTTCCCTGCTCGACGAAATCGAAACCCACGCCGAAGCGGGCAAAGAGCACATGCCCGATCTGGCCGAGGCCGTCTGGCAAGCGACGGAAACCCTGCGCGAAACCACCGAGGACCTCTTGGCCCGCGACATGGCGGACCGCTTTGGCGGGGCGGTGCCCTACTTGCGCGCCTTTGCCCGCGTGCTGGGGGCGGACGCGCACCTGCGCGTGGCCTGCGCCGAAGGCGGCGGTGCCGTGGAACGGCTGGCCCGGTTCTACATCACGCGCCTGCTGCCGGAACATTCCGGCCTGTGCGCGCAGGCCCGCGCGAGTGATTTGCCTGCAGCCGAAGACTTCGCCGCGTGATGGACGGCAGCCTCCACCCGATCCGCACGCCCTTCGACACGCCCCCCGAACACGGTGCGGCGGTCGAAGTGGCGGACGGCGTGCTTTGGATGCGGCTGCCGCTGCCGATGAAGCTCGACCATGTGAATGTCTACGCGCTGGATGACGGCGACGGCTGGACCGTGGTCGACACCGGCATGGCGTCAGATCACTCTCGCGCGATCTGGGAGACCCTGCGTGCCGGCCCGCTGGGCGGCAAGCCGATCAACCGCGTGCTGGTCACGCATCACCATCCCGACCATGTGGGCCTCGCCGGGTGGTTTTACGAGAACGGCGCGCAGGTTGTGGCCTCGCGCACCGCATGGCTGCTGGCACGGATGTTGCAGCAGGACCCGCATGACGCGCCCACCCCTGAAATTATCGCCTATTGGCGCGCCGCAGGCATGGCGGAGGACGTGATCGCCGAGCGCATGACCGAGCCGCCTTACATGTTCCGTGCCACGGTTCACCCCATGCCCTACGGCCACAAGCGGTTGGCGCAGGGGGATACATTTGTGGCTGGCGGTCGGACATGGGACGTGCACAGCGGCGGAGGCCACGCGCCGGAACATCTGACGCTGTGGTCACGCGACGACATGCTGATCGTTGCAGGGGATCAGGTGCTGCCCTCGATCTCTCCCAATCTTGGGGTTTATGCCACGGAGCCGGAGGCCGATCCGGTCGCCGACTGGCTGGAAACCTGCACGCGCTTTCAACCCATGGCAAATGAGGATCACCTTGTGCTTGGCGGTCACAAATTGCCGTTTACCGGATTGCCGGCACGCCTGAAGCAGATGATCGACAATCACCACACCGCACTGAGCCGGCTCGAAGCGCATCTGACCACGCCTGCCACTGCCGCCGAGTGCTTTCATGCGCTGTTCAAGCGCCGTATCCGCCCCGACGAATATGGCCTCGCACTGGTCGAAGCAATGGCGCACTGCCTGCACCTTTGGCACGAAGGCCGCGCCACGCGTGAGATCTGTGCCGATGGCGCCTGGCGTTTCCGCTGCCCTGACTGACCCCTGCCCGCGTGGCTTGCAAACGCCTTGAAGGCGTGGCGTAACCTTGCGTCTGCCAGCGATGCCCCTAGCGGGTCGCTGGCAGACGCAGGCGAATGTTCTCAGGCGGTCGCCGTCTCCTCAGCCCACTCCCATGGACGGGTGAAGTCGCCCAGCACGCGCCCGACATCGTGTTCAGACGCGCCATTCGGCTGCAATTGCGCCACCAGCCCACGAGATTTGTCGTCTACAACCGAGACCACCCGCGCGGGGCAGTCCGCCGCCTGCAACGCCGCATTGTAAACCCGCGTGATCGCGTGCTTGCGCAGGTCGGGCTTGAACACCTTGCCCACAGCGGTCTTTGGCAGTTCGTCGAGGATCGTCATGTGCTTTGGCTGCGCCGCGCGTTCGTGAACATGGACCTTGGCGTATTCCAGAAGCTCCGCCTCGGTCACGGTCGCACCGTCCACCAGCTCGACAAAGGCACAGGGCAGCTCCCCGGAATGCGCGTCCGGTTGACCGATCGCACCGGCAAAGCAGACCGCCGGATGGGTCAGCAACGCCTCTTCGATCTCGGCAGGGTCGATGTTGTGGCCGCCGCGAATGATCAGGTCCTTGGCGCGTCCGGTGATCCAGAGGTAGCCATCCGCATCCAGACGCCCCAGATCCCCGGTCCGCAGATGCGTGCCGAAATGAAACAGATCCTTGTTCTTGTCGACCTCGGTATAGGTCTTGCCCGCGTAGACGCCGGGGTTGGACACACAGATCTCGCCGATCTCATCAGGGCCACAGTTGACCGGCCGGCCGTCCTTGACCTTCAGGATTTTCACGTCCGTGTACGGGAACGGAATGCCGACCGAGCCGACCTTCTTCTCGCCATCTGGCGGGTTCACCGACACGAGGCAAGTCGCCTCTGTCAGCCCGTAGCCTTCGCAGATGGTCACACCACAGGCGGTTTCGAAGCGTTTGAACAGCTCCATCGGCATGGGCGCAGACCCGGAAAACGCCGTCTTCACCGTCGAGATATCCGCATCCACGGTGCGCTGCATCAGCGCCGACACTGCCGTCGGCACGGTGATCACAAATGTCGTCTTCCACCGTTCGCACAGCTTCCAGAAGTTGTCGAACACCCCCTCCCCGCGGTATCCCGCAGGCGTGGGGAACACCACATGTGCGCCGGACCGTACCATCGCCATCAAGATCACATGGCAGGCAAACACGTGGAACAGCGGCAGCGGACACATCACGCTGTCTTCCTCGGTGAACAACAGCTTTGAGCCGAGCCAGCCGTTGTACAGCATCCCCGAATACAGGTGCTGTGCCACCTTGGGCATTCCGGTGGTGCCGCCGGTATGGAAATAAGCCGCCACGCGGTCGCCTTTGGAATCGGCAAAGGTGAGTGTCTTTGGCTGCTTTGCCACTTCTTTGCGGAAGCACTTGTAATCAGTGTGGCGCGGGCCTTCGAGCTTGGGCCGCACAAACGGCACAATCCACTTCTTCGGCGGGGTCAGGTAGCGGTTGAGATCGACCTCAAGCACCGTGGTGACGCCCGGCGCATGGCGCACGGCCTCGTGGACCTTCTGCGGCACGTCGGTTTTCGGAAAGGGCTTGAGCGTGACCACCACCTTTGCCCCCGTCTCCCGCAGGATGGAGGCGATCTGTTCCGGCTCCAGCAAGGGGTTGATCGGGTTGACGATGCCTGCGACGGCACCGCCCAGCAAGGTGGTGACCGTCTCGTTCGCGTTGGGCAGAACATAGGCGATCACGTCGGTCTCGCCGATCCCCAGGCTGCGAAAAAGGTTCGCCACCTGCGCGGTCCTGTCCCGCAGTTCTGCCCAGGTCAGGGTTTCCGCCTTGTCGTTTGGTCCCGACAAAAGCTGATAGCTGACCGCAGGTCGGTTCGGAAAAGCCTGCGCCGTGCGCTCCAGCTGTGCCCAAAGCGTGTCGGGCACATCCCGCTGCTCATAGGGCTTCTCGGCCTCCAGGGCCGCGCGATCCTCCATCGTGGCAAACGCCATGCCAGTCCTCCCCTCATGTCTCCGACTTTAGTGTTGGCCTGTACGCGGCTCTGGCGCAAGGCTTGGCGACGTGGCGTGAGCGGCTTCGTGACGCAGCGTTTCACATGGCGCCTTTTCCGACATGACGGTCTGTGGCACTTTGGAGCCATGGACCATCCGCTGATCGACCTCATCAATGCGCGCATCGCACGGGCAGACGCCGACGGCATGTTCGACAACCTGCCTGGCGCGGGCAAACCGCTGCCGCGCATCGACGACCCCGACACGGCCGTTTTGAATCGCATCCTGAAAGACAACGGCGCGGTGCCAGAGGCGGTCGCCGTTGCCCGCGAACTGTCCCGGCTGCGCGCCGAGCTGCTGGAGTGTTCCGACCGCACCGAACGCCGCCGTCTGATCGCCCAGATCGCTGTGATGGACACGCGCCTGGAGATTGCAAAAAAGCGCTGATCCGCCTGCCGCCGTCGGGCACTCCGCGTTTCTCTGCTTTCCAAATAGCTCTGGGTGGGAGCCCCTCTGGGGCGGGGGCAAAGCCAGTTCTGGACACTTTCGACAGCCCCCGGCCTCTCTGGTCTTTCGCGCTGCCATGCGGCAAAAAGGCCGCGAACACGAGGGGGTGCACATGGTTACGGTCAAGGAACACTACGAACACTTCCCCTACCCCGCCCGCGATCCCGCGGATGAGGCCAAACGGCTGATCTCAGGCTCCCCCTCGCGCCCGTCCGAGATGGATCACTTTCTTTGGGGCGGGCAACGCGACTGGTCCAGACCCTTGCGCGCCCTGATTGCCGGGGGTGGGACCGGCGACGCGCTGATCCAGCTGGCACAGATGATGACCTCCGCCGGTGCGCCCTATGACATCACCTATATCGACCTTTCAACCGCCTCCCGCGAGATTGCCGAGGCGCGGGCCCGCGCACGTGGGTTGACGGGCATCACGTTTGTGACCGGCTCGCTGCTGGATGCGCCCGACCATGGCCCGTTTGACTACATCGACTGCTGCGGGGTGTTGCACCACCTGCCCGACCCCGACGCGGGCTTTCGTGCCTTGCGCGCCGCGCTCGCGCCGGGGGGCGGCATGGGCTTCATGGTCTACGCCACCTACGGGCGCTCCGGCGTCTACCCCCTGCAGGAGGCGTTCGGCGCATTGTTCGACGGGCTGCCCCCCGGCGAAAGACTGGCCCGCGCCAAGGAGATCGTCGCCGATCTGCCTGACGGCCATCCCTTTGCCAGCAACCCCAACCTGATGGATCACGAACAAAGCGACGCCGGGTTCTACGATCTGCTGCTGCATGGGCAAGACAAGCCCTATGACGTGCCGGAGCTGCTGCGCACCTGCGCCGACACCGGTTGGCGGGTGCAGAGCTTTGTGCAGCCGGGGCTTTACGATCTGTCGCGCGTAACCACGGTGCCTGCTGGCATGGAGACGGCTCAAGGCATGGCCATCGCGGAAAAACTGCGCGGCACCATCCGCAAACATGTTGGCTACCTCGTGCCATCCGACGAGGACCGCGCCCTGCCAAAGCCATCGCAGTCCAGCCTGGTGCCCCGCTTCCAACTGCCGTCTTTGCCGCGCGTTGCGCAAGCGGTGGCCCAGGGCAAGCCCCTGCCCGTCTCCCTGCCAGAGGTGAAAACCCAGATCACACTGCCGAAAGACGCGGCAGATTTGATCGCGGCCGCCGATGGGCGGCGCAGCCTCGCCCAGATCGCGCGACATGCAGGTGTGGACCCGATGCGCTTTGGCGCGCTGTGGGGGAAGGTGCACCGGGAGTTCACCGATTGGGGCCTGCTGCATTACACCCGGTTCGGGCTGTCTTGAGCAGAGAATGGATATTGCGGCGGCCAGCGGCCTGTTCAGGTCTGTGATCGCGACATTTGAGACGGCGCTTTTGGCTCCTGTCGCATAGATATCGCCACGGGTCAGACGGTGGAGGCCGCAAGGTGTCTCCTTGCGGGCCCGAACGTTGAGGGCCCGGGCGATGAGGTCTGCGGAGCCTTTGACTGGCGTGCCGTCTGTCCCATGTTACGTCTCAGGAAAACCCGGAGGTTTGCCATGTGTGGCCGTTTCGCCGTAACCCTGCCCGCTGACGCAATGGCCCAGCTGTTCGACGCGCGCCCGGCCAATGATTTGCCACAGGTGCCAAATTTCAATGTCTGCCCGACCAACCAGATCCATGTGGTCCACAGCGACACCGGACGACGCTTGGTGTCGATGCGCTGGGGATTTCTGCCGCATTGGTACACCGCACCAAATGCTGGCCCCCTGCTGATCAACGCGCGGGCGGAGACCATCGCCGAAAAGCCCGCCTTCCAGGCCGCCTGCCGCGCACGGCGCTGCCTGATCCCCACCAGCGGCTTTTACGAATGGACCAAGGACCCCGACGGCAATCGGCTGCCATGGTACATCACGCGCCGCGACGGCGCGCCGCTTGTGATGGCCGGCGTCTGGCAAGATTGGGCCGTGGGCGATGAGGCCTTTCGCACCTTTGCCATCGTGACCTGCGCTGCCAACGGCCCGATGTCCGACATCCACCACCGGATGCCGGTTGTGCTGCCGCCCGGCGATTGGGGCAAGTGGCTGGGCGAGGCCGGTCACGGGGCCGCGACGCTGATGCAGCCAGCCCCCGACGACACGCTTCGGTTCCATCGTGTTTCGACGCAGGTGAATTCCAACCGCGCCTCCGGGCCGGAACTGATCGAAGAGGTGATTGAGGACTTCTGAGGCGCGCTCAGCCCAGCAGAAAGAGCAACGGCATCAGGCCAAGCAGCCACATGCTGCCCATGTCGCCACCGTCTTCGTCCTGCTCGGCGTCGTCGTCCGGAGCCCGCGCTTCGTGATCGGGCAAGTCGATGCCATCCTCGCTGTCGTCCATGACACCTGCCACTTGGGGGACCGGCCGCCCGCCGTCGATGGCCGTTTGCGCGAATGCCTCGGCAAAATCCGCCGTAGGCTGCACACTGTCGAGGCGCACCTGCATGATCTCGCCCGGCGCGAGGATGGTCTCGATCAGACCCTCCACATGCAGATCCTCCGCATCGGGGTGACCCACCTGCGGCGCGCTTTGCGTGTCGCCCGGCGCCGCGCCTCGGGCCACGCCGAGGGTCGTGATTTCCATACTGTCAAAGCCGTCAACGAGATTGGAGATGTCCACCTCCGTATTCACGACCCCCTCGCGCAGGTTGGAGGTGAAATACATCACCATGTCCTCGCCATCCGCAAAGACGTGCACATCCATCTCTCGCGTAGTCAATTCCGTGTCGCGGTCGTCGCCCTGCGGGGTGAAATCCAGCATCCGCATACCCGTAAGGTTCTCCGACAGCATTGAAAACATCTGACCCGGGGCGGTCGCGGCGTCGAAGTCCCGGCCCAGCGCAAGTGCGGAGTCCGTGTTCTGGATCAGTGGCCAGACCTGCGCGGCATCCACATCCATGCGCATGAATTCCTCGACCTGTTCCAGCATTTCCTGAGCCTGAAACAGCCCGTAGTCTTCGGTCCCCTCCAAGGCCCCCGTGTTGGCCTTCTGGTTCCATTCGGTAACGTGGATTTCCAGATCCGGGTCACGCGACAGCCAGTGTTCCTCGATCTGCTCAAGCTGGAACCAGCGGGAATGCTCCACCGTCGGCGCGCGGGAGTAGACATGGGCGATCACCCCGTCAGTCGCGGCCATGGCGGTGTCGTCGAAGTGGGAGAGCAGGATTTCATTGTTGATCTCCGTCCAGTCGAGCCCACCGTTCGGGAAAATCACATCGTCGTCGAGCGACAGATCGTAGGTGTCGTTGAGATCCGCAACCACCTCGTCAACGGGCACTCCAACATAGGCCGCCGAGAGGTCGGAGCTGCCAAAGTTCGTGCCCACCTGGACCAGCACATCGATCTCCGCCGCCTGCGGGAATTCCTCAGCGAGCGCGTTCAACTCGCGGTCTATGACCTCCGCCATGTCGGCGGAAAGGCGGCCATATTCGGCGGCCGTCATCTCTCCCGAGCCCCAGTATTCGTTACCGATCTCGAAGGCGGTCACCGTGCCCGCGCCATATTCACCAGAGACCACATCGTTGACAAAGCCGGTCAGGACGTCGCGATCAATGGCGGGCATCCGGTCGCCATTGTCATCAGAAGCACTGTTCGACAATTGGTCGCGCGTTGGGATCACGATACTGACACCGCGCCCGGTGTCTGCGGAATAATCCATGACATCGGAAAGTGGGATGAAATCCACTTCCTCCCCTGACTGCGGATCAATGGCGGTCGTCGCGTCGGGATTGCGCATGTCAAAGAGAAATTCGGTCAGCGAACCGCCGGGATAGCGCAGGCCAGTGACGCCCAGCGCCTCGATCGCCTGAGCGTAGCTCTCTGGTCCAGTCATATGCGCGCGCGGGGCGAGGATATTGCCGCCGAACAGGGCCGCATCCGCCGGCGATCCAAAGGCCGCGACATTGGTGGCTAATTTTGGCATCGATTCCACTTACCCATCTGAGACGCGGCTCAGATTGATGCGTAAATGGAAACGATCCCTCTACAGGCTTGGGAAAAGCCTTTAAATTACGAGGCATTCACCACGTTTCACGCACCTGTAGCGCGGTGTTTTCCACAATCGTGGCGAAGCGCCGGCCCGCTAGCGAAAGCGGGACGGGCTATACGGGGCGAGGTCGATGTTCGGCGTGGTGCCGGAAATCAGCTGTGCCAGAAGACGCCCGGTTTTGGGACCGCCCGTCAGGCCGACGTGGTCATGGCCGAACCCGGCAAAGACCCCCTGCGCACCCGGCACCGCCCCGATCATCGGCAGAGAGTCGGACATGCTTGGGCGATGGCCCATCCATTCGACACGGCGCTTCCACGTGATGCCGGGAATGGCCTTGCGAATGTTGTTTTCCAACAGGGCAAAGGGCGCTTTGGAAGCAGGTGCGTCCAGTCCGCCGAATTCCACAATCCCCGCCAGCCGCAACCGCCCGTCCATGGGCGTGGCAACGAATTTTCCGCTGGCGATCATGACCGGCGCGCGGGGCATGACCGAAGGCTCCCACAGCTCCAGATGGTAGCCGCGTTCGCTTTCCATCGGGACCTTCACCCCGAGCTGCCGCGCCAGTCCTGCCGACCATGCCCCGGCCGCCAGCACCACGGCATCGCAGGCGAGATGCTCGCCGGAGACACGGACACCCGTCACGCGCCCGTTCTCGCGGGCGATGTCTGTCACATCCCCCCGCAGGATGCGTCCCCCTTCGGTTTCCACATGGGCGGCGAGTGCCTTGACATAGGCGCCGGGGTCGCTGATGCGCCCGTGGTCCTTTTGCCGGACAGCGCATTGATACGCGGGGCCAAACGACGGATCGTAGGCATGAAAGGCCGGACCGTCCATCACCTCACAGTCGAATCCCGCATCGCGTCTGACCTGCCACGTGGCGCCGTCAGCGAGATAATCCTTATGCGTATCATAGACATAAAGGTAGTCGCTGGGCACGACAAAGTGCTCCGCCCCCGTACCTTTGGACAAGGCGATGTGGTCATTGAGACTGTCACCGATGATCGGAAGGATGGCGCGGGCGCGTTTGGCGACGCCCTCGGCGGTGGCCTCGCCCATGTAGCGCATCAACCACGGCAAAAGACGCGGCAGATACCCCCATTTGAGAAACAGCGGCTCCCGCGGGTCAAGCAGCATCCTCGGCGCGCGTTTCCACAAACCCGGCGTCGGCACAGGCACCAAGGCCGCGCTGGCAAGCACACCGCCGTTGCCGTGGCTGGTGCCCTCGCCCGGCCCCTTGCGGTCGATCAGCGTCACGGCATGTCCGGCGCGTTGCAGCCAAATTGCCGTGGACACGCCCACGATTCCCGCTCCGACAATCACAACCGTCTTTGACATAGGCCCCCCAGTTTTGCCGGAGGTTGAGCGCGCCGCGCGCGCCATGTCAACGGTGCGCGTGCCGCACCACAAGATTACCCGCTGATCAGACCGTCCATCAGCGCATCTGCTGCCGATGGAGACAGCGCCAGCGGCGTATCGTGGTAAATCGCCAAGCGGGTCAGCGCTTGCAGATCCGCATCGACCGCGTGGCGGTCGGAGGGGTCGGCAAAGAAGATCACCGCGTCCAGTTCTCCGGTCGCGATCAGCGCGCCGAGCTGCTGGTCGCCGCCCATGCTGCCGCGTTGAAGCCGGTGGACGGTCAGGTCCGGCACAGCATCCGTGATCAGACGGCCCGTGCCGCCGGTACAGATCACGCGCTGACCGGACAACAGTTTGGCATGGCGCAGAACCCAGGCGCGCAGATGCGATTTGCGCGCATCATGGGCCACCAAAGCGATGCGGCGCGGCGCGGCAGACAACCGCCGTGCGCGGCCTGTCATGTCAAGAATGGACCGGATCTGGCTGGTAAAGCCCTCCCCCTCGGCAGGAAAAACCCCGTCCAACGCCGCTGTGCCGACGGTAAAGCCAGCCGCCCCCGCTTCGGCCACGGCGCGCACGCGGTCTTCCGAATCGATGGAACCGGCCATGATGACGGGCTTGTCCACCGCACTGCAAACCGCGCGCATCAGGTCTGGCACCTCTCCGGCAAAGCGGTAAGCCAGCAGGTCCAGACCGTGCACATGCTCCAGATCAGTCAGGCGACGCGCGCTGTCGACGATCGCCTCCACCGGCCCTTCGAGCACTGACGGATGGCCGACGATCCGCCCTGGAAACGGGTAGTAGCGCAGGGGATGACTGCGGGTGATTTCCGTCACTTCGGCGGCGCGTGTGCCCCCAAGCAGGCAGTCCACGTCAAGGCCCACCGCCGCGCGGGCCGAGGCGATTTCCGAATCGGCATCAAGGCTTACAACTTCCAGGTAAGACCGCCCTCCCGCGGCGCGAATGGCGTCGGACAGGCCGCGCAGTTCGTCGAAGGGCAGGCCCACGTCCTTGAACCCGATATGGCGCACACCGCCTGCGAGCGCCTCTTCGAGCCGCACCCGCGCGTCAGGAATGGTGCGGTCGTTGGAGGTCAGCATCAGGATGAAATCAAAGGCCATGTGGCTCTCCTTTCAGGGCGGTTGCCCGCGTCCATATGTCGTGCGCTTCGGCGATGGCCAGATGCGGCGCACCAAGACTGGCGGCGATCAGCGATTGCAAGTACCCGAGCGCCTGCCCAAGCGGCACATCCGCCGCGATCAGGGCTGCCAGCATGTCGCCGGTGCCCTGCGGCACGTTTGCCTGTTTTGCCACCGGGTAGAACGTGGCCCCGTCGGCGGACCTGTCCAGCGCGCCGAAACGCGCGCCAGCCCGCGCTGAAGTCTCTACCACGCGCGCGGTCTGGTTAAGCACATGCCCAAGCCACTCCGCTTCGAACCGGTTCGGCGTCACGATGTCGGCGCGCGAAATCAAGGATTCGCGCATCGTCATGGCCGTGTCCTGCGACACGTACAGCCCGCCGGGATCGTCGCCCAGGACAGGATCAACGATGACGCGCAGACCGGGGCGCAAGGCCCGCATCCGGTCGATCAGCTCGCAGGCAAAATCCACATGCTCAGGGCTTGGCAGATAGCCCGTCTGCACCGCGTCATGCGCGCCAAGCCAGCCATTGTCCGCCAAGGCGTCAACCATTGCGCGCAGACGCTCCACCGGCACCCGGTCACCCGCCACATGGGCAAATCCGGGATGGTTCGACAGCATGATCGTGGGCAGGCCCGTCACGCTGTGGCCAAGCCGTTGCAGCACGGGCTGCCCTGCGGACAGGCCCACATGACCGCAGGCCACCTCGCTCGACAAAATGAGAATCCGCGCCACGACGCCCCCTTGCGAAAACTGCCGCAGAACGGCTTGACCGGGGGCGTTTGCTGGCATAGATACGGCACTGCCCCGAGCGGGTATAGCTTAATGGTAAAGCACCTGCCTTCCAAGCAGGCTATCTCGGTTCGATCCCGTGTACCCGCTCCAATACCCTCCCCTTTCTGACAGACCTGCTAAGGACGCCTCGCGACCTATGAATACTTGACCCCACGGTCGCGGCGTTCCACAACCGCCTGTGCGTCAGACCACAGGAGAAGACATGGCCCGCAAACCGGCAAAAGCCGCTGGCGAAGAGCGTGAAAAGTCGAAAAACGTCGGCGCATTGCGCGCCCTGTGGCCTTTTGTGCGGCCCTACAAGGGGCTGATGTTCGCCGCAATCACCGCGCTGGTGCTGACAGCCTGCACCTCGCTTGTGCTGCCGCTGGCGGTGCGCCGCGTGGTGGACAATTTCAACGGCAGCGATGGCGCGATGCTGGACCGCTACTTTGGCGCGGCGCTGGCGATTGCGGGCGTTCTGGCGGTTGGCACGGCGCTGCGCTATGCGCTGGTGACCCGGCTGGGCGAGCGGGTCGTGGCCGACATTCGCAAGGCCGTTTTCGACCGCGTGATCGGCTTGTCTCCGGCCTTCTACGAGAAGATCATGACCGGCGAGGTGCTGTCGCGGATCACCACGGACACCACCCTGATCCTGTCGGTCATCGGCTCCTCCATCTCCATCGCATTGCGCAATATCCTGTTGTTTACCGGCGGCTTGGTCTTGATGCTCTTCACCTCGGCGAAGCTGACCGGGATGGTGCTGCTCATCGTGCCGCTGGTGATCGTGCCGATCCTTGTGCTGGGGCGGCGGATGCGCGTGCTGAGCCGTGAAAACCAGGATTGGATTGCCGCATCTTCGGGCAATGCGTCCGAGGCGCTGAGCAGCGTGCAGACAGTGCAGGCCTATTCTCACGAAACGCTGTCGCGCTCGGCCTTTGCCGAGGTGACGGAGAAAAGTTTCGTCGCTGCGCGCAAACGCATCTGGACCCGTGCGGCGCTGACCATGATCGTGATTTTCCTCGTCTTTACCGGCATTGTCGGCGTGCTTTGGATTGGCGCATGGGACGTGCGCGCGGGCGACATGACCGCCGGGGCACTGATCCAGTTCGTGATCTATTCCGTGATGGTCGCCGGAGCCGTCGGCGCACTGTCCGAGACATTCTCGGAACTGCAACGGGCCGCCGGCGCGACGGAGCGTCTGGTAGAGCTGTTGCAGGCCGAAGATATCGTTCAGGACCCGGCACAGCCCAAGGTTCTGACCGCCCCGGTGCGCGGTGACATATCGTTCGACAACGTACACTTTTCCTACCCGTCTCGCCCCGGCGTGTCGGCCTTGGACGGCGTGACGCTGGACATTCGCGCCGGAGAGACCGTGGCGCTGGTCGGTCCCTCGGGGGCAGGCAAGACCACCATCATTCAACTGCTGCAACGGTTCTACGATCCGCGGTCGGGACGCATCACGCTGGACGGCGTGGCGCTGACGGATATGGCGCGGGAGGGGTTTCGCCAGCACTTGGCATTGGTGTCGCAAGACCCAGTGATCTTTGCCGCCTCGGCCCGCGACAATATCCGTTTTGGCCGCCCCGATGCCACGGATCAAGAGGTCGAAGCGGCGGCACATGCGGCGGCTGCGCATGACTTTTTGACCTCTCTGCCAGAGGGTTACGACACTTGGCTGGGCGAGCGCGGCGTCATGCTGTCCGGCGGGCAAAAGCAACGTGTGGCGATTGCGCGCGCCATTCTGCGGGATGCGCCGGTTCTGCTGCTGGACGAGGCAACGAGCGCATTGGATGCCGAAAGCGAACGGCTTGTGCAGCACGCGGTGGACCGTCTGGCGGAGGGGCGCACAACCATTATCGTGGCGCACCGATTGGCAACGGTGAAGAAGGCCGACCGGATCGTTGTCATGGACGGCGGGCGCATCGTGGCGCAGGGCACCCATGACGCGCTGGTGGCTGAGGGCGGCCTCTATGCGCGTCTGGCGCGGTTGCAGTTCACCGATGGGGCCAACGCCGCCTGACCGCCCGGACAGATTAATCCTTACAAGACTTAAATCAGCGCGCGGTGGGATGACCCCATCGCGCGCTGTTGTATCGAGCCCAGATTGAGCAGTGTGAGGCCGGTTCTTCCACAACTAAGCTGCGCTGTCTTCGCGCAATTTAACCGTAGTTCATGCACGAACCGGCTGGCTTGCAGCGCGCTACCGATCGGTGGCTTACCTTAGACAATGACGTACGTCACAAATTGTTAACCTGCGCGATGTTCTGAACGTCGGAGGGGGCTTTGCCCTCGTCCCTGCGGCATTATTTTTGAAGCAAAGAAGCCGCAAAATGCCAGGATCATTCGTGTCTTCCGCTTGGCAGGACGGTAAAGGCCCTCCCCCGGATGGGGAAGGGCCCATAATCATGATCGCCTTATGCGACGCGGTTTATTCGGTGCCCATGACCTTGATGCGGCCATCGGTGTAGGGCGTGTAGGGACCCACCTCTGCCAGGAATTCCGCCGTTACATCGGCGAGGTCGGGGCCGAAGTCATAGGCGTTTTCGGCATCACGGAACATCGCGTAGCCGTCACCGCCGTTGCGCACATAGTTGTTGGACACAACGCCGTAGACCTTGCCTTCGTCCAGCGGGGCGTCACCGACCATGACCTCGGACACGCGGCTGCCGACCTCTGCCGAGGGATCGACGGTGAAGGACATGCCGGAGACCTGCGGGAAGCGGCCGCCGCCGTCTTCCATCTGGCTGACACCGTTTTCAAGCGCTTCCTTGAGGGTGGCGCCGGTCACCTGGAACGTGGACAGCGTGTTCTGGAACGGCAGCACGGTAAGCACTTCGCCCATGGTGACCTCGCCCCCGTCGATGGAGGCGCGCAGACCACCGCCATTGTTGATCGCAAGGTCGATGCCCTGATCCTTGACCCGTGCAAGCATGGCGTCGGTCACAAGGTTGCCCATCTGGCATTCGCCGGCGCGGCAGACATCGCGAGAGCCGTCGATCGGCTCGGATGTTTCTGCGATGACCTTGTTGCGGATCTCATCGAGAGGCACGGCGGCCTCGGCGATGCGGGACTTTGTGGCCTCGTCCTCGGTTACGGCCGCGTCCATGATGATCGGCGCGCCGGAGGCCTCTGTGACGTTGCCCTCGTCGTCGAAGGTCACGTTCAGCTCACCCAAGAACTTGCCGTAGGCATAGGCCGACACGATGGCCGTGTCGCCAACCATGGTCGGGTAGGCGCCTTCTGCCCCCTCCATATCGCCCAGAAGCGTGTTCGTGTGGCCGCCCACGATGACGTCGACGCCGGTGGTGTTTTCAGCGACCTTCTGGTCAACGCCATAACCTGAGTGGGACAGGACGATGATCTTGTTGACGCCTTGCTCGGTCAGCTTGTCGACTTCGGCCTGAACGGCCTCTGACGGATCGGTGAAGATGATGTTGGCCCCGGGGCTGGACAACTCATCGGTGTCCTGTGGCGTCAGGCCGATCAGGCCAAGCTTTTCACCGCCACGTTCGATCACGGTGGATTTCATCAGGGTGTCAGCCAAAAGCGGCTCGCCCGAGACATCCGCGTTGGACATCAGGATCGGGAAGTCGAGCGCATCGACGAAGCCGCGCAGCACTTCCGGGCCATCGTCGAATTCGTGGTTGCCCACGGTCATCGCGTCATAGCCCATCTGGTTCATCATTTCGGCGGCAAGCTTGCCCTTGTAATAGGTGTAAAACAACGTGCCCTGAAACTGGTCGCCGCCATCCACAAGGATGTGGTTGTCGCTGCGCGCCTTGGCGTCGGTGATCGCGGTTTGCAGGCGGGCCGAGCCACCAAAGCATTCGCCGGCGGTGTTGTCCTCTGCCGAGCAACCGGAATCGTATTTCGAGATTGGCTCGAACCGGGCGTGAAAATCGTTGGTGTGCAGGACCGTCAGGGAATAGTCGGCGCTGGCGGACCCTGCGATCAGGGCAAGCGCTGCGGCGCTGGTCATTGTGCGGAACATGAAAAACCTCTCCGTCGATGTTCTTATGCGGGTAGGAGACCCCCGTTTTCTCAAAGAGTCAAAGGCCGATCAGGGGTATCGCTACGGCAAGTGACAGCCGCATGACGGGCTGCCCGAAATCACCGCGACGCCCAGTGGCCTCATGGACCCCGCGACGGCTCCTGCCTTGACCCACGCTGCGCTTCGCGGCATCCCCTCCCCTATGCAGATTTACAAGATTCTCCGTACCGACGAATGGGTCGCCCTGCGCGAGGCGGGCGAAACCCAAGGCGCCCCCATCGACGTGGCTGATGGCTACATCCATTTTTCCACCACCGAACAAGCGCGCGAAACCGCCGCCAAGCATTTCGCCGGTGAGGACGGTCTGTTCCTCGCCGCGCTGGAGGTGAAGCGGATGGAAGACGCCCTGAAGTGGGAGGAATCGCGTGGCGGCGCGCTGTTTCCGCATTACTACGGCCCGCTGAAGTTGGAGCACATCGAATGGTGCCAGCCCTTGCCGCTGGTAGACGGCGCGCATCGATTCCCGGACGGCTTCGCGTGAACATCGACCCGACGCGCGCGCAGTTCGACCTGTTCAAAGGTCTGGATCGCGATGAGCCTTGCGAGATGCTGAACCTCGTGCGGATGCGTGAGGTGGCCAGCTACCCGGACGGCCACGCGCTGTTCGGGCAGACCATGAGGGGGGCGGAGGCCTATGCGCGCTACGGCGCAGAGAGCGGCCCGGTTCTGGCACGCGTCGGCGGGTCGATCCTGTGGCGAGGGACGTTTCGCGGCACGCTGATCGGGCCTTCGGACGAGGTCTGGGACCATATGTTCATCGCACGCTATCCGTCGGCGCATGCGTTCCTGGCGATGGTTAAGGACGCGGAGTATGCAAAGGCCGTGGTGCATCGGCAGGCGGCTGTGGCCGATTCCCGGCTGATCCGCACCGCCCCCTCAGAGGCAGGAGAGATCTTCGGATGAAGATGATCGAGAAACTGGGGCTGGCGGCCCTGCACCGGATGGACCCGGAAGCGGCGCATGGGATGGCGCTGAAGGCGCTGACCTCTGGCCTCGCGCCTTTGGCCGGGGAGGTCAAATCGGACAGGCTGCGCTGCACCGTGGCGGGGATGGCGCTGGCCAACCCGGTAGGTCTGGCGGCGGGCTTCGACAAGAACGCCGAAGCGCTCTCGCCCTTGGCGCGCGCCGGGTTTGGCTTTGTCGAGGTGGGCGCAATCACGCCGCGCCCGCAGCCCGGCAACCCCAAGCCGCGCCTGTTTCGCCTGACGGAAGACCGCGCCGCAATCAACCGTTTTGGCTTTAACAACGAAGGGATGGAAGCCGCTGCTGCCCGTCTCGCCACGCGGCCGGCTGGCATGGTGCTGGGGTTGAACCTTGGCGCGAACAAGGACAGCGAGGACCGCGCCGCAGATTTCGCCAAGGTGCTGACACGCTGCGGTGCGCATCTGGATTTCGCGACGGTGAACGTGTCGTCACCCAACACCGAAAAGCTGCGAGACCTGCAGGGCAAGGAGGCGCTGTCGGCGCTGCTCGCAGGCGTGATGGAGGCCCGGGATGGGCTGGCCAAACCGATCCCGGTGTTTCTGAAAATCGCGCCGGATCTGGATGCCGACGGCCTGCGGGACGTGGCCGAAGTGGCGCTGTCTTCTGGCGTGGCCGGGGTGATCGCGACGAATACGACGCTCGACCGCGCAGGGCTGCACTCCGCGCATAAGGGCGAAATGGGCGGCCTGTCGGGCGCGCCCTTGTTCGAGAAGTCGACGCGCACGCTGGCCCGATTGTCAGAGTTGACCGAGGGTAAGCTGCCGCTGATCGGCGTGGGCGGCGTCGGCTCTGCCGAACAGGCGTATGAGAAAATCCGCGCCGGAGCCTCTGCCGTGCAGCTTTACACGGCGCTGATCTACGGCGGGCTGTCACTGGGGGCGGAGATCGCGCGCGGTTTGGACAGCTTGCTGGCGCGGGACGGGTTCGCCAACGTGGCCGACGCAGTCGGCACCGGACGGGAGAAATGGCTATGATCTTGTGGCACAATCCCCGCTGTTCCAAATCGCGCGAAGCCCTGGCGCTGCTCGAAGCGCGCGGCGCGCAGGTCGTGGTGCGCCGCTATCTGGAGGACGCCCCCGGTGCGGATGAGCTGCGCGGCCTGCGCGCGCTGCTCGGTGTCCCGGTGATCGAGATGATGCGACCCAAGGAGGCCGCGTTCAAGGAGATGGGGCTGAGCAAAGATTCCGGTGACGAGACCCTTCTCGCCGCCATGGCGCAGGAGCCAAAGCTGATAGAGCGCCCGGTTTTGATCGCAGGCCGGAAGGCCGTGATCGGGCGTCCACCGGAACGCGTGTTGGAGTTGCTCTAAGCCGTCGGTCAGAAGCGTGGCACGGGGTCCGCTTGGGCCGCGGTGATGAAGGCCGCGATTTTAGCGGGATCCTTGACCCCCGGTGCGCTTTCGACGGCAGAGGCCAGATCCACCTGCACAGCGCCGGTCATGGCGATGGCCTCGGCCACGTTGTCGGCGGTCAGCCCACCGGCCAGCAGCCACGGCTTGGGCCAACGGCGGCCCGCAATCAACCGCCAGTCAAAGGGCAGCCCGTTGCCGCCGGGCAACTTGGCGCCTTTGGGCGCTTTGGCGTCGATCAGAAGCTGATCGGCCACCGCCATAAAGGCGTCGATCTTGGGCAGGTCATCCTCGGACGACAGGCCAACGGCCTTTATGACGGGCAGACCGTAACGGGCGCGCACTTCGGCGACGCGCTCCGGCGTTTCCTGACCGTGCAACTGGATGAAATCAAGCGGCACAATGGCGGTGATCTCATCAAGCAGAGCGTCGTCGGGGTTTACCACGAGCGCGACCTTGGCCAGTCCCGGCGGGCAATCCAGCGCCAGTTCGCGCGCCTGTACAGGCGTCACATACCGCGGGCTTTTGGGAAAGAAATTGAACCCGGCATAGGCCGCACCGGCCTGCACCAAGGCGTCGACGTCCTGCGGCCGGGTCAGACCGCAGATTTTCACACGAATGTCAGCCAAGGGTGGCTCCTTCAAAAGGGAAAAGGGCGTCTCAAAGAGCCGCCCTTGCCGTGTCGGTCTGCTGCCTGTCAGGCGCGGGATTGGTCAAGGATCGCGAGAACCTCGTCCTTGTCCTTGTCACGCTCGCCCTGGGTTTTCTTCAACTCACGCTCCAGCTTGCGAACTTCGCCCTTCTTGCTGCGGGCCTCGACGCGATACTTGTGCTCACGCAGGAATTCGAACAGCTCACCCAGCACAAAGCCCGCCAGCATCGCGCCCAGAACCACAATGAACAAAGGCAGTTGGACTGATACCGCCAGCCACCCCATACCGGGCACCGCTGCCAGACCGTCCGGCAAAGTGCTGAGTTCTACCGGGCTGAGATTGGCCAGAGAAATCACGATCAGCACGATGGCGACCACCGCGTAGACAGCAAAGCGAATGTAGCGCATGAGTTAATTCCCGTTCAGGCGGTCCCGCAAGAGCTTCCCGGTCTTGAAGAACGGCACATGTTTCTCTTCGACCTCAACCGATTCACCCGTGCGAGGGTTCCGGCCGGTGCGTGCATCCCGTTTCTTGACCGAAAACGCTCCGAAGCCCCGCAGCTCGACCCGGTCGCCCCGGGCCATGGCAGTGGTGATTTCTTCGAAGATCGTATTCACGATCCGCTCTACGTCACGCTGATACAGATGCGGGTTCTCGTCCGCAATCTTCTGGATCAGTTCCGATCTGATCATTCTTCATATCCCCCTGTCGCGTCTTCGCAATATGAGCCGCGTTAATTCCAAAACTATACGCATCCTGCCCCGATACGGGAACAGGATAAAACATGGGAAATGACTGATTTTGAAAGATATTGCATAGGTTTGCCACTAAAGTGTGTAGAACGCGCAACGTTTGGCACCTGATGACGCGCCTGCGCGGCGGCTGCTCCGGCAGATAGGCGCGACGATTCGCGTATCCCACGGGTTTTGGCGCAGCCGCATGAGGCGCGCCGGGCTATTGGCACACGGCAGCGAATTCCTTGCGACCCTTGGTGTCGGGGGCGTCGGGTTTGAAATAGACCAGGCGCATCCCGGCTTCGGCGCAGGTGACGGCGGCGCGTTGTTTGACTTCGCCATCTGTCCACGCGGCACCGTATCGTCCGCGCAGCTGGTTCTGGTCCTTCACGGTGACAGGCTTCATGACGAATTCCGTCCCGCCAGCGAGCGGCGGTTGAACCCCCTGCCCCGGCGCATCCATGACGTCGTCGGGCAGTACGATCTGGTCCTGCGCCCAAACGGCCCCCGCCACGCCGAGCGTGACCGCCAAAACCGCCATCAACAATCGCATCGAAAACCTCCCACCGCGTCTCGATTCGCCCAAAGATAGGAAATCGCAGCGGCAGTGGCGAGAGGATTTTCGCCCGCAGAAGACACCCACGCCCCCCTTGGCGCGGCCCTCAGATCCCGGGGTTACTTGTCTTGCAGGTTCGACAGGCCTTCGACCACAGCGTCTGGCTGCAGGATGCGCACCTCGCCCTTGGACACATCAATGATACCTTCCGTCCGCAGTCGACCCAGCGCCTTGTTCACGCTCTGACGCGAACAGCCGAGAATCTCGGCCAGATGAGCTTGGTTGGCGCGCACGCGGTCTCTGCCGTCGCACAGGGTCCGCAACCGCAAAAACAGCCGTTGATCCAACGTGCCATGCAGGTCCAACGCCTTGACCGCGTTGTCTTGTTGCATGCGACTGCGAAACACCGCAGCGACGTTGCGAATGAAGATCGGCATGCGCAGATATTCGAACAACACATCGGTCGGCAAAAACAACATTGTGGTCATGGGCTGCGAACGGCACGTGGCGATACAGGTCCCGCCAGAGATGCATTCGATCTCGCCCACGGTCTCACAGGGGCCGAGGTGGGCTAACAGGGTCTGCTCGCCCCCCGGACTGGTCAGCAAGACATCCATACGCCCGTGCGCCACGATAAACAGACCCGGAGACTGCTCTCCCTGATGCAGGAAGATCTCCGGGGTTTGATACATCCGGGCGGTGCACCGGTTCAAGAAGTCTGCTTTGTCGTCAGGCGACAGGTCAGTAAGGAGCTTGGCTTTCAGCAAATGCGGAAAGGCCACTGAATTCTTCATGGACTGGATCGGTCCTCCACGTATGAACGAATCTCGCGCACGTTGCACCATGCCTGCGACGGGTCCGCACAGCAAGAATGAACCTGCGCCACTGAGTCACCATACCGCACCGCCCATTCCTGCTCTGTCATACCGATATTCGGCGGCATGGCATGGCTGAGCGGGTAGCTGCGCGCCAGTTCATCCGCGCCGGGAAAGGGCGCGCCCGTCATCCATGACGCAAGTTGTCCGCAAGTGCCGGGCTTTTCGTGGTTCTGGTCGTCCGGGGGCACACCACCCACAGCCCACTGTCCGGTGCCGATGCGGTGGCAGCTCAGGCAGGTGTTGTCGCGCGGCGCCATCTCCCACCGGGGCCAGGCATCAAAGCCGAGGTCCTGACCCACATGGGTATAGGGCCCAAACGGGTTGGTCGGCACGTGGTCCCAGACCTGGCTTACAAAGGGAGAGTACATGAACGGGTCATTGTCGTGACAGCTGCCACAATCGTCTGCGACGACTGCCTCCGGCGACACCCAAAAGCTTGTGTCCGTGGCCGAGGTCGGCGCAGGCACCGCCACGCCACTGACCGTGCCCCCATCGTCGGCCTTTGCCTGAAACCAGCAGGTGGCGCCGGTGTCCGGATTGTGGGCAATCACGTCGATCTCGTCGTACTCCGTGGCGTCATGGCTGCGAAACTTCTTTTGCCGACACATGACAGAGACCTGAGCCGCCTCCGTCGACAGGTTCAGGATGCGCGAGAACGGGACACATTGCCCATCCGATCCATGGCCGTTGTCCAAGAGGCCGGGACGATCGCAGGTCGCCGGGGCACGGTCGGTGACCTCCACCCCGTCAATCGTGATGGGAACTGTCACGCCATCAGCGCACTCAAAGCTGGGGATCGCTTCGATCTCGGCGGCGCAGGCCTGGCCATAGATGGCGGAGGAAGACTGCGCCGGCACACGATCCGGCAAAGCGGTCAGGACCGCGCAGACAGCCAACAAGGCGATGATAGGACGCGTCATAGCTCGATGGCCTCCCCGGCGTTGATGGACGTGGCGAGACTGCGCAGCGCATCGAAGTAGCGCACGTAGCCAGTGCAGCGGCAAATATGCGTGCCCATCGCGTCCATCATCGCGCTTTCCAACTGGTCCTCCGGCACGGGTTGCGCTCTCAGCCCCATGAGGAACATGCGCGCTGCCATGACAAACCCCGGCGCGCAGTAGCCACATTGAAAGGCAAACGCATCGAGGAACGCCTGCTGCACCGGATCGGGCTGGCCGTCGCGCGCCACGGATTCGATGGTCGACACCTCGGTTCCGTTCAACGTCGCCAACGCGGTAGAGCAACTGATGGTTGGCGTCGGCACAGGATTGAGCGGCTCGGACACTTGCACGGTGCAGGCGCGGCATACCCCGATGCCGCAGCAGAACTTTGTCCCGGTCAGGTTCAGATCGTCATGCAGAAAATCCAGCAGGGTGTCAGTGCCGCGGCTGTCGGGGATCTCATGCGCGGTGCCATTGACGGTCAAACGAATGGTCATGTCTTGAGCCCTTCCCGAACTTTCTCCGGCGTGATCGGCAGTGAGCCAAAGCGCACCCCGGTTGCATCGCGCAAGGCGTTGGAAATGGCCGGCGGGACGGAGCACATGACCGCCTCCGCGATGCCCCGCCCGACGCGCCCGGTGCCCGGCGGCGGGTCGAGCGTGATCAATTCCTGCGCTCGCGCGCCGGGGGCGTAGACACCACCCAGCGGCACATCCGTCGCGCGCGCCACATGATACCGGTTGAGGTTCCAGGTCCCATCGGCCGGGCCGGCCATACCGGGTGGCATATCCTCCAGCAGGGCATAGCTGATGGCCATGGCGACGCCGCCCTGGCTTTGCCCCGACACCATCTGTGGCACATGGATATGCCCGGCGTTCAACACGCTCAGCACGTTTTCCACCCGCACATCGCCGGTGGTCGTGTCGACGCTGGCCCCCACCACGTTGATGCAGGGCGCCCAGACATAGCGCGAATAGCGTGCAGTGCCTGGCGCGGGGTAGCTGCCGTTTTGCCGCGCGATGGGCGTCGGCGTGTCACCGTCCTCTGTGTAATACGCCAACCCGTCCAGTTGCAGCCGCAGCGCACCGCCGCGCGTGTCAAAATCAGCTTCGACCCATGTGTTCTGGAAATAAGCGTGGCCCAGCGCGCCGGTGGGAAGGCCCAAGTCGTAGACCATCTCCGCCAGCAGCCTCAGAGGCAGGGGCTCCCCCTCGCCCGCCGGGACAAGCATCCCATCCTCCCAGACCACATCCTCGGGTTCGAGACCGTCCAGCCCCCAGACCTCGGCTGCGGCCACCAGCAGTGACCCACGCAGCAGCGCCGTCGCCGTTTGCTGGACCGTGTGGACCTGGTGCAGGCCGGTCAGACAGGCCGAGGATGACCCGGTGCCCTTCTTCGTCCACATCGGATCGACCGTCCAGAGATCAACGTCACTGCGCACGTCGCTCATCTGTGTCTGGGGAAACAGCGTGTAGCCGCCCATATCCACCGTCGTCGCATTGGCCCCAAGGATCGGCCCGATGGTCACACCCAGCGTCGTGGCCGACCCGTTGCCCATATCCACCGCATCGGACTGCACCGTCAGCGTGCCGTCCCGGGCCAGCTTCACCGCCGCAACCATCCCGTCGCCAGAGGTGCCGTAGGCCTGCAAGGACATGGCGATCCCGGTGCCGTAGCGGCGGTTTTCGTGCCCCGCCGCATTCTCGTAGGCCGCCTTGATCCCGGCCCGATCCGCCCAAAGCGGATGCCCTTCGGCAATGTCCATCATGTCGGACAGGCGCAAGGATTGCTCGATCGGGCCGCCGACCACCGTCTGCCCGCCCTCTTCGATCAGGTTCGCGCGGCGAAAGGCCACCGGGTCCCAGCCCTGCGCGATGGCGAGGTCGTCCATGGCGGTCTCGATGGCGAAATACGCCTGCGGGCCGCCGAACCCACGCTGCGATCCGCCAGAGATATTCTCCGTATGCTCGGCCTCCGCACGGATGTTCGCCATGGGAAAGCTGTAGCTGCCACCTGCACAAAGCGCCCCCAGCGAGGCCACGTAAGGCGACAGGTTGCGTCGCCCGCCACCATCAAAGACCATCGACAGATCAATCGCCTCCAGCATCATGTCCGGGTTGGCGTAAAGCGTCCCCTCGGCCTTGGTGGCGTGTCGTTTCAACCCGACGCGGAACTGCTCGAACCGATCATAGGCCAGCCGGACGGGATTGCCGTCGGCAAAGGCCCCCGCCAGCGCCAGCATCAGCGAGAACGGCGAGCTGTCACGCCCGCCAAAGCCGCCGCCGGGGTAGCAACTGGTCAGCGTCACCCCCTGTAGATCCCGTATCGGGGAGCCGTCGCTTTTGAACATACTGGCAATGTTCTGCACGTCGCCGTCGGGCGACTGCGTGCCCAGAACAACGTTCATCTCCTTGGCTTGCATATCGACCCAGACGAGGCCGGCCTCCGGCTCCATGAACATCGGGTCCATGGCGCGCATGTCGATGGAGATCGGCTGTTGCAGGAGACCGGGTTCCGCCAGCGCCGCGGCAATCTCGGCCTCGGCGTCTGCCAGCCCCGCGTCATAGACCTCCGATGTCTTTGCGGCGGCATAGCTGAAGTCGCCGCTTTTCACATAATGGGTCGGGTAATTGAACGGCGTGTTCGGCGCAGGTGTGCCCTCGGGCCCCTTGCCCGCGCCATAGCGCTGCACCCGGCCATCGTCGAACGCCAGAAAGCGATGCGCGGCGCGATACGCGGACAGGCTGTCAAACAACAGAAGCGCCACGGCTTGTCCGAGGTAATTCGCGGTATACCCAGGCATCACAAGCAGATCGAATTGCAGACCGTCCGGCTGGTTGAAGCTGGATTTGTCCGCCCCTGTCTCGGCCGCTTCGCGTTCAATCAGACGCGCATCCACATGCAGGTCGCGGCTGAACGCCAACGGCACATCGAACAGCCGCGGGTCAAGGTCATCGGCCAGAATCTGCTTGGTGGGCTGCGCCTCTGGCGGCATGGCTGTCAGGTCGATGCCGAGAAAAGCCTCCTGCGTGGTGCGGGCGCGCAGATACATGGCATGCCATTGTTTGTCCGGCCAGCCATCCATGTCGCGGGCATTGTGATCGCGGGCAAAGATCTTTTGCCCCGTGACCTTGGCCAGCCCTTCCACGCGCTGCGCTGCAACCCCCGGAACAGGCCCCAGCGGAGAGGACGCCGCCCCGGCAGCCATCGCACGCTGCCCACCGCCGCCCGGCAGACCAAGAATGGTGACTGCGACGGTGCCTGCGGCGGTCTTTAGAAAACTTCGGCGCGACAGGCGTTGGTGTTCAAAATCAGACCGGACAGGCATGTCCTCCCCTTTCTGCGACCCCGCAATCTACTGAAGGCTGCATATGAACTGTACTGAAATACTCAGTCGCAAGCTTGACGTGCAGAATGGGCATGGTCAAGCTTGACGCTTGAAATTACCGCCCAAGCGGTCGCATCGACTGAGGAATTGGGGGGGTTAGGTGGATCTGGATGTCAACGGGTGGCCAACATCCAGATCCGGTGGGCCACGACGGCCCGTCACACAACAGCACTAACCACAAAACCGCTTTTGGAGAAAAGCGATACGAAACGAAGCAATGCCTCGGGACAGGCATTGATACTTGATACACGAAACGCCCACAGGGCACCCCGCTTCACCACTAGGACAATAGTTTCCGAAGGCCCGACAAGGTGCGGACGTGTTTCGATCTGCAACGCGGCTACAGACTTCGGCACGCCCCGAAATACACTTTACAAGAACAACAAAAGTTTGCTCGGGCCTTCAGAGGAACGACTGTGTAACGACAGCTTTACACGCGGGAAATAGCTTTTGAACTGATTATTCAAATGGCAAGTCGCCACTTTGACACATGCGATTCTCCATATGTTAACGATTGTCAAGAGGTAAAATGCAACTCCTGCGTGCGGACGCTGCGTCCAGTTCGCCACGTCGACACAGCACGCCCTAACGCCTGGCGGTGAAAACCAAACCATCACCCTACGGACGGCGCGCCTCCGAGTCCGGCTGCCTAATATTGATTGATCCGTCAGTCAACAATTGCTAAGCTCCCCGCAAAACGGAGGCACGCCATGGCAACAGAAGCGCAGCGCAGAAGTCAGCTGATCGAAGCGACGGTTCACGAGATCGGTGAAGCGGGCACATTGAATGTCACGGTCAGCCGCATCGCGAAACGTGCGGGCGTCTCCTCGGGCCTGGCCTTCCACTACTTCGGCGACAAGGAGCACCTCTTCCTCGCCGCCATGCGCCACATCCTGACGATTTACGGCGCCGAGGTGCGGGGCGCGCTCCTGACCGCCCAAACCCCACGTCACCGGGTCGAGGCGATGATCCGCGCCAGTTTCTCCACCACCAACTTTCGGCAGGAGGTGATCTCGGCCTGGCTGAACTTCTACGTGCTGGCGCAATCCTCCGACGCGGCCAAGCGGCTGCTGGCGGTCTACCACCGCCGCTTGCACTCCAACCTCGTGCATGACCTGCGCCCTCTGGTGGGCGACCAGGCCGAAGGCGTGGCCGAACGCATCGCCGGTCTGATCGACGGACTCTACCTGCGCAGCGCCATCATCCCCCAAGCGCTCCACGGACACGACGCGGCAGAACATGTGCTCGCCGCGCTGGACAAGGAAATCGGACAGCCCCAATGAGCAAGCCCAACATCCTCATCCTGATGGTCGACCAGCTGAACGGCACATTGTTTCCCGATGGCCCCGCGGACTGGCTGCATGCGCCGAACCTGAAACGGCTGGCGGCCAAATCGGTCCGGTTCGAGAACTGCTACACGGCCTCGCCGCTGTGCGCGCCGGGGCGTGCCTCGTTCATGTCGGGACAACTGCCGTCGATCTCCGGTGTCTACGACAACGCCGCCGAATTTCCCGCCGACCTGCCGACCTACGCCCACCACCTGCGCCGCGCGGGATACCACACCTGCCTGTCGGGCAAGATGCACTTCGTCGGCCCCGATCAGCTCCACGGGTTCGAGGAACGCCTGACCACCGACATCTACCCCGCCGACTTTGGCTGGACCCCCGACTATCGCAAGCCGGGTGAGCGTATCGACTGGTGGTATCACAACATGGGAAGTGTCACCGGCTCCGGCGTGGCCGAGATTTCCAACCAGATGGAATACGATGACGAAGTCGCGTTTGAGGCCACGCAAAAGATCTACGACCTGTCACGCGGTCATGACGACCGCCCCTGGTGCCTGACCGTCAGCTTCACCCATCCGCATGACCCCTATGTCGCGCGCAAGAAATACTGGGATCTCTACGAGGACTGCGAGCATCTGCTGCCGCCCGTTCCGGCGATGGATTACGCGGACCACGACCCGCATTCCAAGCGTATTTTCGACGCCAACAACTGGCGCGACTTCGACATCACCGAAGACGACATCAAACGCTCGCGCCGCGCCTATTTCGCCAATATCTCCTATCTCGATGACAAGGTGGGCGAGATCCTCGACACGCTGGAACGCACCCGCCAAGAGGCCGTGATCCTCTTCGTCTCCGACCACGGCGACATGCTGGGCGAGCGGGGCCTGTGGTTCAAGATGAGCTTCCTCGAAGGGTCGGCCCGCGTGCCGATGATGCTCTGTGCGCCGGGGCTGGAGCCGCGCCACGAGGCGACCCCGGTCTCCAACATCGACGTCTGCCCGACGCTTTGTGACATCGCCGGTATTTCCATGGATGAGGTCGCGCCGTGGACCCAAGGGGAATCGCTCCTGCCGCTGGCAAGTGGGACGGAGCGCACCACGCCCGTCGCCATGGAATATGCCGCCGAGGCCTCTTACGCGCCGCTGATCTCGCTGCGCCAGGGCAAGTACAAGTTCAACCGCTGCGCGCTGGACCCCGATCAGCTCTTCGATCTGGAAAATGACCCGCATGAGCTGACCAACCTCACCGACGACCCTGCCCACGCCGAGGTGCTCGCCGACTTCCGCGCGCAAGCCGAGGCCCGCTGGGATCTGGATCGCTTCGACGAGGAAGTCCGCCGCTCCCAGGCCCGCCGCTGGATCGTCTACGAGGCGCTGCGCAATGGCAAATACTACCCCTGGGACCACCAGCCGCTGAAGAAGGCCTCGGAACGGTTCATGCGCAATCACATGGACCTCAACGTCGTCGAAGAAAACGCCCGCTTCCCACGTGGAGAATAACATGACTGTCCAACCCAAAGGGTCTCACTTCATCAACGGCGCCTATGTCGAGGACACGGCTGGCGACGCGATTCCCGTCGTCTTTGCCGCCACGGGCGATACGCTGGCCACACTCCATGCCGGGACGCCCGCCATCATCGACCAGGCGCTCACCGCCGCGCACGCGGCGCAAAAGGACTGGGCCACGTGGTCCCCGCGCGAGCGGGGTCGCGTCCTGACCCGCGCCGCCCAGATCATGCGCGAGCGCAACGAGGATCTAAGCCAGCTCGAAACCCTCGACACCGGCAAGCCGATCCAGGAAACCCGCGTCGCTGACGCCACCTCTGGCGCCGATGCGCTGGAATACTTCGGCGGCCTGGCAGGATCGCTCACCGGCGAGCACATCCCGCTGGGCGAAGACTGGGTCTATACCGTGCGCGAACCCTTGGGCGTCTGCGTCGGCATCGGCGCATGGAACTACCCGACCCAGATCGCCTGCTGGAAGGCCGCGCCCGCGCTGGCCTGCGGCAACGCAATGGTGTTCAAGCCGTCGGAAACCACGCCGCTCTGCGCGCTGAAGGTCGCCGAGATCCTGATCGAAGCAGGCCTGCCCAAGGGCGTCTTCAACGTCGTGCAGGGCATGGGCCAGACGGGCGCGCAATTGGTCACCGACCCGCGCGTTGACAAGGTCTCGCTCACCGGCTCCCCCGCCACCGGCAAGAAGGTCTACGCGGCGGCCGCAGCCGAGATGAAGCACGTCACCATGGAACTTGGCGGCAAATCCCCCATGATCGTGTTTGACGATGCCGACATCGAGAATGCCGTGGGCGGCGCGATCCTCGGCAACTTCTACTCCAGCGGTCAGATCTGCTCCAACGGCACCCGCGTCTTCGTGCACAAATCCATCAAGGAAAAGTTCCTCGCCCGTCTGGCCGAGCGCACAGCGCAGGCGGTGATCGGCGACCCGCGCGAGGATGAGACCTCCATCGGTCCGATGGTCTCCGAGGCGCAGATGAACATCGTTCTCGGCTACCTCGACAAAGGCAAGGCAGACGGCGCGCGCCTGATCTGCGGTGGCACCCGTCTCGACCGCGACGGCTTTTACATTGCGCCAACGGTCTTCGCCGACGTCACCGACGACATGACCATTGCCAGGGAAGAAATCTTTGGCCCGGTCATGGCGGTGCTCGACTTCGAGGACGAGGCCGAAGTGATCGCCCGCGCCAACGACACACCCTACGGTCTGGCGGCTGGTGTCTTCACCAAAGACATCTCCCGCGCGCATCGGGTCATCGGGCAGCTTCAGGCGGGCAGCTGCTTCATCAACAGCTACAACGACGCCCCCGTCGAAGCGCCCTTTGGCGGCGTCAAAGCCTCAGGCGTGGGCCGAGAGAACAGCAAACAAGCGATCGAGCACTACAGCCAGATGAAATCCGTCTACGTGCGCATGGGCGACGTCGAAGCCCCCTTCTGATCCCGAACGCAGGGGCCGGACAACCGCGCCCCTGTGTCTTTGCTTCAAAAATACCTCCCGCCGGAGGCATCTCCCCCCTCCCCCGGCGACACGACCCGAAAGGACGCGGAATGCCCGCCACCACCGCAGGCCAGCTTACGGCAGATTACGTCATCGTCGGCGCAGGCTCGGCCGGCTGTGCCATGGCCTACCGCCTGTCGGAGGCGGGCAAATCCGTGCTGGTGATCGAACACGGCGGCACCGATGCCGGGCCCTTCATCCAGATGCCCGGCGCGCTGTCCTACCCGATGAACATGAAGATGTACGACTGGGGCTATCAGACCGAACCGGAGCCGCATCTGGGCGGTCGCCGTCTCGCCTGTCCGCGCGGCAAGGTGATCGGCGGCTCGTCTTCGATCAACGGCATGATCTACGTGCGCGGCCACGCCCGCGACTTCGATCACTGGCGCGCTCAGGGCGCGGCAGGTTGGGGCTATGCCGACGTGCTGCCCTACTACAAACGGCTGGAGAACTGGCATTCGGGCGGTCACGGCGGCGACCCGGCATGGCGGGGAACCGATGGTCCGCTGCACATCACCCGTGGCAAGCGGGAGAACCCTCTGACACGGGCCTTTGTGGAGGCAGGCGGACAGGCAGGCTATCCGATCACCGGCGATTACAACGGTCACCAACAGGAGGGCTTTGGCCCCTTTGACATGACCGTCTGGAAAGGTCAGCGCTGGTCCGCCGCCAATGCCTATCTCAAACCGGCGCTCAAGCGTGACAACTGCGACCTGATCCGCGCCCTCGCCCGCAAGGTGGTGATCGAGGACGGCCGCGCCATCGGCGTGGAGATCGAGCGTGGCGGAAAGATCGAGGTGGTCAAGGCCCGTGCCGAAGTCATCCTCGCCGCCTCCTCCCTGAACTCGCCCAAGCTGCTGATGCTGTCGGGCATCGGCCCGGCACACCATCTGGCGGAGCATGGCATCGAGGTGATCGCAGATCGCCAGGGCGTCGGTCAAAACCTGCAAGACCACCTTGAGCTGTACATCCAGGCCGCCGCCAGCCAGCCGGTCAGCCTGTTCAAGTACTGGAACCTGCCGGGCAAGGCCTACGTCGGTGCGCGCTGGCTGTTGAACAAGTCCGGCCCCGGTGCGTCGAACCAATTTGAAAGCGCGGGGTTCATCCGCTCTCAGCCTGGTGTGGATTATCCCGATATCCAGTACCACTTCCTGCCCATCGCCATCCGCTACGACGGCAAGGCCAGCGCGGAAGGCCACGGCTTTCAGGCGCATACCGGCCCGATGCGCTCCCCTTCACGCGGAGAGGTGACGCTGCGCAGTGCCGATCCAAAGGACGCGCCGCGCATCCTGTTCAACTACATGTCACATGCGCAGGACTGGGAAGACTTCCGGCGCTGCATCCGTCTGACGCGCGAGATCTTTGCGCAAGACGCCTTCAAGCCGTATTACAAGCACGAGATCCAACCCGGCGCGGATTGCCAGACCGATGACGAGCTGGACGACTTCATCCGCCAGCATGTGGAAAGCGCCTACCACCCCTGCGGCACGGCCCGCATCGGGGCCAAGGACGACCCCATGGCGGTGGTCGATCCCGAATGCCGCGTGATCGGAGTGGACGGCCTGAGACTGGCGGACAGTTCGATCTTTCCGCGCATCACAAACGGCAATCTCAACGCGCCCTCCATCATGACCGGCGAAAAGGCAGCCGACCACATCCTTGGCCGACCACAATTGTCAGCTGACAATTCCGAGCCATGGATCGCGCCAGACTGGGAAACACAACAGCGCAGCGGAAAAACCGCTTGCTCCACCAAGGCGGGCGTTTGATGTCATCTCATCGCCCATCGCGACAGAACACTATCCGTTTTAGCGACATTTCATGTCGTTTTTGCACGTTCCGGTCTTTCATTCCCGGTGGACCCTCCCGTAGGATTGCACCTGACATGATTGACTGGTCGCTCAATCCCCTTTTGGGGCAAAAAAGCGCGGACAATCGCGTACTCTATCGTAGACAAACAGGGAAAATAAAAATGCGCAATATTCTGCTTTCTACCGCTCTCATCGGGGCCTTTGCTGCCCCGGCTTTCGCTCAAAGCGACTGCGGTGAAGTTTCCATCACCGAAATGAACTGGGCGTCCTCCGCCGTTGTAACCGCCGTGGGCGAGTTCCTGATGGAGCAGGGCTACGGCTGTGACGTGCAGAGCGTGCCGTCCTCCACCAACCCGGCGCTTACCTCCGTGGCGGAAACCAACGAGCCGGACATCCTGACCGAGCTCTGGGTCAACGCCGCGCCGGTCTATGACCGCCTGGCCGCCGAAGGCAAAGTGAAGCCGCTGACCGACGTGCTGTCCGATGGGGGCGTCGAAGGCTTCTGGATTCCGAACTACCTGGCCGAAGAGCACCCCGAGCTGACAACCATGCAGGGCATCCTCGACAACCCCGAGCTGGTCGGCAACCGTTTCCACCAGTGCCCGGATGGCTGGGCCTGCAAGACCGTGTCCGGCAACCTGCTGCGCGCTGCTGGCGTCGAAGATGCCGGCATCGAAATTTTCCAGCACGGCTCCGGTGAGACCATGGCGACCTCCATCGCCGCGGCCTATCAGGACAAAGCGCCGTGGTTCGGCTACTACTGGGCGCCGACTTCCGTTCTGGGCCAGTACCCGATGACGATGGTCGACATCGGCCCCTATGACGCCGAAGCCCATGCCTGCAACGGCAAGGAAGACTGCGCCGACCCTCAGATGTCGGCCTTCCCGCGCGCCAAGGTTCTGACCGTGGTCACCGACAGCTTCTCGCAGGAGCACCCGGACGTGACCGATATGCTGTCCAAGATGCAGTTCACCAACGAGCAGATGAACGGCGTGCTGGCATGGCAGGAAGAGAACAACGCCTCCGCAGACGAAGCGGCGGTCTACTTCCTGACCACCTACAAGGACATCTGGGGCGAGTGGCTGAACGACGACGCCAAGGAAAAGCTCGCAGCGCTGCTGCAGTAAACACATCGGGAGAAGGCGGGCAGCACACAGCGCCCGCCTTTTTCACCTATGGGGCCCGTGACACGGGCGACCTGCGCCCGCAGCACACCGGGTGCAACAGAACAGGGACATTCCAGAATGGCACATTACGACGGCGTGTTTAATGCGCTGGGATTGCGTGAGTGGTGCGACGCGGGCAAAGAAGACGGCCCCATGACCATGGCGCAGCTTCTGGCGCAAGCACAGGGCGCGGACGCAAACGAAACCACGGGGCCGCTGCCCTTTCCCTCATTGGACAGCCTCCACGAAGCCTGTGGCAAGATCCCCCAGACGCGCGAGATGACCGCCGGGCTGGAGCGCTTCTTCCTGGATGCCAAGGACAGCCTGAAGGTGGTTCTGGACCCGCTGACGCAACCGCTGTCCTGGATGCTGGACGGGGCGCTGTGGCTGTTCACCTCGACGCCGTGGTGGATCCTGATCCCGCTGCTGATCGCCCTGACGTGGTGGGTGTCGCGGTCCAAGCCGGTCACCATCTTCGTGGCGCTGTCCTTTGCCTTTCTTGGCGCGATCGACCACCTCGAAGTTGCGGTGGCGACGCTTTCCATCATCTTTGTCTGTACCGGGCTATGTGTCCTGATTGGCGTGCCCATCGGCATCGCCATGTCGAAATACGACGGTTTGCAGAAGACCGGCATACCCGTTCTGGATCTGCTTCAGACCTTGCCGACCTTTGTTTACCTGATCCCGCTGATCTTCCTGTTTTCGGTTACGGAATCAAAGCTGTATGGCATCGCCATCATCCTGTACGCCGTTGTGCCGGTGATCCGCCTGACCGATCTGGGCATCCGACTGGTGGACAAGGACGTGATCGAGGCCGCAGATGCCTTTGGCATGACCTCCAAACAAAAGCTGTTCAAGGTGGAGATCCCGCTGGCCCTGCCCAACATCATGGCCGGTGTGAACCAGACCATCATGATGAGCCTTGCCATGGTTGTGATCGCCTCGCTGGTGTCCGCACCGGGTCTGGGTGTGCTGGTGCTGCGTGGTATCCGCAACCTCGAAATCGGCGTTGGCCTGATTGCCGGTCTGGGTATCGTGCTGCTGGCCGTCATGCTTGACCGCACCTCCAAGGCCGCGCTGGCGCGTGTCGATGTATCCCGGAGCACCCGATGACCGAGTTGGCAACTGACACAACGTCCGAACCGCAGATCCGCATTCGCGGGTTGTACAAGATCTTTGGCAGCGCCCCGCAAAAGGTTCTGCCAGAGGTTGAGAAAGGCATGTCCAAGCCGGATGTGCTGGCCGAGTACCAGCATGTCGTCGGCCTGCGCGAGATCGACATCGACATCCATGCGGGCAAGACCACGGTCATCATGGGTCTGTCCGGGTCGGGCAAATCCACGCTGATCCGTCACCTCAACCGGCTGATCGAACCGACCACGGGGGAAATCCTCGTGGACGGGCAGGACGTGATGAAGATGAACGCGGCGGAGCTGCGCGAATTGCGCCAGACCCGCATGTCCATGGTGTTCCAGAAGTTCGCCCTGCTGCCGCACCGCACGGTGCTGGACAACGCGGCCATGCCCTTGGAAGTGCGTGCCGTGGCCGAGGACAAGCGCCATGCGGAGGCGCAGAAATGGCTCGCCCGTGTGGGGCTGGACGGCTACGGCCCGTCCTATCCGCACCAGCTTTCGGGTGGGATGCAGCAGCGTGTGGGCATTGCGCGCGCGCTGACGTCGAACTCGGACATCATGTTGATGGACGAAGCGTTCTCGGCCCTGGACCCGCTGATCCGTACGGACATGCAGAACCTTCTGCTGGAGCTTCAGGGAGAACTGCACAAGACCATCGTGTTCATCACCCACGACCTGGACGAAGCGCTGAAACTGGCGGATCACCTTGTGATCCTGAAGGACGGCGAAATCGTGCAGCAGGGCGAGCCGCAAAGGATCCTGATGCATCCCGAAGATCCCTACATCGTGGACTTCATCGCTGACATCAACCGCGCCCGCGTTCTGCGCGCCCGCACCGTGATGCAGGAGGGCATTGCCCCTGATGAGCATACCGATGGCGAGGTGGATGCAGAGGACACGCTTGAAAGCGTCATCGCGCGCGCCGAAGGGCGCACCGACCTGACGTTCAAGGTGATGCGCAAGGGCATGGCCGTTGGCAAGCTGACCATGAAAGAGGTGGTGCTGGCGCTGGTTCCGACCGTGTCCTCCCATGAGCGGATGACCGGCACAGACTGATCCGTTCCGAGATTTTGAAACAGGCGCAGGCGGCCCAAACGCCTGCGCCTTTTGCATGCCTGGCGCCTGCCCTCGCGGACCAATTCGCAAGCTGGCCGTGCCTTGGCGCCCGCAGCAATGCTCAAGATTTCAGAAATCGCCAACGCTGTATCCATGCGTTGCGGCCTGCCGCTGACGAACGCGCACCGACCGGGCCGTAGTCACCGCCTGATGCCGCCCGCGTGGTGACTTTGGAGGCGACAAAACCCGGCGGTGGTGGCCCCCCACCCGCCCACCGGGGCGGCTTTCCGCGCAGCATCGGCGCGCATCGAGCCGGCGGTCAGGTTTCTCCGCCTGTCGGGTTGCCACGCGCGGTCCTATGACCGATGTTAACCGAAAATGACACAACAGCGGAGACTTCCCATGATGTTCAAGCAGACCCTTTGCGCCGTTGCCGCGCTGAGCGTGACCGCCACCGGCGCGCTGGCGCAATGCGATACCGTGACCCTGTCTGACGTGGGTTGGACCGACATCACCGCCACCACCGCCGCGACCTCTGTCGTGCTGGAGGCCCTGGGCTACGAGACCGACGTCAAGGTCCTGTCCGTGCCGGTCACCTACACCTCGCTGGAATCGGGCGACGTGGATGTGTTTCTCGGCAACTGGATGCCGACAATGGAGGCGGACATTGCCAAGTACCGCGACGAAGGCAGCGTCGACAGCGTTCGCGTCAACCTCGAAGGGGCGAAGTACACGCTGGCCGTGAACAAGGCCGCGGCCGATCTGGGCATTGCCAGCTTTGCCGATATCGCGACGAACGCCGATGCGCTCGAAAGCAAGATCTACGCCATCGAGCCGGGCAACGATGGCAACCGCCTGATCCAGTCGATGATCGACGAGAACGCCTTTGACCTCCAAGGGTTCGAAATGGTGGAATCCTCCGAACAGGGGATGCTGAGCCAGGTGGCGCGCGCCGATCGCAGGGACGAGCCGGTGGTCTTCCTGGGTTGGGAACCACACCCGATGAACGCCAACTTCGACATGTCCTACCTGACCGGCGGCGACGATTACTTTGGCCCGAATCTGGGTGGTGCGACGGTGCACACCAACACCTCTGCCGGGTACGTGGAAGAATGCCCGAACGTCGGCGCGCTGCTGAACAACCTTGAATTCACGCTGGCCATGGAAAACGAGATCATGGCCAAGATCCTCGACGATGGCGAAGATCCGCAGGACGCGGCGACCGAATGGCTGTCCTCCAACACCGACGTTCTGGACGGCTGGCTGGACGGCGTGACCACGAAAGACGGTGGTGACGCGGTTGAGGCGGTGAAGGCCGCGTTGGACTGATCGTGATGCGAGAGAGATGAAACGCGCCCCGGCCCCTCGCGGTCGGGGCGTTTTCGTTTGTGCATCCGGGCGAGAGAAGGATAGCGTCACGATCAGCGCAGGCAGGTGCCGCAGTCGACGGCATCCGCCGGACACTCGCGGGGGATTTCCGACGCTTTGACAAGTTTTTGCGACAAGTCCGGTTCACATGGCGGCGCCAAATCGCTATTGACTGACCAGTCAATGAACACATCCGCCCCAAACGGAGACACGTATGGAATGGCTCGAAGATAACAAGCTGCCGATTGGCAAAGGGGTGCAGACCTTCGTTGATTGGCTGACGGACAACGCCGCATGGTTCTTTGACGGGCTGGCGCTGGCGCTGGAAGCTGTGATCGACGCCATGCTGTGGTGTCTGCAAACGCCGCCCGCGCTATTGATCGTTGCGCTGATCGCCGTGTTGAGCTGGTTCGCGCGAAAATCCGTTGGATTCACAGTTTTCACGGCCTGCGGTCTGCTGCTCATCATCAACCAAGGGTATTGGGAAGAAACCACAGAGACGCTCGCACTGGTCATCGCGTCCGCCGTGGTCTGCATGGGGGTGGGCGTGCCCGTGGGCATCGCCGCCGCGCGTCGCCCTTGGGTGATGAACGCGCTGTCGCCGGTGCTGGACCTGATGCAGACGATCCCGACCTTTGTGTATCTGATCCCGGCGCTGATCCTGTTTGGCCTCGGCATGGTGCCCGGCCTGATCGCCACGGTGATCTTTGCCATTCCCGCGCCGATCCGATTGACGCACCTTGGGATCACCTCCACGCCCACGGCGCTGATCGAGGCCGGGACCGCCTTCGGCGCAACACCGCGCCAGCTGCTGTGGAAGGTGGAGCTGCCCTACGCCATGCCGCAGATCATGGCCGGGCTGACGCAGACCATCATGCTGTCGCTGTCGATGGTCGTGATTGCGGCGCTGGTCGGTGCTTCGGGGCTTGGCGTGCCGACGCTGCGCGCGCTGAACACGGTGAACATTGCCAAAGGGTTCGAGGTGGGCATCGCCATCGTGCTTGTCGCCATCATCTTTGACCGCATGTTCAAGCGGAGCAAATAACATGACCCAACAAGATCCCATGGTGCGCTTCGACGCGGTCAACATCGTCTTTGGCGACAATCCGGAGGCCGCCCTGCCCCTGATGGATGCCGGCAAGGACCGCCCCGAAATCCAGAAAGAGACCGGGCAGGTTCTGGGCGTCCATAACTGCTCTCTCGATGTGCATGACGGTGAAATTCTTGTGCTGATGGGGCTGTCCGGCTCTGGCAAGTCGACGCTGCTGCGCGCGGTGAACGGGCTGAACCCCGTGGCCCGCGGCCGGGTCGAAGTGCGCACCGAGGATGGCCTGGTCGATGTGGCCAGCGCCTCGGACAAGGTGCTGCGCGATATCCGTATTCAACGCGTCGCCATGGTGTTCCAGCAGTTCGGGCTGCTGCCGTGGCGGACGGTGATCGACAACGTGGCCCTCGGACTGGAGATCGCGGGCGTGCCGGAGCAGGAGCGCCATGACCGGGCGCGCGCGCAACTGGATCTCGTGAACCTTACCGACTGGGCCGATCGGCAGGTCAGCGAACTGTCCGGCGGCATGCAACAGCGTGTGGGGCTGGCCCGCGCCATGGTGACCGAAGCGCCGATCTTGTTGATGGATGAGCCGTTCTCGGCCCTCGATCCGCTGATCCGCAACCGACTTCAGGATGAGTTGCTGGAGCTGCAAAGCAAGCTGGGGCGTACGATCATTTTCGTCTCTCACGATCTGGATGAGGCGCTGAAGATCGGCAACCGCATCGCCATCATGGAAGGCGGGCGCATTGTGCAATGCGGAGCGCCGCAGGAGATCGTGCTGACACCCGCCACCGACTACGTGGCGGACTTCGTGGCGCATATGAACCCGCTCAACGTGCTGCGCGCGCTGGAGATCATGGGCCCGGTGCCGGATCAGGGCGCCGATGACCTGCGGTCCATTTCACCGGAGACGACAATCCGCGAGATCCTCCCCATGATCGCCGCGGGCGACTTGCCGGTGCTGGTGGCCGACGGACAGTCCACGCTGGGCTACATCGACGTGCCCGCCGTGATGACCGCGCTGCTGAACCAGCGCGCGTAGGACCTGCCTCGGGCGGGCGCGTTACCGTCCCGTTGTTTTCAGCGAAAGAAACCTGCCCATGCCCCTCACCCGTGCGCAGATACTCGGCACCGCAAGCGCCCTCCTGCTGGCAGCAATGGCGCTGTATTATGCCGTCGATCTGACGCGCATCATCCTGGCCCGCAGCGCCGAGGGTCTGACCCATGGTGTGGTTCTGGTGATGCTGCTCTATTTCGTGGTGTGTCCGGCGATGCTGGCAGCGGCGCTGCTGAACGCCTGGCATTTTCTGCAAAGGCTGCGCGGCCCGCGCCCGACGCCGCGCCTGTTGCGCCCCGGTCTTTGGCTGATCGCGGTGATCTGGGGGCTGGCCTGGGCCGGCAGTCTGTGGCGTGGCAGCCATGGCGATGCGCCCGAAAGCCTGATGATCTTTACCCTGCTGTATGCCGGGCCTGCCATCCTGGCGCTGATCTGCCTGTGGAGCCTGCCAAAACGCATCAGGCCGGCCTGACCCAAGGTCCACGGCGCCCGTGGGCGGAGAGCCGACCAGAACCTTTGCAAGGGATGCCGACACCTTATCCGCGATGACGGCTCCTGCCCCACGCGAGGCGCCGAAAATCTTGGCACCGTTGATCCCAAATGGCGAAAACCGCAGGGGGCAGGTCGTCCATGAGATTGCCAAGCCGCGCGATCTGGAGAACGGTCACAGGAGCAACTCAATCCTACCAAAAGCGGAGCGACGCCATGATCAAAGTCTTGTCGGGGGTCTGGGCGCTCTTGCTTGGAATTGTACTGATCATGCTGGGCAACGGCATGCATTTCACGCTGATCGGCCTGCGCGGAGGGCTTGAGGGGTTTTCCTCCACCGCTTTGGCGATTGTGACCTCCGGCTATTTCATAGGCTTTCTGTCCGGCGCACAGATCACGCCGCAGCTGATCCGGCGGGTGGGTCATGTCAGGGTCTTTGCCGCCCTGGGCAGTTTCATGTCAGCGGGATTGATTGCGTTCCCGCTGGTGACAGAACCCTGGGCCTGGACGTTGCTGCGCCTCGTCATCGGGTTTTGCATGTCTGGCGTATATGTCACCGCGGAGAGCTGGCTCAACGACGCCGCCACCAACGAAACCCGAGGCAAGGTGCTGTCGGCCTACATGATCGCGCAAACGGTGGGGATCATCGGCGCGCAGGGCCTGCTGACGCTGGGGGATGCCGGGACCTCGGCCCTGTTCATCGGGGCGTCGATCCTGGTGTCGATCTCCTTTGCGCCGATCTTGCTGTCCATCACACCCGTGCCGGTCGTCGAAGTGGCCCGCCCCATGCCATTGCGCCAGTTGTTCAGCAGCGCCCCTCTGGCGACGATCGGCATTTTCCTGTTGGGAAGCGTCTATGCCACGCAAACCGGTATGGGGCCGGTGTTCGGCTCAAAGGTCGGGATGACCGCGACACAGATTTCCCTGTTCGTCGCCATGCTGTTTGCCGGGGCGCTGGTGCTGCAATATCCAATCGGCTGGCTGTCCGATCAAATGGACCGGCGCAAGTTGATCTTTGGATCTGCGAGTGTCGGGGCCTTGGCCTGCGCCATGGGCTGGTTTACCGGAGGCAGCTTTGGCGCGCTGTTGGGCGCGGCGTTTGTGGCGGGTGGCGTGACAACACCGCTGTATGCGCTTTTTCTTGCGTTCACCAACGACACGCTGGCGGTCGAGGATATGCCTGCCGCCTCCGGCGGGCTTGTCTTTACCTTTGGTCTGGGCGCGATTGTCGGCCCGCTTGCCACCGGCTGGGCCATGCAGGCGGTTGGGCCTCAGGCCTTCTGGCTGACGTTGGGAACAGGGTTCCTGGCCATAGTTGTTTACGCGCTGTACCGCATGTCGCAACGCGCGGCCCCCTCTGTCGACGAGTCCGACAGCTACCTCAACGTCTTGCCCACAAGTACCACCATCGCCGTCGAAGCCGCAGGCAGCTGGGCGGTGGAGAATGCAGAGGCGCAGCGCGAGGACGACGACCAGACCTGACAGATCAAGGTTTTGGGCCGCAGGTCAACGCGATCAGCCGCTTTGCGCGACAGGCTCCCCCATGGACTTGTTGCAGCTTAGCGAATGGGCGCGCTTATGCGTCCTGCGTTATGGGCTGATCTTGCTCGTCATCCGAATTTTGGCGCAAGGCGCGGGCAAGGCGACGAATGCGAATGGCGCGGTTGAGCTCTCCGCCGAAGATAAGAACCAGCGCAGCCAGGTAGAGAAAATACAGCGCCGCAACGATACCCGCCAGCCCCGCGTAATAGGTCGCATAGCTGGCAAAATTGGCGAGGTAGAAAGAAAACACCGCCGTCAGCGAGGTCCACATGACAATGGTAAAGAGAACGCCGGGGTATATTGAGGAGAAACGTGTTCGTCGCGCGGGCAGCACGACATGTGCCAGGAAAAGCGAGAACGCCAAAATAATCGCGGCGGCGGGATAGCGCACGAGCTTGATGGTCACCGAGGCCGGATCGAAGCCCGGAAAAAGAATATGCAGCCAAGAGCCCGCGCGGGGCGCAAGCACGAGAAGATACCCGACAAGCACTAGCACAAGGCTGGCAATGACAACCATCAGGACCATCACCGGATAAAGGACGTACCATGAACGGGTTTCGCGCAGGCCATAGGCCCGGTTGAGACCGATCCGCACGCCGTCCACCCCCCCGAGGGCAAACCAGATCGTCAGGAGGATACCTGTGGACAGCACCCCACCGCGCTGAACCGTCATCACCTGCTGAACCTCCGCTATGATGGGCTCGATCAGCGTTTTGGGAACAATGGCGATCAGAAAGGAGACAAGATCTTCGGCCATGCTCTGACTGCCGACAAAGGCGGTCATCGAAGAGGTGAAGATGAGAAACGGAAAGACCGCAAGAAGGACGCGGAACGCGACGTTGCCGGCCAATCCGAAAGCGTCATCGCTCCACAGGCGCAAGCCTGCCTCGCGCACGACGCCCCACACAGCTTGCCAGCCTTCTCCACGCAACAACCCCACAGGATTGTCGGTGACGATCCCGTGGGTGATGACGGCATCGCGCCCCGGTTCGGTCGGCTGACGGTTCTCCATTCGGCATCTCGCTTCGTTGTGTGACGGTTTCATAACGCCGCGTGGGTGGAAATAGTAGCACGCGATCTTGTCAGGCAAACACCGGGCGAGACTTTCGGCATCGCCTATCATGGAGGGCGCAACGGCCGACGTCTGGTCCGAAGGTGTTGAAATGGGGCTGTTCGGGGCTGGTCACGCCATCCGCTGACCCAAACGGCAGCACGGAAAAACCGTTCACCGAAGGGGGGGGCGAAAGCGCGTTGGATTCAAGATTGGCGTGGCCTGGTCAGCCGTCGCGCGCGCCCGTTTGTCATAGTCGCTGGTCCAGTGGCGGAAAAAACGCGCACGATCACTCCCTTCGTCGCCTCTACACCACCCCTTGATTGGCGCCAGAAGGGCCTGCTGCCCGGTCGGAATTTCGGCTTGAGCGCGTCACGAGAGGGCGGGAAAGGGCTTTGCCGCAGGGCGGCGGCGCACCTTATCGCCTTAATAGTTTAGCGAGCGCAAAGGGTTGCATGAACGTCCAACTCAATCGCCGGCGAAACGGAACACGGGCGACAGTTGCCTGCCGCCCGTGTCCTAAATCCGGAATAGACCCGCGCAGTGCGAAGCCGTTCCGTTATCTCGACGCATGTGCGTCGTGTGGACGATTACTCGTCGCCGCCCTTCAGAGCCGCGCCAAGGATGTCGCCCAGCGATGCACCGGAGTCGGAGGAGCCGAACTGTTCCACGGCCTCTTTCTCTTCGGCGATCTCGCGTGCCTTGATCGACAGGCCCAGACGACGGGTCTTGGCGTCGATGTTGGTGACGCGCACGTCGATCTTGTCGCTGACGGAGAAACGCTCGGGGCGCTGCTCTGCACGATCACGGGACAGGTCGGAGCGGCGGATGAAGGACTTCATGCCCTCATATTCCACTTCGATGCCACCGTCTTCGATTGCGGTCACTTCGACAGTGATGATCGCACCGCGCTTCACGCCGCCAACGGCTTCGGCAAACTTGTCACCGCCCAGCGCCTTGATGGAGAGCGAGATGCGCTCCTTTTCGACGTCCACTTCGGAGACAACCGCCTGAACGACGTCGCCTTTGCGGTAGTTCTGGATGGCGTCTTCGCCGCGCTCGTCCCAGGACAGGTCGGAAAGGTGAACCATGCCGTCGATCTCGCCGTCGAGGCCGATGAACAGACCGAATTCGGTGATGTTCTTGACTTCGCCTTCGACCTGCGTGCCTTCCGGGTGGGTCTCGGAGAAGACTTCCCATGGGTTGCGCATGGTCTGCTTGAGACCAAGGGAAACACGACGCTTGGCCGGATCGATTTCCAGCACCATCACGTCCACTTCCTGCGAGGTGGAGACGATCTTGCCGGGGTGCACGTTCTTCTTGGTCCAGGACATCTCGGAGACGTGGACCAGACCTTCGACGCCAGCTTCGAGCTCAACGAATGCACCGTAATCGGTGATGTTGGTCACGCGGCCTTTGTGCACGGAGCCCAGCGGGTACTTGACGCCCACCAGATCCCACGGATCTTCCTGCAGCTGCTTCATGCCGAGGGAGATACGGTGCGTTTCCTTGTTGATCTTGATGACCTGCACTTTGACAGTTTCGCCGATCGAAAGGATTTCGGAGGGGTGGTTCACACGGCGCCATGCCATGTCAGTGACGTGCAGCAGGCCGTCAACGCCGCCAAGGTCGACGAATGCGCCGTACTCGGTGATGTTCTTGACCACACCGTCGATGGAGTCACCTTCCTGCAGCTTGCCGATGACTTCGGCACGCTGTTCGGCGCGGGACTCTTCGAGGATCGCACGACGGGAGACAACGATGTTGCCACGGCGACGGTCCATCTTGAGGATCTGGAACGGCTGCTTGAGACCCATGAGCGGGCCTGCGTCGCGCACGGGGCGGACGTCGACTTGCGAACCGGGCAGGAAGGCCACGGCACCGCCGAGGTCGACAGTGAAGCCACCCTTGACGCGACCGAAGATCGCGCCTTCGACGCGTTCGTCGTCGGCGTAGGCCTTTTCGAGACGGTCCCATGCTTCTTCGCGGCGCGCCATCTCGCGGGAGATAACAGCTTCGCCACGGGCGTTTTCGGCGGAGCGGAGGTAAACCTCTACTTCGTCACCGACGGAGACGTCGGGCTGCTCGCCCGGTTCCGCGAATTCCTTGAGCTCAACGCGGCCTTCCATCTTGTAGCCGACGTCGATGATGGCCTGGCCCGCTTCGATAGCGATAACCCGGCCTTTGACAACTGTGCCCTCGTCGGGCGTGTCCATTTCGAGGCTCTCATTGAGGAGTGCTTCGAATTCTTCCATGGATGTGTTAGACATGTATGTCCGTTTTCCTTTTCATCGGTTTTCACTGGCCAAACGGTTGGCTCCGCCGGTCTTGGTTGGTCTCTGAGCTTGCCGCAAAACAAAGAGGGCCGGTGGTTCCGGCCCTGCTCGCTCTGTGTCGCGGCGTTTAATGCCTTGTCGACGGACGCGCGTATAGCTTGTGTAGGGCGCGGGGTCAAGGGTCGGCTGATCTTGGAGCTTGCAATGCCTCCACCGCATCAAGGATGCGTTCGTGCGACGTGAGATAAGTCGGCAGGATATGAGAGCACAGATAGGAAATATCATCACTCAAAATTCGTTCGCCTTGCTCATTAAGCCCAATTGATCCCTCAAGCCCGATCATCTCCGCGCACTTGATAAGCACGTATTCACGCGCATCCATTTGCCTACTCTGACTTAATCTACTTGGATAAATCACTACCTGCCCTTGCATTATCTTCATGGCACTCCGCGCATCCAGAAGTCCGCGAGGCAGGCTCCGCGCACCGAATAGCAAGTCTTTCCGTTTTCCGGTGGCATCCCGAAAGGCCAAGAGCACAAGCAATGGGCAGTCCAGCGGCCTGTCTTGATAGCAGCGTAAAGCAATTTCAACTTTCTCAAGCAATCTCTTTATCTGCCGGAACGAAAGATCCGATGTCTGGGCCAAATCTGCAGCGAGCTGCGCTGCACGCTCCACCGTGAATTCACTGTTTTCGCCGAAAGGAATTGCGAGAGGTAAATCCGAAGCCAAATGTCGCGCGGCCTCCCCCAATTGGCCTGCGGCGGCAGTTAAAGAGAGACGAAGATTCACGAACTTTTCCAGATACCGTTCGCCCTTTTCGAACTCGCCAAAGCGGTGTGCGGCCAAAGTCTCAAGATAATTGGCGTTCACCATCAGGACGAAGACGAATCCTTTCTGGGCGAAGACGAGCTTCATCGCTTCGAGCAAGCGTATCGTGTATTCCGGGTGGCAGCGGTCCAGCCCGTCGATCAGGATCACCACACGACCATCATCGAGCCCGGTCAGCGCTTTGCGCAACGCCTGCATCTAGCCGGGCATCTCCTGCGTACGGACGCGCTCGGCTGACAGTTGGGCGATGACATGCTCGCTGAGTGCTTTTGAGACGCCCTTGCCGAATGCGCCGATGACGTCCTCCAGATCGGTGTTGCGGTCTTCGGACCAGAGACCCTCTGCGGCCTCAGCCAGCTCCTCCCCGGCCTTCCGTCCCACAACGGACACGCCGAGTTTGACCCCGCCCCACGCCAGTTTCTTGCCCGTGGCCCAGGCGGTTAGCCATGCAGACCGCTCCTGCGGCGGCAACGCCTCCATCAACGCGCCGAGGAAGGTCACAACCGGGTCGCCCGAATGGTCTGACTTCTGGGCGTCGATTTCGATGACGGTCTCTCCGGCGGCCTTGAGTTGCTTGGCCCAGCGCTCGCGAAAGAATGTCTTGCCCCGACCAAAGCCCGCCTCGATGGAGATGACCTTTGCATCGTCGATGGACTGGATCAGGTTGGTGAACGCAGCGCCGATCTCGTCATATCCAAGGAGGTCGTCGGCCCAGGGGTTCGCATCAGTTTTTTCGCCTTTCATCCTCACCTCACTCAAACCACTCACTTTTAACGCTAAAGACGTGGACCATCTTCCTCAATCACCGTAGGGGAACCTTCTTCGACCCGCGGCATTGGATCATCATGACAGTATTTGTGATCGTTCTCATCGTTTCTTTTGCTCTGCTCGCCGGGGCGATCTGGGGGGCCTACGGCGCCATGAAACCGCAAACCGAAGGGTTTCTGGTGGCCATGGCCGGGGGCGCTTTGATCGTATCCGTGATGGACGAGCTGATCCGTCCTGCGACGGAGACCGCGCCGTTGTGGATCGTTGTGAGCGCCGTCGCGCTGGGGGCGATCGTATTCACCTGGTCCGACTACAAGGTGAAGGCGCGGATCACCAACGCCGGGGGCCTGGGTCTGCTGTTGGCGGTCACTTTGGACGGGGTGCCGGAAAACCTTGCCTTGGGGACCGCGTTGATCGGATCGAAACCGCTGGAGATGGCGGCGCTGGCCGGGTCGATCTTTTTGTCCAACCTGCCAGAGGCGGCCGGCGGCGCAAAGCAGATGACCTCTGACGGAATGGCGCGCGGCAAGGCCGTGGCGATCTGGGCCGGAACGGCTGCGCTGCTGTCGGCGGCGGCGCTTGGCGGCTACTTCGGGCTCGATCAAGCGTCGAACGAGACGGTGGCCGCGATCAAGTGCTTTGCCGCCGGGGCGGTGGCGGCGTCGTTGGCGACCGAGGTCTTTCCGCCCGCGTTCCGCGATGACAGCTATTGGACCGGCATTGCAGTGACCTGCGGTTTGCTGATGGCGCTGCTGTTGGGGCAACTTGGCGGTTGAAATGGCACGGGTGTCACTCGCGCGATACAAAGGGCTGCTAGGCAGGTAGAAACACCTGTGACCGTGAGCGGTGCCATGCCTGCATACCTTCCTGATCTGTGTCTGACCGGCGCGCAGGTTCTGCGCGACGGGGTCATGACCTGCGACACCATCGGCGTGTCCGCCGGGCGATTGGCGGAGGGCCGTTTCACGCAGGTCGATCTGCGAGGCCATCTGATCCTGCCGGGCATGGTCGATTTACACGGGTGCCGTCTGGAAGCGCCGCTCGCACGAGGCCTGCCCGCCGAGACTGCCATTTTACGCGCCGACACCGCCGCCGCCGCCGCTGGCGTGACAACTGGCTGTGTCACATTGCGCTGGGGCTGGACCGGCGAAACGGACTCCGCGGACATCTGCCGCGCAGCTCTCCGCGCGCTCGACGGACTGGCGCCATTGCTGCGATGCGATCTGCGCGGTCAATTGGTGGTGGAAACCCATAGTGTCGACCAACAGTCCGCTCTGCTTGCGCTGCTGGACGAGAGACCCGTGGCCAGCCTGTTGTTTCGCGATGGGTTGGAGGCGGCGCAGCGCAACCGGGCCGCAATGCCGGAGCCGGTGCGCACCGCGATGGACCGCGCCCTTGCTCAACGCGGAGAGGTGCCACGGCATTTGTGTGTGCTGGCGGACGCATTGGACCGGAAAGGCATTCCCTACGGCAGTCTTGGCGATGCAGATGGCGAGACGCGCGATTACTACACCCAGATAGGCGCGAAGCTTTGTGCCCTGCCCGCCCGGCGGGCCGCTGCGGCACTGGCGCGGGCTGTGGGCGATCCGATTTTGCTGTCTGCGCCGGAGGTGCTGGGCAAAGGCGCGCGTCCCTGTCCAATGGCTGCGCGCGATATGCTGGCCGGCGGGCTGGGCGATGCCCTGGTCTCAGACGGACGGTATCCCGCATTGATCGAAGCTGCTCTGACCCTTGCCGAAGAAGGACGGCTTGGGCTGCCTGCCGCGTGGTGGCTCGTGTCATCGCGTCCCGCGGAGATCCTCGGACTGCGCGACCGCGGACGGATCGCCAATGGCTTGCGCGCTGATCTGGTGATCCTGAACAGCGACCGCAAAACGGTAGAGGCGACGATCTGTGACGGTCGGCTGGTGCACGCATCTCCGGCAATCGCTGCCAGATTTTGCGACGTCGCACCAGACCTGCCCCTGGCTGCCGAGTGAATGTCGCAAACTGCGATAATATATCGTGAAGAATCCGTTAACGCCGGGCCGGGCTGTCGCTTTTGAACGATGTGTCATGTAGGTGTTACCACAGATCGTTAGATCACCCTCAGTGAGTGAAGAGAGTGGCGTGAGGGGCATAGCCCTTGCGTTGATTTTATAAAGTCTTTGGCTCCGAGACATTTGAGCATTCCCCCCGGGCGGTCTATTCAGGCCGCCCTTTTTCTTTGCCCGCGCCGGAGGAGCGTGCCACGCCGGATACTCCAGCCATGCAAACGGCGGCCTTCCGCTATGCTGCAACTGCACTGGAAAAATGCCGCATCGCGGCATAGGTTTGTGTCACCGAGGGGAGCTTTTGTTCCAACCAAAGAGATAGATATCATGGCACACATCACGCACGACGCCGCACGCAGCGGCAACTTTTTCGCAGACTTTTTCAATGGCCTGCTGGACGGCATGGCACGGATCGCCGAATCCGGCCACCGCATGAAGGAAATCGAACGCCTTCAAGCAATGTCCGACGCAGACCTGGCCAAGCGTGGCCTGACTCGCGACCGCATCGCGCACCACGTTTTCCGCGACGTCCTCTACGTCTGAGGCGCCTCAAACGGGGTAATCGCTAGACCGCCGTGCCCGATGGGCGCGGCGGTTTTGCTTTGTCTGGCGTGCGGATGTGGGGCGCGGCGCGATGGACAGGCACTGGTGCTGCTACGCAGGCCATTGCCAAAACGACAAAAGGCCGCCCGAAGGCAGCCTTTGTAACCTCACACCGCGAGGCAGGTCGGAGCAAAACGCCCCGACCTCCGCTCGATAAGCGATTAGTTCTGTGCGTAAAATTCGATAACCAGGTTCGGTTCCATCTGCACCGCGAAGGGCACATCGGACAGACCGGGCGTACGCACGAATGTTGCCGACATCTTGGAGTGGTCGGCGTCGATATAATCGGGCACGTCACGCTCGGGCAGCTGGGTTGCTTCGATCAGCGCGGCCATCTGCTTGGACTTCTCGCGCACTTCGATTACGTCGCCTTCCTTCACACGGTAGGAGGGGATGTTCACGCGCTTGCCGTTCACCAGAACGTGGCCGTGGTTCACGAACTGACGCGCAGCGAACACGGTCGGGACGAACTTGGCACGGTACACAACGGCGTCGAGGCGGCGCTCGAGCAGACCGATCAGCAGCTCACCGGTGTCGCCCTTCAGGCGCTCGGCGTCGGCGAAGACACGGCGGAATTGCTTCTCGGTCATGTCGCCGTAGTGGCCTTTGAGCTTCTGCTTGGCACGCAGCTGAAGACCGAAGTCGGACAGCTTCTGCTTGCGGCGCTGGCCGTGCTGGCCGGGGCCGTATTCACGACGGTTCACCGGGGACTTCGGACGTCCCCAGATGTTTTCGCCCATACGGCGGTCAATTTTGTACTTGGCAGTCGTGCGTTTTGTCACGGCTGATCTCCTTCATTAAAGTTCGAAGGGCGTTGTCCTCTTCCCGGACCTTCGGGCCTGCGGCCTTTGGCTCCCCGGTCTGACAGGCATCCCCTTGCGGAGGCCACCAACACCAATGAAGTCGCCCTCATATACGGAGTGCATTGGGTGTCAACCCTTGAGAGGCCAGACACGGGCGTGAATTCGGACAATTATCAACGAACACCGTCTTTAAACCTTGTTTAAGGTTTGCTCAGCCAAATGACGGAACGGATGGGGATCGCAGGACGTTTCGGAGCTGCTTTTATGGGGAAGACAACGACAGGCACGCTTAACCCGCTCGAGTATGCGGTTCATGCGCGCGACGCTGGCACGATGGATATGGTGCGACGCGCGATCAAACATCGCCAGGTGGTTCTGGCCTATCAGCCGGTTGTGCAGGCGCTGCAACAGGACAGTCCTGCTTTCCACGAAGGGCTGATCCGCGTTCTTGACGAAACCGGACGTGTAATCCCAGCCCGTGCATTCATTCACGCGGTCGAAGAAACGGAATATGGCCGCATTCTTGACTGTATCGCGCTGGAAATGGGGCTGGAGGAACTGGCGCGCGTGCCGGGACTGCGACTGTCGATCAATATGTCGGCTCGCTCTATCGGGTACAAGAAATGGCTTCAGACCCTGGCCCAGGGCCTCTCCCAGGATCCGACAGTGGCGGAGCGGCTGATTCTCGAAATCACCGAACATTCCGCCATGATGGTGCCGGAGCTGGTGGTCAGCTTCATGCAGGACCTTCAGGCCCAGGGGATCACCTTTGCCATCGACGACTTCGGCCAAGGGTACACGGCACTGCGCCACTTCAAGGACTTCAGCTTCGACATCCTGAAGATCGATGGGGGGTTCTGTCGCGGCATCGCCTCCGACCCCGACAATCAGGTTCTGGTGGGTGCCATGGTTCGAATCGCGGACCAATTCGATATGTTCACCGTGGCGGAAAGCGTCGAAACCGAAGCCGACGCAGACTGCCTGACTGCGCTCGGTATCGATTGTCTGCAAGGATATTTCTTTGCCGCGCCAACCATTACGCCCGCATGGCGAGAGCCCCAAGAACGCAAGCACGCCTGAATGCGCCCTTACGCCGCGTTCCAAAGTCGCACAGAACCTCTTTTGGGAAAGCGAAAAATCGGTTAATCCCATGACCTGACGAGCGAGACAGAAGCACCCCGCGAAACGCGGGTCGCCTTTCGGGGCGTGGTGCATGAAACGCTTGGCCAGGAGGACATCATATGACCAATGTCGTTATCGCAAGCGCTGCCCGGACCGGCGTCGGCAGCTTTTGCGGATCTTTCGCAAACACCCCCGCGCACGATCTGGGCGCTGCCGTACTGGAGGCGCTAGTCGCCCGCGCCGGCATCGAAAAGGGCGAAATCTCTGAAACAATCCTCGGTCAGGTTTTGACCGCAGCCCAAGGTCAGAACCCTGCCCGTCAGGCCCATATCAATGCAGGCTTGCCGCAGGAATCCTCGGCCTGGTCGATCAATCAGGTCTGCGGTTCCGGTCTGCGCGCCGTCGCCTTGGCCGCGCAACACATTCAGCTCGGCGATGCATCAATCGTCTGCGCTGGCGGTCAGGAAAACATGTCCATGAGCCCCCACGCGCAAAACCTGCGCAACGGCTACAAAATGGGCGACGTCAGCTTCATCGACACGATGATTCGTGACGGTCTATGGGACGCCTTCAACGGCTATCACATGGGTCAGACTGCCGAGAACGTGGCTGAAAAGTGGGGCATTTCCCGCGAGCAGCAGGACGAATTCGCGCTTGGCTCGCAAAACAAGGCCGAGGCGGCTCAGAAAGCCGGCAAGTTCGACGACGAAGTGATCCCCTTCACCATCAAGACCCGCAAGGGCGACATCGTGATGGACAAGGATGAGTACATCCGCCACGGCGCGACCATCGACAACATGACCAAACTGCGCCCGGCCTTTACCAAGGACGGTTCTGTCACGGCGGGCAACGCATCGGGTCTGAACGACGGCGCTGCCGGCGCCCTGCTGATGAGCGCGGACGATGCTGCAAAGCGCGGCATTACCCCGCTGGCGCGCATCGCGTCCTATGCGACAGCCGGGCTGGATCCGTCGATCATGGGCGTCGGCCCGATCCACGCGTCGCGCAAGGCCCTGGAGAAGGCTGGCTGGAAGGCCGAAGACCTGGATCTGGTCGAAGCCAACGAAGCCTTCGCCGCACAAGCCTGCGCCGTGAACAAGGACATGGGCTGGAACCCCGAGGTCGTGAACGTGAACGGCGGCGCCATCGCCATCGGACACCCGATCGGTGCTTCGGGCGCGCGCATCCTGAACACGCTGCTGTTCGAAATGCAGCGCCGCGACGCCAAGAAAGGCCTCGCCACCTTGTGCATCGGCGGGGGCATGGGCGTGGCAATGTGCCTCGAACGTCCGTAAGACAGGGTTGACAAAGCGGGCTCCTCGGGGCCCGCTCTTCCAATGAACAAGATACCTAAAGACCCGAAACAGATCGTCTTTTCCGGCGGCGGCCTCCGCTGCTTTTGGCAGGGTGGATTCATGAAACGGCTCGAGCAAGATCGGCGGTTCGCGCCGGAACGGGTGACGGGTGTTTCTGGCGGGGCTTTGGCCGGAGCCGCTTGGCTGGCCGGGATAAAAGACCGGCTGTTGGATGAAATGTGCGCGGCATTTGAATCGCGTGACAGCAACCTGGACCTGTTCAACGCGGACGCAGATGGCATCACCCCGCATCAACGCATGTATTGCGGCGTCGTGGATCGTGTGTTGGGCAGAGAGGCAACGAACACGATCGCCGAAGGCCCGACATTTCAGATTCAGATTGCGCATCCGCCGGACACAGGCTTGCCCACATTGACGGGAACAGCGCTTGCAGCCGCCTACGAGGCGGAGTTGCACGTGGTGAATTCGCCGCATTTTAATTGGGCGCAGAAGATGGGCCTCACCTCGCGGTTGGTGGACGCGAATGCCGCCGCACGCGACGGCGCCTTGGTGGACCTCGTCAATGCGGCTGCGGTGATTCCACCTGTGTTCGAGCCCCCCTTGTGGGAGGACCGGCGCGTCGTAGATGGCGGCATGGCGGATCAGGCGCCGATGCCCGACCCGGACAGGGGCGTCACACTGGTGTTGCTGACCCGACCCTACAAGAAGCTGCCCGAAGTCGAAGGGCGCACCTATGTTTGGCCTAGCAAAGAAACTCCGGCGGATAAAATTGACTTTACGGACCCGGATAAGTTGCGCGACACTTGGGCGCTGGGGGAGAAAGATGCAGAACGATATCTGGCCGGAAACGGACCGGAAACTGCATAAAACACCCCTCACGGAAATTAACTCGCGCAACAATGTTGCTAATAACAAAAGGTGCAGGTAACAAAGTTGCCAAAGCATTGATCAACAAGTGGAGGATAGTATGGGAAGAGTTGCACTCGTTACGGGCGGCACGCGCGGCATCGGTGAGGCGATCTCGAAGGCGCTGAAGGCGCAAGGCTACGAGGTCGCGGCCACTTACGCTGGCAACGATGAGAAGGCAGCGGCCTTCACCGAGGCCACCGGGATCAAAACCTACAAATGGAATGTGGCGGATTACGACTCGTCCAAAGCAGGCCTGGCACAGGTCGAAGCCGACCTCGGCCCCATTGACGTGGTCGTCGCCAACGCGGGCATCACGCGCGACGCGCCCTTTCACAAGATGACCCCGGACCAGTGGAAAGAAGTCATCGACACCAACCTGACCGGCGTGTTCAACACTGTTCACCCGATCTGGCCGGGCATGCGCGAGCGTAAGTTTGGCCGCATCATCGTGATCTCTTCGATCAACGGTCAGAAGGGTCAGTTCGCTCAAGTGAACTACGCCGCCACCAAGGCAGGCGATCTGGGCATCGTGAAGTCGCTGGCACAGGAAGGCGCACGCGCCGGCATCACTGCCAACGCCATCTGTCCCGGCTACATCGCGACCGAAATGGTCATGGCCGTGCCGGAGAAGGTGCGCGACTCGATTATTGGCCAGATCCCCACGGGACGCCTGGGTGAACCGGAAGAAATCGCGCGCTGCGTGACCTTCCTCGCCTCTGACGATGCGGGCTTCATCAACGGGTCGACGATCTCCGCCAACGGCGCGCAGTTCTTCGTCTAAATCCGTTTTATTTCGCCAGTGGGTGGCTTTGGTCTGCCTGCTTCAAGTGCTTCCAAAGCCCCGGTCCTGCGCCGGGGCTTTATCTTCGTGCGGATGCGCACCAAATCCCTTGAGAATCCGGCAATTCTCAATGCCGACGCACGCTCTATATCCTTTACCAAACACGGAGGATTTTTAGATGATTAAGCAGATCAATGGCCTGCACCATGTTACGTCGTTGGCGTCCAGCGCGCCGGAAAACAACGCATTTTTCACCAAGGCGCTTGGCCTTCGGCGAGTGAAGAAGACGGTAAACTTCGATGCCCCCGACGTGTACCATCTGTATTACGGAGACGAGACCGGTAGCCCCGGCACCGTCATGACCTATTTCCCTTTCCCCAATGCCGCCAGAGGACGCGCGGGCACGGGCGAAGTGGGAACTACCGCCTTTGCCGTGCCGAAGGACGCCCTGCCCTTTTGGGAGGAACGCCTGGCCGCGTATAACGCCGAGGATCTGCGCCGTGAGAACCGCTTGGGCGATGAGCGCCTGCTGTTCAAAGGGCCGGATGGTGACGGTTTTGCACTTGTGGCGCAGGACGACCCTCGCACGCCCTGGACCGCCGATGTGTCGGAAGACGTGGCGATTCGCGGCTTCCATTCCGCCGATATGCGGTTGAGCCCACGCGGCGCGGCAGCAAGCGCGGAACTGCTGACCTTCATGGGCTATGAGAAAGAGGCGACGGACGGGGACGTAACCCGCTATCGCATGCCCAGCGGCAATGATGCGCAGGTCATCGATATCACGCAGGTTAACGGGCCGGCGGCAGATCAGGGCGCAGGCTCGGTCCACCACATCGCGTTTTCGGTCGATGATCGCGCGGCGCAGCTTGACGTGCGCAAGGCGCTTTTGGACACCGGCTATCAGGTGACACCCGTGATCGACCGCGATTATTTTTGGGCGATCTACTTTCGGTCGCCGGGCGGTGTATTGTTCGAAGTGGCCACCAACGAACCGGGTTTCGACCGTGATGAAGACGCCGCTCACCTGGGCGAGGCGCTGAAGTTGCCAACTCAGCACGAACACATGCGCGATCGGCTGGAGCAGATGCTCACGCCAATCGAGGATTAAGGCTCCATTGAAAAACGAACGCTCGGAAGCATAAAGGTTCGGGGCGTTTAAGATGTAAGTGGGACTGCGCGGTCAGGTGAGCGCTGGTTACGACGAGAAGCGGTCCGTGCCGAATGCTTCGATGTCTGGTCAGATTGCGCATTTCTCGAACAAAGCGCACACGCACTCCACCCTAGGCAGAGTGCATCAAAGCTGTTTGGATTGGAAATGCTCGGCGTCCGCCAAACGTCTTGAGGGTGAAACGCTCTTGGCCGCATGAGGTCTGCGCGGTTGTCGACGCTCTTCGTCAGGTCGTTGGCTGTAATCTGGTCCATGAAAGACCTGTCCTGGCATACGTCAGGACAGGTCACCGACTGATGGCGGTCAGGCGGTCGTCGAAAGGCGTGTAATTTGCTCCTTGATCCGCAATTTCTGCTTTTTCATATCCGCGATGCGCAGGTCATCCTTGCCGGGTGACCGCTGTGCGCGCTCCACGGCATCCGAAAGAGACTGGTGCTTCCTCTTCAATTCCTGCAGATGCGAAGTTAAGCTCATGGGGATCCTCCTTTCGTTGGTTCAGGGTTCCAGTCCAGCACAAGCTTGGCCACCTGTCACGCCGCGCGTGCATTCTTCCTTCACAAAACTATAAGAATCGGCGGAAATCAGCTTCGATTTGCTTCAAATTCTAACGGTCGGCCGCCCAGCATGACCCCGCGGAAGATCTCCGTATAGTTGTCAGGCGTATCTCCCCGAATCGTATCCGGGTGGATGACTTGCGGCACGTGAAAGGTAAACGGCCCGCGCCCGTCCTTGCGCCCACGGAGCAGGAAAAGCCTTGGCGGCCGTCCAGCACGCGGCAGAAGCGGCAGAAGCTCCAGCGATCCAAGCTGCTGATCCCGCATCGCCGACATAAGTTCCGGCATCCGTTCGATCCGGAGGATGAAGGTGGCGTAGCCGCGCGGCTTCAACCGTTTTGCCGCCGCCTGCACCCAGGCGTGCAAGGGCACCTCGCCCGCACGCCCGGTGCCACGACCGCCATCGCGGGCAATCAAGCCCTTCCCTGCCTCGAAATAGGGCGGATTTGCCATGACATGATCGAAACTCTCGGCCTTCATCTCCTTGGGCGGATCAATCAGGTCGCCCTGCCATACGTCTCCCGTCAGGCAATTGTCTGACAGATTGCGCCGCGCGAGCGCTGCGTAGCCCGGTTGGATCTCCAGCCCCGCCAACCGCATGCCGGGAACCCGTCTGCCCAGGCAGCACAGCGCCGCCCCGCCGCCGCAGCCCAATTCCAGCACCGACTGGCCCGCCACCCCTCGGATCGAGGCGGCCAGCAACACCGGGTCCGTGCCTGCGCGATACCCGATGCGCGGCTGCCAGATCTGCACCAGCCCGCCCAGCATGGCGTCGCGCGTCAGATCCGCGTCGGCAAAAGGATCAGCGCGCAAGGTCAACTCCGGCGAGTTCAAGCACGCGCCGAGCCCGATCCAGGTCGGCTGTGCGCACCATCAGACGGCGCGGCAAAATGCCAATGCTGCCTTCGAGGATGCTCATGTTTACGTCTAGTTCAAAGCTGGGTATATCCTCGCCATCCAGAAGGGTTTTGGCCAAAGGGATCAATGTGATGTCGGTGGTACGCAGAAGCTCTTCCATGGGTGCGATGTAAGGACAGGACCGGGGTCTTGTCGAGCCTTCCGAGGGAGAGCGATGTTGGATAGCCAAGTGAAACCGCAAGAGCGCCTCGCTGAATTGCTGGCCCCCGAGATGGACGCCGTGAACGGGCTTATCCGTGAGCGCATGGCCTCCAAGCACGCGCCGCGCATTCCTGAGGTCACCGCCTACCTTGTCGAAGCTGGCGGAAAGCGCCTGCGTCCGATGCTGACCATCGCCGCGGCAAAGCTGTGCGGGTATGACGGCCCCTATCACCTGCATCTGGCCGCGACCGTGGAATTCATCCACACCGCGACTTTGCTGCACGATGATGTCGTCGACGAAAGCGCCATGCGGCGTGGTCGCAAAACGGCCAACTTGCTTTGGGACAACAAAAGTTCTGTTCTGGTCGGTGACTACCTCTTTGCTCGGTCGTTCCAGTTGATGACAGAAACGGGCAATCTTCGGGTTCTGGGCATCCTGTCGAATGCCTCTGCCACCATCGCCGAGGGCGAAGTGCTGCAACTGACCGCCGCTCAGGATCTGAAGACCACCGAAGAGGTCTATCTGCAGGTGGTGCGCGGCAAGACGGCTGCGCTTTTTTCGGCGGCAACGCAGGTGGGTGGCGTGATTGCCGACCGCCCCGAGGCGGAGGTACAGGCGCTATTCGATTACGGCGATGCGCTGGGAATCGCCTTTCAAATCGTGGATGACCTGCTGGATTACTGGGGGTCGGACGCGACTGGAAAAAACGTCGGTGACGATTTCCGCGAGCGTAAACTGACCTTGCCTGTGATCAAAACCGTCGCCGCAGGCGACGAAACCGAACGCGCGTTCTGGAAGCGTGTCATCGAAAAAGGTGATCAGCAGGACGGCGATTTGGAGCACGCCCTGTCGTTGATGAACAAACACGGCGCGCTGGAAGAAACTCGGCAAGAGGCCCTGCGCTGGTCGGCCCGGGCCAAAGCGGCCATGATGGAGATGCCGCAAAGCGAGATGCGGGACCTTTTGGTCGACCTCAATGATTTCGTGGTGGCACGCCTCAGCTGAACGTGGGGAGACCCAGCGCAAACTGATTGCCCAAGGGGCCAGATGCGACCCACCAATCCGGGTGGGCGCGCCGGATGGTCTGGGCGGTTTTGGCCAGCTCTTCGTCGCTGATATCTGCGAACAAGCCAAAGCAGGTAGCACCGGAGCCCGACATGCGCGCCAGACCGCAGCCCGGGGCTTCTTCCAGCGTGGTCAGCACGTCGCCTATAGACGGCTCGATCACTTCGGCCGCCACCTGCATGTCGTTGCGCATATCTTTCAGAAAAGCGATGAGCGCGGCGGCATCTGGCAGGGTCGGAATCTCTGGCATGGGCGGATTGTCCCGCGTTGTCATGGCGCGAAAGACCTCCGGCGTCGACACGGCCCGACGTGGATTTACGAGCAAGGCATTGATTGGTGGGATGCCGCGGAGCGGGGTCATCTGTTCGCCAATCCCACGAACATGCATCGGCATATTGAGCATGCACATGGGCACATCCGCGCCGAGCGCGTGCAGTTCAAGCGCCTGTATCTTTTGCAAAAGCTGGGCGACGATGTCGTCCAAGGTGGCCTCGGGCGGCAAAGTTCGCAGCAAAAGAGCACGCAACACCGCCGCCGCATCCGCTGATCCACCGCCCATGCCTGACGCCGGGGGAAGGTTTTTTGTCAGATGGGCCGCAAGGTGCTCTCCCAGGATATCGGCGGCGCGCAACACGAGGTTTGACATATCACTCGGCACGCCATCGGCTTCTGGCCCCTCCACCGTCATGGAGAGGTCAGAGGTATCGAAATTCATGTCGAGCGTGTCATGAACCGGGGCAAAAACCACAAGAGAATCCAGCAGATGATAGCCATCGTCGCGTTGGCCAGTCACATGCAGGGTCAGATTGATTTTCGCCGGTGCGTGGACCTTAGCCCTCTTCATCGGTGAGCGGCTGTGCTGCGGCTTGTTCCAACGAGGGCGCGCCTTCTTCTGCCAGAACCTGATCGAGCCCAACGTCGAGTTTACGCTTGATGCGTTCAGGATCTGCCTCTTCTACGGCGTCTTCCCAATCGACGAAGGACAGCGCGCGCTTCCACATGAATTCTGCCTCACGCTCGCGTCCGACGGCCCAATAGACGTCGCCAAGGTGATCGTTCACCACTGGGTCGATGGGCATCAGTTCTGCGGCACGCTCCATATGCGGCACGGCTTCCTCGTAGCGACCAAGGCGGTAAAGCACCCAGCCAAGGCTATCGACGATGTAGCCGGAGTTCGGGCGCGCGGCGACGGCACGCTCGATCATGTTCAGCGCCTCATCCAGTTTGCGCTCCTGTTCCACCAGCGAATAGCCGAGGTAGTTCAAGACCTGCGGCTGCTCCGGGTTCAGCTCCAGCGCATGACGGAAATCGGCTTCTGCCTCCTCCCACTTATCCTGACGCTCAAAGGCGATGGCGCGGGCGTAATACAGGAACCACTGACGGGAGGTTTCCTCCGGCATGAGCTCAATCGCGCGGCTGTAGGCGGCGGTCGCCTCCTCGTAGCGCTGTTCCTGCCGGTAAAGATCCCCCAGCGTGGTTTGCGCGACGGCGAGATCGGGCTGCGCTTCGGCCAGCCCTTCGAGCGTGGAGATGGCACCGGCCATGTCGCCCTGATCGCGCAGCGCCTCAGCCTCCCCCATGACGGCAGCGTGGTAGGAGGGATCCTCGGGGCCGACACGTTCAAAGGTATCTTCCGCCATATCATAGCGACCCAGACCTGACAGAAGCTCGCCGGAAAGCAGGATCGCATCGGTGTGGTCGGCCCTCAGGTGCTCCGCCATACGCGAATAGAGCAAGGTCAGCTCATCACTGCCCTCGTTCGAAAGCGCGCCGGCAAGGGTGTAGAAGACTTCCGCGATGCCGTCCTTCGGGGTTCTGACGTGGGTGAAGGGAAGCCGATCACCGGCTTCCAGCGCGCTGCGCATCTCTTTCAGCTCCGGGTCCAGATCGGTGCCAAAGCTGGTATCAAGCAGCTCAAGCGCCTCCTGACTGCGGCCCAACTGAGACAGGATTTCCGAGCGCGCCATGACGCCACGCCGGGTGGCCGCCATACCGCCAGCCTGATCCTCTTCAAAGATCGCACCGCTGCTTACGAAATCTCCCACAGAGGCCAGCGCCAAGGCTTTGTGGTAAGCGGCGAAGGGGGCGAGGCCCTGCATGTCAGCCACTTCATCGAACGCCAAAAGAGCCGCGCTCATGTCGCCGGTGCCCAGCAAGGCCCATGCTTTGACGAGGCCATCGGCAAGCGGACCGATGGCGCGTTCTTCGTCAATGGCCTTGATGATGGTGGTGTAGTTCTCTTTGCCCGCTTCTGTGGCGATGGTTGCCATACGCGCAACTTGACTGTCGAAGCCGCCCTTTTCCATTCGATCCGCCAGGGCCGACGCACGGTCGAAATCACCCAATGACATCTCTGCCAGGATCGCGCGTTCGAGAAGTTCCGGACGGTCCGGGGCAAAGGCCAGCGCGCGCCCGTAGTAATGCGCCGCAGCCTTGAAATCACCGAGGAAGCTGGCCTGACGCGCCGCGAGGTAGTCACCCGCGATGCCATTGGCCTGCGCCGGAGCCACAGTGGCGAATGCGGCGGCCACCGCGAAGGTGCTGGCCCGTAGTGTAGCGCGAATGCCTGATGCCCAGTGCGTCAATTTCCCGGCCTCCCGTGTTGCTTGTTTGCGCAAAGCCTAGAGCGGCCCGTCCAGCATGGCAATGCACCGGACGCCGCGCAAAGGCCCCACAGCGGTCACATCTGCCGGAGGTCGCGGTATTGTCGCAGGTTTTCAAGCTGAGCGGCCGTGAGCGGCTTATCGAATTGCAGCGCGGCGCCCCTGCGTGAAACGCGCACCACATGTGCCCGGACCGGTTCCCGCATGGCGGTCAGGCGCACCCGCACCCCAACCTCAAAGGGCAGAACCCCCTCGGCAAATGCCCCTGTTTTGGACACATTGACGATGGTGGCGGCAAAGTCGCCCTCCTCTGTCTGCAATTCAAAGCCCCAACAACTGGGCCAGCGGTCAGCTCGTTCTTCCATCATCGTTGAGCACCTCGCAACGCATTCGACCTTATATTGGCGCGGCCAGGTGAAAGAGAGGTTAACCAAAACGCAAAACGCGCCCCAGGGGGCGCGCTTCACTGTCAGTATAGACCGATTACATGTTGGGGTAGTTGGGCCCATCGCCGCCCTGCGGAACAGTCCAGTTGATGTTTTGCGAGGGGTCTTTGATGTCACAAGTCTTGCAATGCACACAGTTCTGGAAGTTGATGACGAACTGTTGCGCGCCGTCCTTTTCGACGAATTCATACACGCCCGCCGGACAGTAACGCGCCGAGGGGCCGGCGTATTGCGGCAGGTTCACATTCACCGGGACGCTGGGGTCCTTCAGCTTGAGGTGGGCGGGCTGGCTTTCCTCGTGGTTGGTAAAGGAAAAGGCCACGTTGGTCAGACGGTCAAAGGACAGCTTTCCGTCCGGCTTGGGGTAGTTGATCTCTTTGAAATCAGAGGCTTTTCCCGTGGCCTCAGCGTCGCTTTTACCATGGCTCATCGTGCCGAACAGCGACCCGCCGAACAGCGAATTGGTCCACATGTCAAAGCCACCCAACGTCAGGGAGGCCGCGAGGCCCCACTTGGACCACATGGGTTTCAGATTGCGGACGAGTTTGAGATCCTTGCCGATGGCGCCTTCGCGCACCTCGGTTTCATAGTCGGTCAATTCGTCAGACGCGCGCCCTGCCTTGATCGCGGCAAATGCCGCCTCGGCCGCGGCCTTGCCCGACAACATGGCGTTGTGGTTGCCCTTGATGCGGGGCACGTTGACCATGCCGACGGAACAGCCCAGCAGTGCAACGCCCGGCGCGACCATCTTGGGCATCGACTGATACCCGCCCTCTGAAATCGCGCGCGCACCATACGCCACGCGCTTACCACCTTCGAGCAGCTCAGCCACCATCGGGTGATGCTTGAAACGCTGGAATTCCATGTATGGGTACAGGTGCGGGTTCTGGTAGTTCAGGTGCACCACGAAACCGACGTAGACCTGATTGTTTTCAAGATGATAGATGAACGATCCGCCGCCCGTCTTGGAAGAATTCAACGGCCAGCCCATCGTGTGGGTGACGGAGCCTTCCTTGTGCTTGGCGGGGTCGATTTCCCAGATCTCTTTCATGCCGAGGCCGAATTTCTGCGGCTCCTTGCCGGCGGAAAGGTCGTATTTGGCGATGACTTCCTTGGCCAGTGAGCCGCGCACGCCCTCGGACAGAAACACGTATTTGCCCAGCAGCTCCATGCCCGGCTCGGTGTTCGGACCATAAGAGCCATCTTCTTCGAGCCCGAAGACACCGGCGACGACGCCGCGCACTTCGCCGTTGTCGCCATAGATCAGTTCAGAACAGGCCATGCCGGGGAAAATCTCGACGCCCAGTTCCTCTGCCTGCTCCGCCATCCAGCGGCAGACATTGCCCATCGAGACGATGTAATTGCCGTGGTTGTTCATCAGCTTGGGCATCGGCCAGTTGGGCACGCGAATTTCGCCGGTCTCGCCCAGCAGGTAAAAGTTGTCGTCTTTCACCGGCACGTTCAGCGGAGCGCCTTTCGCTTTCCAGTCCGGGATCAACGCGTCCAGCCCGCAAGGATCGAGCACTGCGCCAGACAGGATATGTGCGCCAATCTCGGAGCCCTTTTCCAACAGCACCACGTCCAGATCCGGGTCCATCTGTTTCAGGCGTATCGCGGCAGACAGGCCAGCGGGGCCACCACCAACGATGACAACATCATATTCCATCGACTCGCGTTCGATCTCGCTCATGTCCACTCCCTCCAGAGACGCCCCCAAAAGGCATCGCCTCCGGGTAAAAAATTTCAAAAGTCCTATCTCGCCAGTGCGGCATTCGTCAATGCGCGCGCAGCGTCACAAGACCACAGGCCCGCAGCAGCAGCTAGGCAAAGCGACAGCACGCTTGCCGAAGAAAAGCGACATTGGAAGGTGTGAAAGCGCGTTTTCACACCGGGGGCCGCAGGCGAACCCACGGCCCCCGGTGTCGGTCAAAAGACCAGATCGTCCAGCCCCAGCGCGGAAGCCGCGATATCCACAAACAGCGCCACGTCGTAGCCTTCGATGTTGACCAGCGCACCCTCGGCCGTATCGACGATGGAGATTGCGCTGCCCCACAGGTCGGTCAGGTTGATCTTGTCGATGCCGTCCTGGAAATCCTCCACGAGGTCAAAGCCGCTTTCCTGAGCAAAGACAAACACATCCGCGCCATCTCCGCCGACAAGCAGGTCATCCCCCTTGCCACCGAAAAGCGTGTCGTCACCGCCCTCGCCCTTGAGCCAATCAGCTCCGGCACCGCCCTCGATCAGGTCATTGCCGGACTCACCGTCCATCGTGTCGTTGCCGTCTTCGCCTTTCAGCCAGTCGTCCCCTTCGCCGCCCAGCATCAGGTCATTGCCGGATTGGCCGTCCATGGTGTCGTTGTCCAGACCACCTTCGAGCGTGTCGTTGCCTTCGCCCCCCAGAAGCAGATCCGCGCCCTGTTCGCCCTTCATCCAGTCGTTGCCAAGCCCGCCTTCGACAGTGTCGTTCCCGGACTCGCCATCCATCGTGTCGTTGCCGCCTTCGCCGACCATCCAGTCGTCGCCTTCGCCGCCCAGCATCAGGTCATTGCCGGATTCGCCGTCCATGGTGTCGTTGTCCAGACCACCTTCGAGCGTATCATTGCCTTCGCCCCCCAGAAGCAGATCCGCGCCCTGTTCGCCCTTCATCCAGTCGTTGCCAAGCCCGCCTTCGACAGTGTCATTCCCGGACTCGCCGTCCATTGTGTCGTTGCCGTCTTCGCCGACCATCCAGTCGTCGCCTTCGCCGCCCAGCATCAGGTCATTGCCGGATTCGCCGTCCATGGTGTCGTTGTCCAGACCACCTTCGAGCGTGTCGTTGCCTTCGCCGCCCAGAAGCAGATCCGCGCCCTGTTCCCCCTTCATCCAGTCGTTGCCAAGCCCGCCTTCGACAGTGTCGTTCCCGGACTCACCGTCCATCGTGTCGTTGCCGTCTTCGCCGACCATCCAGTCGTCGCCTTCGCCGCCGAGCATCAGGTCATTGCCGGATTCGCCATCCATGGTGTCGTTGTCCAGACCACCTTCGAGCGTGTCATTGCCTT
>NZ_JAGEMH010000009.1:0-167074 GCF_040148795.1 Sagittula sp. NFXS13
ATCCAGGTGCGTGTCGCTGTGCTTAACCGCTACACCGCTCTTGGCATGCCTGTCACAGAGCCCGTGGGGTAACTCCGTCCGGGGAAGGGGGAAGTTCGGCCAGACTTCGATTTGTGCAACAAAGCCCGCCCTATCCCCCCTGCCCGCAAACCGCCCTTCCCGTCTCCCGCGCAACTGGCCGCGCCGGGCCCGCATCCCTGCGCGGTTGACCAGAAACTCTTGCGCCAGAGAACTGACCGCTCACGCCTTCAGAAACGCATTGCGGTCCACGAGGAACCTGTCTGACAGCGGCAGGCTTGCCGCGCCCAGCGCCCGCGCATCATGACCTATGGTGCCGGGGCGAACTTCGGGAATGTCGATGCCTGCCACGCTGATCTCTTCCAGCCGGGCAGCGGTGCGCCTCACGATCTCGGCCCTGACCGCTTGCGGCATCCAGCCGTCGATCATCACCGTTTCGAAATCGATCATACTGGCGGCGGAGAATGTCGCGTAGGCCAACCCCTCGACCGCCTCCTGCATCCAGGCTTCCAGAACATCCGCGTCCAGCCGCCAGCTTTGCGGCGTGCCCCAGATCATGTCGGCGGAGCCACCGGCTGCCTTTATCATGTCCTCAAGCGAGTTGAGCGACGCCACGTCAACCAGCTGCCGCACCGCGTTGCCCTCGATCCCGATCGGGATGGAGCCAAGCGCCGCAGCGTTCCCGGTGCGACCAGTGTACAGCGTGTTGTCCATCACCATGCCACCGCCGATGAAGAACCCTATGAAAAAATACAAGAAATCACGCGGACGGCTCTGATCGCCAAAGACCAGCTCAGCCCCGCAGGCCGCAGACGCATCGTTGCGCAGATAGACCGGAAACTCCCATGCATCGGCGAGCTCCGTGGCGATATCGCGCTCACGCCAATCGGCCATATCCTCCGGGTTCACCCCCAGCGGCTTGGCCCAGTCGTGCAGGCGAAACGGGATCGCGATCCCCAGACCCGCGACGCGCGCGCGTTGCGCCTTGGTCAGATCCCCCAGCAATTCCTCAACCGACTGCTTGGCAAACTGCACGACGCTGTCCGGCGTCGGATATTTGTGTGTCAGATGCACGCGACCTTCGACGTGCCCGTAAAAGTCGGTCAGGATCAGCTCAAGGCTCCGCCGCCCCACCTTCAGCCCGAGGAAATAAGCGCCACTTTTGGCCAGGCTCATGGGCACGGACGGCTGCCCCACCTTGCCGCGCACCGGTTCACCCTTCTGCAACAGCCCGTCGGCCTCCAACCCGCGCATGATGACCGAAACGGTCTGCGCGGACAGCCCGGTCATGCGGGCAATTTCGGCCTTGGCGAGAGGGCCCACCTGGCGGATCAGGGTCAGCACCAACCGTTCGTTATGCGCCCGAACGCCGGACTGGTTGGACCCGCGCGCGCCCTCGATCATGGTGACCGGGTCCCCCTCGGGCGAGCCGTCTTTGTTGTTCTGGCGTCCCATCGCCTACCCTCCCCTGTTGCTCGCCCACTTCTGCACCGCAGCATGTAACATTGCAGTGCAGAACGATTTTTTTCGGCTTTGCGGCAAGACGCAATGGCAGGAACATCATCGGGATTTCGGTGCGCTGTCAATAATAAATGCGATTGATTTATTTATTGTTGACCGATGGCTCCGAATCAGTTTTTGTAAAGCTGAGAGGCCAAGGAGGGTCTTTGGGCCAAGAGGTGTCGCGCAGTGGCCCCGCGAACTCTGGGAGGATACCATGAAAAAAGTCTTAATGGGTTCGGCGCTTGCGCTGACCACCGCCGCGCTGTCCACAGCCGCTCTGGCAGAAGCTCACAACACCACTGCGTGCCTGATCACAAAAACAGATACCAACCCCTTCTTCGTGAAGATGAAGGAAGGCGCGACAGCCAAGGCCGAAGAGCTGGGCATCACGCTGAAAACCTTTGCCGGCCGCATCGACGGCGACCACCAGACGCAAGTGCAGGCGATTGAAACCTGCATCGCGGACGGTGCAAGCGGCATCCTGCTGACAGCCTCCGACACCGGCTCCATCGTTCCCGCGGTGCAGCAGGCCCGTGACCAGGGCATCCTGGTGATCGCGCTGGACACGCCGCTCAACCCGATTGACGCCGCTGACGCGACCTTTGCCACCGACAACTTCCTCGCCGGTGAGCTGATCGGCCAGTGGGCCGCCGCCACGCTGGGTGATGACGCTGCCAACGCCAAGATCGCCATGCTCGACCTTGGCGTGTCACAGCCGACCGTCGGCGTTCTGCGCGACCAGGGCTTCCTTCAGGGTTTTGGCATTGACCTCGGCGACCCGAACAAATGGGGCGACGAAGAAGATGACCGCATCGTCGGCAACGACGTCACCGCCGGCAACGAAGAAGGCGGTCGCCGCGCGATGGAAAACCTGCTGGCGTTGGATCCGATGATCAACGTGGTCTACACCATCAACGAGCCTGCCGCTGCGGGTGCCTATGAGGCGCTGCGCGCCATCGGTCGTGAAAACGACGTGCTGATCGTTTCTGTCGACGGCGGCTGCCCCGGTATCGCGAACATTGCAGACGGTGTGATCGGTGCGACCTCGCAGCAGTATCCGATGCTCATGGCCTCCAAAGGCATCGAGGCAATCGCAGCCTACGCCAAGGACGGCACCAAGCCCGAGCCGACCGAAGGCAAGGACTTCTTTGACACCGGCGTGAACCTCGTCACCGACAAACCCGTCGATGGTCTCGAGTCGATCTCTGTCCAAGAAGGCACCGACCGCTGCTGGGGCTAACGCCGCTTTGAAACACTGCGAAGGGGCGCACGACGCCTCTTCGTCCCTTGCCCGGACCATGTGATTTCCGTCCGCGCTGCTGACCGCACCCAATTATCCTCGGGAGGACCCCATGTCAGAGACCGCCTCGAAAGGGCAGGACTACGAATCCTCGTTGTCCAAGGCCACCGCCTCGGTCGCCGCGTTCGAAAAACGCAAAGGTCTGGTGCCCCAGATCCAAAGCGCCCTGCACGCCACTCCAGCGCTTGTTCCGCTGGTCGTTCTGGTCCTGTCGATCGTCACCTTTGGCGTATTGCTGGGGTCGAAGTTCTTTTCTCCCTTTGCGCTGACGCTGATCCTGCAACAGGTGCAGATCGTCGGGATCGTTGCCGCCGCGCAATCGCTCGTGATTCTCACCGCTGGTATTGACCTGTCGGTCGGTGCGATCATGGTTTTGTCATCTGTCGTCATGGGGCAGTTCACCTTCCGCTATGGCATCCCCGCGCCGATCTCGATCATGGCCGGCCTGATGTGCGGCACGCTGATGGGTTTCATCAACGGCTGGCTGGTGGCCAAGATCAAACTCCCGCCCTTCATCGTGACGCTGGGCATGTGGCAGATCGTTCTGGCGACCAACTTCCTGTATTCCGCGAACGAGACCATCCGCAGCCAGGACATCGAAGCCGAGGCGCCGATGTTGCAGTTCTTTGGCAACGTGATCCAGGTGGGGTCTGCCCGTCTGACCTTTGGCGCGCTCTTCATGCTGCTGCTGTTTGTCTTGCTGGCCTACATCCTCAACCAGACCGCCTGGGGCCGCCACGTCTATGCCGTGGGCGATGACAAGGAAGCCGCAGAGCTGTCGGGCATCAAGACCAACAAGGTCATCATCACCGTCTACATGGCGTCCGGTCTGATCTGTGCCTTCGCCGGTTGGGCGCTGATCGGGCGCATTGGGTCGGTCTCCCCGACCTCTGGCCAGCTGGCCAACATCGAAAGCATCACCGCCGTGGTGATCGGGGGCATCTCTTTGTTCGGCGGGCGCGGCGCGGTCATGGGCTCGCTCTTTGGCGCGCTGATCGTCGGCGTGTTCACCCTCGGCCTTCGCCTGCTCGGGGCGGACGCGCAGTGGACCTATCTGCTGATCGGCGTGCTGATCATCAGCGCTGTCGCAGTGGACCAGTGGATCAGAAAGGCATCGGCATGACCATTCAACCTATCGTTCAGGGCCGCGGCATCGTCAAACGCTACGGCCACGTGACGGCCATCGACCACGCGGATTTCGACCTATACCCCGGTGAAGTGCTTGCCGTGATCGGTGACAACGGGGCGGGCAAGTCCTCCATCGTGAAGTCGATCTGCGGCGCGGTCATCCCCGACGAGGGCGAGATCAAGATCGAGGGCAAGCCTGTCCACTTCACCTCGCCGCTGGATGCGCGCGAGCAGGGGATCGAGATCGTCTACCAGCAACTCGCGTTGTCCCCTGCCCTGTCCATCGCGGACAACATGTTCGCCGGGAGGGAGCTGCTGAAGCCCGGCATCCGGGGATCGCTGTTCCGTCAGCTCGACAAGAAGCGCATGGAGGATTTCGCCCGCGAGAAGCTGACCGAGCTGGGCCTGATGACCGTGCAGAGCATCAACCAGGCGGTCGAGACTTTGTCCGGCGGTCAGCGTCAGGGTGTCGCCGTGGCCCGCGCCGCAGCCTTTGCCAAGAAGTTCATCATCATGGACGAGCCGACCGCCGCGCTTGGTGTGAAGGAAAGCCGCCGCGTGCTGGAGCTGATCCAGGACGTCCGGGCGAAGGGCATCCCGATCATCCTGATCTCGCACAACATGCCACATGTGTTCGAGGTCGCAGACCGGGTGCACATCCACCGTCTTGGCAAGCGCCATGCGGTGATGGACCCCAAGAGCATCAGCATGTCGGATGCGGTCGCCATCATGACCGGCGCGATGGAGCCGCCCCCGGTGAAGCAACAGCAACTGACGCCGAAAGCGGCGTGATTGTCAGCTGACAATTTGCCCGGCCCAGCGCCGGGCTTTTTGCATTTGGATAATTAAGAAAAGTGTGCATCGTCTTCCCAAAATCGGAGGACGACCTGATGATCGGCGAGACTGGCGGCTCTTTTGCAGTTCTGGCCGACATTCATGGCAACGCGGATGCCTTACGGGCGGTTCTGGCGGACATTGACGCGCAAGGGATCACGCAGGTCCTGAACCTTGGCGATCTGTTCAGCGGCCCTTTGGCGGCACGCGAGACCGCCGAGATCCTGATGGCGCGCGAAATCCTCACCATACGGGGCAACCACGACCGCTATCTGCTTGAACAGACGCCTGCGCGGATGCAGCCATCGGATCGTGTGGCCTTTGAACAGCTTGAGCCTGAGCATCTGACCTGGCTTCAAAGCCTGCCCGCAACACTTTCCCTGACGCCCGATATCTTTCTGTGCCACGGCACGCCGCGCGATGACACCACCTATTGGATGGAGCATGTGCCACCTTCGGGCGTGCCGAATCGCAGACCGCTGGCGGACATCGCTGCGGAGGCGGAGGGCATAGACGCCAGCCTGTTCTTGTGCGGGCATACCCACATCCCGCGGCGGCTGGACATTGGCGGTGGCAGAGTGGTCTTCAATCCCGGAAGCGTGGGCTGCCCCGGCTATGATGACGACCTGCCGCTGTATCATGTGATGGAAACCGGCACGCCCGCCGCCACGTATGGCATTGTGACCCGCACGGCGCAGGGCTGGAGAACCAGCCTTGCGCAGGTGCCCTACGACCCTTGGCGCATGGTCGCCATGGCACGGGCCGCGGATCGCGAAGACTGGGCCGGCGCGATCGGCACCGGCTGGGTCGGGTCACTGCAGCCCCTCACAGCCTGACAGCGCCCAAATTTGTGGCAGAGGCGCCACCGGACCGGAGAAATGCCGCCCAACTGCGCACAATACTTGCGCGAAACATGCTCCTGCCGCAAATGTTAGCGGTAGCATAGACAGACGTCACGACGGGCTGACTTGTGGGCTCAGCGTGCTAGTGTTGAATGAAGCGACGACACCGCCGAGGGCTCCCCCATGAAAAATGATATCCTGCGCCACCTTCGCTATGGACTGGGCAAGGATGCTGCGCATTCCTCGACCTACGACTGGCGCATGGCCCTGAGCCGTGCGCTGCGTGACCGGATGGTGGACCACTGGATCCCCTCCACCCAGGCCGCCTACAAGTCGAAGTCAAAGCGGGTCTACTACCTGTCGATGGAATTTCTGATCGGGCGTCTGGTCGAAGACATGGCCTCCAACCTTGGGCTGGTGGACGAGGCGCGCGCTGCCCTGTCCGACCTGGGGCAGGACTACGATCTGATCGTGAAGGACGAACCCGACGCGGCGCTTGGCAACGGGGGTCTTGGCCGACTGGCCGCCTGCTTCATGGACAGCCTCGCCACCTTGGGCATCCCGGCGATGGGCTACGGCATCCGCTACGAACACGGACTGTTCGAGCAGGATTTTGTCGAAGGTCAGCAGGTCGAGCGCCCGGAAACATGGCTGCAACAGGATCACATCTGGGAATTTGAACGCCCGGAGGTCGAGTATCGCATCACCTTTGGCGGCCACGTGGAACACCACCACGACAAGGCGCATTGGCATCCCGGCGAGACGGTGCTGGCCACCGCCTACGACACGCCGGTGATCGGCTGGAAAGGGCGCTGGGGCAACACCCTGCGCCTGTGGGCGGCGCAGCCGGTCAAGGTCTTCGACCTGGCGTCTTTCAATCGCGGCGATTACCTGTCGGCCTCGCGGTCCGAGGCATTGGCGCGCACGATCTGCCGCGTGCTGTATCCCGATGACACCACCGAGACCGGCAAGGAGCTGCGCCTGAAGCAGGAGTATTTCTTTACCTCCGCATCCATTCAGGATCTGATCCGGCGCTTCATGAGCGACGGCGGGGACATCCGGAACCTGCCCGACGCCGCTGCGATCCAGCTTAACGATACGCACCCCGCCATTGCCGGACCTGAGCTGATCCGGCTGCTGGTGGACGATCACGGGCTGAAGATGGACGAAGCCATGGCGCTGGCGCGGCGTTGCCTCGGCTACACCAACCACACGTTGCTGCCCGAAGCGCTGGAGCGCTGGCCGGAGTGGCTGTTCGGCCGCGTGCTGCCCCGCCACCTGGAGATCGTGCGCGAGATCGAGGACGACCATCAGCGGCGGTTCCCGGACAGCCCGCGTATCCTTGAACACGGCAACGTCTGCATGGGTGAGCTGGCGTTCATCATGGCGCACAAGGTCAATGGTGTCTCGGCGCTGCACACGGAACTGGTGAAACAGACGGTGTTTGCCGATCTGCACAAGCTGCATCCGCAGCGCATCGTCAACGAGACCAACGGCATCACCCAGCGCCGCTGGCTGAAGACCTGTAACCCGGCCCTGTCCACCCTGATCACCGGGCAGATCGGCGACGGCTGGATCACCGATCTGGACGAATTGGCCAAGCTGAAGCCCTTGTCCGGCGACGCGCAGTTCAAGGACGCTTTCATGGCGGCCAAGCGCAGCAACAAGGAGCGGCTGTCCAACTGGGTCAAGGCCGAGATGGGCATAGATATCGACCCGGCCGCCATGTTCGACGTGCAGATCAAGCGCATCCACGAATACAAGCGCCAGCACATGAACATCCTCGAAACCATCGCCCTGTGGAACGAGATGAAGGCCCGGCCGGACGCGGGCTGGACGCCGCGGGTGAAGATCTTTGGCGGCAAGGCCGCGCCGGGCTATTACGTGGCCAAGGAGATCATTCACCTGATCAACGACGTGGCCGCGACGATCAACAACGATCCGGTGACGAAGGATCTGCTGAAGGTCGTCTATCCGCCCAATTACAACGTCACCATGGCAGAGATGCTGATCCCTGCCGCCGACCTGTCGGAACAGATTTCCACCGCTGGCAAGGAGGCCTCGGGCACCGGCAACATGAAATTCGCGCTGAACGGCGCGCTTACCATCGGCACGCTGGACGGCGCCAATGTGGAAATCCGCGAACACGTCGGGGCGGAGAACTTCTTTCTGTTCGGTCTGACGGCGGACGAGGTGATGGAGCGGCGTACCCACCCCGGCTATGCCCGCGCGGCGATTGATTCCAGTCCCCGGATGCAGCGGATCTTTGGCCAGATCGTCGAAGGGCGGTTCAGCCCGCAGGACCCAAGCCGCTATCACGGGCTGGTCGGCACGTTTTATGACAGCGACTACTTCCTGGTGACCTGCGATTTCGACAGCTATTACGACACGCAGCGCCGCGCAGACGAGGCGTTCAAGAACGAACGCAACTGGGCGGCGATGGCGCTGACGAACACGGCGTCGATGGGCTTTTTCTCTTCGGATCGGACGATCAAGGGCTATGCAAAGGACATCTGGCACGTGGGACCGCGGCCCGATGTGGCGGAGGCCGCGGAATGAGCCTGATCGACGCAGATGACCTGTCCCGGCTGTTGTCGGGGCAACATACGGATCCTTTTGGCGTTCTGGGCCTGCATGAGGTCGATGGCCAGTTGGTTGCGCGGGTGTTTCGCCCCGGCGTGGCCGAAGTGGAGGTGATCGACCGCAAGACCGGGCGCCGCGCCGCACGGCTTGAGCGGATCGAGGGCGAAGTCTTTGCCGGGGCCATTCCGCGTCGCAAAAAGTGGTTCCCCTACACGCTGCGCATGACCGAAGGCACGGACACCTGGGTTGAGGAGGATGCCTACGGGTTCGGCCCGGTGATGGGCGAGCTGGATGAATACCTGCTGGGCGAAGGGACCCATGGCCATCTGTGGACCGCGCTTGGCGCGCATGTGATGGAGCATCAGGGCGTCTTGGGCACGCATTTCGCGGTCTGGGCGCCGAATGCCCGGCGCGCCTCGGTGGTCGGCAATTTCAACGGCTGGGACGGGCGGCGGCATGTGATGCGGCGGCGTGGCGCGACCGGGGTGCACGAGATCTTTTTGCCCGGTGTCGCGGACGGCGACTCCTACAAGTACGAGATCGCCAATGGCGACGGCGCGCTGCTGCCGCTCAAGGCTGATCCCGTGGGCTTTGGCGCGGAATTGCCGCCGCGCACGGCCTCCGTTGTGCGCGACCTGCGAAATTACGATTGGAACGATGCGGGCTGGATCGCCCAGCGCGGCAAGACCCATGCCATTGATGCCCCGATTTCCATCTACGAAGTGCATCTGGAAAGCTGGCGCACCGTGCCGGAGGAGGGCAATCGCCCCCTCACCTACCGGGAGCTGGCGGCGCAACTGGTGCCCTACGCCGTGGACATGGGGTTCACGCATATCGAGCTGACACCGATTTCCGAATATCCCTTTGGCGGCTCGTGGGGCTACCAACCGGTCGGACTGTACGCCCCGACCAGCCGCTTTGGCTCACCAGACGATTTTCGGGCGCTGGTCGATGCGGCGCATCAGGCCGGGATTGGCGTCATCATCGACTGGGTGCCGGGGCACTTCCCGACGGACAGCCACGGGCTGGGCCGATTTGACGGCACGGCGCTTTATGAACACGCCGACCCGAAGGAAGGCTATCACCCCGACTGGAACACGCTGGTCTATAACTATGGCCGGGCGGAAGTGGCCAACTACCTGATTGCCAACGCGAAGTTCTGGCTGGAGGAATACAACCTCGACGGGCTGCGCGTGGATGCGGTGGCCTCGATGCTCTACCGGGACTATTCGCGCAAGGACGGCGAATGGGTGCCCAACAAGGACGGCGGACGCGAGAACCTGGAAGCCATCGACTTCCTCCGGCGCATGAATGAACAGGCCTACGCCGCCCAAGACGGGATCATGACGGTGGCCGAGGAAAGCACCGCCTTTCCCGGTGTGTGCGCGCGAACGGACGCCGGTGGGCTGGGGTTTGGCTACAAGTGGAACATGGGGTGGATGAACGACACCCTGCGCTACATGGCCGAGGACCCGATCAATCGGCGGTACCACCACGACAAGATGACGTTCGGGCTGCATTACGCCTTCACCGAGAACTTCATCCTGCCGATCAGCCATGACGAGGTGGTCCACGGCAAGGGCAGCCTGATCGCGAAGATGCCCGGCGACGACTGGCAGAAGTTTGCAAACCTGCGCGCCTATTTCGGCTTCATGTGGTGCCATCCGGGCAAGAAGCTGCTGTTCATGGGCTGTGAATTCGCCCAGATCGCGGAGTGGAACCATGAGCAAAGCCTGGATTGGCACCTGCTGGAAAATTCTGCTCATGCGGGTGTGCAGACCCTGATCCGCGATCTGAACACGCTATATCGTGAAACGCCGGCGCTGCACGGGCTGGACAGCAAGGCCGAAGGCTTCACCTGGATCGACGGTGGCAACGCCAACGACAGTGTCTTTGTCTGGACGCGGCAGGGCGCTGACGGCGAACCGGTGTTGGTCGTGGTCAATTTCACGCCCATGACACACCACGGCTACAGGATCGGCGTGCCGCGCGCAGGCCATTGGAACGAACGCCTGAACACTGATGCGCCGCTCTATGGCGGCTCAGGTCAGGGCAACCCAGGCGGACGCACCGCCGACCCGGTTTCCGCCCACGGGCTGGACCATTCGATCGAGATCATCGTGCCGCCGCTGGCCTGCGTGGTCTTTACTTCGTCCGACGCAAAAGCGGGGAGTTGAGCGCCGGACCGGACCCAGAAAGGGGGGAGACATGGATAACAACGACCGTTTCACACTGGCACAGCAGACCATGGCATTTGTGCTGGCCGGGGGCCGTGGCAGCCGGCTGAAGGAAATGACCGATGTGCGGGCCAAGCCTGCGGTCTATTTCGGCGGCAAGACACGCATCATCGACTTTGCCATGTCGAACGCCACCAATTCCGGCATCCGCCGCATCGGCGTGGCGACGCAGTACAAGGCACACAGCCTGATCCGCCACTTGCAGCGCGGCTGGTCCTTCTTTCGGGCGGAGCGCAACGAGGGTTTGGATATTCTGCCCGCGTCGCAGCAGCTTGACGAGACCAACTGGTACAAGGGCACCGCGGATGCGGTCACGCAGAACATCTCGATCATTCGCGGCTATGAGCCGAAGTATATCCTGATCCTCGCGGGGGACCACATCTACAAGCAGGACTATTCCTACATGCTGGAGCAGCACGTCCAGACCGGGGCAAAGGTCACGGTGGGCTGCATCGAGGTGCCCAAGGCCGAGGCCAGTGCCTTTGGCGTGATGGCGGTGGATGAGAACGACAAGATCATCGACTTCGTGGAAAAGCCCGCCGATCCGCCCACCATGCCCGGCGACGACACGCAGGCATTGGCGTCCATGGGCATCTATGTGTTCGAGGCGGAGTACCTGTACGAGATCCTCGAAAAGGACCGCCCCGACGATGAATCGGAGCATGATTTCGGCAAGGACATCATTCCGGCGATTGTGAAGCAGGGCGGTGCCTATGCGCATCCGTTCAGCCGGTCCTGCGTGCTGTCGGGGCTGGAATCGGAACCGTACTGGCGCGACGTGGGTACTTTGGACGCCTATTGGCAGGCCAACATCGACCTGACGGATTTCAATCCGCCGCTGGATATCTTTGCCACCGACTGGCCGATCTGGACCTATTCCGAGTTGGTCCCTCCGGCCAAGTTCATCCACAACGAAGAGGGTCGTCGCGGTCAGGCTGTGTCCTCCATGGTGTCGGGCGGCTGCATCATCTCCGGCTCGTCGCTGTATCGCTGCATGTTGTTCACCGGGGTGAAGACGCACAGCTATTCGCAGCTCGAAGGGGTGGTGGCCCTGCCCTACGCCGAAGTGGGCCGTCGCGCCTACATCAAGAACGCCATCATCGACCGGGGCGTCAAGATCCCGCCGGGGCTGGTGGTGGGCGAAGATCCGAAGCTTGACGCCAAGCGGTTCCGCCGTACGGAGAAGGGCATCTGCCTGATCACCCAAAGCATGATCGACGCCCTGTAAGGAGACGCCATGACGCTGGAAACCGGCAGCTGGGAGCTTTGGGCCGGGGGCGATCTGTCCCTCGTGCTGGATGTGGACCCGCATGTGGCCTTTGCGTACTTGGTGCGCGAAGGCGGCGGGATGCTGTGTTCGGTCTGGGTGTGCAACCTGCCGGGGCCGCTGCCGGACGAGGATGACGAGGAGGCGCTCCCCGTGGTGGCGAACGCCTTTGTGCTGCCCGGTGCCACGGCGCCTGCCTCGCTTGATGCGCTGGAAATGATCGTGACGCCAACCCGCTGGGTGCTGAGCTGGCCGGGCGGGCGGTCGGTGCTATCTGCAACGTCGACGCTGGGCTGGTCCAGCGCCGTCGGGGCCGACTCGCCCTTTGCCAAACCGCTTGAGGAACTGCCAATATGAACGTGCTGATGGTCGCTTCGGAATGTGCGCCTTTTGTAAAGACAGGCGGGCTGGCCGATGTGGTGGGAGCGCTGCCCGGTGCGCTGGCCCGGCATGGGGTCGACGCGCGGGTGATGCTGCCGTGTTACCCCTCACTGTTTCCGCTCCTGCCCAAAGGGGTCGAGGTGGCGAGCTTTGGCGATCTGCCCGGCGGGTCGGGGCGGCTGGTCATGGTGGAGGCGTCAAGCGACACCGCGGGGCTGACCCTTCTGCTGCTTGATGCGCCGCAACTGTTCGACCGCGCGGGCAAACCCTACAACGGGCCTGACGGGCAGGATTGGCCCGACAATCACCGCCGCTTTGCCTCATTGGCGCAGGCGGCGGCGCGCATTTGTTTTGACGGACTGGAGGGCTGGAAGCCTGACGTGCTGCACGCCCACGACTGGCAGGCGGCGCTGGCCCCGGTCTACCTGAAACAGACCGGGCGCACGGTGCCAAAGACCGTGATGACCATCCACAACATTGCCTTTCAGGGGCGGTATGGCCCGCAGGTGATGCCGGAACTGGGCCTGCGCCACGATTGGTTTCACGCCGATGGGCTGGAGTTCTATGGCGACCTGAACTTTCTCAAGGCCGGGCTGGTCTACGCCGATCATGTCACCACCGTATCGCCCAACTATGCGCGCGAAATCCTGACGCCGCGCTTTGGCATGGGGTTGGAGGGCGTGTTGCAAGCCCGGACAGAGACGCTGACCGGCATTCTGAACGGCATCGACACCGCCGCCTGGGACCCGTCCAACGACCCCGCCCTGCCCGCGCCGTATGATGTGAAAACCCTCAAGGCGAAAAGCGCCAGCCGTCTGGCGCTGGCGGGCAAGCTGGGGCTGGATACGGATCACGCGGGGCCGCTGTTTTGCGTGATCTCGCGCCTGACAGAGCAAAAGGGCCTCGACGCGCTGGCGGCGGCCATCCCGCATCTGGTGGACCAAGGCGGGCAACTGGCGGTGCTGGGCACCGGAGAGCCCGCGTTGGAGGCACTTTTCCAGCAGGCCGCACAGGATCACCCCGGCCGTGTCGGCACGTTCATCGGCTATGACGAGGGCTTTTCGCACCTCGTCCAAGGCGGTGCAGATGCGATCCTGATCCCCTCGCGGTTTGAGCCGTGCGGGCTGACGCAGCTGTATGGTTTGCGCTATGGCACGCTGCCGGTGGTGGCGCGCACCGGCGGGCTCGCCGATACGGTGATCGACGCCAACGCCGCCGCGCTGGCCGCCAAATGTGCCAATGGGTTTGTTTTTGACGAGGTCACGCCGGAGGCGATCAGCGCCGCGCTTGACCGTGTCTTTGCCGCTTATGCGGATCCCAAGCAGTGGCAAGCCATGATGCGCGCCGCCATGCGCCAGCCCGTCGGATGGGAGGAGCAGGCAGGCGCCTACGTCAGCCTGTACGAAAGCCTGCTGCAATGACACCAACATATGAGGTCACCGCCGGACGCCCCAACGCGCTTGGCGCGCAGTGGGATGGCGAGGGCACCAACTTTGCCCTGTTTTCCGACCACGCGCATCGGGTGACGTTGTGCCTGTTCGACACGGACGGCAGGGAAACTCACCAGATCGACTTGCCCGAACGCTCCGGTGCAGTCTGGCATGGCTATGTGCCGCGCCTGTCGCCCGGTCAGCTGTATGGCTACCGCGTGGATGGGCCGTATGCGCCGGACCGGGGCCATCGGTTCAACGCAAACAAACTGCTGCTCGACCCTTATACGCGTGATTTTCACGGCCCGTTCAAACACGATCCCGCCTGTTTCGGCTATGTCTGGGGCGAAGGCGACCAGAGTTTTGACACCCGCGATTCTGCGCCGTTTGTGCCAAAGTCGGTGGTCAGCCACCCGGACTGGCTGCCGCAAGATGCCCGCACGCTGAACCGCGACTGGGAAGATGCGTTTATCTACGAAGCGCACGTCAAGGGCACCACCATCCAGCACCCGATGATCGCAGAGGACAAACGCGGCACCTACGACGCCATGGCCTCTGACGCGATGCTGGAGCATCTGACCACGCTTGGCGTGACGGCGGTCGAGCTGTTGCCGGTTCAGGCGTTCAATCCCGAAGGTGCGCTTCAGGACCGTGGGCTGACGAACTACTGGGGCTACAACACCATCGGTTTCTTTGTGCCGGAGCCAAAGTATCTTGGCCCCTCCGGCGCGCGTGGGTTCCGCGCGATGGTGGACCGGTTCCATGCGGCGGGCATCGAGGTGATCCTCGACGTGGTGTACAACCACACCGCTGAAAGCGACCATTACGGCCCGACGCTGTCCTTTCGCGGCATCGACAACGCGTCCTACTATCGGCTCCTCGATGGGCAACCCCGCTATTACGTCAACGACACCGGGACCGGGAACACATTGAACGTGTCGCACCCGTTTGTGCTGCGGCTGATCCTTGATTCCATGCGTTACTGGGTGACGACCTTTGGCATGGACGGGTTCCGGTTCGATCTGGCGACGACGCTGGCGCGAGAGCCGAGCGGCTTTGACCGACACGGGGGGTTTCTGGACGCCCTGCGACAGGACCCTGTGCTGTCCAACGTCAAACTGATCGCGGAGCCGTGGGACATCGGGCCGGGCGGCTATCGGCTGGGAGGGTTTCCGCCCGAGTTTGCCGAGTGGAACGACCGCTACCGCGACACGATCCGGCGCTTCTGGCGCGGCGATGCACGGGCGGCGCAGGATCTGGGCGGTGCGCTGCTGGGCACGGCGGATCTGTTCGACACGCGCGGGCGACGCGCATGGTCCAGCGTCAACTTTGCCGCCGCGCATGACGGGTTCACCACCGCGGACGTGACCGCCTACGAGCAGCGCCACAACGAAGCGAACGGCGAAGACAACCGGGACGGACACCACGACAATTTTTCCGACAACTTTGGTGTCGAGGGAGAGACCGACGATCCCGACATCCGCGAGGCGCGCCGCAGGCGGGTGCGCAACCTGCTGGCTACCGTGTTCCTCAGCCAGGGGACACCCATGCTGCTGGCCGGGGACGAAGGTGGAAACACGCAAGGCGGCAACAACAACGCCTATTGTCAGGACAACGAGACAGCTTGGCTGGATTGGGAGGTGATGGACGGCAACCTGATCGCCTTTACCGCCGCGCTGGCAGCGTTCCGGCATGCTCATCCCACGCTGCGGCAATCGCGGTTTCTGCATGGCGCGGAACGCTCGGATGGGCGGCGTGACGTGGAGTGGCAGGCGTTTGACGGCGGCGCGCTGAACTGGCGAGATCCGGGGCTGTCGTCGTTGTGCATCCTGCTGCGCGGGTCTGCTGAATCTGCCACGGGAGATACGTCGACCGACACGATCCTGCTTGCGCTGAACCGAGAGGACGCGGATCAGGAATTGCATCTGCCCGACATTGCCCCGCGCCGCTGGCAGCAAGAAATTGACACGTCGCGCGACAAACAGGGTGCGACCATGATCGACGAAAAGACTGTGACCGTGCCGCGTTGCTCTCTGGCCGCGTTTGTCGCGACGGAGGCCACATGAGCGAAACGCTCCGCGCCCTTGCCAACGCATACGGCATTCACCCCGGGTTTCACGATCTGGGCGGGCAGTATCGCACCGCCGCCCCTGAAACGTTGCGCGCGCTTCTGGCGGCAATGGATGTGCCTGCGGGGACCGAGGCGGAGGTCGCGGACTCGCTCGCCGCATTCACCGCCGCGCAGGACGCCCGCCATTTGCCGCAAGAGACAGTGCTGGACGAGGGCACGCCCTGCACCCTGCCCTGCCCCCCGTGCGAGTGGGTGCTGCTGGACGAGACCGACACGGTGAAGGCCGAAGGCAAAGGCATCATCGCCCTGCCGCCGCTGCCCTTTGGCTACTACCACCTTGATGTGCGTGGCAGCGATTGGCGGGAGGAGGTCTTTGTCCTGTGTCGTCCGGCCCGCGGGGCCCCGCTGGTGTCCGAGTTGATCGGCGCGCCGCGTGGCTGGGGCGTGGTGGGTGCCCTGTATGGGCTGCGATCTGACGACAACGGCGGGGTGGGCAGCTTTGCCGATCTGGCGACGGCGGCGCAGCAGTTGGGTCAGGTCGGCGCGCAGTTTCTTGGGATCAATCCGATCCATGCGATCGGCTGGACCGCCAGGCACATCACCTCCCCCTACTCGCCCACGCATCGCGGGTTCCTCAACATCGACCATATTGCCCTGCCCGGCATGGGGCCGACGCCAGAGGCCGAGCTGATCGACTACGATGCGTTCCGCAGCCGCCACAATGCCGCTTTGGAGGCGCGCTTTGCGCAGGTGGAGGATAGCGCACCGATCACCAGCACGCAGCACGGGCTGGAGGATTTCGCCACCTTCGAGGCGCTGTCCGAACGCTACGGCGATGACAGCCGCACGTGGCCCGCCGACCTGCGCCGTCCGGGGGCCAAGGCGCGCGCTGCCGCGGGTCCGCGCGCCCGCTTTCACGCTTGGGCGCAAGCCGAGGCGGAGCGGCAACTGGATCAAGCCGCGCGGACCGCGCAGGAGACGATGGGCCTTGGGCTGTACCTCGATCTTGCCGTCGGGCCGCGTCCCGGCGGGGCGGAGCCCTGGATGAACCCCGATACCATTGCGCGCGGCGTGTCCATCGGTGCGCCGCCGGACCACCTGAACCCGGAGGGGCAAAGCTGGAACCTGGCGGCCCACGCGCCAAGGCAACTGGCCGCCGCACGATACCGCCCGTTGCGACAGATGCTGTCCGACCTGATGCGCCGTGCCGGGCTGGTTCGGATCGACCACGCGCTTGGCCTGACACGCAGCTTTTGGCAGCCCGAGGACGGCAGCCCCGGCGGATACATCACGCAGCCCTTCGAGAGCCTGCTGGCGGTCATCGCCATCGAGGCGCGTCGCGCACATTGCGTGGTGATCGGCGAGGATCTGGGACTGGTGCCGGACGGTTTCCGCGAGACGATGAACGCAGCCGGTCTGCTGTCCTACGCAGTCTGGCAATATGAGACCCACGAGGACGGCACTCTGTTGCCGCCAGAGGCGCTGCGCCCCTTTGCCCTGTCGTGCTTTGGCACCCATGACACGCCTTCGATTGCGGGGTTCTGGCACGGCACGGACATCGCGTGGTGGCACGCCATGGGCTGGCAATCAGGCGAGGAGACCCGCCGCCGCCACGACCAGCGCGCCGATCAGCGCCACGGGCTACGCGGGCTGTGCGCCCTGCCGCCCGACGCGCGCCAGCCACAGATCACCGCCGCGATCCACAATCGCCTGATGCAGTCGCCATCGTGCCTGACGGCGCTGCAACTGGACGATCTCTTTGGCCAGGTGGAGGCGCAGAACCTCCCCGGTACGATTGATGAACACCCGAACTGGCAGCGCCGCCTGCCCTGTTCCAGCGACGCACTGGCCACGGCGCCGGATCTGCGCGATACCTTGCCCGACAGCGCCCTGACGCATGGGCAAATTGATTAAAAGGACTGAATTTATGGATGTTGTGAGCAAACCGATCACGCCTTTCGACGGGCAGAAGCCCGGCACCTCCGGCCTGCGCAAGAAGACACGTGTGTTCATGGAGCCGGGCTATCTGGAGGCTTTTGTTCAGTCGACCTTTGACGCCATCGGCGGATGCGCGGGCAAGACGTTTGTGGTGGGGGGCGACGGGCGCTATTTCAACGCCGAGGCGATCCAGACCATCCTGCGGATGGCGGCCGCCAATGGCGCGGCGCGCTGCATCGTCGGCCAGAACGGACTGCTGTCCACACCTGCGGCGTCCAACCTGATCCGCAAGCGCGAGGCCAATGGCGGGCTGATCCTGTCGGCCAGCCACAATCCCGGCGGCATCGACGAGGATTTCGGCATCAAGTACAACATCGCCAACGGTGGCCCGGCCCCCGAAAGCGTGACGGCAAAGATCTTTGAAAACACCAAGGCAATCTCTGGCTACAAGACGCTGGGAACGCCGGACATCGACCAGTCCGCCATCGGCGAGACCAGCGTGGGCACGATGACGGTCGAGGTTGTCGATCCTGTCACCGAATATGCCGCGCTGATGGAAGAGCTGTTCGATTTCGACGCGATCCGCGCCCTGCTGGCGGGTGGTTTCAGCGTCAAGTTCGACGCGATGCATGCCGTCACCGGGCCTTATGCCACCGCGATCCTCGAAGGGACGCTGGGCGCACCTGCGGGCACCGTGCTGAACGGCGTTCCGCTGGTGGACTTTGGCAAGGGCCACCCGGACCCGAACCCGATCTGGGCGAAGCCTTTGGTAGATCTGGTCATGTCCGAGGACGGACCGGATTTCGCCGCGGCCTCTGACGGGGATGGCGACCGCAACATGATCCTCGGCAAGGGCATTTACGTGACGCCCTCAGACAGTCTGGCGGTTTTGGCGGCCAACGCGCATCTGGCCCCCGGCTATGCGCGCGGTCTGGCGGGTGTGGCGCGGTCCATGCCGACCTCGCGCGCAGCGGATCGCGTGGCCGAAAAGGCGGGGATCAACGCCTTTGAGACGCCCACCGGCTGGAAGTTCTTTGGCAACCTGCTGGACGCGGGCAAGGCCACGCTGTGCGGTGAGGAAAGCGCCGGCACAGGGTCCGACCACGTGCGCGAGAAAGACGGGCTTTGGGCGGTGTTGCTCTGGCTGAACGTGCTGGCGTCGCGAAAGATGTCGGTGCAGGACATCCTCATGGACCATTGGCAGACCTATGGCCGCGACTATTATTCGCGCCACGATTACGAGGCGGTGGACACAGCCGTGGCCGAGGCGATCATGGCCGACCTCCAGTCGCTGTCCAACGGCACCATGCCCGCGGGCATCGAAAAGATCGACAGCTTCTCCTACACCGATCCGGTGGATGGCTCCGTGTCTGAAAACCAGGGGATGCGCGTTTTCTTCGAGGGTGGCGCGCGTGCGGTGATGCGGCTGTCCGGCACCGGCACGGAGGGCGCGACGATCCGCCTGTATCTGGAACAATACACGCCCCCCGACGGCGATCTGACGATAGACACCCAAGAAGCGCTCGCCCCGCTGGTGGCCGCCATCGACAAGCTGACGGACCTCAAGACCCGCACGGGCCGCGATGCGCCTGACGTCATGACCTGACCGCCGGATCGACAGCGACCCAAGGGAACAGCGCGGTGCGCCGTCTTTCCTTGGGCCGTGAAATGGCGCTGTGACGCGCCGCTTGGCCGAGGGTCCGACGCGCGTTGGCGATTCCGCTTGCAAAATCCCCAACGCCCGCCTATATCGCCCTCAACAGCGAGGTGCTGAGGCCTGAAAGGTCGCAGCGCCCACCGAAAAGATGTGCGGGCCGCTGGCCCGCTTTTTTGTTTCTGCGCCCGAAAGGCAAGACTACATGACCGACCTGATCGCAAAAACCGGCATGGACAAGAAGATCGCCGAGATCATCGCGCCGGTGATTGAGGACATGGGATTCGAACTGGTCCGCATCCGTCTGCAGGGGGGCAACACACCCTTGTTGCAGATCATGGCGGAGCGTCCCGAAGGCGGGATCGAAGTGGACGAATGTGCCGAGATCTCGACCGCCGTGTCCGCCATTCTCGACGTCGAAGACCCGATCTCTGACCAATACACGCTTGAAGTGGGAAGCCCCGGTATCGACCGTCCGCTGACCCGTCTCAAGGATTTCGACACCTACGAAGGGTATGAAGCCAAGATCGAGACGCATGATCTGATCGACGGCCAGAAACGGTTTCGGGGTATTCTGGCCGGGGTCGAAGGCAGCGAGGTTCTGGTGAACGTCGATGCCGGCACCATCGGCCTGCAATTCGACTGGCTGGCCGATGCCAAGCTGGTTCTGACGGACGAGCTGATCAAAGAGATGCTCAAGGCGCGCAAGACCGCCGCAATTGACGAAACCAAGTACGACGACATCGAGGCCGAAGGGCCCGAGGAGGAGTAAGAGATGGCAATCACATCCGCCAACCAGCTGGAACTCCTGCAGACGGCCGAAGCCGTCGCGCGCGAGAAGATGATCGACCCCGGCCTTGTGGTCGAGGCGATGGAAGAATCGCTCGCCCGTGCGGCGAAGTCGCGCTACGGCGCGGAGATGGACATTCGCGTGGCCATCGACCGCAAGACCGGTCGTGCGACCTTTACCCGTGTCCGCACCGTGGTCGAGGAAGAAGAGCTTGAGAACTATCAGGCTGAACTGACCGTCAAGCAGGCCAAACAGTACATGGCCGACCCGCAGATCGGTGACACCTACGTCGAAGAAGTGCCGCCGGTGGAACTGGGCCGGATCGCGGCGCAGTCGGCCAAACAGGTTATCCTGCAAAAGGTCCGCGAAGCCGAACGCGATCGTCAGTACGACGAATTCAAGGATCGCGCAGGCACGATCATCAACGGTCTGGTCAAGCGCGAGGAGTACGGCAATGTCATCGTCGACGTGGGCCGTGGCGAAGGCATCCTGCGCCGCAACGAAAAGATCGGCCGCGAGGCGTATCGCCCCGGCGACCGCATCCGCTGCTACATCAAGGATGTGCGCCGCGAGACCCGTGGCCCGCAGATCTTCCTGTCGCGCACCGACCCGCAGTTCATGGCCGAGCTGTTCAAGATGGAAGTGCCGGAAATCTATGACGGCATCATCGAGATCAAGGCCGTAGCCCGTGACCCCGGTTCGCGCGCCAAGATCGGCGTGATCTCTTATGACAGCGGCATCGACCCCGTCGGCGCCTGCGTCGGTATGCGCGGCAGCCGCGTTCAGGCGGTGGTGAACGAGCTTCAGGGCGAAAAGATCGACATCATCCCGTGGAACGAGGACATGCCGACCTTCCTGGTGAACGCTCTGCAGCCCGCCGAAGTGTCGAAAGTCGTTCTGGACGAAGAAGCCGAGCGCATTGAAGTTGTGGTGCCCGATGAGCAGCTGTCGCTTGCCATTGGCCGTCGCGGTCAGAACGTGCGTCTGGCGTCGCAACTGACCGGCCTCGACATCGACATCATGACCGAGGAAGACGAATCGAAACGCCGTCAGGCGGAATTCGAAGTGCGCACCAAGCTGTTCATGGACACGCTGGACCTCGACGAGTTCTTTGCTCAACTTCTGGTGTCCGAAGGCTTTACCAACCTCGAAGAGGTGGCTTACGTCGAACAAGACGAGCTGCTGGTCATCGACGGCGTGGATTCCAGCACCGCCGAAGAATTGCAGACCCGCGCCCGCGAACACCTCGAAGCGCAGGCCCGTGCGGCCCTTGAACGCGCAACCGAGCTGGGCGCTGACGAAAGCCTGCTGAACTTCGAAGGGCTGACCCCGCAAATGTGCGTGGCCCTGGCCGAGGACAACGTGAAATCGCTCGAAGACTTTGCAACCTGCGCCGACTGGGAGCTGGCTGGCGGCTGGACCACGGTCAATGGCCAGCGCGTGAAGGACGACGGCCTGCTGGAACCCTACGGCATCGACCTCGAAGAAGCGCAGAACATGGTCATGACCGCCCGCGTTCTTCTGGGCTGGGTCGATCCGGATGACCTCGTGTCCGACTCGGCAGAAGTCGAAGACGACGCGGTCGAGGCGGAGGAGTAAGCGATTGACCCGAGGGGGCAGCGAAAAACACAATGACGACGGGCCGGAACGGAAGTGCCTTGCCACAGGCGAAGTACAGCCGAAAAGCGGGCTGATCCGCTTCGTCGTCAGCCCTGACGCACGGGTCGTGCCCGATCTGGCTGGAAAACTGCCGGGAAGAGGTTTATATGTCTCTTCCGAACGGACTGCGCTGGACCTCGCGGCGAAGAAGAATCTCTTCGCTCGTGGCGCCAAACAGCCGGTTACGGTCCCGGAGGGGCTTACGGATCTTCTGGAACAGATGCTGGTGAAACGGGTGATCGATTTGATCTCGCTGGCACGCCGATCAGGGGATGCCATCGCCGGATACGAAAAAGTGAAGGCGATGCTCCAGTCGGAGGAAGCCTCCGTGCTGATTCAGGCCGAAGACGGCTCGGGTCGGGGCAAGACGAAATTAAGCACGCCGTATGGCGGGCGATACATCGGCTGGCTGTCCGCAGATGAACTGGGGGCGGCCTTTGGTCGACAAACTGTGATACACGCCGCGCTTGGCTCTGGTGGACTCGTTCCGCGTATTGTAGAGGAAGCCATGCGCTTGAAGGGATTCCGGAGTCCATCGCAACCGGCGACGACATCGGGTGATCGCGGCGGCAAGTCCCGCCGGAAAGGATGAATACGTTTTATGAGCGATAACGACGGCAAGAAAACTCTGGGTGTGCGTGGTAGTGGTGGCGGCCGGTCAGGCAGCGTGAAGCAGAGCTTCTCCCATGGACGCACCAAGAATGTCGTGGTGGAAACCAAGCGCAAGCGCGTCGTGGTGCCGAAGCCCGGTGCCGCTGGCGCTGCGGGCGGCGGCAAGGGCGGTCCTGTGGGCGGCTCGGGTGGTAAACGCCCCGCCGGGATTTCCGACGCGGAGATGGAACGCCGCCTGAAGGCACTTCAGGCAGCACGGGCGCGCGAGGCCGATGAGACCGCCGCGCGCGAGGCAGAGGACAAGCGCCGCACTGAGGAGCGCGAACGTCTTCGGGCCGAGAAGGAACTGAAGGAACGCGAACAGCGCGAAGCCGAGGAAGCGCTCAAGCGCAAGGCCGAGGAAGAAGAGCGCAAGATCCGCGAAGCCAAGGAAGCCGAAGAGCAGAAGGCCAAGGCAGCTGCCGCAGCTGCCGCTCAACCGGCCCCCGAGGATGCAGCCCGCAAGGCACCGCGCGGACCTGACGCCAAGCCGGGCGCAACCGCGCCGCGTCGCGACGGTGACAAGGACGACCGCAGCCGTGGTCGTGGTGGCGCCAAGGACGGCGGACGCCGTGCCGGCAAACTGACGCTGAACCAGGCTCTGTCCGGTGGCGAAGGTGGTCGTCAGAAATCCATGGCCGCAATGAAGCGCAAGCAAGAGCGTGCGCGTCAGAAGGCGATGGGCGGTCAGCAGCAACGTGAAAAGGTCGTGCGCGACGTCAGACTGCCCGAGGCGATCACCGTCGCGGAGCTGGCAAACCGCATGGCAGAGCGCGTTGGCGATGTTGTGAAGTCCCTGATGAACAGTGGCATCATGGCGACCCAGAACCAGTCGATCGACGCAGATACTGCGGAACTGATCATCGAGGAATTCGGCCACAAGGTTGTCCGCGTCTCTGATGCCGACGTCGAAGACGTCATTCAGGCCATCGAAGACAAGGAAGAAGACCTGCAGCCCCGTCCCCCGGTCATCACGATCATGGGCCACGTTGACCACGGCAAGACATCGCTGCTTGACGCGATCCGCCAGACCAACGTGACCTCCGGTGAGGCGGGTGGCATCACCCAGCACATCGGCGCCTACCAGGTGACGACCAAGGACGGACAGGTTCTGTCCTTCCTCGACACGCCTGGCCACGCGGCCTTCACCTCCATGCGCTCACGCGGCGCTCAGGTGACGGACATTGTTGTTCTCGTTGTTGCGGCAGATGACGCCGTGATGCCGCAGACCGTCGAGGCGATCAGCCACGCGAAAGCGGCCAATGTGCCGATGATCGTGGCGATCAACAAGATCGACAAACCGTCCGCGAACCCGACCAAGGTGCGCACGGACCTTCTCCAGCACGAAGTTGTGGTGGAAGCGATGTCTGGTGAAGTGCAGGACGTCGAAGTCTCGGCCCAGACGGGTCAGGGTCTTGACCAGCTGCTCGAAGCTATCGCGCTTCAGGCAGAATTGCTGGAACTGAAAGCCAACCCGAACCGCCCCGCCGAAGGCGCGGTGATCGAGGCGCAGCTTGACGTGGGTCGCGGTCCCGTGGCCACCGTTCTGGTGCAACGCGGTACGCTGAAGCAAGGCGACATCTTTGTTGTGGGCGAGCAGTACGGTAAGGTCCGTGCGCTGATCAACGACCAGGGTGAGCGCGTGTCCGAAGCCGGACCTTCTGTTCCTGTCGAGGTTCTTGGCCTCAACGGCACGCCTGAAGCCGGCGACGTTCTGAACGTGACGTCGACAGATTCTCAGGCTCGTGAGATTGCAGAATATCGCGCTCACGCCGCCAAGGAAAAGCGCGCTGCAGCTGGTGCTGCGACGACGTTGGATCAGCTTCTCCAGAAGGCGAAAGAGGACGAAACTGTCTCCGAGCTGCCAATTCTGGTGAAGTCCGACGTGCAGGGCTCTGCCGAGGCGATCACGCAGGCTATGGAAAAGATCGGCAACGACGAGGTGCGCGTCCGCGTACTGCACTCGGGTGTTGGTGCCATCACGGAATCCGATGTCGGCCTGGCCGAAGCATCGGGCTGCCCGGTCATCGGCTTCAACGTCCGTGCAAACGCACCGGCGCGGAACGCTGCCAACCAGAAGGGCGTGGAGATCCGTTACTATTCGGTGATCTACGACCTCGTGGACGACGTGAAGAAGGCGGCCTCTGGCCTGCTGTCCAACGAAGTGCGCGAGAACTTCATCGGCTATGCCAACATCAAGGACGTCTTCAAGGTCTCCCACGTTGGTAAGGTTGCGGGCTGTCTCGTCACCGAGGGTGTCGCACGTCGATCCGCAGGCGTTCGCCTGCTGCGCGACAACGTCGTTATCCACGAGGGCACGCTGAAAACGCTCAAACGCTTCAAAGACGAAGTGGCTGAGGTTCAGTCCGGACAAGAATGCGGTATGGCGTTCGAGAACTACGAAGATGTGCGCGCTGGCGACGTCATCGAAATCTTCGAGCGTGAAGAGATCGTTCGTACGCTCGACTGATCGCGTATACATCTGAAAGAACAAAGGCCGCGCTTTCAGGAGCGCGGCCTTTTCCTTTGCCAGAGATCGAGGTCCGGACACCGAAATCAAAAAAGGCCCCCGGGATAACGGAGGCCTTCGGATACATTGGCAATGGAGCGCTCAGTCGGCGTCCAACTGCGTTCTAACGTCTGGGCGGTTCAGCCTGCGACGAGGCGTCCGGTGTAGGTGCTTTCACCAACGCGGACAGAAACACGGCCATCTGGAAGTGTCTTTTCCAGCAAGCCCTGAACAGACACATAGTTACCGATCGTGATGGTTTTCAGCATGTTTCTTCCTCCCAAACGTGCATTACCTCTTCTTTGATAATGCTAACGCAAGATTATTGCTACAGCCTTAAGTCACGAAAATTTCACGATTGATGCATCAATCATATGCAGAGGCCCCAAAACGCGATGAAATTTTCAACAAACATGCTTTGTTGACCGTTTTGTCCGTGAAGCTGCAACGGCTTTACAACCAATCGCGGAGAATCGGTATCAGGGGGACGTCGGCTGGCGGCATGGGATAGTCCTTGAGCGCATTTGCCCGGACCCATTTCAACGCCTGACCTTCGCGCGATTGCGGCGTGCCCTTCCACTTTCGGCAGGCAAACAGCGGCATCAGCAGGTGGAAGTCGTCATAGCTGTGCGACGCGAAGGTCAGTGGCGCAAGGCAGCTGTCCCATGTCTCGATGCCCAGCTCTTCTTCCAATTCGCGCACCAGTGCCGCCTCGGGCGTTTCGCCGGGCTCGACCTTGCCGCCCGGAAACTCCCACAGACCAGCCATGGACTTGCCGGCGGGACGTTGAGCCAAAAGGATCCTGCCATCGGGATCAATAAGCGCGACGGCGGAGACGAGGATGATTTTCATGATAATGTCCTGTAGTGACAGGAGGACTGTGCTGTGCGCAGCGACGGGGGGATCTGCCCCTGCCCCTCCCCCGGAGGTCGTTGGGAAGCAAAGAAGCAGGGCGTGGCACCCTGCTTCACTGAATCTTATGAACGGTAATCTGCGTTGATTGAGATATAGCCGTGGGTGAGGTCGCAGGTCCAGACCGTGGCCGCGCCGTGACCCAGGCCAATGTCGACGTCGATGCTGATTTCCGGCTGCTTCATGACGGCTGCGCCCTGTTCCTCCTGATAGTCGGGAGAGACCCAGCCCTTTTCTGCCACGAGGATGTTCCCGAACCGGATGGTGAGCGCATCGCGGTCTGCCTTGGCACCGGATTTGCCCACAGCCATGACGATACGGCCCCAATTGGGGTCTTCGCCGGCAATTGCGGTTTTCACCAGCGGGGAGTTGGCGATGGACAAGGCATGCGTGCGGGCATCTTCGTCAGTGGCAGCGCCTGTGACATTCACAGTGACGAATTTGGTCGCGCCTTCGCCGTCCTTCACCACGAGGTGAGCAAGGTCGCGGAAAACGTCCTCCACCGCCGTGGCGAAGTCAGCATTGCCTTCGACGGTCACGCCGGACGCGCCTGTGGCCGCCATCAGCAACGTGTCCGAGGTGGAGGTGTCGCTGTCCACGGTGATGTTGTTGAAGGTGCGCGCATTGGCGTTGGAGACGATCTCTTGCAAGGCGGCGCGACTGATTTTCGCGTCGGTAAAGACGTAGACCAACATGGTCGCCATATCCGGCGCAATCATGCCGGACCCTTTGGCCACGCCTGCGATCTTCACCGGCTTGCCGTCCACCATGATTTCGCGCGCGGCGCCCTTGGGGAAGGTGTCGGTGGTCATGATCGCCTTGGCCGAGGCTGCCAAGTCGTGGCGCGACAAGGCTGATACGGCCTCGTCCAGCTTTGCAATGATGCGGTCATGCGGCAGCGGCTGACCGATCACGCCAGTGGAGGAGGTGAAGATCCGGGTCTCCGGCAGCTTGGTGGCCTCGGTCACAGCCTTGCAGATGGCGGCGACGGAACCGTCGCCCGCCTTCCCGGTGAAGGCATTGGAGTTGCCGGAATTCACAAGGAATGCAGCACCTTGATCGCTGTCAGTGCCCAGCTTGGCCTGACAGTCCAGAACCGGTGCAGAGCGCGTTGCGGAGCGGGTGAAGACTCCCGCCACGACGGAGCCCGGATCAAGAAGCGCGAGCATCACATCGTCGCGCCCTTTGTATTTTATCCCCGCGGCGACGGCGGCGAACCGCACGCCTTCGATGACGGGAAGCTCGGGAAAGGCCGCCGGGGCCAGCGGGGACACTGTCATTTTCAGTTCTCCAGAAGGTCGGTTTGCGACAGGATCGACGGATCGACCGAGATCTGCGGTGCGCGGCTGACATCGGTTTTGCGCATCAGGTCGTCGATGTGCTTTTCGACGGCTTCTTGCTGCACCTTCTGCACGATCTCCGCACGCACGTCATCGATCGACGGTGCCGTGAGGGACCGGGTGTCGTTCAGCTTGATTACATGCCAGCCGAATTGCGTCTCGATCGGTCCGGTCACGTCACCGGGGGCCATCGAGTCCACGGCCACCTGAAAGGGTTCGACCATCATGCCAGAACTGAACCAGCCCAGCGAGCCACCGTTCGGGCCGGACGGGCCAGTGGATTTCTCACGCGCCACCTGCGCGAATTCCGCACCGCCCTTGACCTCTTCGAGAACCGCGAGGGCCTCTTCTTCGGACTCGAGCAAAATATGGGAGGCGTTGAATTCCTTGCCCTGCTCCACATCGACGTAATCGCGCTTGTAAATGTCCGTAATGCGGTCGTCATTGACCGCGCGATCGGCGACGGCTGTGATTGCAACGGCAGCCATCAGGGACCGGCTCTCGTTTTCCAGCGACAGTCGGACCAGCGGCGTTTCCTTTGCATCGCCGGACTGGGCCAGCACCTCTTGCTGGATCAGTTGCTCCAGCAGGCTGTCCCACAGTTGTTCGTCAGGAATGGATTGATACTGCTGTGGCAGCGATGCCTTGGCCACGATCATATGACCCACCGTGATCTGCGTGTCCCCCACTGTGCCGACCACCTGATCCAGCGCCTCTTTGCCAACGACGGGCGCGGTTTCCTGCGGGCTGGGAGCAGCCTCGGCTGTGCTGTGATCCTCGGTCATGGCGGAATCATCATCGCCACCGTGGCTTTCGGCCCAAGATGCAACAGGCATTGCCAGCATCGCTGCCAGAAGCGCGGCGCTCAGGCGCAGATCTCGTGTGGTTTTCGTCATACCGTCCTCCTCATCCGCAAGCCTATACCTGCGGGAACATTGACACTGTCCGGCCTGCCGCTTACATGCCGCAAGGGCCCTGCGTGGCCGGTCTCTTGGCCTGTGTATTGGCTCGGTGCGAGGCGGGCAAGCAGATGCCGCACACGAAACCGGGAACAGGTACTCAGGCATGTTGGGAAAATTCGCGCGTAAGGTCTTCGGCACTCCGAACGACCGCAAGATCAAAGCGACCCGCCCTTTGGTGGAGAAGATCAACGCGCTGGAGCCCGAGTTCGAGAAACTCGACGACGCCGGCCTGATCGCCAAGACCGCTGATTTCAAGGAGCGCCTTGCTGGCGGCGAAAGCCTCGACAGCCTGCTGCCAGAAGCCTTCGCCAACTGCCGGGAAGCCGCCAAGCGCGCGCTGGGTTTGCGGGCCTTCGACGTACAGCTGATGGGCGGGATTTTCCTGCACCAGGGCAGCATCGCGGAAATGAAGACCGGTGAAGGCAAGACGCTGATGTCGACCTTTGCCGCCTATCTGAACGCGCTGACCGGGCGCGGCGTGCACATCGTCACCGTGAACGACTACCTCGCCAAGCGGGACGCCGAATGGATGTCCAATGTCTACGGCGCGCTGGGTCTGACCACCGGCGCGATCTACCCACGCCAGCCCGAAGCCGAAAAGGCCGAAGCCTACGCCTGCGACATCACCTACGCGACCAACAACGAGTTGGGCTTTGACTACCTGCGCGACAACATGAAGTCCGAGATTTCGCAGCTGCATCAACGCGATCACTACTTTGCCATCGTGGACGAAGTGGACTCGATCCTGATTGACGAAGCCCGGACGCCGCTGATCATCTCCGGTCCGGCGGACGACCGTTCCGAGCTGTACCAATCGGTGGACAAGTTGATCCCCGAAATGAACGACGATCACTTCAGCGTCGACGAAAAGACGCGCAATGTGACCTTCACCGACGAAGGCAACGAATGGCTCGAAGAGAACCTTCAGGCGCGTGGCCTGCTGCCCGAGGGTCAGTCGCTGTACGATCCCGAAAGCACCACTGTCGTCCACCATGTGAACCAGGCGATCCGCGCCCATAAGCTGTTCCAGAAGGACAAGGATTACATCGTCCGCGATGGCGAGGTGATGCTGATCGACGAATTCACCGGCCGCATGATGGCCGGACGCCGCCTGTCCGACGGTCTGCATCAGGCGATCGAGGCCAAAGAAGCGGTGGAGATCAAGCCGGAAAACGTCACGCTGGCGTCGGTGACGTTCCAGAACTACTTCCGCCTGTACGAAAAGCTCGGCGGCATGACCGGCACGGCTGTCACAGAAGCCTCTGAGTTCATGGAGATTTACGGTCTTGGCGTGGTCGAAGTGCCGACCAACCGCCCTATCGCCCGTATTGATGACGATGATGCAGTCTATCGCACCGCGAAGGAAAAATACGACGCCATCGTCAAGAAAATCGGCGAGTCGCATGCCAAGGGCCAGCCCGTCCTCGTGGGCACCACCTCGATTGAGAAATCCGAGATGCTAAGCCAGTTGCTGACGCAGGCGAACCTGCCGCACAATGTCTTGAACGCGCGCCAGCACGAGCAAGAAGCGCAGATTGTCGCTGACGCCGGCAAACTGGGCGCAGTGACCATCGCGACCAACATGGCTGGCCGCGGCACGGACATCAAACTGGGCGGCAACGTCGACTTCAAGGTGATGGAGGCCATCGCCGCCGACCCCGAAGGCGATCCCGAGGCCATCCGTACACGCATCGAAGAGGCGCACACCGCCGACGAGCAGGCGGTCAAGGACGCGGGTGGCCTGTACGTGCTCGCGACCGAACGTCACGAATCGCGCCGGATCGACAACCAGCTGCGCGGCCGTTCCGGTCGTCAGGGCGACCCGGGGCGCTCGTCGTTCTTCCTGTCGCTCGAAGACGACCTGATGCGGATCTTCGGATCTGACCGGCTCGACAAGGTGCTGTCTTCGCTGGGCATGAAAGAAGGCGAAGCGATCGTTCACCCTTGGGTGAACAAATCGCTGGAGCGCGCGCAGGCCAAGGTCGAAGGCCGCAACTTCGACATCCGCAAGCAGCTGCTGAAGTTCGACGATGTGATGAACGACCAGCGCAAGGTGATCTTTGCCCAGCGTCGCGAGATCATGGAAAGCAAGGACATCTCGGAGATCACGACCGAGATGCGCGAAGAAGTCATCGACGAGCTGGTGGACATTTACTGCCCGCCCCGCAGCTATGCCGACCAGTGGAACCTGCAAGGTCTTTACGCCGCCTGCATCGAGAAGCTGGGCATTGACGCGCCTGTCATGACCTGGGGGGACGAAGACGGCGTAGATCAGGACGAGGTGAAACTGCGTCTGGAAACCCTCACGGCAAAGGTCATGGCCGAGAAGGAAGCCGCCTTTGGGGCCGACACAATGCGCTCCATCGAAAAGCAGTTCTTGCTTCAGACCATCGACAAGAAATGGCGCGAACACCTGCTGACTTTGGAGCATCTGCGTTCGGTTGTGGGCTTCCGCAGCTATGCGCAGCGCGACCCGCTGAACGAATACAAGAACGAAGCGTTCCAGCTGTTCGAGAATCTGCTCGATGGTTTGCGCGAGGACGTGACCCAGCAACTGGCTCAGGTCCGGCCAATGACCGAAGAAGAGCGTCAGAAGATGATGTCCGAACTGCGCGCCCAGCAGGAAGCGATGCAACGCGCCGCTGCGGCCGCGCAACAACCGCAAGCAGCCGCGGATGCCCAGGGCGCTCCTGCATCGTCAGAGCCTGCCGGTCTTTCAGCCCAACCTGCTGCGGGCGTGGCACAAGCCACCGGTTCTGCTCCCGACGGCGCCGCGCCCGGCTTCGACGAGACGGATCCCACCACGTGGGGCTCCCCAGGCCGCAACGATCCCTGCCCATGCGGCTCCGGTGACAAATTCAAACACTGTCATGGACGCATCACCTGACGTGAGACTTGCAGACAACGGTCGAGTTTGTCCCAAACCGAGGCAAGTTTGTCCCGAGGGCTGTATTTAGGGGGCGCCGCAAGGCGCCCCTACTTCATTTAGTGCCTGGCGTTTAGGATACTTTATTTCAATTTCAAGCCACTTCTGACCACCTGCGCTGGCAGTCCTCCAGTCCGCCGCACGGCATGAGAGACGCCATTGCTCCGCTGGGCGGCACGGTTGAGGTGACGTTTGACTCGACCTCGACTGCACTCCCAGTGTCGCTACGCTGATCTGCTGCATGTACGGGATCGACCGGCTTCAAAAAAGGCTTTGCCATTCACACATCGCCGAACGATCCATCCCGTTCCGCAAATCATCGCTTGTCGCCGCAAACATATGAGGGAGAGCATTCGGCACAGGCTTGGCTATCGCCCTCACGTGTCAGTCACCCATTCCATTCACCACAGAACGCAAGAACCAGTGTATACTGCCGTCACAAGATCCTAGGCGTCGATCGGCGCGGCAAATGTGATCCGGTTCGCCCCTAAGACGGCCTTCAGAAAAGCGGTCATCTGACGCGGACATGTCGAAGAGAACTTGCGACGAACCGGAAACGAGAACCTGCTGGATCGCTGCGCCTTCACGATTTCATCGTGGCTGCGGAAACCCCGGATAAGACTGGCGGGATTGGCCAATTCGTTGGCTCAGGCATCGTCTAAGCGGTCGTCCATTTTGCGTAGGAAGCAATGAAAACCATAGGCCGAGAAAGCCATCCTCGTTTCGGTGCCGCGTTCGCTATCAGTCCTTTGCTTGGCGCAGCACGCCACCGAAAAGCCTGCGCCAGAGCATATATGGCCGTCAGATGTCCGCTGGCATGAAAAGCGCGGAGGGGTTGAGGATGCCGAGCGGATCCATTTGAGCCTTCAGGCCGCGCATGAGGGCAAGCTCCTCCGGCGAACGACAATGCCCCAACCACCGCGATTTGATGCGGCCGACCCCATGCTCGGCCGTGACGGCCCCCTGCCACTCCCGCAGCAAGCCATAGATTGCGGCCTCAACCTGATCTTCTGCGGCGGAACTGCCGTTGTGCGCCACGAGCAGATGGACGTTGCCGTCCCCGACGTGGCCGACCTTCAACACGCCGAGCGCGTCGGGAAGAGTGGCAAGAACCGCATCAGCGGCATCGCAAAAGGCGCCCAGGTCCGAGGGTGACACACCTATGTCAAAGTTGACGTGATGCCCGAAGTCGTCGTCGACCTCTCCAACCGCTTCGCGCACAGACCAAAGCGCCTGCATCTCGGCCAGAGATTTTGCCAGAACACCGTCTTCGACGAGGCCCTGCTCGAATAGCTCGGCGAAGAACATTTCTAGCTCTTCGTTGGTTTCCGCCGCTTCAGCCTCGACCTCGATCAGCAGATAGAAACCGTGCCGCCCCGCAATGGGCGCGGTCGCGAGAGAGGTCTCGTGGCAGACGAAATCCCAGTAGTCCGGCCACATGCCTTCGAAAGCCCTGATCCGTGTGCCGAGCCGCTGGCGAGCCGCGGCGAGGCACGCCAATGCGGCGGCGTGGTTTGGCAGCGCGAAGAGCGCCAGGGCGCTTTGTGGAACGTGGCGGCGCAGTTGCAGCACCGCCTTGGTGACCACGCCGAGGGTGCCCTCGGAGCCGATGAAGAGCTGTTTCAGGTCGAAACCGGAGTTGTCCTTGACCGTTTTTCCCAGCCGGGACACCACGGAGCCATCTGCCAGAACCGCCTCAAGCCCCAGCACGTTGGCCCGCGTCATGCCGTGTTGCAAGACACGGATGCCGCCCGCGTTGGTGGCAATGGTGCCGCCGATGGTTGCCGAGCCGCGCGCCCCGATGTCCACCGGGTAGTCGAGACCTGCGGCGCGGGCAGCGTCCTGCACCGCTTCGAGAGGCGTGCCCGCCCAGGCGGTAAGGGTCATGGCCTCCCTGTCGATCTCGACAACGCCTGACATCCGTTCCGTCGACAAGACGACCGCGCCTTGGGGACTGCACGCGCCCCCCGAAAGCCCGGTGCGCCCGCCCTGGGGCACGACACCGATACGGTACTGGCTGCAGATCGCGAGCGCGCGCGACACGTCTTCGGTGCTGGCCGGACGCAGCACGGCGACGGGTCTGTCGCCCAAGAGGCCGGACTGATCCGAGGCATAGCGGTCACAGTCGCCGTGGTCCCTCAACAGGCCTTTTGGGCCAAGGGCTTCTGCCAGCGCATTCACCGCGTCTGCCTGCGCAATGTCCTGTTGAATGACTGTTGTGTCCATCTATGATGCGCCCCTTGAAGTTACGTTGTTCGACCGCGAGAGATCCCGATGTCCCCCCACAGCAAGATTCTCGGGCGCCTGCCCGGGTTGCGGCATTTTATCGAAGTTGCCCAGCTTGGCTCCTTCCGGGCGGCGGCAGACAAGCTTCATGTCGCCCCCTCGGCGGTCAGCAAGCAGATCAAGAACCTCGAGTTCGCACTTGATGTGGAGCTGTTTCGGCGCGACCGTGGCCGCGGGGGACTTGAGCTGACCGAGGCGGGCGAGATCCTTGTGCGGCGCTGTGCGTCGGTGGTCAACGAACTGACCATCGCGCAGGACGAAATCCATCAGTTGCAGGGTCTTCAGCGCGGGCATCTTCGGCTTGGCGTCAACGAGGTTCTCGCCTCGGACCTGCTGCCCGGCATCCTGCGTGACATGAGCTACAATCATCCGGGGCTGCAATTCACCATCGTGGTCGAGAATAGCCGTGAAATCTTTACCCGGATGCAGGACGGGGACATCGACATCGCGCTTGGCTACAACTTTCCGCCGTCGCCGGAGATCGAGACGTTCGCCACCCTGAAGCGGCGCACCTATGTCGTCACCGCGTTGGATCATCCGATGGCACGGCTGCGCAGCGTCAGACTGAAAGACATCGAGGGCGAGAAGATGATCTTTCCCGACCACTCGATTCCGATCCGGCATCTGCTTGAAGATGCCTTTACGCAAAGCAACGTCACCGTTCGCGAGGTCATGAACACCAACAGTTTCACGCTTCTGCGGCAGATGGTTGAAAGCGGCATGGGCATCGGGATCGTCGTCGGCCGCTTTTTGCAGATCCGCCGCGAGAAGATCGCATTCATCGAGCTGCAAGACCTGCCCTTCGACAGCCCGCCAGCGGCCTGCTGCCGCTTGGCGGGGCGCACGCCGACCGCATCCTCGGTGGCGTTCGCGGCAGCCATCAAGACGATCTTCGCAAATTATGGCGGATAGATCGCTCATCGTTGTGCCAGTGGCGACCTGTTGTAGTTCTTGTAAATGAGGTAGCGCGACGGGGTGCGGCCCAAGGCCCCGAACCATTGCGGCACATGCGGTCCCATCCAGATGGCATCGCCTGCGCCCACCGGATACCATTCGTTATCCAGCCGGTAGACGCCACCGCCGTCAAGCATCAGCAAACCATGTTCCATGAAGTGCGTCTCGACGTAGGCGAGCGAGGCGCCAGGGTGAAAGTTCATGATGTTGAACTCGCCATCGAACCCCGCGTCGGTCGGCAACATTTTCTGCACCATCAGCCAGTCGTCGCCGCGCAGGGGGGTGCCGTCGATCTCGGACACCGACCCAAAGATCGGCGCAGGCAGTTCGCCGCGCGGGAGGAAGCGCCACTCGAACAGCACGAAACGCGTGGCGGCAGGGGCGGTCAGCGTGGCCGTGTCAGCGGGCGGCAGAAAGGCATAACCTTCGGCCTCCAGCGTCTGCCCGGTGGAGGCGCGGACGCGACCTTCCAGAACGAAGATGAAGCGGGCAACGCCCTCTGCGGCAGGCGCGATCCCTGACAGACCATCGGACGTGCGCACCAGCGCCATGGCGAATTTCGCGCCCATGTCGGGGCTGATCAGGAATGCCAGCTCCGCACCCGGCCAGTCGGGCTGGGTGATCCACTCATGGCTTTCCGGGGTCAGCAGCGCGTGGTTGCGTCGAATGTCGGAGCGGGTTTGTCCGAAACTTGGTTTCATGAGTTGTCTCCGGTTGGGCGCGTGCCCGCGTAGGTCAGAATGAGGTCACGCAGCAGCGCCATACGGCGCGCCAGCGGCTCCACGAGGATGTGCTCCTGCGGCGAATGCCAGTTGTTGCCAATCGCGCCGAGCCCGTCGAGCGTCGGCACCCCGGCGGCACAGGTGAAGTTGCCGTCACTGCCACCGCCCGAGCGGGTCTCGATCATCGGCGCGCCGAGGCCCGCGTTGATCTCCCCTGCCCTTGACAGCATGGCGAGGGTTTCGGGGGTGCGGGCAAGGCTGGGTTTCTCGATTTCGCCAGACAGGGTGATCTGCACCTCAGGGTCGTCCGATTTCAGAACCTTCAGCGCCTCCTCGACGGCGAAGCCAAGCGCATCATCGGCAAAGCGCACGTCAATGTCGCAGGCGGCGTGACCGGCGACCACATTTGGCTCGGTGCCACCGCGAACCCGGCCCACATTGACGGTGGTTTCGGTTTGCAGATCGGTCATGCCCTCAAGCACGCCGATGGTGCGCGCCATCTGCAGGATCGCCGAGCGCCCGTCGGCAAAGGCCGATCCAGCGTGGCTTTCGCGACCGTGGAATTCCAACGTGTACTTGGCGCGGCCCTTGCGGAAGGTGATCGCCTCGTCACCGCGCGCGGGCTCGGGGATGAGCGCCGCGCCCATCTTGCGCGCCTCGGCCTGGATCAATTCGTGCGAGGTGGGTGAACCAATTTCCTCGTCGGAGTTGTAGATCAACGTCACCGGACCGGGCAGCGCGGTGCCTGAGGCGACGATGTCGCGCATGGCACAAAGCGCAAGGTAGCCGCCGCCCTTCATGTCGGCGATGCCTGGCCCGTACTGGCGGTCGCCGTCGCGTCGAATATCGACGCTGCCGGGGGCGCAGACCGTGTCGATATGGCTTGTTACAAGCACGCCCGGGCCATCGCCCCCGGCAAAGCGCGCGACGAGGTGGTCGCCCATACCGTCACGGCCCGGGACGCGCTCGATGGTGCAGCCCAACGGTTCCAGTTGCGACTGGATGAGGTCGATCTGCCTGCCGATGCCCGCGACGTCGCCGGTGGGGGTGTCGATCTCGACCCATGCCATCAGGCCCTTGAGGATGTCTTCGCTGTTCATGGTTCAGCTCAGGCTGTCAGCATAATCTTGCCAGATGCTCGGGGCGAGCTTCAGGCTGGTCTCGGCGGGCTGCACGGTTTGCCAATGCGCGGCGATCTCGGCGCCGGTGGCGGCCCAGACGCCGGGATGTGCCATTGCCTCGCGCAGCACGGTGGCGAGATTGTCGAAGCGATGCCCCCAGCCTGATCGCGCCGGAGAGACGCACAGGTTGAAGTAACGGCCGCGACGATATTGCGCCCGGAACTCCGCCCGCCAGTTGTTCAGCAGCGCTTGCGGGCGCTCCAGGCCGGTGCCTTCGCGCGGGAACATCAGGAAGAACGTGTCGTCGAAATGGTAGTAGTAGGGCAGCGCCAGCAGCGCCTCTTGCTTTACGGGGTCCGAGACCCAGTAATAGGGCGCATCATCCGCGAGGCCGTTGCCGATATAGGCGTAGCCGCGCGCCTTTAGCAGGCCGACGGTGTCATCCGTGGCGCAGCCGGTCGCCGCGCGATCATCGGGACGCGAGAGCGCGAACCAGCCCTTGGGCGCGCTGCCGGTGGCGCGGGTCAGCACCTCGGTCGCGCGGTCCATATGCCCGGCCTCGACGCCGGCATCCAGCAGAGCGGGGTCCTCACCGTAAAGGCCTTGTGCGGCGATCTCATGTCCCGCGCCCAAGATACGCTCGATCACGTCTGGGTAGGCCTCTGCCACGATGGCGGGGGTGGCAAAGGTGGCGCGGATGTTCAGCTCGGCAAAGAGTGCCAGGAGGCGGTCCAGCCCTTCGTTCAGCCCGTAATGCCATGTCGAGTAGGCGAGGTCCTTGGCGGTGATGCCCTTGCCCGCGCTGGCGGGGTTGAGGTTCACCGTCAGGCCAAGGGCCATCTGCTGCCCCTCGGGCCAGCGAATGGCGCTGTCGCGAATTCCGATCTCGTCGGAGGTGGTATAGTGATCTTTCCAGGGCATGGCTTACTTCGCCTCCGGCATCGGGTGGTTTGTCAGGATATGCTGGGCCAGCGCGTCACAGGTGGGGAACCAAACACCCGGCAGGGTCTTCATGCGCTGGATCAGTCGCTGGATCATGTCGACCCGCATGGCGTGGCCCGACACGAAAGGGTGCAGCAGGAAGTTGACGTAGCCGCCCTGCTTGTACTGCTGGAGGAAGGCGGCCCACCAGATCTCGAACACCTCGTCCACGTCCATCACGCGCTGCGCGTCGTTGGGCGTATCGAGCCAGCCGAAGCTGAAATACATCGCGTCATCGAGCGCATAGTGGAATGGCAACTGAAGGATCGGGTTCTGGCCGTCGGCGTCCAGCTCGTAGAACGGCATGTCATGCGCGGAGGTGAAGGAGTTGTAGACCACGCCCTTCGACTTCAGCAGGCCGGGTGTGTGGCTCGACCGCGTGCCGGTGATCGGTGCGCCTTGCACGGCACTCAGCGCGGCGAGGGTACGGGTCAGGTGGGCGTCCTCAATCTGCGGGTCGGGATACACCTCGTGTTCCCACATGTGATCGGCCAGCTCGTGGCCGTTCTTCACCGCCTCCTTCAGCACCTCCGGGTACAGTTCGCAGATGCGACCGGGGGTGAAGAGCGTGACCTTCACGTCATCTTCGTCGAACATCTCCATGATGCGCCAGACACCGGTGCGGCCGCCGAATTCGCCCTTGGCTTTCTGCCCCCAGGGCTCGTTCAGGAGGCGGCGCAGCAGCATGGCGTCGAAATCGAGGGTGAAGTTCACCGCGATCTTCACGCCGTCAGGATAGGCGAAATCGGGGATCGGAATGCGGCGGCTGCGTTGGAAGCGGGCCGTGTCGACCAGCGACTGGAAGGCTTCGGGAGAGTGCTGCAAGGACATCATGCGCTCCGTAGGTTCGGGCGCGGCAGGCCCGCGCGGTAAAGAACGGCCGCCTCGGCGGCTTTGAGCCCGGCGATCACCGGGTTGACGACCGGCACACCGACCGCCTCGGCCAGACGCTCTGGCAGGCCCGGGATGAAGGACAGCGCGAAGCAGCCCAGCACAAGCACGTCGGCGCCCTGCGCCACGCAGGCGCGGGCGCGCTCGACGATGGCGGGCAGGTGGGTGTCGGGATCGCGGTTGAGATCGGCGACGGAGCCGCCCACCGTGACCTCACCAACGAAGTTGCCTTCAATGCCGATGCCCCGGATGCGGCGGCGCAGGCCCTTGGGTGTCGGATCCGACGACAGCACCGAGAACCGCTCGCCCATTTGTACGGCGGCCAGCATGCCGGACTCCCCCGGGCCGATAACGGGCAGGCCCGACACTTCGGTCAGGGCGTCCACGGCAGGATCGCTGAAGCAGCCGATGATGACCGCGTCATGCTTGTCCGCCCACCCCCCCGCCGCGGGGAAAAGCGCCGGAAACACCATCGCCACGTCTGCCGTGCTTTCGATGGCGCTCGGGCCGATTTCGGGGGAGTTGATCGACACCTCTGCCGAGGGCGCCCAGGCGCGAAGCATCTCCAGCCGACGGGACACCACCGCGTCGCCGGCGGTGCGGTGCAGCGGACTGGCGAGTTGATAGAGAAGACGGGGGCGTGCCGACGGGTATGGCATGGGGTTTTCTTTCGTGACAGGGAGGCTCCTGACCCCGAAGGATCAGAAGGCGCGTTGCAAGCCGACGAGTTTCTGCACAAGGGCCACGCCAAGGATCGACAGCAGGATCGAGAGGGTCGCGGCGGCGGCAGCGGTGGGCTTGAACTCGTAGGTGAGGAAGTCGAACAGCGCGAGCGGCAGGGTGTTGCCCCCGAGCGGCTTGAGCAACAGCGAGATGGTGTAGAGATCGAAGCTGTTGATGAAGGCGAAGATCCCTCCCATCGCCAGACCCGGCATCACCAGCGGCAGGATCACCAGCCGGAAGGTTTGCCAGCCCGTTGCGCCAAGGCTTTGCGAAGCTTCCTCCAGCGCGTCCGGCACCTGCCGCATCGCCGCGGCGATCGACACGTAGGCATAGGGAAAGGACATCAGGATGTGCCCCATCTGCAGCCCCATAACGGTCTTTGCCATCTGGATCTTGTAGAGGAAGAACAGCAGCCCGACGGCGGTCAGCAGCTCGGGCACCAGCAGCGGCAGGGTCATGCCCAGCTGGTACCAGCCCGACAGGCGGCCGCTGATGACCTGGCCCGCCATGGCCGCCATCATCGCGACGGTCATGGTCACCACAGCCGTCACCGCACCGATGCGCAGAGACATCAGCAGCCCGTCCACCAGGTCCTGACGGTCGAAGAACTCGAAATACCAGCGCAGAGAGATGCCCTGCGGCGGAAATTCGATCATCAGCCCGTTGGTGAAAGACGCACCGATGATCATCACCAGCGGTGCCATCAGGAAAACATAGAGCAGCACGATCAGGATGCCGAAGCCGATGTTGACCGGCTTCTGGTGGGGGAAGGTGTTGGACATTTCGCTCATGCCTTGGACCTTTCCATGAGACGTGACGTGAGCGCGGTGAACAGCACCACGACAAGGATGCTCGAGAGCGACAGCACTATGGCCAGCGCGGAGCCGAAGGGCCATTGGAAGGTGCCGGTGAGTTCACCGATGATGAGCGTCGGCATGTAGCTGACCATCTGTCCGCCCAGCAGCGCGGGGGTCACGTAGGCCGCCACGGCAAGCACGTAGACGAGGATCATGCCGGGATAGATGCCGGGGAAGCTCAGCGGCAGTATGATGTCACGGAACACCTCGCGGCGGCTGGCGCCCATAGAGGAGGACGCCTCGACCAGCGTCGGGGAAATGTTGCGAAGTGCATTGTTGATCGGCAGAACCATGAAGGGCACGAAGACGTGGACCAAGGCCAAAATCACCAACCCTTGGGTGAACAACAGCCGCAGCGGCCTCTCTATGATCCCCAAGCCGAGCAACACCTCGTTCAGCGGGCCGTTCAGCGCGGCGGCGATCATCCAGCCGAAGTTGCGCACCAGCACCCCGGTCATGAGCGGTGACGCGATGCAGGCATAGAGGAAGACCGCCTTCATGCCCGTGGCCTTCGACATGTGCCACGCGATGGGATAGCTGACCATCAGACACAGCACCGCCACCACACCAGCGGTCAGCAGCGACCGCCCGAGCACGGCCCAGTAATAGCCGTCGCTCAGGATGCGGTCGTAATGCATCATGGTGAAATCGTCGCCGAAGGGCGCTGTTTCACCGGGGGTGCGAAAGCTCATCTCAACCATGTTCGTGATCGGCAGGATCATGAAGACGAAGATCAGCGCGATGGCCGGGATGGCCAGCAGAAGTTTCGGATTGCGCAGGGTCATGGCGTGACCTCTGGCATCAACCAGGCGTGGGTGTGATCGATAGCAATGCCCACCTCTTTGCCGGCCACCACTTGGTGGTTCGGCTCGGCAGCCAGCTTCAGCACCGATCCGTCGCTAAGCGTGATCTCGCAATGCAGCGCCGCACCGAGGAAGGCTGATTTCGTGACCGTTCCGCGGAAGGTGCCCGCCTCGGGCGTGGTCAACGAAAGTGCCTCGGGACGCAGCAGCAACTCGGCGGGGCCGGTGATGCCCGGGACACCCGCCAATTCCAGCGTGACCCCTGCGGCGGAGATGGTATAGCGGCCCTCTCCATGCGGTGTCACCGACTGGCATGGGATGAAGTTCGCCTCGCCGGTGAAGTCGGCGACGTAGCGTTCCACCGGCTTTTGGTAGATTTCGCGCGGGGTCGCGAATTGCGCCACGCGCCCCGCCTTCATCACGGCCACCATGTCCGACATGGCCATCGCCTCGGACTGGTCGTGGGTCACGTAGAACGCGGTGATGCCGGACTGCTGCTGCAAGTCGCGGATCAGCCAGCGCACCTCGTCACGCAGGCGCGCATCCAGGTTGGCCAGCGGCTCGTCGAGCAGGAGCAGCTTGGGTTTCAAAACCAGGGCACGCGCCAGCGCCACCCGCTGCTGCTGACCACCCGAGATGGCGCGCGGCAACCGATCCCCGAGACCGTCGAGGCGCACCAGCTTCATCGCGTCGTGCACCCGTGTGGTGATCTCCGGTTTGGGCAACTTCTGGATTTTCAAACCGTAGCCGATGTTCTCGGCTACGGTCATGTGCGGGAAGAGAGCATAGTTCTGAAAGACCACGCCGAAACCGCGACGGTTGGCCGGGGTCCCGAGGATGGACTCCCCGTCTACCGTGATTTCCCCACCATTGGCCTCGAGAAAGCCTGCAAGGCACCGCAAGGTGGTGCTCTTGCCGCAACCTGACGGCCCCAGGAGGGTCACCAGCTGGCCACTCTCGGCCTTCAGAGACACCCCGTCGAGTGCGAGGAAATCCTGATACCGCTTGCGCAGATCCCTGACTTCAACCGTCGCCATAACTCAGATCGTCCGTTCCCAGAGGTCGTTCAAGCCCGGCATGATTGCGAGCGTCTCGTCCCAGTCAAACCGGATGGCCTGGCTGACCACTTCGGGCTGGAGGGGCCACTTCTGAAGCTCCTCGGGCAGCTCCACGGTCTTGTTGACCGGCGCGATGAGCCAGTTTTCAGCCATCCACAGCTGGATTTCCGGCGACAGCACGAAGTTGATGTAGTCGAAGCCAAGCTGCTTGTCGGGGCTGTTCTTGAACACCGAGAAGGAGTGATCGAACACCAGCATGCCCTCTTCCGGCACAACGTAGTCGAGTGGGATGCCGGCCTCTTGCATCGCCTTGACCTCGCCAAGGTCGATCGGTGCCACGGCCACCTGGCCCTGCGACAGCAGCGGGGTGAGCTGTGCGGAATAGCCGATCTGCGGAAACGGACCCAGCTGCTTGAATTTCGCCACGGCCGTTTCGATGTCGTCGCGGCCCGAGCCGAAGTGCTCACCGGCCCACATCGCCATCATGGTCGCGGCGGAGTTGGTGATCTTGTAGAGGCCCAGCTGCCCCTTGAAACGCTCGTCCCAGAGGTCGGCCCAGCCTTTGGGCGGCTCGGAGACGAGGTCGGTGCGGTAGGCAATGACCAGCGGCGCCAGCATGCCGGTGACGGCGGTGTTGCCTTTCAGGATCGCGGGCTCGATCACATCGGCCATGTTCGGCACATTTTCGGGCGTAAGCTCCGCGAAATAGCCCTCGTTGCGGATCATCGCGGTGTATTTTTCGTTCAGCATGACCGCCGGGAACGGGGGGTTGTCCGGACCGGCTGCGCGGAAGTTGGAGATCCAGGCCATCCCGAGGCCGATGTCGAGATCGAAGTCCTTGCCGATCTGCTCGGCGAACTTCGGCATCACGTGCTGGCGCCAGTCGTTTTCCCAGCGCCCGCCGAACATATTCACAATAAACGTGTCGGACTGGGCGAAGGCCGGGGCACCGATCGCGCCGAGAGCCGCGGCCCCGACCGAGGTCTTTAGGAAGTTGCGTCTTGTGAAGGCCATGAAAGTAACTCCTGTTGGTTTTTTTATAGCATGGGCGGTTGCGTACCCGGGGAAGGAAGGCCGCAACCACCCGAGAACCCCACTGCGCAGCGGGATTTCGGGGCCGCCCTACATTTCGATCATCGTGGGGTCGAGACGCAGGTCGATCAAGACGGGGCCATCGCGTTCGGAGATGGCGGTGCAGGCCGTATCAAGGGTGGCGTCGTCGGTGACGCGCACCGTCGCGAAGCCCAGCGTTGCACAGGTCGTGGCAAAATCGATCCGGGCAATCATCGACAGCTCCGGGTCCATCTTGCGGTTGGTGAACTGCACATGCTCGGCACCGTAGCTGCCATCGTTGCACAGGATCACGATCAGGTCGGCCTTCTCCCGGACTGCCGTTACAAGTTCGCTCAGACCCGACAGGGTGAAGCCACCATCGCCAGCCAACAGCACGGTCGGGCGATCATCAATCGAGGTCGCTGCTCCGATCGCTTCGCCCAGCCCGCAGCCGATGGCACCGAAATGTGACGTATAAACAAGGTCCTGCGGCCGGGTGACGGGAAGATTGCGCCATGCGCTTGTGACGAACCGTCCGAGGTCGGCGACAAGCACCCGGTCCTCGGGCAGGGCCTGATGCAAACGGCGCAGCGCAGGCGCCATGTCTACCGTACCCGGCGCGGTCTTGGCCGCTGTCGGCACCCTGGCAAAATCTGTGGCTTCGGTGCGCAGGCGTTCGGCAAGGTCCGGGTCGGTGACCCCCGACCCGGGAATTTCGGCCATGTCCAGAAGCTCTGTGAGCGCGGTTGCGGTGCCGGCGAGATCACCGATCAGGCGCAGGGTCGCTGTATCAAGTCGAGGCGTCTCCTGGACATCCGGAAGGATCTGAACCACGCGCTTTCCCTTAGTATAGGCGCGCTCTTCGGTGGTGTGCTTGCTCAGGCTCGCGCCAAAGGCGAGGATGCAGTCCGATTGCATGATGACGTCGACGGCCGTAGGATGACTGAGCCCGCCGCAGATGCCTATGTTGAAGGGCTCGCCGTGGAACAAGCCTTGTGCCTTCAGCGTGGTAGCCAGTGGGGCTTCGATCCGTGCCGCAAGTGCGATCAGCGCCGCGCGGGCCTGAGGGGTAGCGGCCCCGCGGCCCGCAAGAATCAGCGGGCGACGGGCCGAAGCCAGCATCCCGGCTGCGTCTTCCAGCGGCTCGCCCGAGGCAGGAGCCATTGCGCAGTCGGGCACCGCAACGGTCGCGCCGGTCGCGGCAATGTCATCCCACATCAGATCGACCCGCATGTTGTAGACAACGGGGCACCGGCGATGCGCCGCGATGCGAAACGCGCGATCCAGATCCTCGATTGCGGTGGCCGGGCTGCGCATCTCGATAAAGACAGCGCCGGTGCTTGCCACGACCTCACGCTGGTCGATCTTCTGCAAGTGCTGAAGGTCACCGGGTGCCGTGTCGCCGCAGAGCACGACAAGAGGGATGCCGCCTCGCGCCGCCTCGGCCAAGGCCGTGATCACATTGGTCAGCGCCGGCCCGTGCGTGATCGTTGCCACACCGGTACGGCCCGTCGCTTGCGCAAAGCCAATGGCCGCCAGAACGGCGTTGGCCTCGTGCGTGCAGGCGACATAGCGGCCAAGCTCTGCATCAACGTAGGCGTCCACCATGAACAGGTTGGCATCTCCGACGAGGCCGTAGAGGTGGGTCGTCCCGTGGGAAGCCAAAGCTCGGGCCAACCCTTGATGCAACTTCAACGTGTCCGCCGTATCTTTCATGTCGTGCCGTATGCCTCATCCGTTTCTGAAGATCACCTTAGGGCGACCCGATGCGTGACAAAAGTTCATTTTATGAACTTGAAAAGTTCCATAAAGGAACCTTAATTTTGGCAAGACATTCGGGGTACAATCAGGCTTTCGCTGGCACTCTTCGATCAAATTGCGCGCGTCCCAAGAACGTCGCCGTGCGCCTTCCCGAAGAACGCGCGAGAACTTGAACGCTTGAGAAGTCCCTTTCAACGACGTGACTGCCAGTTGTGGGTGCGTTTCCGTGCCCAGTTACCGGGACCGATCGGCGAAACTGATGCCACTGCGCTGCACAGCGCAAAGGTTCTGTCCCACAACAAGGCCATCGGACATTAAAGGTTTGTACGCTTTTTGCCCCTATTACCGACTGCGATTAGGCAGGAGAACAGCATGTGGTTTCGACATCAGACGGCTTCCCAGGGTGATCAAACCATAGGGGCCCAGGAAGCTATCTTCCAAATTGTAGAGCGCACACAAGCCGTTATTCACTTCTCGCCAGACGGCATCGTCCTTGCAGCGAATAATCTTTTTGTTGATGCACTCGGCTACACCACCGAAGAGGTCGTCGGCCTGCACCACAGCGTTTTCGTGCAGAGGAAATTCAGAGAAACTCAAGCCTACCAAGACTTCTGGCAAAAACTTCGAGACGGCGAATTCTTCACAGATGAATTTCCCAGAGTGACAAAAGATGACAAGGTCATCTGGCTTTCGGCAACTTACGCTCCGGTCTTCGACAAAGCCGGCAAAGTCGTGCAAGTTACTAAAATTGCTACCGAAATCACCAAGCAACGGGAAGCAATCCATGCGATTTCCAAGGGACTCGAAGCCCTGAGCAACGGGAATTTGAGACATCGCATCAACCTGCCGTCACAAGATCGTATGAGAGAGGTGGCTGACAGCTTCAACTCTGCGGTCGAAAGCGTTTCGACCTTGATCGTACGGGTTCAAAATGTCGCCAGTTTGATTGATGCGATGTCACAGCAAATAACATCAAATACTTCAGATCTGTCACGGCGCACAGAAACTCAGGCAGCCACCTTGGAACAAACGGCAGCTGCTGTGGAAGAGTTGAGCAACCATTCGAGGTCCGCGTCGAATTATGCGCAGGAAGTCGGAAAAGAGGCGCAGACGACCAGAGTGGCGGCGGAAGATAGCAGCAAAGTCGTAAACGACGTTACTGATGCCATGACCAGGATTGAAAACTCTTCCGAATCCATATCCGAAATCATCTCGGTGATTGATGATATAGCTTTCCAAACCAACCTATTGGCATTGAATGCAGGCGTTGAAGCCGCACGCGCAGGAGAGGCAGGCCGTGGCTTCGCCGTTGTTGCTTCCGAGGTTCGACAGCTGGCCCAAAGGTCAGCCGCCTCCGCCCAGGAAATCAAGTCTCTTATAGGTCAAAGCACTGAGCACGTTCAGGAAGGAGCCGATCTGGTCAAAAAGGCTCGCAGCGATTTGGAAGCGATTTTCCGCGGTGTTGAGCTGATAAGCGAACGGATCGGAACTGTGGTAACCGGCCTCCAAGAGCAGACCTCTACTTTGACGGAAATTAATACTGCGGTTTCGCAACTCGACAGAGTGACGCAACAAAACGCCGCGATGGTAGGCGAGACAGCAAGCGTCACAACTGAGTTGTCTAAGAACAGCGTATCACTGTCTGACGCAATTTCGATTTTCGACATTGATGTGGTCGAGACAGAGTACAAAATTGCAGCAAACGAATAAACTGGAATTTAGATAACGCGCGATTTGACACATTTGGTTACCCTCGGTCCGGTGCGGGTCGGTATCAACAGGTATTACCTTGGCACTGACCTTCTTCTTCCGCCTGAGGAATAGGGAGGCCTTTCCACTTTGCTTTCAGGCCATCCGGAAAAACTTGGCCTTCACCAAGGCCATGAGGTCGACCCTCAGTGCACCGCGAAGCACGATTTCGGCAGCCTTGTGATCTAGGGGCAAGGACTGGAGGCGTGTTGCGACCCGCTATGACCGATGCGCAAAGGTGTTTCTCTCAGCCATCGCCCTCGCAGCTCTCGTAATCTACTGGTTATGAATCCTAACCCTAGCAGAACTGCTTGATTGAAGACTCGTCTCGGGCAGGCGCCCGCCGAAGCCCGGCCAAGTGCGCCCCGCCGCGTTCTTCGACATCCTCAAAATTGGCGCCCCCTACAGCACACCCGAAAGCTGATCGCCACACTTGGGAAACACAATTGAACACCTCTTAAGCCCGATTGCACATGCAAGGCCCTGCCTCACTCAATGTCGAGACGTCCTGGCATTGGCCGCAACCTGCGTCACAGCACCACGGAAACCCGGAACTTGAACTTTGTAAAAAACTTTTTGACAAATGTCAGAATTTAGGTAGCTTACCTAATGGAAGGAGCGGCCTGACAAAAGTCAGACGCTCGCCGGGCACAGACGGCAGACAGGGAGTACAAGATGCAACAACCACTGCTCGTGGCCGATGGCTTCAAGAAAGCCTTCAATGGAGTACCAGCCCTCAAGGATGGCCGTTTCCGACTGGAGCCGGGCTCCGTTCACGCGCTGTGCGGCGGCAATGGCGCGGGCAAATCGACTTTTCTGAAGATTCTCATGGGCATCCACCAGCGCGACGGCGGGGTGCTTTTGCGCAACGGGTCGGAAGTGGTATTCAACGATCCATCAGAGGCGCTGACCAATGGCATTTCCATCATTGAGCAAGAGCTAAGCCCCGTTCCGGCCATGACCGTCGCCGAGAACATCTATCTCGGGCGCGAGCCTGTGGGGTTCCTCGGGCGCGTCGACTTTCGCAAGATGAATGCCGATGCGCAGGCGCTGCTCGACGGTTTTCATTTCGGGATCCGCGCCGACACCATGATGATGGACCTCACCGTAGCGCAGACCCAGCTGGTCGAGATCGCCAAGGCCCTGAGCTATGACGCCGAAGTCATCATCATGGACGAACCCACCTCCGCCCTGGGCGAGGCGGAGGCCGACCAGCTGTTCGAGGCGGTGCGCACCCTCAAGGCACGTGGCAAGGGCGTGATCTACGTCAGCCACCGCCTGTCCGAGATCTTTAGGATCTGTGACAGCTACACGGTGTTCCGCGACGGCGCCTTTGTCGAGGATGGCGCGCTCAGTAATATCGACAAGGACCGGTTGATCAACCTGATCGTTGGCCGCCCCCTCGCCGAAGAATTTATCAAGGAAAACACCCCGGAAACCGAAGTCGCGCTGAGCGTGCGCAACCTGTCCGCAGCCCATGGCGTGGCCGAGGTGGATTTTTCGGTAAAACGCGGCGAGATCCTGGCGCTTTACGGTCTGCTCGGTTCAGGGCGGTCCGAAATATTCGACCGTCTCTTCGGCCTGTCGTCGGAAACGACGGGGGAGATCCTGATCGACGGTAAGCCGGTGAACATTACGACCCCCCGGCAGGCGATCGACGCAGGCCTGGCCTACGTCACGGAGGACCGCAAGGGGTCTGGGCTGGTGCTGTCAGGGGACGTCCGCGACAACCTCTGCCTTGCGACGCTTGACGCCATGTCGCCGCGCTTCGTGATGAATGGCCGCGCCGAGGCAGAGGCCGCCGAGCAGATGATCGATACATTGAACATCAAGACGGCGACGGACCGGCTGGGCGTGTCGAACCTGTCCGGCGGCAACCAGCAAAAGGTCGTTTTGGGCAAATGGTTCCTGACCGAGCCCGACATCCTGCTGCTGGACGAACCCACTCGCGGCGTCGACGTCGGGGCCAAGCGCGAAATCTACCGGGTCATGTCCGACTTCGCCCGCAACGGCGGCACCATCATCATGGTGTCCTCCGAAACGGACGAGGTGCTGGGCATGGCTGACCGAGCCGTTGTCATGCGCGACGGGCGCGTGGCCGGTGAACTGAACCGGGCCGAGATGTCGGCCGAAGGATTGCTGCACCTCGCCGTCTGACGCGCTGAGCCGGGGACGCTTTGAGCCCCCGCGCAGGACAGGCGACGTGCAAACCCCACAGGGAGAATTGACGTGGAACAGCAGATGAAGGCCGAAGCCCCCGCCGGGGCCGGCACCGAGCAAAAGCCGACGATGACGGACCGGATTGGCCCAATTGCGCAGCGATACGGCATTCTGATCGCGCTGCTGGTGCTTTGCGTGGCGCTGGCAATCGTCAGCGAGAACTTCCTGAGCTCGCGCAACATCATCAACGTGCTGAGGCAGACCTCGATCAACGGGATTCTTGCCATCGGCATGACCTTCGTGATCCTGACCCGCGGCATCGACCTGTCCGTGGGGTCGGTCGTGGCGCTGTCCGGCGTGGTCGCCGCCAGCTTTGCCACCACGTCCTCCTCGGCCTTCATTCCCGGCACTCCCTACATGGCCGCCATCCCGCTGATCATCGGCGTTGTCACGGGCATGGCAGTCGGTGCAATTTCGGGCCTTGCGGTGGCGCGCTACGCGGTGCCCGCGTTTGTCGCGACGCTCGGGATGCTGTCGGCTGCGCGCGGACTGACGTTGATCTATTCCGACGGGCGCCCGATCCCGGCGCTGACAGACGGCTTCCGCTGGATCGGAACGGGCGACATCGCGGGCATTCCCCTGCCGATTATCCTGTTCGCGCTGGTCTTTGCCGTCTCGCATTTCGTACTGACCCGCACCCGCTTTGGCCGCCATGTCTACGCGGCGGGCGGCAATCCGCACGCCACCAAGGTCTCCGGTATCTCGGTCAACCGCATCCGGTTTTCAGTCTACGTCATCTCGGGGGCCTTGGCTGGCATCGCGGGCATGGTTCTTGCGGCACGCACCGGGTCGGCACTGCCGCAGGCTGGCGTCGCCTACGAGCTTGACGCCATCGCGGCGGTCGTCATCGGCGGCACCAGCCTGGCGGGCGGAATTGGCCGGGTCAGCGGCACCGTGATTGGCGCCCTGCTGATCGGCGTCATGAACAACGGGCTCGATCTGCTGGGCGTGGAATCCTACTACCAACAGGTCATCAAAGGCGCGCTGATCGTCGCGGCGGTCATGCTCGACCGCTCCCGCAAGACAGAAGACTGACAGCCTGACCCTTCAAGAATTACCCCGGACGCGAGGGTGGCGCAGCCACCCTACCGGAGGAGCATGTCCGGGGCGGCTCCAAGATCGTCACCAAGGAGGAAACCACATGACGTTCAAGACTTTCACAACCACCGCAAGTGCCATGGCGCTGACCCTGTCGCTGGCCACCGGCGCAAGCGCGCAGGACGACAAGGTCAAGATCGGCGCGACCGTTTACGGCCTCAACGCCGAGTTCATGCAGCTGTGGGCCAACGCCGCCCAGCAACACCCTGCAGTGACCTCTGGCCTCGTTGACCTGACCGTCTTCGACGGCCGCTATGACGCGTTGGTCCAGCAGGACCAGTTCGAAACCATGATCACCCAAGGCTTTGACGCCATTGTCTTTGTCCCGATGGACATCGAAGCGGGCGCCACCGCGGTCGAGCTGGCCCACGAGGAAGGCATTCCGGTCGTCGGCTCCAACGCGCGGGTGAACAGCGATCTGCTGACCTCCTACGTCGGCTCGAACGACGTTAAGGCCGGCTACATGGAAGCCAAGGCCGTTCTCGACAAGATGAACTGCGAAGGCGACGTTGTCATCATCGAAGGCCCGATCGGCCAGTCCGGTGAAATCCAGCGTGGCGAGGGCAACGAACAGGCACTGGCCGAATGCCCGGACGTCAAGATCCTCGAACGTCAGACCGGCAACTGGTCCCGCGCCGAAGCGCAGAGCCTGATGGAAAACTGGCTGACCTCGCATGGGTCCGACATCAAGGGCGTGATCGCGCAGAACGACGAGATGGCGCTTGGCGCGATCGAGGCGATCAAGGCTGCTGGCATGGACCTGTCCGAGTTCTCGATTGCTGGCGTGGACGGTGTGACCGACGCGCTCAACGCAGTGAAACGCGGCGAGATGGACTCGATCCTGCAGGATGCGACCGGTCAGGCGCAAGGCGCCATCGACGTGGCAATCAAGGCAGTGATGCCCGATTACGAGCCGCAATCCTCGCTCTGGGCTGATTACCCTGAACTGGACTGGGCTGACGGTGCCGAAAGCCTTTATCAGGTTCCGTGGACCCCGGTGACTGGCGAGAACGTCGACAAGCTGCTGGCCGAGCGCCAGTAAGCCAGACCCAAGACGGCCCCGGCGTGATGCTCCCCACGCCGGGGCGACCTCCCGCAGCCCGAGGTTCAGGGCGCGTGGCTGCGGACGCACCTCCCCCCCCTCCTGAAAGGACATGACATGTCTGGACCCATCGATTTCTCACTTGCGGGCAAGACCGCCATCGTGACGGGCGCCGCCTCGGGCATCGGGGCCGCCATTGCCGAGGCGTTTGCCGCCTGCGGCGCGCGTGTGGCGTTGCTGGACATGAACCTCGACGCGGCGCAGTCCAAGGCGGACACGCTGGACGGCGAGGCGCGGGCCTTTGCCTGCAACGTGACCGACGCCGACAGCATTGCGACGGCCGTTTCGGATGTGAAAACCGCGTTCGGCGGCATCGACATTCTGGTAAACTCTGCCGGGATCGTGGACCTTGCCCCCGCCGAAGACCTGTCCGGCTCCGCATGGTCGCGCACCATCGACGTGAACCTGACCGGCAGCTTCCTGATGGCCCAGGCCGTGGGCCGCGTGATGATCGCCGCTGGCAACGGCGGGCGCATCATCAACCTCGCCAGCCAGGCCGGCTCCGTCGCCATCGACGGGCACGTCGCCTATTGCGCCTCCAAATTCGGCATCATTGGCGTGACAAAGACGCTCGCGCTGGAATGGGGCGGACATGGAATCACAGTCAATTCGATTTCGCCCACGGTCGTCCTGACCGAACTGGGCAAAAAGGCCTGGGATGGCCCCAAGGGCGACGCCATGAAGGCGCAGATCCCGGTGGGCCGCTTTGCCGAGCCGGAGGAAATCGCGGCATCAGCAGTCTTTCTCGCCTCCGGTGCGGCGGCGATGATCAACGGAGCCGACCTTTTGGTCGACGGCGGATATACGGTGAAATGATGACGGATCAGACAGGCACGCCCGGGACGGGCAAGGAAATGCAGCGCTTCATCAACGATCCGGATGATCTGGTGGATGAAACCGTTGCAGGCTTTGTGAAGGCGCATCGCGACCTCGTGCAGAAAGACCCGATGAATGCCCGCGTGGTGACCTCGCGCTTTGCCCCTCAGGAGGGCAAGGTCGGCATCGTCACCGGCGGTGGCTCCGGGCATGAACCGGCCTTCATCGGCTACACCGGGCGCAACATGGTGGACGCGGTCGCAGTCGGGGAGCTGTTTTCCTCTCCCACGGCAAAGAGCTTTGCCGATGCGATCCGCGCAGCAGATGGTGGCGCAGGGGTTGCGGTGCTTTACGGGAACTACGCCGGCGACAACATGAATGTCCGCATGGCCAAAGAGATGGTCACCCCCGAAGGCATCGAGGTGTCGACGGTCGTGGCGAATGACGACGTGTGCTCGGCCCCCCTGACCGACCGCGAAAAACGGCGCGGCGTGGCGGGCGAAATCTTCATGTGGAAGATCGGCGGCGCAAAGGCTGCGCTTGGCGGATCGCTGGACGAGGTGATCGCCGTTTCGCAACGGGCAGTGGATGCTACCCGCTCTGTCGGCGTTGGTCTTGGCCCCTGCACCCTGCCCGCCGTCGGGCATCCGAATTTCCAGATCGCACCGGGCACCATGGAGGTCGGCATCGGCCACCACGGAGAACCCGGCACGCGCGTCGAGCCATTGAAAGCCGCAGATGACGTGGCCGACGACATGCTCAAGATCGTGCTGGACGATCACGACCTGCCCGAGGGCACCGAAGTGGCCGTGTTGGTGTCCGGGCTTGGCGCGACGCCGATCAATGAGCTCTATGTTCTCTACGACCGGCTCGAAACCGGGCTGGAGGCGGCAGGCCTGCGGGTGCACCGCGCCTTTGTCGGCAATTACTTCACCTCGTTGGAAATGATCGGCGCGACCTTGTCGGTGATGGCGCTTGACGATGAACTGAAGGCATTGATCGACGTCGAATGCGCCTCGCCCGGCATGGTGGTGACTGGCGCACCGACGGCCCCTGTGGGCCAGGTCACACGCCGTACGCGCACGGCCACCGCTGGCGCGGCATCGGCCAAGGTGCCCCGCGCGCCGGAGCCGACCACAACGCCGATCTTGCCGCTGGCGGAGGCCTCCGGCATCGTCGAGGACATGGCCGCGGTTATCGTCGCCAACAAGGCGCATCTGTCAGAGATCGACGGGCTGATCGGAGACGGCGATCACGGCATCAACATGGCCAAGGGCTTTGGCCGTGCCGCCGAACGCATCGCCGGGCAGGTCATGCCGCTGGACAAGGCGCTGGAACAGCTCTCCGACGTGTTGATGTCGGAAATCGGCGGCTCCATGGGGCCACTTTACGGCTTCATGTTCCAGAACATGGCGCTGTCCATCGCTGAGCGCGATGCCATCGATGCCGAGGGTTTTGCCGCCATGATGCAGGCAGGGCTGGACGGGGTGCGTACCACAGGCTCGGCACAGGTCGGGGACAAGACCCTGATCGACTGCTTCGTGCCTGCGGTCGAAGCGTTCGACGCCACAAAGGCCACGGGTTTTTCCGAAGCGCTGACGGCAATGAGCAAGGCTGCCGAAACGGGCCGGGACAGCACCGTGGATATGGTGGCAAAGCTCGGGCGGGCTGCACGTCTGGGTGAACGGTCGCGCGGCGTGCCGGACGCCGGAGCTACGTCCTGCTGCCTGATCCTGAACGAGCTGGCCGACGCCGTTGCGCGCCGCCTGATCTCGGCCTGACCCTTGTGCTGCGGCCCCGATCCCGCCGGGGCCGTATTGCGCGCCGGGCCGCCGGACGGTATGCAGCAGAACGCCGCGCTGTCGAAAATGCCAGCGGCAGCCTTCGATCCGGAACCAGTGCCATGTCCAGCTTTACCCGATCCGACCTGACCGACCTGTTTCGTGCCTTTGCCCAGCGCATGGCCGCTGAACGGACCCTTCTGGGCGAACTCGACGGTGAGATCGGGGATGCGGACCATGGTGTCGCCATGGCCGACGGGTTCGAGGCCGCCGCCCGCGCGCTCGCCAATGTAGAAGACGAAAACCAGACGCTGGGGGACGGATTCACACTGGCGGGGCAGGTCTTGCTGAATGCTGTTGGGGCAACGACGGGGCCGCTATATGCCAGCGCCCTGACCCGTGCCGCCACTACCTTTGGTCCCGAGCAAGAGGTTCCATTCGATCACTTGCCTGCGCTGATCCCCGCTATATTCGAAGGCGTCGAAAGACGTGGCCACGGAAAGCCCGGCGACAAGACCATGCTGGACGCGTGGTGGCCTGCCGCTCATGTGGTGACGCATGAAGACCACGCCGCAAGTGGCACGGTCGAATGCCTCCGCGCCGCCGCACAGGCCGCCGCCAAAGGCGCAGAAGACACCCGCGCCATGATGGCGTCGCGCGGGCGCGCGGCCCGTCTGGGGCCACGCAGCATCGGACACCTCGATCCCGGTGCGGTCTCTGCCGCTGCCTTGTTGGACGTGTTGGCCAGCTGGGCCGCCGACCATGAGCGGCTGACCTGATGCCCGCGCGAGGAACCCCGCGGAGCGCAGCGCCCACTGGGGACAAGCGTGCCCCGACCCGGTTTGGCGAAGACATGCTGCTGTGGGCGGCCTGGCTCTATTATGAAGAGGGCCTGACGCAGGCAGAGATCGCCACGCGGATCGGCGTCTCCCGTCCATCGGTCAACGCTTACCTTGCCGACGCCCGCACGCGCGGCATCGTCTCCATCGAAATCGACCCTGACCGGTTCCGCGCGCTGACTTTGTCGCAGGCCATGCAAACCCATTTCGGACTGAACGACTGCATGGTCATCCCTTCGGACGGCAACGACAATCCATTGACGGATCGGCTTGGCGCCGCTGCCGCCCAGGTTCTCAGACATCTGACAAAGTCGGGCGAGACTGTTGCCGTGACCTGGGGGCGGACGATGTTGGCCATGGCCAGCCACATGTCGCATGGCGCGCTGCGAGATGTCCGCATCGTGCAGGCCACGGGCAGCACCACGGCCAAGATCCCCTGGACTCCCGAAGCCTGCGCCACCCGCCTTGCAGAAAACCTCGGCGCGCGGTGCATCCCCCTGTCCGCCCCGGCCATTGTATCGACCGCCGAAGTTCGGGACATGCTATTGCACGAACCCGTCCTTGCCGAGCAAATGGAGGTCCTGGCGCAAGCCGATCGTATCGTTCTCGGGATTTCCTCGCTCCGGCCCGAAAGCACGATCCACACCAGCGGCCTTTTCGACGAAGTTTCGATCCGCGACCATTACCATGCCGCGGTGGGCAGCATCGCAGGCCGCATGATTTCCGCCAACGGCGCACGGGTGGATGGTCCGCTGGAGGGGCGCACCATAGGCATGGATCTGGACATGATCCGCAAGGTGCCGGAGCGCATGGCCGTCGCCGGCGGCATGGACAAGGTGCAGGCCATTCTGGCCGCCCTGCGCGGCGGCTATGTCTCGACGCTCGTCACCGATGCCGATACGGCCCGGGCGATCCTGACCTCCGAAGGCTACGAAGACCGCCCGCCCCGCAGGCCCGACGCCCCTTCTGAGGCCCTGCCAGAGCGCACACGGGTCAAGAAATTCCTCAACCGCCCACGCGATGCTGTGGACGAGGCCATCGCAGGCGCGCTTTTGGCGCATGAAAGCATCCTCGCCCCGGTGGATGGCGCTTCGCGTGCGATCCGCGCCCGGCACGGGCCACGCCCCGGCAAGGTCGGGCTGGTGATCGGCGGCGGCTCCGGCCATGAACCGGGCTTTCTGGGCTACGTCGGCCAAGGCATGGCGGATGCAGTTGCGGTGGGCAATATCTTCGCTTCGCCGCCGCCGGACCCGATCCTTGCCGCCACGAAAGCGGCGGATGGCGGCACTGGGGTGCTGCACATCTTCGGCAACTTCTCGGGTGACCTGATGAACTTCGAGATGGCCGCCGAAATGGCCGAAGCGCAGGGCATTGCCGTTCGCACCGTGGTGACCACGGATGACATTGCCTCGGCCCCTTTGGACACGCGCAGTGCCCGACGCGGGGTGGCTGGCAATGTCTTTGTCTTCAAGGTGGCGGGCGCGGCGTGCAACAGGATGCTGCCGCTGGACAAATGCGCCGCCATTGCCGCGCGGGCAGCGGACCGCTGCCTGACCATGGGTGTCGCGCTGGAGCCCGGCGCCTCTCTCGACACTGGCCGCCCGAGCTTTCGGCTTGGCCCGGACGACATGGAAATCGGCGTCGGCGTGCATGGCGAACCGGGGGTCGCCCGAACGCAGGTGAAATCTGCCGATGAAACCGCTGACCTCATCGTTGACCGCATATTGGACGAGATCAATCCCGCCAACGGCACCGAGGTCGCCCTGCTCGTCAACTCCTTGGGCAGCACCCCTCAGATGGAGCTCTATATCCTGAACCGGCGGCTGCGGCGTCGACTAGAGGCGCATGGGATCACCGTTCATCTCACGCTGCTGGGCCATTACTATACATCGCTTGACATGGCCGGCGTCTCGATCACGGTGATGCAGCTCGATCTGGAGCTGAAGGAGCTGTTGAATGACCCATGCGACAGCCCAGCCTGGAGCCGCGCCTGACACGGCAGAGCACACGCTTCAGACCGATTTGGGTGTCCCGTCGATCATCTCCTTGCCTCCCCGCATTGGCTTGCGCGCCTTCTGCCACCATCAGAGCCATTGAGGCTTTACGTCATCCGCAGTTTTGTCGTCGCAAAGGTCCGGTCTCGGATGAAGGGTCGGTTAAAAGCGCGGGGCGAAGCCGACACCAAGGCGCACGCCATGACATTCAAGGCTTGAAATGCCGACCGCCTCTGGCTGCACAATGGCGCAATCCGCCTCCTGGATCTCCACTGAGGGCCGCATCAAGAATGACCCCGTCCGATCACCGCGACACATGATGCTGCCGCACCGGGGTGTCCGACCTCACGGCGTTGGTCGCGGGCCTGCTAAAGTCGCCCGAGAGAGCGTTTCTCAGAGGTATTTTGTCGGAATCGATGTGGTGAACTTCAATTCTTCCATCGAGATCATCGAATTGACCTGACTGAACTCCAACCGTTCAATCATCTTTTTATAGACAAGATCATAGGCGCTCATATCCGGGACGACGACCTTCAAGATATAGTCGATCGTGCCTGTCATCCGATAGGCTTCGACAACTTCGGGGATTTCGTCGATCAGATCGCAAAACCGCTGCAACCACCCGATTTCATGACGCGGCGTGGTGACCCCGATGAAAATCGTCATGGGGACATTGGCCCGCACCTGATCAACCAGCGCCACGCGCTTTTTGATCAACCCGGCTTCCTCCATCCGTTTGATCCGTCGCCAGCAAGGTGTCGGCGACAGACCAACCGCGTCCGAGATGGCACTGATCACCGTGTCACTGTCACGCTGCAGGATATCGAGAATCTTCTGATCAATGTCATCAAAGGTGATCGTGTCGGCCGACTTCGTCCCGGTTTTGCGCTGTTTTTCTGTCATGCTGGCACAAATTCGACAATGACGCCCGACGCGTGTTCGGGCGCAACTGCCAGTCCCGTCTGCGTGACAATCGGGGCGAGACCGGCATCGTCCAGACATTGGCGCGCAGCATTCATGTCGGTCACCTTGACCCGCAAAGACGTGAAGGCCCCCTTGGCGGTCAAAGACACATCGACACCGGGGTAAAGCGCCTGCATCGCATCTTGTGACATCAGGACAAGCGGCGCAGAATTGGCGCCGGTATTGACCGTCACGCGACCGTTGGTCTCGCTGGTCGACCCGTCAGCCCACAACCGCGCGAAGCGTTTTCCATCCGCTTGCCGGTTTTCGGACAAGGCAAGGATCGCATCAAGGCCACAAGCCGTGTTGGCATGGGTCAGCAGCTCGGGCAGCCAGACGGTTTCGGGCGTCTTGTGCTGGCACATGAAGACGGATCCAAAGGGCAGTTCCGCATCGTCAAAGACCACCGTCGAAAAGGCCGCCATCGCCGACCCACCGTCGGGCAGCGGCACCGGGCGCTCGAAACTGCCAAGACCGTGCGTCCCGATGCCAAGCTCCGCAAGCTGAGTTGCCGCAGCCTCGGCGGTGCCGATCCGGCAGGCGATCGCGTGCAGCCCCTGCCCCTGTTCTGTCAGCGCCTTGCCGCGCGCCGCATTCAGCGGCGTTGCGCGCAGCAGGCCCAACAATTCGAAATAGTCGTCAGGAAACATGATGGTGTAGTTGGCAGACCCCTTTGCCTCGGAATGCAGGCCACGCGGCGACAGGGTGAACCCAAACGCCGCATATTGCGCAGCGGCCTTGTCCAGATCCTGAACCAGAGCAAAACAGTGATCTATACCTTTGACAGGATGAGACATTTCATTTTCCTTTCAAATGTGAAACTGGGGCGGAACTCACTTGCGCACCGGAGCCAGTAGAATCTCGTGCACTGCAACGACCGGGTTCATATGCGCCACGTAAAGTGCGGTTTGCGCCATGTCCTCGGGCTGAATCATATGGTCCAGTGTCGAGACATCGAAACCGGGGCGTTTCGCCAGCAGCGGGGTTGCGACCTCTGCCGGGCAGAGCGCGGTCGAGCGGATGCCGTTTACGCCCTCTTCGGCGTTCAGACTGGCGGAAATATCGGACAGCGCGTGCTTGGATGCGCCATACGCGACGCCACCGTTCGGCGAATGGAACCGGCCCGCCCAGCTTGAGGTGTGGATCATGATTCCGTCTTGCTGGCCGCGCATGATCGGCAGACAAGCGGCAATCACATTCAGCGTCCCGGTTATGTTTATTTTCAGCAGGTTGTCCCAGCTTTCCCAGTCCAGATCGGCCCAACGGCGTTGCGGAATGTTCAGTCCGGCGTTATTGCAAAGGATGTGCAGACCATCGCCCCATTTGGCAATCTTTTGTGCGGCCTCAAGCATGCCTTGCCGGTCGGTTACATCGCCCGGGACCACCAGAACCCTTTCGCTGTCGGGACATCTGGCGGCGACCTCTTCCAGCGCCTGCACGCCGCGCCCCGTCAAGGCAACACGAAAGCCCGCCTTGGCAAAACCCAGAGCAACCGCAGATCCTATGCCCGATCCTGCACCAGTGACCCAAACCGTTTTCAGCATTATGGCCTCTTAAAATGACTGCATGCTAAATATTTATCCCAGTTAAGTTCTAAAACATAGTATTTTTTTCTATTTTATATTCACGAGTTAGATTTTCATTGACTACCCCTGCGTCATGCGCAGTGTTGAAGCAGAGCGAAAGCAAAATCGCGATTCCAGCAAGGAGTCCGACAGAAAGGGAGCTTTACATGAAGAAACAACTGATCGGCCTTGGCGTCGCATGCTTGACCGCAAGCACCGCACTGACGCCCGGCGCGGCTTCGGCGCAGGAGGTCAAGAAGGGTGGCACAGCCATCATTCACATGATTTCCGAACAGCGGACCCTGAACCCCGCGCTGCGCGCATCGACAGGCGTCTACAACATCAGCGGCAAAATCGTCGAACCGCTGATCGACAGAAGCTACGACGGCTACGAGCCCGTACTGGCGACCGACTGGTCCGATTCGGACGACGGCCTGACCATCACGGTCAAGCTGCGTGAGAACGTCCGCTGGCACGACGGGGAGGATTTCACCTGTGATGACGTGTCCTTTACCGCCATGGAGATGTGGAAAGAGCTGCTGAACTATTCGTCGGCTCTGCAAGCCAACCTGGAATCGGTCGATTGCCCCGACCCGCACACGGCCGTGTTCAACTATTCCAAGCCGATGCCGCTTGATCTGTTCGTGGCCGCCATGCCCGACCTTGGCCACCCGATGCCCAAGCACCTGTACGAGGGCACCGACATTCTGAACAACCCGTACAACACGGCGCCTGTCGGCACCGGGCCGTTCAAATTCGTCGAATACGAACGCGGTCAATATGTGATGGCTGAAAAGAACGACGATTATTGGCGCGAGGGCTTTCCTTACCTCGACCGCATCGTCTGGCGGTTCATCAAGGATAAATCTGCCGCTGCGGCCGCGCTGGAAGCGGGCGAAGTCCACGAGTCCGGCTTTATCGGTGTGTCGATGGCCGATGTGGTCCGCCTGTCAGAGGACGACCGTTTTGATGTCGGCACCGAAGGCTACGAAAACAACGTCGCCCACTCGACCGTCGAGTTCAACCACCGCAACCCGATCCTTGCCGACCTGAAGGTGCGGCAGGCCATCTATCACGGTCTGGACATCGATTATGCCATCGACACGATCATGCGCGGCTTTGCGGCCCCCGGTCGTGGGCCTGTTCCGAAAGCCGGTGGTGACAACTACACCGACGACGTGAAAACCTATGAGTATGATGTCGAGCTGGCAAAAAAGATGCTGGATGAGGCCGGTTATCCCGTCAAAGACGACGGCTTCCGCTTCAAGCTGCGTCACCGCCCTGCCCCGTGGGGGGAATACACCCAGCTCTGGGGTGAATACTTTGCGCAAGCCATGCGAGAGATCAACATCGACGTTGAGATCCTGACAAACGACGCGCCCGGTTTCCTGAATGGCGTCTACCGCGATCATGATTTCGACACAGCGAACGGCTGGCACCAGTTCCGGTCGGATCCTGCGGTGTCTACGACTGTCTGGCTGCGCTCGGGCCAGCCCGAAGGAACGCCGTGGTCCAATCAGTTTGGCTGGAAAAGCGAAGAGATGGATCAGATGATCGACGACGCAGCCTCCGAGCTTGACCCGGACGCGCGCGCCGAGATGTATCACGAGATCCAGCGCAAAGAGATGGAAGAAATCCCCGTGATCTTTGCCATCGAGCATCCCTTCATCTCGGTCACGTCGAAGAAGCTGAAGAACCACCACAACACGCCGCGCTGGAACTCTTCCAGCTGGTACGATCTGTGGCTCGACGAATAATCCGACCTTCGGGCAGGCCGCTGTCGGCCTGCCCGCTCCCAAGACCGCAAGCCCCTTTGCCTGCGCGCATCTGAAAGAATTTCGCGATGAAACCGACCATTCCCCCGTTGCTGATCTATGCCCTGAGGCGCCTTCTACAGGCCATTCCGGTCATTATCCTGATTATGATGGGCACCTTCCTGCTGCTCAAAATGGCCCCCGGCGACACGGTTGACGCGCTGGTCGGCGACATGGGGGGGGCCGACGCTGCCTTTATTGCTCGGCTGCGGGCGGAATACGGATTGGACCAGCCGATCTGGGTGCAGCTCTGGCGGTACATGGTCAAGCTGGCGACATTCGATCTGGGGCGGTCCTTCGTGTATGAACAACCGGTGGCAACCGTTCTGATGGATCGCCTTGGCACCACCTTGCTGCTCATGGCGACATCGCTCAGCCTGGCCTTTTCGATTGGTATCACGCTGGGGGCGTTTGCAGCACGGCGCGCCTATTCGCTGACCGACAACCTGATTTCCACACTGGGGCTGATTTTCTACGCAACACCCAGCTTTTTCCTGTCGCTGATGATGATGCTGCTGTTCTCGGTCAAGCTGGGCTGGCTGCCTGTGGGCGGGATCAAGACCATTGCAGGGTTTTACACCGGCTGGGATCACGTCGTGGACGTGGCACGCCACCTGGTCATGCCTACGGCGGCGCTGTCGCTGATCTATCTGTCGTTCTACCTGCGCCTGATGCGGTCGTCGGTGATGCAGGTCGCAGATCAGGATTTCGTGCGCACGGCCCGAGCCAAGGGCGCCGGCGAGACACGGTTGATGGTGCATCACATCATGCGCAACGCCCTGTTGCCTGCGGTCACCCTGTTCGGTCTGCAATTTTCCACCCTGCTGGGGGGATCGGTGGTGGTTGAAACCATCTTTACGCTGCCGGGACTGGGGCAACTGGCCTACCAGTCGGTGATCCAGCGCGACATGAACACCCTGATGGGCATCATCTTTTTGTGCTCGATCATCGTGATCCTCGTCAATTTTCTAACCGACCTGCTTTACGCACGTCTCGACAGCCGGATTGAACTCTCATGACTGTGCTTGATACTGATCTGCGACCGGCAGAACCGCCCCGCTATGTTGTCTTCTGGCAGCGCTACCGACGCAACCGCGCAGCCCTTCTGGGACTGTTCCTGTTCGCCATCGTCGTGCTGATGGCGCTGACCGCAGGTCTGGTCGATCCGGGCGATCCGCTGCGCCGCGCCGGTCAACCACTGGTGGCCCCCTTTGTGAATGCCTCCACTCCGCTGGGAACCGATCAGCTGGGCCGCAGCATCCTGTCGCAACTGTTCTACGGCGCCCGGATTTCGCTGCTGGTTGGCGTTCTCGCCACGCTGGTGTCGATCATCATCGGCATCGTGATCGGCGCGCTCGCGGGATACTTTGGCGGTTGGGTGGACGACCTGCTGATGCGAGTGACCGAAGCGTTTCAGACCATCCCGAACTTTGTGCTGTTGCTGACTCTCGTGGCCATTCTCGGCTCCAAGATCGAGTGGATCACCGTGGCGATCGGCGTCGTCAGCTGGACGGCCCCCGCCCGCATGGTGCGCGCCGAATTCATGTCCCTGCGCAACCGCGAATTCGTCGATGCTGCACGCAATCTCGGGGTGTCGAATACATCATTGATCTTCCGTGAGATCCTGCCCAACGCCCTGCCGCCGATCATCGTCTACGCCTCGGTCATCATGGCGTTGTCGATCCTGCTGGAAAGCGCTCTGGCTTTCCTCGGTCTGGGCGATCCGAACTACGCAAGTTGGGGTAACATGATTGGCCAGGGCCGCGCCGTGCTGCGCACCGCCTGGTACTGTTCGGCCATTCCGGGCATCGCCATCGTGCTGACAGTCCTGTCCTTCTCACTTCTCGGCGAAGGCCTGAACGACGCAATGAACCCGAGGCAGAAACAATGACCGTCGAAGCAAAGCCCATTCTAAAGGTTCGCGATCTGCGCATCGCCCTGCCAAAAGGCTCTGACCGTCCGTTCGCGCTGCAGGGTCTGAACCTGGATGTCCACGCGGGCGAAATCGTCTGCATGGTGGGCGAATCCGGCTCGGGCAAATCCTTGTCGGCGGGCGCCATCATGCGCTTGTTGCCGGAACCGCATGTCACGGTGGCAGGGGGGGAGATCACCTTTGAAGGCGAAGACCTGCTGGCCAAATCGGAAGCGGAGATGCGCAAGCTGCGCGGCAACCGGATTTCGATGATCTTTCAGGAACCGATGACCGCGCTGAACCCGCAAAAAACCGTCGGCTGGCAGATTGACGAGGTTCTGAAACTGCACATGGGCGTCGAGCGCAAGGAGCGTCAGGCCCACGCGATTGAAATGCTCAAACGTGTGCATATCCCGGACCCTGAATCCGCATACAACGCCTACCCTCACCAGATTTCCGGCGGTCAACGCCAGCGCGTGATGATCGCGATGGCATTGGCTTTGTCACCCAAAATGGTGATTGCAGACGAGCCGACAACAGCGTTGGATGTGACGACGCAGTTGCAGATCCTCAAACTGATCCGCGACCTGCAAAAAGAAGAGGGCGCAGGCGTCTTGTTCATCACCCATGACTTTGGCGTCGTGGCTGAAATCGCCGATCATGTGATCGTGCTCCGCCAGGGCGAGGTGGTCGAACAAGGTCCCGCGGGTCAGGTGCTCAACGATCCGCAACATCCCTACACCCAGGCGCTGATTGCATCGGTCCCCGATCTGTTGCCGCCCCCGCACAAACCCGTCACCACCCGTCCGACTGTGCTGAAGGGCACAGGCCTTCGCAAAACCTTTGCTGCGCGCGGCGGGCTGCTGACTGGCAAACGCAAGGCCGTGGTCGCGGTCAAGGATCTCAGCTTTGAGCTCCATCAGGGCGAAACACTGGGTGTCGTGGGCGAATCCGGGTCAGGCAAGACCACGGTGTCGCGTCTGGTCACCCGCCTGCTGGACGCCGATGCCGGCGCGGTCGAAGTGGACGGCACCGACCTGCTGGCCTGCAGCCCCGCCGAGCTGCGCGGTATGCGCAAGCATATCCAGATGGTGTTTCAGGACCCGATGGCATCGCTCAACCCGCGCAAGCGGGTGGTAGATATCATCGCCCAAGGACCGATCGTGCATGGTGAAGACCCTGAAAAGGCCCGTGCCCGCGCCCGTGAGCTTCTGGAACTGGTCGAACTGTCACCCGCCGCCGCCAACCGCTTTCCGCACGAGTTCTCGGGCGGCCAGCGACAACGCATCGGCATCGCCCGCGCGCTTGCAATGGAACCAAAGGTCATCGTCGCGGACGAGCCTGTCTCGGCGCTGGATGTCAGCGTTCAGGCGCAAGTGCTGAAACTGCTGGCCGAACTGCGCCACCGGATGAACCTGTCGCTGCTGTTCGTCACCCACGACCTGCGCGTCGCAGCACAACTCTGCGACCGCATTATCGTGATGCAAAAGGGCGAAGTGGTCGAGGCGGGCTTTACCGCCGAGGTCTTTGCCGACCCGCAGCACCCCTACACCCGCAACCTGCTTGCATCGATACCGGGGCGCACGTGGACGCCCCCCTATCGCAAGACAGACGCCGCCTAAGGACCACCGATGACCATTCAGTTCGACACCATCCGTACGGCCATTATTGGTGAGGGCACGGCAATTCCCGGGCCATTCGGGCCCCGCGCATTGATCTATGCTGATTACGTCGCCTCGGGGCGGTCCATCAGCTTTATCGAGGACGCAATCCGCAAGCATGTGCTGCCGTTCTACGGCAACACGCATACCGAAACATCGTTTACCGGTCGGCGGTCCACGCAACTGCGCGAACTGGCGCGGGACACTGTGCGCAAGGCTGTCAGCGCGGACGCAAACCACGCCGTCATCTTTACAGGCTCGGGCGCCACCGGTGCGGCAGACAAGCTTGTCCGGGCGTTGTCCATGCAGGGGCTGGACGCCACCTCGGTCGTGTTTGTCGGCCCTTACGAACACCACTCGAACGATCTGATCTGGCGTGAAAGCGGGGCTCAGATCGTGCGCATTCCGCTCAACGACGAGGGCGGTGTCTGCCTGACGACATTGGAAAGCGCCCTGAAACAGCACGCGGATGCGCCCGTGAAAATCGCGGCCTTTTCGGCGGCCTCCAACGTCACCGGGGTACGCACCGATCTGCGCGCCATTGCCCGGCTTGTACATGAAGAGGGCGGCTGGTGCGTGGCGGATTTCGCGGCGGCTGCCCCCTATATCCCGGTGCGTTTGAGCGCATCGAGCGACGGCGCGAACGACCGTATTGATGCGGCGTTTCTGTCACCGCACAAATTCCCCGGCGGCCCCGGGGCGTCGGGCCTGCTGATCGCCGACCGCCGTATGCTGGACAGCCTGCGCCCCACCATCAGCGGCGGCGGCACCGTGTCCTATGTGACCGCGCTGCGCCACAACTACGTCTCTGACCCCGAACGCCGCGAGGAAGCCGGGACCCCGTCGATCGTCGAAAACATACGCGCCGGTATGGTTTTGCAACTCAAGGCGGACATGGACGAGGATGAGGTCGAACGCCGCGAGCAGGCCATGACCAACCGATTGGAAACCGCCCTGCGCGCCATTCCGGGGGTCGAGATCCTCGGGCCTCAGAATGTGCCGCGCATCGGCGTGTTTTCGTTCAACATCCGGGTCGCGGGCAAGCTGCTGCACCACAACTATGTGGTTGCGCTGCTGAACGATCTGTTTGGCATACAGGCGCGCGGTGGATGCTCTTGCGCCGGTCCCTACGGGCATGCGCTGCTGGGCATTGATGACGAAACCTCTGAATGCCACGAACGCGCCGTCGAACAGGGACACTCTGCCTTTCGTCCCGGCTGGGCGCGCCTGGGGGTGAACTGGTTCTTTGACGACAGCGATACAGACCGGATCGCGGCGGCACTGGCGCTGATCGCTGAACACGGTCTCGATTTGCTGGCCTACTACCGTCTGGATCTGACCGCAGGCGTCTGGCGCGCCCAACGCACCGTCGAGGACAAAGCGGCGGCTTCGCTATCGGACCTGTGGACATTGCAGGAGAGCGCACAGGACACCCCGCCAACATTCGAGGCGTGCCTGACCTATGCCCGCGATCTGGCAGATGCGGCGGCCGACCTGCCCCCCGCGCCGATCACGGACCTTTTGCCCGAAGAAGAAGCCCTGCGCTGGTTCTGGATGCCCCACGACACGGTCCCGCCCGCGCAACCCGACCTGGAGCCAGCCCATTGACAGACGTCGCATTTCCACCTTCGCTATGGGCCGCCACAGCCCCACACCGCCCCCCCGCGCCACCGCTGGGCGGCACGGCTGAAACCGACGTGGCCGTGATCGGCGGCGGCTTTACAGGTCTTTCGGCCGCTATCGAAGTTGCCCGTAACGGCGGATCAGTCACTGTCCTTGAAGGCAAGGCCGTGGGCTGGGGCGCGTCGGGGCGCAACAATGGGCAGGTCATTCCAATCCTCACCGCCGCAGAGCCCGCGGCCTGGATCAAACGCTACGGTGCTGCTGGCGAACGCATGGTCCAGCTGATCGGCAATTCGGCAAACATACTGTTCGACCTGGTCCGTGAATTCGACATGAAAGCCGAAGCGGAACAAGCTGGCTGGTTCCAGCCCGCCCACAGTCCGGGGCGTGTGAAGCTGTGTCAGTCACGGGTCGATACATGGCAACGCCACGGCTTTCCCGCCGAATTCAAAACTGCCGAAGAAACCCGCGACATTCTGGGTAGCGATTTCTGGTATGGCGGCATGTTCAACCCGACGGGCGGCCATATCAACCCGCTGGCGCTGGCGCGCGCGATGGCCAAAACGGCAGAAGATCTGGGCGCAACGATCCACGAAAACTCACCTGTCATCCGATACGAGCGGGTTGGCGCACAGTGGGTGATCCGCACGGCCACCGGCACACTGAAGGCGCGCGCCCTGATCCTGGCCACCAATGCCTACACAGGTGAACTGGTGCCCTCATTGGCGCCGCGACTGGCGAAATCCATCATTCCGGTGTTGAGCTGGCAAATGGCGACGCAGCCCATTGGCGACAACTTGCGCCGCAGCCTGTTGCCGGGCCGGCAAGCGGTGTCCGACACCCGCGGCGACCTGCGCTTTTTCCGCTATGATGCGCGCAACCGGCTGATCACGGGGGGCGCAGTCATAGGCAGCTATGACGTAGCAAACCGCGTCCGGGCCAAGGCCGCCCGCAGTCTGGGCGAGGCGTTCCCCGAACTTGGCACGCCCGAGATGACCCACGTCTGGTCCGGCTACATCGGCATGAACTGGGACCGTTTCCCACGCATTCACCGGCTTGGCACCGACGGCTGGGCATGGATCGGCTGCAATGGGCGCGGCGTGGCCTTTGGCACGGCATTGGGCCGCGAGCTCGCCCGGGCGGCCACCGGAACGGACGAAAACGAGCTGGCCTTGCCCGTCACCGAACCGCGCCCCTTCCCCGTTCACAGCATCGCTCGTCGTGTTGCACCAACCTACCTCGCCTGGTTGAAACGCAAAGACCTGAGCGAACCCAAACTATAAGGACTTGCCTCATGACAACTGACACAAACACCTCTGACGGACTGGACGTGAACAGCGTGCCGATCCTGATGCGCCGCAAAATCGAGGCGATGATCCTGAAGCACGTTCTGGACGTCATAACCGACCGAACCGACCGCGCCGAGGCCGAAGCCGTTATTGGCGAAACATGCTCCCGGTCGGCGATCGAACAGGGCAAACAGCTTGCCGAGGCTTTGGGCCACGCGCCGGACCTGACGGATTTTGCAGCAATCCAGCCGAACTGGACGCGTGAGGACGCGTTGCGGATCGAAACACTGGAAGCCTCCGAAGAGGCGCTGGATTTCAACGTCACCCGCTGCCGCTATTCGGAGATGTACAAGGACATGGGGCTGGGCGACATCGGCCACCTGTTGTCGTGCAACCGCGATGGTGATTTCTGCATCGGCTATAACCCCGACATGGAGATGACGCGCACTCAGACCATCATGAAGGGCGCAAGCTACTGTGATTTCCGCTACCGCATGAAAAACAAGGACGCTTGAGCCATGGCCGTTGAAAACTGGGTCGCCAAACAAGTTGAATCGTTGACCGCCTTCCGCCGCGATCTACACCAGAATCCCGAACTGCTGTATGATGTGACCCGCACTGCGGCCACCGTCGCCGAAGCATTGCGCGCCGCAGGTGTGGACGAAGTGGTCGAAGGCATCGGGCGCACCGGTGTCGTGGGTGTTATTCGCGGACAGACCAACACATCAGGCCGAACGATCGGCCTGCGGGCGGACATGGACGCCCTGCCGATCGTCGAAGCCACGGGCAAGCCCTGGGCATCGCAGGTCGATGGCATGATGCACGCCTGCGGCCACGACGGGCACACCACCATGCTGCTGGGCGCCGCCCGCCAGCTGGTCGAAAGTCGCGCGTTTGATGGCACCGTGATCGTCATCTTCCAACCCGCCGAAGAAGGCGGTGCAGGCGCGAAAGCAATGATCGACGACGGCTTGTTCACCCGCTGGCCCTGCGATGAGGTCTACGGCATGCACAATCGCCCCAACCTCCCTGTTGGAGAGTTCACCATAGCGTCAGGCCCGATCATGGGGTCGGTCGACGAGGTGCGCATCACCATCGAAGGTCGCGGCGGCCACGCCGCACGCCCGGACAGCACCATCGACACGTTCCCGATTGCGGCGGCGTTGATTCAGGCGATCCAGACCATCACCTCGCGCACCATTGATCCGATGGACAACGCTGTGGTGTCGCTCTGCACGATCCACGCAGGCAATGCGTTTAACGTGATCCCGCAAAAGATCGAGATCACGGGCACGGTGCGCACCCTGCGCGAAGAGGTTCGCACGCATATCGAAGCACAACTGGCCGCGCTGGTGCCACAGATTGCGGCGGGCTTTGGTGCAACTGGAACGCTCGATTATATCCGGATGTATCCGGTCACCGTGAACCACGAACGTGAAACCGAACTGGCCGCCAAAGCCGCGCAAGAGGTGGCAGGCATGTCGAACGTCTCGCTCGATATGCCACCGGTTCTGGGCGGCGAGGATTTCTCGTTCATGTTGAACGAAGTGCCGGGAGCGATGATCAATGTCGGCAATGGTCCCTCTGCGGGCCTGCACCATCCTGAATATGACTTCAACGACGATGTCATTGCCTGGGGCTGCTCGTACTGGACCACGCTCGTGCGCCAACGGCTGCCGATCAGCTCTGAAACATAACGATAACGACCTGCCCAACCGGCGTGGGCGCATGACCGCGTCGGTTGGGCGTTTAGTTGCCTTGCCACAACACCCATGGGACCTGGCACCGAAATCCGAGGCATTTGCTCCCAAGCTATAAGTGTGCGTTTCGTTCTAAAAACTGAGAAAATCGCACACTTCGCCGAAACCGCCCGCGCATGGATCTGCGCGGGCGGCAAACGGTCTTCATCGCACCAATGCAATCTTGGAACATCCGCTCCTGCGGCAGTTGCACCGCGAGGTTCCCGCCCGCCATGCGGATTGCGACGCATTCGGCTGCCAAAGAATGGGCGAGGGCCGGCGGGTCGGACTTCGCCATTCAGCCCGAGGCCCGGATCATGATTGACAGATCGCGACACGACGCCATGTCAGGCCAGACAGCGCTCTGATGGGTAGCCTCCACCAAAGTAACAAAAGCACCGCACCGTAGACGAGAAGCCGACCACCCACTGGCATTGAAACTGGAACAATGCCGTGGAGTCAGGTCAGTCATGCATTGACAACCAACAGGCGCTTTCGTTACGCGGCAGCCTAGACTCGAGCCCTCCAGCTCACCGCCGGGCGCTTGCCGCCTCCCCTTCGGGTGCCATGTCGCCCATAGAACCTGCGTCCACGGCAAGAATGCCGGACGAGCGCCTGCACGACCTCCCCCGAAAGGACGATATGCCTGACAGACAAAGTCCCTCCCTCCGGGAGCGGAGCCTCGACGTGCCACTGGTCGTACTGACCGGCGGTTTCATTGTAGCATTCTGCACCTTCGCGCTTTTCGATATCGAGCAGCTTTCCGTCTGGATCGACGCAGCGTTCGCTTTTTCGGCCCGCTGGTTCGGGCTTTACTGGCAGGTACTGCTGCTGGCGACGTTCCTCATTGGCATCGGCCTGTGCCTCATGCCTGGGGCGCGCCATAAGATGGGGGACCTCGAAGCGCCCGAGTTTTCGACCTTCCAGTGGGGAGCGATGATCATGTGTACGCTGCTCGGCGGCGGCGGCGTCTTCTGGGCGGCCGGCGAACCCATCGCGCATTATCTCTCGACCCCGCCGCTTTTCGGCGACCTCTCCGGTGATCCGGATGCGCGGGCTCATGCCGCGTTGGCACAGGCGTTTTTGCATTGGGGTTTCCCCGGCTGGGCCATCCTCGGTGCCTTGGCGACGATACTGCTGTCGCATTACCACCATGACCGCGGACTGTCCCTTGCGCCGCGCACGCTGCTTTTTCCCGTCTTTGGCGACCGGGTGATCCACGGCCCGCTGGGCACCCTCGTCGATGCATTCAGCATCATTTCCGTGGTTGCCGGAACCGTTGGGCCGATTGGCTTTCTCGGGCTGCAGGTCAGCTACGGACTGGACGCGCTGTTTGGGATTCCGGACACCTTTACGACGCAGGCAGTCGTGGTGCTGGGGCTCGTTTCGATCTACTCGATCTCGGCCGTCACCGGGCTGTCAAAAGGCATACGGATTCTGTCGCAGTTCAACATAGGTCTGGTTTTCGTGCTGCTGGTCTTCATGCTGGTGGTGGGCCCCACGTCGGCGATCTTCGCCAACTTCGCGGGCGGCTTCACCACGTATATCGAAAACTTCTTTGCCATGTCGCTATTTCGTGGCGAGGCCGGTGCCTTCGGCGACAGTGCCTGGCTTGGCTGGTGGACAATCTTCTTCTGGGGCTGGTTTATCGGGTATGGCCCGTTGATGGCGATCTTCATCGCGCGGATCAGCCGGGGCCGGTCAATTCGATCCATGATCCTGATGCTCTCCATCGTGGCACCTGTGGTCACCAACTTCTGGTTCTCCATTATCGGCGGCTCTGGCATCATTTTCGAGCAGATGGATCCCGGCGTCATCTCCGCGCCCTTCGAAGGGCTGAACCTGCCGGCTGGCCTGCTGGCGACCACTCAGGCTTTCCCCTTTGGAACAGCACTGTCGATTGCGTTCCTTGTGCTGACGGTGGCATTCGTTGCGACCACGGGTGACTCCATGAGTTACGTCGTCGCGCAAACCATGTCTCAAGGGGAGCCACGTGTCTGGCTGCGCGCGTTCTGGGGGATCGCCATGGGCATCATGGCGGTGATCCTCGTCTCCATCGGCTCCGGCGGTGTCAGCAAGCTACAGAGCTTCATCGTGGTCACGGCCGTGCCGGTCTCTCTGACAATGCTGCCAACGCTCTGGGACGCACCGCGCATCGTTTGGCAACTGGGGCGGCGCTGAAGATTTTGGCGCCACACCATATCCGTTTTAGACGCCTCTCGGCCAGTGTCACGGGGCGACGGTTCACGGCTCCACCGTCAGAAACACAGTTGCCACTCAGGGGGCGGAGCTTCTACGCATCGACACGGCTAAATATAAGTTAATCGAAAAGTAACCATGCATACCCACAGTCTGCGGAACATACATCTGGGACACTCATGGTTGCCACTGCACACACAGTTGCGTTTGAAGGCGTCGAAGCCAGACCGGTCGAGGTCCAATGCGCCGTGACCCCTGGGGTTCCGGCGTTTTCCATCGTCGGCCTGCCTAACAAAGCCGTATCGGAGGCGCGCGACCGTGTGCGCACCGCACTTACCTCGCTGTCCATCGCTTTGCCCTCCAAACGGATCACAATTAACCTATCACCGGCCGATTTGCCAAAAGAGGGGTCGCACTTTGACCTTCCCATCGCATTGGGCCTGCTTGCAGCGCTGGACATCATCCCGCCTGATGCAGTCTCTCGCACCTTGGCCTTGGGAGAGCTTTCGCTTGACGGGACCCTCGTGCCTGTCCTTGGCGCGCTGCCCGCCGCGATGACCGCCGCGGCGGAGGATCGCGCCCTGATTTGCCCTCAGGCCTCTGGCCGAGAGGCCGCTTGGGTCGGAGCCTGCAACGTGCTCGGCGCCTCAAGCCTGCTTGATATCATTAAGCATTTCACAGGTCAGTGCATCCTCGAACCTGCCCAGCCCGGTGAAATCACACAAGGTACAACTCACCGCGATCTGCGCGATGTAAAAGGTCAGGAGCGTGCCAAACGCGCCATGGAAATCGCCGCTGCTGGCCGCCATCACCTTATGATGGTGGGCCCGCCTGGCGCAGGGAAGTCCATGCTTTCCGGACGCATGCCGGGGCTGCTGCCCCCGCTAACCCCGTCGGAGGCTTTGGAGACATCAATCATCCATTCCATAGCCGGTTTATTGACAGATGGAGGCATCTCCCGGACCCGTCCGTTTCGTGAACCGCATCACACCGCGTCCATGGCCGCGTTGATCGGCGGCGGACGTGGCGCCAAGCCGGGCGAGATCAGTCTGGCCCACAACGGCGTATTGTTCATGGACGAGCTTCCCGAGTTCCCGCGACCTGTTCTGGAAACGTTGCGGCAACCTGTTGAGACTGGTGAAGTCATGGTCGCCCGCGCGAATGCGCACATCCGTTACCCTTGCCGGTTTCTCATGATGGCTGCGGCAAATCCGTGCCGCTGCGGGCACTTGGCCGATGCCAACCGCGCTTGCTCCAAAGCGCCCCTGTGTGGCGAAGACTACTTGGCCCGCATCTCCGGGCCGCTGATGGATCGCTTTGATTTGCGCATAGAAGTTCCCGCCGTCGGCTACAGCGACCTCAATTTACCCGCATCCGGCGACACATCCGCCGAAATTGCCCAACGCGTCGCCCGCGCACGGGCGGTTCAAGATGCACGCTTCGCCACATCGCCGCATATGCGCACCAACGCCGACGCAGAAGGCAGTGTCCTTGAACAGATTGCCGCGCTGGACAGCGGAACACGCGATCTTATGATCCGGGCCGCAGACAGATTTTGCCTATCCGCGCGCGGCTATTACCGGATTCTTCGTGTGGCCCGCACCATCGCTGATCTTGCCGGATCGGAAAACGTCGAAAGGCCACATGTCGCGGAGGCCCTGAGCTACCGGCTGTTCTCCGCAAAGGACTCCTGAACAAACTGCGCCGCGTGTTTCAACGTCTCAGTCCCTTCTGGCACCCAACCCTGGAAAAGAGGCCAGACATGGGGTGCACTGGAATGCACCTCCGTTTGCACATCGGCCCCTTCATCCCGCAAACGAGTGGCCATGCGTGCCCCGTCGTCCCGCAAAATTTCAGTTTCCGACCATGCAATCCAGACCGGCGGACAATCCGGAAACGCAGCATACAGCGCCGAGGCGCGCGGATCACACGGGTCGGCGCCGTCCAAGACGATCTCTGCCAATTCGTGAATGCGCTCCGGTGGCAGGATCGGGTCCTGTTGAGCATTTTCCGTCAATGATTCACCGGTCAACGCCAGATCGGTCCAGGGAGAAAACGTAAATACACCCGAGGGGGCTTCTCCGCGCTGGCAAAGCTGCGACAGAAGACAAAGTGCCAAACCACCGCCCGCAGAGTCTCCGCCCAACACGATGTCTTCGGGTTTGTATCCCAGATGTCTCAAGCGCTCCCAGGCGGACATCGCCGCATCAATTTGGGCCGGAAACGGCGCTTCTTGCGTGAGTGGGTAACGCAGCGCACAGACCTCGATGCCCGCGTCGCAGGACAAGGCGCCAAGCATCGCGCTGTGCGTCAAAGGGCTGCCTGAAATGAAGCCCCCGCCGTGAAAATACAGCACAACACGGTCTGGGCGGCAACTGCCGCAGCAAATCCAGTATAATCCTCCGGCCCGTTCCAGAATGCGCAGATACGGAGGCGCGATTGCCAGCTTCGACGAAAGCTCGACCGACTTTTGCGCTTCCTCAGGCGTCCGCGTTCGGCCGATGCGCGGCCGCGTGAACAGCCGCAACTGCGCGTTCAGCAGTTGCAGCTGCCAGCTCATGCGACTTTGGCCTCTATCGCTTGCCAGATCATCTCGGCGACGTTGATGCCGTCAAAACGTTCAAGCTCCTGAATCCCGGTGGGCGACGTAACGTTGATCTCTGTCAGCCAGTCGCCAATGACGTCGATACCGACAAAAATCTGCCCGTTGTCACGCAACGTGGGGCCAATTGCGGCGCAGATTTCCAGATCTCTCTCCGTGAGCTCAACCTTCTCAGGGCGACCGCCCACATGCATGTTGGACCGCACTTCGCCCTCTGCTGGCACGCGATTGATCGCACCAACGGGCTTGCCATCAACGAGGATCACCCGTTTGTCGCCTTTGGTCACGTCGGGCAAATATTTCTGCACAATCAAAGGCTCACGAGAAAACCCCGTGAACAATTCATGCAAGGAGCTCAGATTGCGGTCGTCTTGCGTAAGACGGAAGACACCTGCGCCGCCGTTGCCATAGAGAGGTTTTAGAATGATATCCCCATGTTTGACCCGGAAGCGTTTGATGGCCTCCAGGTCTCGCGCGATCATGGTCGGCGGCGTGAAGCCCTCAAAGCCGAGAACCAGCAGCTTTTCTGGGAAATTGCGGACCCAGAAGGGGTCGTTTACCACCAGTGCCTTGCCCTTCAAACGTTCTAGCAAATGAGTTGTGGTTATGTAGTGCATGTCGAATGGCGGATCTTGCCGCAGCCAGATCACGTCCATGTCCGCAAGGTCTAGAGTCACGCGCTCCCCGAGAATCGCCGGTGCCTCAGCCACGCGCTGAACTTTCATCCAGTGTCCCGTGGCGGTGATCCGCCCTTCGTCAAAGGCCAATTGGTCTGGCCCATAGTAAAACAACTCATGCCCGCGTGCCTGCGCCTCCTCGGCGAGGCGGAACGTGCTATCTGCATTGATGTTGACCCCGTTGATCGAGTCCATCTGAAAAGCAATCTTCATGCGCATCCCCTGAAGAAATCCGGTACGATTTCGTCACATAGATGGCGCATCATGGCGGCAGAGGCAATGCAGCCCCCCTGTGCGAAGCTTAGCAATCGACGAAGGCATTTTCGATTATGCGCAACTCGCCGTAGCTGTTGACCAATGCTACATCAAAGCGGACGTCGGTAAGCGCGCCCCTTGGCTGCGTTCCGATGTATTCTTCGGCGGCCGTCTGCAATCGACCAATCTGCTTTGTCGAGAGCCGATCCAGCGCCTGGTCGAACGAACGGCTTTTCTTGACTTCAACGAAGACCAGTCCTTCACCGTCACGGGCGATCAGGTCGATTTCCCCGCCTTGGCCGCGCCAGCGATGACGTGCAATCGGAAACCCACGTCGTTCATAATCTTGCGCGACACAAAGCTCAGCCGCTGCGCCTGCCGCATGGCCGATCAATCCCTTTGATTGCCGCTGTGTCAGGGGTTTGGTGCGCGGTCTTTCCAAAATGTCAGGCGATTGGGCCGAACTGTGACGTGCGGGCTCCGCCAATGGCGACGTCCATTCAAAGAGAGACAGCTGTCTGGAGTCCACCTTTGTCCCTGTTCTACGCACTGTAACCCCCTCGGTTGGCCCTTGTAAGTCAATCACCCTCGCGACTTTCGGACAGCCGCATTGCCATTTGGTATACCGGCCTGCGCTTGAAACCGTAGCGCGCCGCCACGTAATCCGCAGCGTCGCGCACAGACATCGTCTGAAGCGCAAGGTTCACGACTTGTTCTAAGTCAATTTCCTTACCAGAGTCTGAATCACCCTTGCCCACGACCACGACGATCTCGCCTTTCGGCGGGTTTTGCGTATAGTGCTCTGCCAATTCCGCCAGGCTTCCGCGCCGCACCTCTTCGAACTTCTTGGTTAACTCCCGACACACGGCCGCCGGACGGTCCCCCAAGCGGGATGCGGCCTCGGTCAGCATCGCCCCCAGTCGCTTTGGCGACTCGTAGAACACCAGGGTTGCAGGCACCGCCACCAGTTCATCCAGGACCTTGCGTCGCGGACCGCCCGCATTGGGAAGAAAACCCGCAAACAGGAACCGGTCCGTCGGAAGGCCCGCCAAGGTCAGCGCCATGATCGCGGCAGATGCCCCCGGCGCGCTGGTGACTGCGCCCCCCTCTTCGACAACGGCGCGGCCCAGGTCGAAACCGGGGTCCGACACCATGGGCGTGCCTGCTTCGGACGCATAAGCCACAGACTTGCCAGCAGCGATGTCCGCCAGCAGACGTGGCCTCATCCGGTCGCCGTTGTGGTCGTGATAGGCGACCAGCGGCCGATCACCTAGCGTCACCCCATGCAGGTCCATCAGGCGACGCAGCGACCGGGTATCCTCTGCCGCCAAAACGTCCGCGTCGCGCAGAATATCCAATGCCCGCAAAGTGATATCCCGCGCATTCCCGATCGGAACCGCCACAAGGTACAGCCCTGCGGACAACGTGTTCGGCGCGCCGCCCCCGCCAAAATCCGCCTTCTCAGGATTAGTCGCTGGTCCCGCCATTCTGTCCGCCCTATGATTGCACGAAACCCTTGCGGGCCATTCACCCCGCAAGACACAAATGACGAGGGAGTCCCCATGTTCACCGTTTTGCCCCGCCTTCGCAAGGCGATGCGACCGCTTGCCGCTCTGACAGCCGCCGGCATTCTTGCCGCCTGTGATCCCATCACCACTGCAGGCTTGGGTGGCGCGTCTTCCAATGCAGGCGGTGCAGCGATCCAGGTCGGCGCGCCCGTTCCTGTGGCTTTGCTGGTGCCCAAGTCCGACAGCGGCGCCGCGCCGGTCGCCAATTCGCTCGAAAACGCCGCACGTTTGGCGATGGCAGAGCTGGACGGGGTCGAAATCGACCTGCGCGTCTATGATACCTCCGGACAGGCGGCGCAGGCCGCGTCCGTGGCGCAACAAGCGGTTGATGACGGTGCCAAGATCATTCTCGGCCCGCTCTTCTCCGAGGCGGCCAACGCTGCCGGGGCCGCTGTGGCCGATGAAAATGTGAACGTGTTGAGCTTTTCCAACACCACGGCGATTGCGGGTGGAAACGTCTTCATCCTCGGCCCGACCTTTGCGAACACGGCAGATCGACTGATGGCGCATGCCCGCAAGCAAGGCAAAAAGCGCATTGTTGTGGTGTATTCCGACGATGTCCCCGGCCAGTTTGGCAAGCTCGCCATTGAGCAAGCCGCCACGGTGAACGGCATTCAGGTCGTGTCCTCTGAGGGTTACCAGCTCTCCGTGCCCGGCGTATCTGCCGTGGCGCAAAAGGCCGCCGCCGCCGTCAGCTCCGGTCAGGCGGATTCGATTTTCATCACCACGGACGCCACCAACGCCGCGATGCCGATGCTGCTGAACCAACTGCCCGAGAACGGCGTGACGCCCGGCCAGGTGCAGTACGTCGGGCTGACCCGTTGGGATGTGCGCCCCGATCTGTTCACCCTGCCCGGTGCCGAGGGCGCATGGTTTGCGATCCCCGACGTGCAGCGTCAGGACGCGTTCAACCAGCGTTACGCCTCCAAATATGGGACTGCGCCGCACCCGCTCGCGGGGCTTGCCTATGACGGGATTTCCGCCATCGGTATGTTGGCAAAGCGTGGGAAGTCCGACGCATTGACAGGAAAAAGCCTCACCTCTGCTGGATTTACTGGGACCGGCGGTGTATTCCGCCTGTTGAACAATGGCGTCAACCAGCGCGCGCTGGCGGTGGCCTCGATCCAGAACAACCAGATGGTGATCCTTGACCCTGCCCCCAGCAGCCTATCCGGAACCGGTTTCTGAGCCAGACTCAAACGTCCTGCCGGCGGATTTGATTGCGCCGGCAGCCGATATATTTGACGTGCCGGCAATACGGGCCGACCTGTTTTCCGCCCTGAAGCCCGGCGCGTCAGAATCCGAGGTGCGAAAGGCCACCGTGGCGCACCTGTCCAGCGCGGCTGACCGCGGCCGCAAGGTCATCCAGGCCGCCTTCGAGCAGGAGCCCTTTGGCTCGCGTCGCACTACCCGCTCGTACACCTGGCTGACCGATGGGATTGTCACCCTCGCGTTCGAAGTCGCCACACAGGTTATACATCCCAAATACAATCCGACCGAAGGCGAACGGCTGTCCGTTGTGGCCGTCGGCGGATATGGCCGGGGTGAAATGGCGCCGTTTTCCGACGTCGATCTGCTTTTTCTGACCCCCTACAAGATCACCGCCTGGGCCGAGAGCGTCATTGAATCGATGCTCTACATCATGTGGGATCTGAAACTGAAAGTGGGCCACGCCTCCCGCACCGTGCGCGATTGCGTGCGCTTGGGAGGAGAAGACTACACGATCCGCACCGCCATGCTCGAAGCCCGTCACCTGACCGGCAACATCGACCTGTACGAAGAACTGGAAGAGACGCTCTGGACACAGCTCTTCGAAGGCACGGCACGCGATTTCGTCGCCGCCAAGCTCGAAGAGCGGGATTTGCGCCATGACAAGCAAGGCCAGCGATACATGGTCGAACCCAACGTCAAGGAGGGCAAGGGCGGGCTGCGCGATCTGCAGTCGCTGTTCTGGATCATCAAATACGTGCACCACACCGAAGATGTGGGACAACTGGTTGGCAAGGGTGTGTTTCTGCCCGAAGAATACGAGACCTTTGTGCAGGCCGAGCGGTTTTTATGGGCCGTCCGCATTCACCTGCACATGATCTCGAAACGCGCAGTGGAGCAGCTGTCCTTTGACACGCAGCCCGACATCGCGGCCCGCATGGGCTACAATGATCGCAGTGGCCGCCGCGCCGTCGAATGGTTCATGCAGGACTACTTCCGTCACGCCACGGCAGTAGGAGACCTCACCCGGATCCTGCTGACCTCACTGGAGGCCGACCACACCAAAGGTCCGCCGCTGCTCAAACGGATCTTTTCGCGCACGCCGGACACCGCCAGCGGCTACACTGTCACCCATGGGCGTCTGGCCATTCAGGACGATGAGCGTTTTCTGAACCAAAAACTGAACCTTCTGCGCATCTTTGAAGAAGCATTGCGCACGGAGCTTCTGATCCATCCCGATGCCATGCGTCTGGTGAAGGCAAATCTGCACCTGATCGACAAGGACATGCGCCAAGATCCAGCCGCGCAGGAGCTGTTTCTCGACCTGTTGCTGAACCACGGCAACCCGGAACGCGCCTTGCGCAGGATGAGTGAACTGGGCGTCCTTGCAGCATTCCTGCCGGAGTTTGCCCCCATCGTGGCGATGATGCAGTTCAACATGTACCATCACTATACGGTGGATGAGCACACCATCCAATGCATCTGGCACCTGTCCGAGATTGAGAACAATCAGCTCGAAGAAGATCTGCCCGTCGCGTCGACCATTATGGCCGAAGGGGTCAACCGGCGTATTCTTTATATCGCGCTCCTGCTGCACGACATCGGCAAGGGGCGCGACGAAGACCATGCCATCCTGGGCGCTCGCATCGCCCGCACCGTCTGCCCGCGCCTTGGCCTGACCAAGGAGGAATCCGAGACCGTGGAATGGCTGGTCCGCTATCACTTGCTGATGTCGGACATGGCTCAGAAACGCGACATCGCCGACCCACGCACCGTGCGCGACTTTGCCAAGGCGGTGAAGACCCGCGAACGGCTCGATCTGCTGGCCGTACTAACCGTTTGCGATATTCGCGGCGTGGGCCCCGGCGTCTGGAACAACTGGAAAGCCGCGCTGCTGCGGGGGCTCTACCGGCAAACACGCCGTGCGCTCGAAGGCGGGATGGAAGACCTCAACCGCGAAAACCGTGGTGCCGAGGCGAAGAAAGCGCTGCGCGACGCGCTGTCCGAATGGTCCGCAGCCGAAGTGGCCCGCGAAACCACACGCCATTACGAACCCTATTGGCAGGGGCTGCATGTCACGGGCCACGTCATCATTGCCAAGCTCCTGCGCGAGCTGAGCAACGACGAGATCGGCATGGACATCCATCTGGACGAGGACCGCGATGCGACCCGCGTGGCCTTTGCCCTTCAGGACCATCCCGGCATCTTCTCGCGGCTGACCGGCGCGCTGGCGCTGGTCGGTGCGAATGTCGTGGATGCGCGTACCTTCACCACACGCGATGGGTATGCGGTGGCCATGTTCTGGATTCAGGATGGCGAAGGCACCCCTTACGACAACACGCGCATTCCGCGTCTGCGTCAGATGATCCTCAAGACGCTCAAGGGCGAAATCGTCGCCCGCGAAGCCATCAAACCGAAGGACAAGCTGAAGAAGCGCGAGAAGGCGTTCAAGGTACCGACGCATATCACCTTCGACAACGATGGCTCCGAGATCTTCACGATCATCGAAGTCGACACCCGCGACCGGGCAGGGTTGCTCTATGACGTGACCCGGACACTGGCGCATCAGAACATCTACATCGCCTCTGCCGTCATCGCGACCTACGGCGAGCAGGTGGTCGATACCTTCTATGTGAAAGACATGTTCGGATTGAAACTTCACAGTCAGGCCAAGCGTGACCTGATCGAGAAGAAGCTGCGACTGGCCCTGGCCGAGGGGTCGCAGCGCGCCTACGAAACCGGCTGACGCCTGCGCGGATTCTGCACCATGTCTCTGCCACCTCTGCACAGCACTGGGGTGGCAGAGACCTTTTCTATCGGCTAAGCCGCAGTGCAGACCTCGGAGCGCGTTACGCCCATGAAACCCATACGTTTAATCACCGGCATCCTCACCGTTGGCTTCTGGACCCTCGCCAGCCGTTTTCTGGGGCTGGCGCGCGACATCCTCATCGCCACAATGATCGGCCCCGGCCCGCTGATGGACGCCTTTGTCGCGGCCTTCCGCCTGCCGAACATGTTTCGCCGCTTCTTTGCCGAAGGCGCTTTCAACGCCGCTTTCGTGCCAATGTACTCCAAAAAGGTCGAAGCCGAAGAAGACCCCCAAAAGTTCGCGCGTGATGCGTTCAACGGGCTGGCCTTGGTGTTGCTGATGCTCACGGGCCTTGCACTTGTGTTCATGCCAGTCCTTGTCTGGGCCACGGCAGGCGGGTTTGCAGGCGATGAGAGGTTCGACCTGACGATTGCTTTTGGGCGTGTGACCTTTCCCTACATCCTGTTGATTTCTTTGGCGGCGCTGTTTTCCGGCGCGCTGAACGCCATGGGCCGGTTTGCCGCCGCCGCCGCCGCGCCGGTGCTGCTGAACATTTTCATCGTGACGGCTTTAGTCCTTGGCCCTCGCTATTTGGGGGGCGACGCGATCTGGTGGCTGATCTGGTGCATCCCTTTGGGGGGTGTGGCGCAACTGGTTCTGGTCTGGATCGCGGCAGAGCGCGCGGGGTTGAAGATCCGACCGGGCCGTCCTCGTCTGACCTCGGACATCAAGCGCCTCACCCGCATTGCCATTCCCGCTGCGTTGGCAGGTGGTGTGATGCAGGTAAACCTTCTGGTGGGACAGCAGGTGGCCTCTCATTTCGACAAGGCCGTGAGCTGGCTGTTCAACGCCGATCGTCTGTACCAGCTGCCGCTGGGCGTGGTGGGCATCGCCATCGGCATCGTGCTGCTGCCCGACCTCTCGCGCCGTCTGAAGGCCGAGGATCACGCAGGCGGGCGTATGGCATTTTCCCGCGCGGGAGAGCTGAGCCTTGCCTTGACCGTGCCCTGCGCCGTGGCGCTGGTGGTCATCCCTTACCCGCTGGTATCTGTTTTGTTTGAACATGGTCGCACCGGGCCGGAGGACGCCCGCGCCATGTCGCTCGCCGTGGCGATATACGGCTTGGGCCTGCCGGCCTTTGTGCTGCAAAAGGTGTTGCAACCGCTGTACTTCGCGCGCGAAGACACGCGCTCGCCCTTCCGCTACGCGGTTTGGTCCATGGCGGTGAACGCGGTGGCGGCCGTCGGTCTCGCCCCAGTGATTGGTTGGATTGCGCCGGCCATCGCCACGACGCTGGCGGGGTGGACGATGGTCCTGCAACTGGCATTCGGGGCGCGGCGCATGGGCGACGTGGCGCGATTTGACGCCCGGTTTTACAGCCGCCTGCTGCGCATCCTCGCCGCCTGTGCCGTGATGGGCGCGGCGCTCTACGGCGGGCAAGTCGTGATGCAACCTTGGCTCGCGCAGCCTGTGGCCCGCGTTCCGGCATTGCTCGCTCTGATCGCGCTAGGAAGCGTGGTCTACGGTCTGGCGGGCCAATTGCTTGGCGCCTTCAGCCTGTCCGAGATCAAGAGCATCGTTCGCCGGCGCAGCGCCTCATGACCAAGGCGCTGCCAACCGGAGCGGCGGCGGGTACAGCGCTGGGAGACAGCGCCCGGCACAAGACGATTTTTCGCTTTCCACAACTCTGATCCCGCGGCGCGGGTATGGCGCCTCGCAGCAGGCAGCCGGGCAAATGCCACACGCGCGCCGCGGATCATCGGCACGATGCCCGCTTGCGAGCCACCAAGAGCGGCGCGTGCATATCATCGCGTCCGCCCGATACGCTGAACAGACGTTACCGCCGCAGTCGATCCCGCAAACGCGTCAGCCCACCGGGCACCAGCACCACCGCCAACCCGAATCCGGCAACAAAGCCCGCCAGATCCGCGATCCACGTGTCATCACCGCCGAACAGAAAGCCGAACACCAACCGGATCCCCATCAGCATCCCGATCAACGCAAATGCGCGGATCTGGGGCGCGCCGCTCTGCCCCAGCTTAAGCCAGAGCAGGTAGGAAAACCCTCCGATGAGACCAAAGGCCGACGGATAGGCCCCCACCAGCCAGGGATCGTTGCTCAGCAGGCCAAAGGCCAGGGCGCCGAAAATCGCGCTCACCACGTAGATCGTCACAAAAACGAACGGCCCCATGGCCTCCGCCACGACCTTTCCCATGGCCAGAACGAACACCATGGCAAATACACCGTTGTAGAATGCCCCGCTGAGAAAGGCGTAAGACACAAAACGGATCAGATGTTCCGGCGGCCATGTTCCATTGTCGACCATCCAATCGAATAGCCGCCCCGAAAAACCGAAGCGTTCGATATATTCCAGACGCAGTCCGACGGCATCCCGGCCGCCGATCAGCCCCATCTCGGACAGGGAAAAAACCGCTTCGATGCCCAACAGCACCAGAAACAAGGCCACCACGACAGGGGGCACGGGATTTACGGGCGCCTCGTTGATCGGGCGGAACGGGTCGTTAGGGTCGCTCATGGGGGCCTCTTCCTTGACGGTCCTCTGCGCCCTCGGTAAGCCACCTGCGTTGACAATGCCACCACGGAGACACCCGATATGACCGAAGGTCAGACCAATGCCGCCTTCACCCCGCGCGTGTTCTCGGGCATCCAGCCTTCGGGCGGGCTGACCTTGGGCAATTACCTTGGCGCGCTGAAGCGTTTCGCCGACAGCCAGGACAGCGGCGTGCAGTCCGTGTTTTGCATGGTCGACATGCATGCGATCACCGTCTGGCAAGATCCGGCCAAGCTGCGCAACGCCACGCGTGAGCTCTGCGCGGGCTTTATCGCCTCCGGTGTCGATCCGGAAAAATCGATCCTGTTCAACCAAAGCGCCGTGTCCGGCCACGCCGAATTGGCTTGGGTGTTCAACTGCGTCGCCCGCATGGGATGGATGCAGCGCATGACCCAGTGGAAGGACAAGGCGGGCAAGAACCAGCAGAACGCCTCGCTGGGTCTGTTTGCCTATCCGGCGCTGATGGCTGCCGACATTCTGTTGTATCAGGCCACGCATGTGCCCGTGGGCGAGGATCAGAAGCAACACGTCGAACTGACCCGCGACATCGCGATCAAGTTCAACCACGACTACGGCGTCGACTTCTTTCCGGTCCCGGAACCCGTGATCGAAGGCACGGCAACGCGGGTCATGTCCCTGCGCGACGGGTCAAAGAAGATGTCGAAATCCGACCCGTCGGATATGTCGCGCATCAACCTGACCGATGACGCCGACACCATCGCCGGCAAGATCCGCAAAGCGCGCACAGATCCCGATGCCCTGCCGTCTGAGGCGGAGGGTCTCGAACGCCGGGCAGAGGCGCGCAACCTTGTGAACATCTATGCCGCTCTGAATGGCCAGACGCAGGCAGAGGTGTTGGCAGATGTGGGCGGCAAGCAGTTCTCCGAGTTCAAGCCGATGCTGGCCGATCTGGCCGTGGCAAAACTGTCCCCGATTTCAGGAGAGATGGCGCGCCTTATGGAATCCCCGGAGGAGATTGACGCCATCCTGCGCCGCGGTGCTGACCGCGCCCGCGAGATCGCCAATCCGGTCATGGCCAAGACGCTCGAAATCGTTGGCATGGTGCGTTGAACAGAGCATGGGGCGCGCCGCAACGGTTGCGCCCCTTTTTGTCTCCAAGCTGGCCATGCCGCTAAAGGCTCCAAACCACGCAGATGACCGCCTGGAAAGGCAACGGGCAAGTGCCGGTGAACCTGTCGTGAGAGCGTGAGGTCTTAACAAACACTCAAGTCGCGCACACTCTGCCTCACGAGCGTGGGGCCTCCGCGGTAGCACGAGCAAAAATTCGCAGCGCGTGACTGTTATCCTGCGCCACCGGGGGCAAGATCGGATCATACGCTGCTTGGAGGACCGACGCGATTTCTGACCGCAGCACGATTGTCTCGCCCACACGCGCAAGCGGTGAGCGCTCTGCAAAAGCCGTATCAGACCAGACCAACATGCTCTGCACTGCCTGACCGAGGGCCAGCGCCTCCGCGGACATCTCGGCCAGCTCACCGTCTATGCGCAAGAAGACAAAACACGCCTTCACCGACCCATTGGTGTCGAACCTGAACGTGCGGTGTTGATGCGCTCCCGCGTCCTCCAGACGGTCCACCAGGGCGGGCAACCCATCCACCAAACGGTCAAGATCCGGCACATCGCGCAACTCCGCCCAATCGCGGACGAAAAACATCATCAGATTGGTGCCAAGTTCAGGGTCGTGCTCGGTCATCTTGTGGCCCGTCAGGGCGCAGACGGCCTCGAACGCGCCTTTGACCACGGAGAGTGTCTCATCCGCCACACCGAACACGATCGGTGCCAAGGGTCGCCCCCAACGCGCACAGAAATACTGGCCGTCAGAGCGGGTGAACAAGGCTGAGATATCCTCAGGCGTCAAAGCTGCGGTGTCTTCGTTCAAAATCTCGCCCTCGTCGATGCTGTGGGTCGGCTTGGTACACCGCGCGGCAACGGCGCTCAACCCGGCTTCAGCCGTCAAACAGTGTGCCCTGCCCCGGCTCCTGCGCGCGTGGCGGGTTCAGACCCAGATGCTGCCACGCCGATTGCGTCAGCATCCGGCCACGCGGCGTCCGCTGGATCAGGCCCTGTTGCAGCAGGTAGGGCTCCACCACCTCCTCCAGCGCATCACGGCTTTCGGACAGTGCCGCCGACAGCGTTTCAATGCCCACAGGCCCGCCAAGGTAACTCTCCGCGATCAGCGTCAGATAGCGCCTGTCCGCACCGTCCAGGCCCTTGGCGTCCACACCCAAGCGGGTCAAAGACGAATCCGCCAGCGCACGGCTGACCACACCGCCGCCCTCGACCACGGCAAAGTCGACGACCCGCCGCAGCAAACGTCCGGCGATCCGGGGCGTGCCACGGGCGCGCCGCGCGATTTCCAACGCGCCATCGCCCTCGATCTTGACGCCCAGCTTGCGCGCATTTCCGGCAACGATGGTCTCAAGCTCTTGGATCGTATAGAAATTCAACCGCGTCGGGATGCCAAAGCGGTCCCGCAAAGGCGTTGTCAGCAACCCCAGTCGCGTCGTCGCCCCCACCAGCGTAAATGGCTGCAATTCGATCCGAACCGTCCGCGCAGCCGGCCCTTCACCGATCACAAGGTCGAGCTCGAAATCCTCCATCGCGGGATACAGCACCTCCTCGACAGCGGCATTCATGCGGTGAATTTCGTCGATGAAGAGCACGTCGTTGCGTTCGAGGTTGGTCAGGATCGCGGCCAGATCACCGGCCTTGGCCAATACCGGGCCGGAGGTCATGCGAAAGCCGACCCCCAGTTCCCGCGCCATGATCTGCGCCAGCGTGGTCTTCCCCAAACCCGGCGGGCCATGGAACAGCGTGTGGTCCATCGCCTCGGCCCTTTGGCGCGCAGACGCGATAAAAACCCGCAGGTTCGACCGCGCCTCTGCCTGACCGATGAAGTCGTCCAGCATCTGAGGCCGCAGCGCGCGGTCCAGCCCGCCTTGTTCGTCGTCCATCGGCTCGGGCCGCAAAGTTGGATCAGGCTCCATGAGCTTCCCTTGTCCGTCGGGTGAGTGTCACGCCCACCTCTATCCCTTTGGGGCCAGCAGCTTCAACGCCGCGCGGATCAAACCGGCAGTATCGGCCTCCGGCGCCTCACCCGCAGCCTGAGCCACCGCCCCTGCCGCTTCGCCCGGTGCATATCCAAGGTTGCCCAAGGCGGACAGCGCCTCAGCCTGAGCAGAGGCCGACATCTGCACCGCCGTTGCTGCAGGGGATGGCACGGGATCGATCACATGATCCGCATCGGAGGCATCGACCTTGGCAGCACTGGCAGCGCCTGCCTCAATCCCCGCGCCCATGGCCATGACGGCAGGGGCCTTGTCCCTGAGTTCATTGACCACCCGTTGCGCGGTCTTGGGGCCTATGCCCTTGGCCGCCTTGACCGTATTCCAGTCACCCAAGGCAATGGCGCGCGACACCCCGTCCGCCCCGACCGCCGACAGAATCGCCAGCGATGCTTTCGCCCCGACCCCTTGCACGGACAACAGCAGCCGGAACCATTCCTTTTCCACCAACGAGGGGAAGCCAAAAAGCTGCAACAAATCTTCGCGCACCAACATGTCGGTGAACAGCGCTGCTGCCTCTCCTGCGCGGCCCAAAGAGGCCAGCACACGGTCGGTGCAATAGACGACATAGCCCACGCCGCGCACATCGATCAGCACATGATCGTCTCCCTTGTAGACGATCACTCCGGCAATCCGTCCAATCATGATGCTTTCACTTTCATTCGTTGAGTGCCCGACTGATGCGCGTGGCAAATGGCGATGGCCAGCGCATCCGCCGCATCCGGCCCCGCCAGCTTACACCCCGGAAGCTGCATCATGACCATATGCTGCACCTGCTTTTTGTCCGCATGGCCCACTCCGACCACAGTCTTTTTCACTTGGTTCGGGGCGTATTCCCCGACGGACAGACCAAACTGCGCCGGCACCAACAGCGCAACGCCGCGCGCCTGCCCCAGTTTCAGCGTGCCGACCGCATCCTTGTTCACGAAAGTCTTTTCGATGGCCGCTTCTTCCGGTGCGTATTTCTGGAAAACCCGCGTCAACTGGCCGTGCAGCGACAGCAGCCGCAGTGCCAGATCGGTGCCTTCCGAATCGCAAACCCCGTTCGCCACATGCCGCAAGCGGCTGCCATCCACGTCAATCACGCCCCATCCGAGGTGTCGCAACCCCGGATCAATGCCCAAAACCCGCATACCTGCCCACTCTTGTTGTTTTGCGGTCACGGGTAGCACGAAACACGAACAAACACCAAGGTTAATACAAGAGGGGTGAAAAGCGACGTTCTACCGACTGCGCGCGACATCTGGCCGGGACTGAGGTTTGAAATCGCACATCGGCGGCTTGTAAACGACACGTCATCAAGCGGAATTTATCTAAACTTTACAGACAATTGATGCATTTTTAAGCTATGCAAAAAACGCATCCGTAATATGCAGAAATGGCGGCTTGCTCGGACGCCATGCACAAATTACGTGCGGTTTGTAAACATGCCTCCCTCTTTTGAAAGCACAACAATGGCAACCTTCAACACCAACACTCCGTCCCACGCAGATTACCGCATCGGCACGTTCTTCAATTCCGCACTTGGCCTGTACGGCACGCTGAACGAAACCCGTGTTGCACGCAAAAGCATGTTCGCACGCTGGAAAGATGCCCGCGCGACACGCAAGATCCTGTCCGCCCTGTCTGATCGCGAACTTGACGACATCGGCCTGGCGCGCAGTGACATCGATTCCGTCTCGCGTCGGTAATTCGATGTTAAACTCCACTGGCAAAAGGCCGCGCCTCGGATCAGAGACGCGGCCTTTTTTCATGGAAGCTCACCTTGGCGCTGCTCCGCAAACCAGCCCCAAATGTCAGTGTCGGGAAACACCAAGAGAGACAATGCTGGAAAGCTGCGCGGTGATTGGATCGATCTGCATGAACCATGCGCCTGCACGCTCATACGCGGTGCCCTGCGACAAGCTCGCCACATGGCCGTTGTACGCTTCCGCGCCCAGACCGGTCAGCAAAAGCACCTTGAACCCGACAAACAGAACCGCGGTCCAGAGGATGATTTTCAGCGAGACCCTGGAGGTCTTCTTGTCAGGCACCTGAACGAAGTTCCCGGTGCGTTTGTCCAACTTTGTGACATAGCCATGCGCCATCCGCGCATGCTTGCGACGAACGGACTCTTGGCGACGATGGTAACTGCTGAGAGCATCTTGCATGGCAGCCTCGTTAAAAAAACCGGCCCCCACCGATGAACACATTTCTACCCAAAGATTGCGGCGGAATTGCGGCATCTGCCCCTGATTTTACGCAAATTAGCCGTTAACCAGTCTTATTTGCGCAGCAGCAGTGTCACCCAATCGCCAATCACACCGCGCCGGACTTCGGAAATGCCCTGCTCCGCATAGGCCGCGACCACGTCGTCTGCCTGACGGGTCAGGATGCCGGAGAGAATCATGTAGCCGCCGTCGCTCACATGTGCCTTCATCGAGGGCGCCAGATCAATCAGCGGCTGCTTCAGGATATTGGCAAAAACCAGATCAAACGGCGCGCGCTCATGCAGGGCATCGTTTTCAAAGCCCGCGGCTTCGACGCAGATCACCTTGTCGGTCAGGTTGTTGGCACGGACGTTGGCCTCGGCCACCTCGACGGCCACCTCGTCAATGTCGGATACAATCACCGGGTTCGGCCAGATGCGCGCAGCCCCCATGCCCAGAACTGCGGTTCCGCAACCGATATCCGCCACATTTTGACCGACGAATCCCTCGCTGGCCAGCGAATCCAATGCCTCAAGGCAACCCTGCGTGGTGCCGTGGTGTCCGGTACCAAAGGCCATGGCGGCCTCGATCAACAGCGGTTCCGACCCTTCGGGGATCTTGTCTTCGTCGTGGCTGCCATAAACAAAGAAGCGGCCCGCCACGACCGGCGTCAGCTCACGGCGCACTTTGTCCACCCAATCCGTGTCAGGCACCTCGGAGACGACGAAAGGCTTTGCGCCAAATGCAGCCGCCAACAGCGCCAGCTCGACCTCGTTCGGGGTCTCGATAAAGTAGCCGCCCACTTCCCATGTGCCGGAGTCATCCTCGATCTCGAAGACGCCAACCCCTGTGGGTTCCGGCTCCAGCTCTTCCATGGCCTCGCCCAGCGCCTCGGCGCGGTCTTTGTCGTTAAGCGTGGTAAAGGCGGTCCAAGTGGGCATCGGGGTCTCTCCGTAAGGCGTTGCGACGCGCATACACCAGCTTGGCGGCACACGCCAGAAGGCGCGTTATTCCGCAGGCGTCGGCATCAGGGCCGAAAACCGCGTCTCGTTGCCGGGCTCCGGGTGGCGCGGGATCATTAGCGCCAGCACCAGTGAGATCAGCGCAAATCCGGTCGCCATGCCAAAAACCGCTCCGGGCGACACAAGCCACAGATATCCAAGGCCCGCAGGCAGGAACACAGCCGCGATGTGGTTGATGGTAAAGGCAACTGCGGCGGTGGGGGCGATATCTCCGGGGTCGGCGATCTTCTGGAAATAGGTTTTCAGCGCCAGCGCCATGGCAAAAAACAAATGATCCACCACATATAGCGTCGCCGCCAGAGCCACCCCCCAGCCGAACCAGTAGATTCCGCCATACAGCGCGAACACCACGGCCAGCCCGACATATTCGAACACGAGCGTGTTGCGCTCCCCGAATTTGAACACGGCCCGGCCAAAAACCGGTGCGATCACGATATTCGCAACGAGGTTTACCAGGTACAGCGCCGTGACTTCGTGCACGTCAAAGCCGAAGCGTTCGACCATCATGAACCCGGCAAAGACAACAAAGATCTGCCGCCGCGCGCCCGCCATGAATTGCAGCGCGTAATAGAGCCAGTACCGGCGGCGCAGGAGAAACTTTTTCACCTGCGGGTTGGGGCTTTCAAACTGCGGAAAAACGGCTGCGCAGTAACCCACGATGATCAGGGTCAGCCCGCCGGACGCCATGAACACCGTGTCATAGCTCAGGTCCAGCGTCTCCCACGTCAGAACGATCACCCCGTAGGACAGCAACGTCGCGGCAGAACCCGCGGCGATCAGCCAGCCCAGCATCTGCGGCGCGCGTTCCTTGGTCAGCCATTGCAGCTGCAGGGACTGGTTTACCGTTTCGTAATAGTGAAAGCCGATCGACGACAAAAGCGTCACCATCAGCAGCCCGCCCATGGTGGGAAACCATGCGGTGACCGCTGTCGCCACGCCCAAAAGCGCCAGCGACACCAACGCCAGAACCTGCTCTCGCATCACCATGATGACCAAGATCACACCAATGGCGAGAAAGCCCGGGATCTCGCGCACCGTATGCAACCAGCCGATGTCGGACCCATCGAACTGCGCCACCTCGATGACAAAGTTGTTCAGCAGAGCCGACCACGTGGCAAAGCTCAGCGGCATGGCAATCGCCATGAGAAACAGCAGCGTGATCGGACGCCGCCAGATCGGCAGCGTATGGGCTTCGGCAATGGAGATCGGTTTCATGCCTATGCCCTTAGCGGCGCAAACGCGACTTGGCGAGAAAATTTACATGCGCAAGGCATCAAAGTTGGTGTCGGTTCAGGAAAGGCGATAGACATGCACACATTCGCATCTGACTGATCTGAGTCAAATCACATCGCCACGGCTTCTGGCACAAGCGCGCATACATCGCTTGAAAGGCTCAGCCATGGACATCGTACCCCTGCTTGATCGGATCGGAGAAAGCCCGACAGCCGCGCTTTTCGGCCTGATCACCGGGGTGATATTTGGTATCGCGGCACAGCGCTCGCGGTTTTGTCTGCGCGCCGCAACAGTGGAATTCGCGCGGGGCCACATGCAGGACAAGGTCGCGGTCTGGCTGCTGACCTTTTCGACTGCTGTGGTCTGGGTGCAAGGCGCACAGCTTTCGGGGATTCTCGACACGCGCGACGCCCGCATGATGGCGGTGCCGGGATCGTGGTCCGGCGCGGTGATCGGCGGTCTCCTTTTCGGCGCAGGCATGGTGCTGGCACGCGGCTGCTCCGGACGGCTCCTGGTGCTGGCGGCGACAGGCAACCTTAGGTCGCTGGTGTCCGGCCTGATTTTTGCAGTGACGGCTCAGATGGCGATGACCGGCTGGCTGGCCCCCTTGCGGGATCGGCTGGCCGCGCTCTGGATCACCTCGGGCGGGCGCAATATGGACCTGCTTTCAGCGCTGCATCTGCCGCGCGAGGCTGGTCTCGTCATCGGTCTGGTCATTGCCCTGATCGCGTTGGAGCTGTCGCGCCGCAGCAACATTGGTGCGCCCCGGCTGTTCTTTGCGTCTGGCGTCGGGTTTGCCGCTGCCGTGGGCTACGGACTGACCTATACGCTGGCCCAAAGCGCCTTTGACCCTGTCCAGATCGAAAGCCTGACCTTCACCGGACCCTCGGCCAACACGTTGATGTTCGTTCTTGATCGCAATCAGGGTCTGGAATTCGACATCGGACTGGTGCCGGGCGTGGTCCTTGGCGCGTTCCTCTCGGCCCTGTGGGCCAAGGAGCTGTCCGTGCAGGGGTTCGACGGCCCGACCCCTATGCGCAACGCCATAATCGGGGCGTTTTTGATGGGCTTCGGCGGAATGCTGGCGGGGGGCTGTGCCATCGGCGCCGGTGTCTCCGGCGGCTCGATCTTCGCTGGAACCGCGTGGCTCGCCCTTCTGTGCATGTGGATTGGGGGTATGACCACCGATCGACTGCTTGGCGGCCAAGGTGTCCCGGCGCACATCTAAAAATGCGCCGGGCCTGTGTTTCGCCCGCTGTCAATTAGCTGCGGATGCGCCAACCGGTTCTGAAGATCAACCAGATGATGCCAAGGCACAGGCAAAAGAACCCTGCAATCGCCAGCAGCGACACACCCACTGGCACATCAGCCATGCCAAAGAACGCCCAGCGGAACCCGGAGATCAGGTAAAGCACCGGGTTGAACATGGTGATCGTCTGCCAGACCGGCGGCAGCATGGAGACCGAGTAAAAAGAGCCGCCAAGGAACACCAGTGGTGTCACCACCAGCAGCGGCACCAGCTGCAACTGCTCAAAGTTCTTGGCCCAGATCCCGATGATGAACCCGAACAGCGCGAAGCTGAGACAGGTCAGCACCAGAAACAGCAGCATCGCCAGCGGATGCTGGATCGTCAGATCCACGAACAGCGACGCGGTCCCAAGAATCACAACCCCGATGAACAAGGCCTTGGTCGCCGCCGCGCCAACGTAGCCCATGACGATTTCCAAAAAGTTCACCGGCGCGGACAAAAGCTCGTAAATAGTCCCGACAAATTTCGGAAAATAGATCCCGAAGGCCCCGTTCGACAGCGATTGCGTCATGACCGACAGCATGATCAGCCCCGGCACGATGAAGGCGCCGTAGTCCACACCCTCCACCGTGTCGATGCGTGACCCGATCGCCGCGCCAAAGACGACGAAATACAGGGAGGTGGAGATGACCGGAGAGATGAAGCTTTGAAAAAGAGTGCGAAAGAACCTTGTCATTTCAAAGCGATAAATCGCTGCAACTGCGCGCCAGTTCATGCCGCGTCCTCCTCTTCCTGCTCGGCCACAAGACCGACAAAGATATCTTCTAGCGAGTTCTGCGCCGTCGAAACGTCCCGGACCTTCAGCCCGGCGCTGGCAACCGCGGCCATCAGTCGGCCAATGCCCGTGCGTTCCGCCCCGCTGTGATACGTGTAGACCAGCCGCTGCCGATCTTCGGTCAGTGTCAGATCAAATTCCTGCAAGCTGGGCGGCACGGCATCCAACGGATCGGACAGGTCGATGCGCAGCTCTTTCTGGCCAAGGCGCGCCATCAGCGCATCCTTTTCCTCCACCAGCAGGATCTGGCCGCGGTTGATGACACCGACGCGGTCGGCGATGGCCTCGGCTTCCTCGATGTAGTGTGTGGTCAGGATGATGGTGACACCTTGACGCTTCAGCTCCGCCACGACTTCCCACATGTCACGGCGCAGCTCCACATCGACACCGGCGGTCGGCTCGTCGAGGAACAGCACGCGTGGCTCATGCGCCAGAGCCTTGGCGATCAGCACCCGGCGCTTCATGCCACCGGACAGTTCCTTAACAGCAGAATCGCGCTTGTCCCACAGAGACAGCTTGCGCAGGACGTCCTCCACCAGAGCGTCGTTGCGCGCCTTGCCAAACAGACCGCGGGTAAAGCGCACCGTGTTGATGACTTTCTCAAATGGTTCGAGGTTGATTTCCTGTGGCACCAATCCAATCAGATCGCGCGCCGCACGGTAGTCGGTCACCACATCATGCCCGCCGACCCGAATCGTGCCCTCGGTGGGCAGGGTGATTCCGCAAACGGCCGAAATCAGCGTCGTCTTCCCCGCTCCGTTCGGGCCAAGAAGCGCGAGAATCTCGCCATCCTTGATCATCAGATCCACGCCGCGAAGCGCCTCGAACCCGCCCTCGTAGCGTTTTTTCACGCCTGAAATCTCGACCATCGTCATGCAAAATGCCTTTCGTTTGCGCAAACGGAACCTAGACTGACAGGGTCAGAATGCAATTGTGCAATAACGCATAGGCCATCTTCATGACGCTTTCAGATATGTTCAGCACGCTCGGATCACGCATTGGCCATGGCCTGACTTGCAGACTGCCCCCTGCCCTTGGCATCTGCTTGGGGTGGCTGCGATCACGGTCAACGACATGCCGAGCAAATGACTGTCCGCGGGCGACGGACGCTTTGGCGACGGGCCCGAAAATCAAAGCCTCGGCTTCCTGCTGCGCGCGTGGCACTGGCCCAGCGACGCCGATTGGCCGATCTTCATCGCCGTGGGTATTTTCACCGGGCTGAATGGCCAGGGCTTGAGCGCCGCCTGCCGCCGTGCCGACGCCGCAATCACAACTGCGCCCTTCGGAGACATCGGATTGCCGCTGGCTGACCTTTGGTGAATGGCCCGGCCTGACGACGTGGCGCGGCTGTGCGTTGATATCGCCTCTGGCCTGTTCGTGTATCTACGAGAACACCGCCGGGACGCCGCAATCGATGGGGGCGCAGATGACCAACCGGCATCTGCGCCCCACTGATCTCATCCGCGCACTGCGTCGATCATGATCTGCACGTTTTCCGGATCAGCGTCCGGTGTGATCCCGTGACCAAGGTTGAATATGTGAGGCCCCTTGGACAGCGCCTCGACCACGTGCTTGGTCTCATCGATCAATGCCTGCCCCCCGGTCACCAGATGCGTGTTCTTCAGGTTGCCCTGCACGCAGCCGCCCGGCTGCACGTTCTCGGCAATCCACTCAGGCGAGACCGAATCGTCCACTGCCACACAGTCAACACCCGTCGCCTTGTGGAACCCGATGTATTTGTCGCCCGCCTGACGCGGAAAGCCGATGACCGGCAGGTCCGGGAAACGTGACTTCAGCTCTGACGTGATCACCCGCGCCGGTTCCAGCGCGTATTTGTCGAAATCTTCGCCTTTGAGCGACCCAGCCCAGCTGTCGAAGATCTTCACCACTTCAGCGCCAGCCTCGACCTGTTTGGTCAGGTAGTCGATGGTACCTTCGGTCAGCCGGTCAATCAGCGCCTCGAACAAGGGACGGTTTTCGGCCTTCAGCGCGTGCGCCGGGCCTTGGTCCTTGGTGCCCTGCCCCGCGATCATGTAAGTCGCCACGGTCCAAGGCGCACCGGCAAAGCCGATCAGCGTCACATCCTCGGGCAATTCGCGGCGCAGGATTTTCACCGTCTCGTAGATCGGGTTGAGCGTGTCGTGAATCATCTCCCCACGGCCCAGCTTGTCGAAATCCGCCTGCGTCGTGACTGTGGACAGGCGCGGCCCCTCACCGGTGACGAACCACAAATCCGCGCCCAGCGCCTGCGGCAGCAGCAGGATGTCGGCAAACAGGATTGCCGCGTCAAACCCGTAGCGGCGCAGCGGCTGCAGCGTCACCTCGGCGGCCAGTTCAGGATTGTAGCACAGCGACAGGAAATCCCCGGCCTCGGCGCGCGTGGCCTTGTACTCCGGCAGGTAACGACCCGCTTGGCGCATCATCCAGATCGGTGGCGTTTCAAGCGTTTCGCCCGCCAGTGCGCGCAGAATGGTCTTTGTCATCGGGGCCTCCCTCAAGTCTCTGCTTCGCACTTAGGGCAATACTGTCATGGTTGCCAGCCGACAGTCTGCCGAATAAAGCTTTCACCCATGACACAGATGCCATCTCCCTCCGCTCCACTGAAAATCGGCACCCGTGGGTCGCCGTTGGCCCTCGCGCAAGCTCATGAAACGCGCGAGCGTCTGATGACAGCTTTCGATCTGCCTCAGGAGGCGTTCGAGATCGTGATCATAAAGACGACCGGGGACGACCGCTCGATGATTGCCAATGACATTCCGCTGAAGGAAATCGGCAACAAGGGTCTGTTCACCAAGGAGATCGAAGAAGCGCTTCTGGCTGGCGGCATCGACATCGCGGTGCATTCCATGAAGGACATGCCGACCGTGCAGCCCGAGGGCCTGATGCTCGACTGTTACCTGCCACGCGAAGACACCCGCGACGCGTTTATCTGCTCGCACGCGGACACCATCCACGATCTGCCCCAAAGCGCGGTCGTCGGCACCTCCTCGCTGCGCCGTCGCGCGCAACTGCTGAACCGCCGTCCCGATCTTGAGGTCGTGGAATTTCGCGGCAACCTGCAGACCCGGCTGAAAAAGCTTGAGGACGGCGTGGCCTTTGCCACATTTCTCGCCTGCGCTGGCTTGAAACGGATGAAGATCCCCGGCGTGCCGATGACCCCCATCGACACCGACGACATGCTGCCTGCGCTCGCGCAAGGTGCCATCGGTATCGAACGTCGCGTCGGAGACGCGCTGACCGAACGCCTTTTGGCGCCGCTGCATCACCACGACACCGGCCTGCGACTGGCGGCGGAGCGGTCCTTTCTGAAAACGCTGGATGGCTCTTGCGAGACGCCCATCGCCGGGCTTGCGGAACTGGACGGCGACCAACTGCGGCTGCGTGGCGAGATCCTGAAAACCGACGGTTCCCTGTCCCACGCGGGCGAAATCAGCGGCTCTATCAAGGACGGCGCTGCGCTGGGGGAGAGCCTGGCAAAGGAGCTGCTCGCCAAGGCCGGGCCGGATTTCTTCGACCACCTCTGAGCCAGCCCATGTTCTTTTCCAGCCGAGGCGTCGTTTCCTCTCGGTAGGAAGCGTAAGCGTGTCCACGGTTAGAAATGTGGCGTGGTGCGGATGCGAACTGCACGTCGAACACGCCGCGCCCGACCGACGTGCACACGCAGCGGACACCGGACGCTATCAACCCTCCGGGCAAGCGCAACCCTCACCGCTGCCGACCAGAGGCGCGGGCCTCCCCTTAAAACACGACAAACCCCCGAAGACGGCTGTCCCGGGGGTCGTCAACTCTTGTAAGTTCGGAAGCTACAGCTCTCAGAGCATACCTTCGCGCTGGGCCTTCTTACGCGCCAGCTTGCGGGCACGACGAATCGCTTCGGCCTTTTCACGGGCTTTCTTCTCGGACGGCTTCTCGAAATGTTGCTTGAGCTTCATTTCGCGGAACACGCCTTCGCGCTGCAGCTTTTTCTTCAGAGCGCGGAGCGCCTGATCGACATTGTTGTCACGAACACTGACCTGCATGTGGTTTTCACCACCTTTCTAGGTTTGAGTTTCAGTTAGAGTGCAGGAGGTGGCCCTATAGCAAGCACCGCACTATTTGTCTACCCTGTGGTCAACGCCAAGGAAGGAACACCTGATGCCCGATACCGCAGACCGCCTGCTGGACGCCGCCATGATGCACGTCGCCTTTGACGGGTGGTCAGAAACCACCTTTCGCGCCGCCGTCAAGGATGCAGACGTCAACATGACCGTGGCCCGTGCGCTGTTTCCCCGTGGCGCCGTGGACCTCGCCGTCGCCTATCACAGACGCGGCGATGCCGAGATGCTGAAACGCCTGGAGGCGGCGGATTTGTCGGAAATGCGCTTCCGTGACAAGGTTATCTTTGCCGTCCGCACCCGGATCGAAGCGGCAGAGGACCGCGAGGCCGTGCGTCGCGGCACCACGCTGTTCTCGCTTCCCGTCTACGCGGCTGACGGGGCCAAGCTGATCTGGGGCACGGCGGATGCGATCTGGACCGCGCTGGGCGACACCTCGGAGGATTTCAACTGGTACACAAAGCGCGCAACCCTCTCCGCTGTGTACTCGTCTACGGTTCTGTACTGGCTGGGCGATGATTCGCTGGAAAATGAAGCGACCTGGGCCTTTCTCGATCGCCGCATCGAGGACGTGATGCGCATTGAAAAGGCAAAGGCGGGCGTTCGTGACAACAAGCTGCTGAGCGCGCTGTTCGCCGGGCCGTCACGCATTCTGGGCCGGGTAAGGCCACCGGCCTCTGCGCGTCGCGACGACCTGCCGGGCGGCTGGACGCCCGGTGCCTGATCTGGCGGGGCTTTCCCTTCGGGCCTGCGCGCCCTAGCTTTCCCACGAAATGACAGGGAGGCAGCGATGACTGACATGCGCGCAATCGAAATCACCGAGGCTGGCGGGCCAGAGGTTCTCAAACTCTGCACCCGACCGGTGCCTGAACCCCAAGCCGGGCAGGTGATCCTCAAGGTCGCCTACGCCGGGGTCAATCGCCCCGACGCCCTGCAACGCGCCGGCAGCTACGCGCCACCAAAGGGCGCGTCTGATCTGCCGGGGCTGGAGGCCTCGGGCGAGGTCACGGCGGTGGGGGCTGGCGTAGACTGGCCAAAGGTCGGTGACATGGTCTGTGCCCTTCTGCCCGGCGGCGGCTATGCAGAGTACGTGGCCACGCCGGCCGCGCATTGTCTGCCAATCCCGGAAGGCATGGGCCTGAAGGAGGCCGCGTGCCTGCCCGAAACCTTCTACACCGTCTGGTCGAACGTCTTCATGCGTGGCGGCTTGCAAGCGGGCGAACGGTTTCTCGTGCACGGCGGCTCCTCCGGTATCGGCACCACGGCCATCCAGCTGGCGACGCATTTCGGCGCGCGGGTCTTTGCCACGGCGGGATCGGCGGACAAATGCAAGGCCTGCACCGACCTGGGCGCCGAGCGCGCGATCAATTACCGCGAGGAAGATTTCGGTGAGGTGCTGAATGCCGAGGGCGGTGCCGACCTGATCCTCGACATGGTCGGCGGCGACTACATCCCCCGCAACGTCAAATGCATGGCGACCGACGGGCGCATGGTCCACATCGCCTTTCTGCAAGGGCCCAAGGCGGAGCTGAACTTTGCACTGGTCATGGCCAAACGGCTGACGATCACCGGCTCCACGCTGCGCCCGCAAAGCGACGCCGCAAAGGCAGAGATCGCCGCGCAGCTCCGCGATAAGGTCTGGCCGCTGCTCGACGCAGGCAAGGTCGCCCCGGTGATGGATTCGGAATTTCCGCTTGAGGAGGCCGCGGCGGCCCATGCCCGGATGGAAGGCTCCACCCACATTGGCAAGATCGTCCTGAAGGTCTGAGCTTCTGTGACGTATTGGCAGGTCGGGCGCGTCCCGACCTGCCTGAAGGTTTTAGCTTGGGCCGACCATAAAGCAGTTGATCTGGCGTGCTTGCAGGCGCTTGCAGGCCAGTTCCGCACTGTCGCGCGTTAGACCCATGAAGTTCGCGTCGAACCCACGGTTGCCCTGCACCACCTTGCGCAGCGATCCATCCAATGTGGCGGTTTCGGCCAAAGCGGTCTTCAAAAGCACCTTTTCAGCGGCGAAACGGCTGGGATAACGGCCGATGTTGATGCCCCAATGACGGCTGTCATTGGTGGACAGACGCGTGACCACTTCGGCTTCGCGCCCCTGGGTCGGCTTATCCAAGGTCACGACGCGGGCAGGAATCACCCCCGCCGGTCGGGCCGCTGGCTTTGCAGAAGCTTTCGGTGCCACGACAGCCGTGGCAAGTGACGCTGTCTGAACCGGCGCTGCGGGGGGGGCGCTGGCAACAGGGACGGTAGACGCCGCTGCGGTTTCCTGCACATCGCGCAGCACGTTTTCGATCTCGTTTTCCAGTTCGGCCACGAGCGGCGCGACTTCACCCACCGGAACACCCGGTACGGCGACAGCGCGGCGGGCGGCGGGGCGCAGGCTGCGATTGACGGCGGCACTCGCCACGCGGATCGATTTGGCCCCGGTGCCCGGCACCGCTGCCGCCGTGTTCGCCACAACGATCCCCGACGGCCCTGCCCCTTTGCCCAGATAGGGCGGCTTCGTCGGACGATGCAGCGCAACGCGGCTTGGCGATTGCTGGAACCCGAGGTCCAGCAGTTCCGCGACTTTGGCATTGCGCGACGCCGTGGAGCGCCCGCCAAACACCGTGGCAATGATACGCTCGCCGCCGCGCTCCGCCGACGCCACAAGGTTGAACCCGGCCGCATTGGTGTAACCGGTCTTGATACCGTCGGCACCTTTGTAGCTTTGCAGCAGCCGACGGTTGGTGTGCGACACTTTGCGGACGCCCGCATCCGCTGTCACGCGGCTGAACAGGTTATAATATTGGGGGTAGTCATAGATCATGTGCCGCCCGAGCTCCGACATGTCGCGCGCCGTGGACAAATGCCCCTCTTCGGTCAAGCCGTGCGCATTCCGGAACGTTGTGCGGGACATGCCCATCGCTTTTGCCGTGCGGGTCATACGGCGGGCAAAGGCGGCCTCGGACCCTTCGATCGCTTCGCCGATGGCCGTCGCCGCATCATTGGCCGACTTCACGGCGGCGGCCCGCACCAGATAGCGCAGCGCGATGGTCTGACCGGACCGCAAGCCCAGCTTCGACGGCGGCTCTGCCGCGGCGTTGCGCGAAATGGTCACCAGGGTATCCATCGACAACTCGCCGTTCTGCACCGCCTCGAAGGCGATATAGAGTGTCATCATCTTGGTAAGGGATGCCGGATGGAGCCGTGTATCGGCGTTGCGCGCGTGCAGCACCTTGCCGGTGCGCGCATCCATCACCAATGCCGCATAAGGTGCGGCGGTTGCCTGAAGTGGCAGGAGAAGAACCAGCCACATGAACGTAAATATCCAGAGACCATACTGGCCCCACTGCCTGCGACGTGCCGTCACGAGTCCCGCCTTTCTGCCTCTTACCCCCGATATTTCGGTGGGTGATCTTCTTGCCCAACACCATTCTGCGAGTGCCGTGGTTAAATTAGACTTAACACGATAAGTGATTCCCGGAAAGACCGTAGGCTGTTGATTTCCATGGTGTTTTGCAGGCACATCACGCCCACATCTAGGGCAAAGGGCGCTCACACCCCCTACCAGTAGGATTGTGTTTCAATTGTGGCGAATTGTGGCGACTTTATGGCGGCGCGGTCAGCCGCGTTACCCGATCTCCGCAACCAAGTCTGACAGATCTGACAGGTCTCCGATCTCACGGAACCGTGACGCCCCCTCGGGGACGTCCGCATGCTCCAACGCCCAGGCAAGATCATGCGGCACATGCACGCCCCAGCTGCCCGCCTCCAGCGCCGGCACAACATCGGATTTCATCGAATTGCCGACCATCATCGCGCCGTCCACACCGCCGGGCCGCCCTCCAAAAATCCGTTGGTAGACCTCTGGCTGCTTGTCGGACACAATTTCGATGCCGTTGAACAGCTCCCCCAGCCCGGATTGCGCCAGCTTGCGCTCCTGGTGCAGCAAATCCCCCTTGGTGATAAGAACGATGTGATGCGTTTCAGCCACAGCCTCCACGGCGGCGCGGGCGTGCGGCAGCAGTTCCAGCGGGTGATGCAACATCTCCCGCCCCGCCTCCATCAGCTCGCCGATCACGGCACCCGGGACGCGATTGTCCGTCACCTCCAGCGCGGTTTCAATCATCGACAGCACGAACCCCTTCACGCCAAAGCCATAGTGGCCGATGTTGCGCCGCTCCGCCGCCACAAGACGCTCCGAAAGGTGGTCACGATCGGCGTGATCCTTCAGCAAGTCCGCGAATCTGTCCTGCGTCAGCTTGAAGAAACGCTCGTTGTGCCACAGCGTATCGTCCGCATCGAAACCAATTGTTAAGAGATTCTGCGCCATTTACACCTCATACTCCGTGAACCCCTTTTCGCCACGGCTCGTCCCGCTATATAATGAGGCCTATTCCGGAAACGCAAAGCAAGACCGCTCATGATGCAATCCACCTTGACTTGGACAATGGCAGGAAACGCGCCCGACGATGGCGAAGGCGACGCAGGTGTCGTCGTCGACACCAAGCCGCGGACCAAAAAACCGCCGCTGTATAAGGTGCTCCTGCTCAATGATGATTACACGCCGATGGAATTCGTCGTTCACGTGCTGGAACGGTTTTTTGGCATGACGCACGCACAAGCGTTCGAAATCATGCTGACCGTGCACAAAAAGGGCGTCGCAGTTGTGGGCGTTTTCAGCCACGAAATCGCGGAAACCAAGGTCGGACAGGTGATGGACTTCGCCCGCAGGCACCAGCACCCCTTGCAGTGCACCATGGAAAAGGAATAGGGCCGGGGTTTTCATAACCACTGGGGCCTGACGCCATGAGTTCCGAACGCATCCTTCATGCCATCGAACAGGGTGGCCTTGTCCTTCCAGACGGTCCTGTTGCGCTGTTCGGCGCCCCCGCCGATGCGCCGCTGGACGGATTGGACCCGACGCAGATCACCGTGATCCAACCCGATGCGGTCGCGTTTGAAGCCTGGAAGACCCGCGGCATTGCGGTTCAGACCGCGCCGGACGGCGACTATGCCGCCGCCATAGTCACCCTGCCCCGCGCCCGCGATCTGGCAGAGGCACGCATCGCACAGGCCGCCGCCCATGCGCCGCTTCTGGTGATCGACGGTGCCAAGACCGACGGCATCGAATCCATTATGAAAGCCGTAAAACAGCGCGCCTCCCTGGATGGGCAGGTGTCCAAGGCGCATGGCAAATGCCTCTGGCTGAAACCGGGCGACGCGCTGTCCGAATGGGCCCGCCCGGCCATGACAAAAAACGCCCATGGCGATTGGGTTGCGCCCGGCGTGTTCTCCGCCGATGCGCCGGACCCGGCCTCCATCGCACTGGCCGCAGCACTGCCCGAGACGTTCAAAGGCAACATGGCGGATCTCGGCGCGGGCTGGGGCTGGCTGTCGCGCGAGGTGCTGCGCCACGAAGGTGTCAAATCCCTGCACCTGGTGGAAACGGATCACGCCGCGCTCGACTGCGCCCGTCAGAATGTGACCGATCCCCGCGCCGCATTCCATTGGGCCGATGCCACCAGCTGGACGCCGCCGGCAAAGCTGGACGTGGTGGTTATGAACCCTCCGTTCCATGTGGGCCGCAAGGCAGACCCCGCGCTGGGACGCGCCTTTATCGCCTCCGCCGCCGGGATGCTGGCCCCGCACGGCCACCTCTGGATGGTGGCCAATCGGCACCTTCCTTACGAGACCGCGCTTGGCGAGAACTTCAAGGAAGTTTCCGAAGTCGGCGGCGACAACCGCTTCAAACTGCTGCATGCCTCGCGGCCGTCTCGCCCTCGTCGGTGAGCCGCGCTAGGGTGCCCCTTAAACCATCAGGGAATCGTTCATGAGCTTCTCTATCGAAGGCAAGACTGCCATCGTCACAGGTGCCGCAACCGGGGTGGGTCTCGCCATCGCGCGGCACTTCGCTGAAAAAGGCGCGAATGTCATGCTCGCCGACATGGACGAGGAAAAGCTTTGCAAAGAGTGTGACAAGGTCGATGAAGACGGCAACATCAAGTACTTCGCGGGCGACCTGCGCGAACGGCTGACCATGGCCAACCTGCTTTCGGCAACGCTGGATTCCTATGACCGGGTCGACATTCTGATCAACGGGTCGCGGCAGGTGTTGCCGTCCGATCCGCTGGATCCGGAAGATGACACTCTGGACACAATGCTCAGTCAGAACCTGTCGAACGCCTACAGGCTGTCTCAGATGGTCGCCAAACGTATGATCAAACAAGCCGAAGGGCAGACCGAAGGGCAGGTCGGGGCCATCGTCAACCTGTCTTCCATCGCCGCCCGCCGCACGCACCCGAATTTGCTGGCCTACTCGGTAAGCTGTGCGGCCATGGATCAGATGACGCGCTCTTTTGCGGTGGCCTTGGCGCCGGAACGCATTCGCGTGAATGCGGTGGCATTTGGATCGGTGATGTCCACCAGCCTGAAGCAAGTCCTGAAGGAAAACAAAGAGCTGCGTTCGCTGATCGAGGCGCACACGCCGCTGGGCCGCATTGCTGCAGCAAAGGAGTTGGCGGAAACCGTACAGTTTCTGGCTTCCGACGGCTCTGGCTTCATGACCGGACAGGTGATGACCGTCGACGGGGGCCGCTCGCTCCTGGATCCTGTGGCCGCTCCTATTCATTGACGTCGCCTCGCGGCGACGAGGCGACCCGATGGGGTCTTCGCCTCGAAACCCGCAGAGTATTTTTCAAACCAAAGAAGACAGCCGCGCGGCATCGACGACACATTGCCCCTGTCTGGTGACGCCACTAGGCTGCGCGCCGAAACGGGACGGAGGAGCCGCAGCCATGAGCGACATGATGGACACCGAAAAGAAACGCGCCAGCGATTGGTTCCGCGCGCTGCGTGATCAGATCGTCGAGGCCTTCGAGGCGTTGGAAGACAGCCACGACACTGGCCCGTTTTCCGAAGATGCACCCGGTCGGTTCGAAGTCACGCAGACAAAGCGTCATGCCGACGATGGGTCCGACGCGGGCGGCGGCTTGATGAGCGTGATGCGCGGCGGGCGCGTGTTCGAGAAGGTTGGGGTCAACGTGTCCACCGTCTACGGCACGCTTGGAACGCCTGCGCAGAAGGCCATGGCCGCGCGGGGGGTGCCGGGGATCGAAGCGGACCCACGGTTCTGGGCCTCGGGCATTTCTCTCGTGGCGCATATGCAGAACCCGCAATGTCCGGCGGTGCATATGAACACGCGCATGTTCTGGACGCCCGGCGCATGGTGGTTTGGCGGCGGTTCCGACCTGAACCCTTGCATTGAGTACGACGACGACACAGCGCATTTCCACGCCACGCAGAAGACCCACCTCGATCCGCATGGCGAGGACCTTTATCCGGAATTGAAGGCATGGGCGGACGAGTATTTCTACATCCCCCATCGCAAGCGCGCGCGAGGCGTTGGCGGCATCTTCATGGACGACCGCAATACGGGCGACTGGGAGGCGGATTTCGCCCTGACACAGGATATTGGCCGCGCTTTCCTGCCCGCCTACCTGCCATTGGTGGAAAAGCGCCGTGTGCAGCCCTGTGACGACGCCGACAAGGATGTGCAGCTGATCCACCGCGGGCTTTATGCCGAGTACAATCTTGTCTACGACCGAGGCACGAAATTCGGCCTCGCCACAGGGCATGACGCAAATGCGGTTCTCATGAGCCTGCCGCCCCTGGCGAAGTGGGTTTAAGCCGGGGTCTGACCTTCAGCCCTCGCGCCACGCGCCGGGGTCCAGTCCTTCAACTGACCAATCGCCCACAGACCAGCGCACCAACCGCAGGCAAGGCAGGCCCACATGGGCCGTCATGCGCCGCACCTGGCGGTTCTTGCCCTCGCGGATCGTCAGGGAGATCCACGAATCGGCCACCGTCTTGCGGTATCTTACCGGCGGCTCACGCTCCCAGAGGTCGGGCTGGTCGATCTGCTCGCAGGTGGCAGGCAGCGTTTTGCCGTCCTTGAGTGTCACGCCGTCGCGCAACGCCTGCAACTGCGCGGCATCTGGCGTGCCTTCGACCTGCACAAAATAGGTCTTTGGCTGTTTGAACTTGGGCGAGGCGATGCGCGCCTGAAGCCTGCCGTCATCTGTCAGCACCAAAAGCCCTTCTGAATCGCGATCCAATCGGCCGGCGGGGTAGACGCCGGGCACCTTGACCACGTCGCTCAAGGTCGGGCGCGCAGATCCTTCGGTGCCCTTGTCGGTAAATTGCGACAACATCCCGAAAGGTTTGTTCAGCAAGATCACACGCGCCATCACCGTCGCTCCTTGAAAAAATCACGCAACAGCGCGGCGGCGGGCTCCGCCGATATGCCATCATACACCTCGGGCACATGATGGCACTGCGGCTGGGAAAACACCCGCGCACCGCGTTCGACTCCCCCCGATTTCGGGTCCGACGCGCCATAATACACCCGCCCGATCCGCGCAAAGGAGATCGCCGCCGCGCACATGGGGCACGGCTCCAGCGTGACATACAGATCATGCCCGGGCAGGCGGTCCGACCCGAGGGCGGCACAGGCCGCGCGCAGGACCAGCACCTCTGCATGTGCGGTGGGGTCGCACAGCTCCCGCGTGCGGTTGCCATCGCGCGCCACGACGTCCCCTGATGGCGACACAACCACGGCACCCACCGGCACTTCGCCACGTGCACCGGCCTCGCGCGCCATGCTCAGCGCCTCATCCATATACGACCGAAAGCTCATTGCGCCTTGTACCTTGCGCGTCGCAGGTGGGAAAGCCGCTTCCCCCCGCCCCCCTTCGCGCGCTATGGGATCAAAATGGATAACAAGACCCCTCCCGGAGACCGAATCGCTAAGGTCATCGCCCGCGCCGGCCGCGCCAGCCGCCGCGAAGCCGAACGCATGATCGAAGAAGGCCGCGTCACCGTGAACGGTGAAACCGTGACCTCGCCCGCGTTGAATGTCACCGACACCGACCGGATCACAGTGGATGACACCCCGCTGGAGGCCGCCGACGAGGCGCGCCTGTGGATGTATCACAAGCCCACCGGCCTCGTGACGACCACCAAGGACGAGCAGGGCCGCAGGACGATCTTTGACGATCTGCCGGAGGATCTGCCGCGAGTCATGTCCGTGGGTCGGCTTGACCTGAATTCCGAAGGGTTGCTTTTGCTGACCAATGACGGCGGGGTGAAGCGCAAGCTGGAACTGCCGTCGACCGGCTGGCTGCGACGCTATCGCGTGCGCGTCAACGGGCGCCCGACCGATGCGGATCTGCAGCCACTGCGCGACGGGATCACCGTGGATGGGCAGTCTTTCCAGCCGATGATCGTGTCTCTCGACCGCCAGCAAGGTGCCAACGCTTGGCTCACCGTCGGCCTGCGCGAGGGCAAGAACCGCGAGATTCGCCGCGCCATGCTGGACATCGGCCTGAACGTGAACCGCCTGATCCGTGTCTCCTATGGACCATTCCAGTTGGGCCAGCTGAAGGAAGGCGAAGTTCAGGAAATCCGCCGCAAGATCCTGCGCGATCAGCTCGGCATGCCCGACACGCCGGAACCCGAGGCGCCAAGCAAACCCCGTGTGACGCGCAATCGCAAGCCACGACCGGACGCCCCCGTCGCGCCAGAGGCCCGCAGCACCAAGCCTGCCGGTCGCCGTGGGCCGCCGGTGCGCCGTGGCGTAGTGCGCGACGACAGCCTCCCGGAAAACGCGCGCGGCGCGTCCGGCAAACCTTATGGCAAAGGCGCAGGCAAGCCCGGCGATCGTCCCACGGGGGCAGGCAAGAGCTTTGGCAAACCCGGTGATCGACCTGCCGGCGCCGGCAAGCCGTTCGGAAAACCCAACAAGCCGGGCGGAAAGCCTTTCAACAAGGGGCCCAAACCCGGTGGCAAGGGGCCGTCTCGCGGGTCGGGCAAAGGGCGCTCATCGGGTAACTGATATTCATAAATTTTTTGCGGAGCGTTAACCTCCCATTTACGAATTCAAGGTTTTTCCCGCTGACCGCCGCGTTTTTGCCCGGTTTGGTCCGCAGGTTAAGCCTCATGATGACCACGACACTCGCCCTTCTTATCCTTTTCGGATCCGCACTGATGGTGCTGGCGAATCTCCGTTCTGTTGTTCAGGACACCTACGAGATGCTGCGGGTCAGCACGAAGCGTTTCCTCGACAAGGGAGAGCTGACGCGACGCACGGCCTTTGCCTTGCTGTGGCTTTTGATCTTTACGCTGAGCTTCTGGGGGTGACTGTCATGCCACGCGCTCTGCTGCACAACCGAAACATGGAAACGCCCCCATCCGAGGCGGAAATCGACTCCGGCCTGAACATCCTGCTCATCGCCGCCCTTCCATTGGTAGCCTGGCTCTTTGAGGGAACATTTTCCGATGTGGCGACGGCCTTTATGCAACTGTGGTTGCTGTGCGTTGCCATTCGCCTGATCGCGACAGGCCAACGCCGACATTATGCCTACACCAACACCCCCGGCGCGCGCGCGCCGCGCATTCCGCGAAAAATCCTTGGTGAAGTGCTCCTGGGCCTGCTGGTCACGCTTCTGGCAGGGCACCACTTTGACAGCATTCTTGTGCCGTTGATAATCGGCGGGATGGCCGTCGGCCTCGGCAATGCCGCCTTCGGAACCGACCCGCTCCGCGACAAGATTCCCCTCGCAACCGCCTCCCCTGACACGGGCCTGCAAGCGCAGATCGCAACGGAGCGCACGGAACACGCGCTGACGCAGATCGCTGACCGCATTGCCATGCTTGAGGACGCGGAACTAACCCGCCGGACAGAGGCCGCGCGCCACCTGGTCATGCGCCTGTTGCGCAGCTTCACCCGTGACCCGGAATCTGTGCTGCGGCTGCAGCGCCCGATGGATAAATTCATCAGCCTGTTGGACGCGGAGTCAAACCGGCTGTGCATGGGAAATGCGCGGGAAAGCTCGGCTTTTGCCCGCCGTCGCTACATTGCAAAACTTGAGGTCATGACTGAGAGTTTTGAAACCAGCGCCCGCAAGATCCGCGTGCGCGGCGACAAGGACGCCTTCGAGGTTGAGGCTGACATCCTACTTAACCGGATGCCCAGCAACACCCCCGCGTAATCGCACAGGACGCCCCTGCCCCGACTCGTGGCAATGAACCCAGAATTCGTGCGAGCGACGCAGTCCTCAAACGGTTGCCCCTAGCAAGTGCAGCATTTAGCCCCTAAGTTTCACGCATAGAGTGAAACGCCAAGGGGCACGCATGTCCGGAAAAGCCTTGCAGAAAATCAGCTTCGTGCTGCTGCTTATGCTCCTGTTTGGAGTAACCACCGGCTGGCTCGGGGGACTGTAAGCATGGCCAGACGGTTCGGCGGCAAATACAGCCCTGACGGCGGCTCGCAATCCGCGGTGGATCAAGACGATCGCCCCGCGTATAAAGGCGCCAGGGTCGCGCCCGCGGGTGCCCGGTCGAACGTCATGTTCATCCCCGGTCTGATCCTGGCGTTTACCTCGATCAACGAAGCGCCGGTGGATATGGCCATGGGTTTGCTCGGGGCGGGATCGCTGGTGCTCGGCGCATGGCTGTTGCGCGACGGCATGAATGCCGAGGCCGCCTACAACGACCGCAAGATCGCCCGCCGCCCCGCCATCCCCCGCAAGCTGTTTGCCGCTGCGCTGTGTGGCGTCGGGGCAGCCTTGGCCGCGTGGACATCTTCCGCTGGGATCGTGGTTCCGGCGATTTACGGTGTCGTTGCAACGGCGCTGCACATCGGCGCGTTCGGCATCGACCCGATGACGAACAAGGGCATGGAAGGCATCGACACGTTCCAACAGGACCGCGTGGCCCGCGTTATCGATGAGGCCGAAAGGCACCTCGCCGACATGATCGACGCCGTCAAACGCGCGGACGACCGCACTGTCGAGGCCCGTGTGGACCGCTTCGCCCTCAAGGTGCGCGAGATGATCCGCACCGTCGAAGAAGATCCCCGCGACCTGACCGCTGCGCGCAGGTATCTGGGCGTCTACCTGATGGGGGCCAAGGATGCGGCGATCAAATTCGCTGATATCTACGCCCGAAGCCAGGATCGCCAAGCAAAGAGCGACTTCATGATGCTGCTGACCGATCTCGAAGACAGCTTTGATCAGAAACATCGCAAGCTGCTGTTGGAAGACAACACCGATCTGACGATTGAAATTGACGTGCTGCGGGATCGTTTGCAGCGCGAGGGCGTTCATCTTGATCGCGAGATGCGCTGATTTTTACGAAATGAGGAATTTTCCCAATGTCCGAGAACGTGCGCCAAGGCGCTGAACAGACGCTCCAGATGGTTGACGAAGTGAACGCCACAGTGCTGCCGGAGCCGAAGGAGGCCAATGCCATCGTTCCCATGAAAGACGCGACCTCGGAAACCTCCGAAGAAATCCGCGCGCGCATGGATGAAATCGACATGCACGATACGCAGTCCATCGTCTCTTTTGGCTCTGCGGCACAGGCGGAGCTGCAGACCATCTCGCAGGCGATGCTGACGGATGTGCGCAACAAGGACGTGGGCCCGGCAGGGGACAGCCTGCGCGGTATCGTCACCACCATCCGGGGCTTTTCTGTCTCGGAGTTGGACGTGCGCCGCGATCGCTCGTGGTGGGAAAAACTGATCGGCCGCGCCGCCCCCTTCGCGAAATTCACCGCGCGCTACGAAGAGGTGCAAGGCCAGATCGACCGGGTGACCGAGGATCTTCTGAAGCACGAGCACGCGCTGCTCAAGGACATCAAGTCGCTCGATCTGCTGTATGAAAAGACCCTGCAATTCTATGACGAACTGGCGCTGTACATCGCGGCGGGTGAGGAAAAGCTGCAGGAACTGGACAGCATCGCCATCCCTGCGAAGGACAACGAAGTCCAGAACGCCCCCGAAGGCGAGCAGGTCATGAAGGCTCAGGAACTCCGCGACCTGCGCGGCGCCCGCGATGATCTGGAACGCCGCGTGCACGACCTGAAACTGACCCGTCAGGTCACAATGCAGTCGTTGCCGTCGATCCGACTGGTGCAGGAAAACGACAAGTCACTGGTGACAAAGATCAATTCCACGCTCGTGAACACCGTGCCCCTGTGGGAAACACAATTGGCGCAGGCCGTCACCCTCCAGCGGTCCAAACAGGCTGCCGCCGCCGTGCGCGATGCCAACGACCTGACCAACGAGCTGCTGACCTCCAACGCCTCCAACCTGCGCGACAGCAACGCCATGATCCGCGAAGAGATGGAGCGCGGCGTCTTCGATATCGAAGCGGTCAAGCAGGCGAACGCGGACCTTATCGGCACCATTGAGGATTCCATGCGCATCGCAGACGAGGGCAAGGCCCGCCGCGCCAAGGCAGAGGAAGAGCTGATCAAGATGGAACAAGATCTGCGCGACACTCTTGCCTCCGCGAAGGCCGCAAAGACCGGCACAGGCGACGTGGCCGCGACCTCGGTGCCGTCCTGACATGACGACGACGCATCTGCTCCGCGCGCTGGCCCTGACCAGCCTCGCGGCGCTCGCCGCCTGCGAGACTTCGACGCTTGCTCCTCGTGAGACAGCCGTCAGCCCACAGACGCGTCCGGCGACGGTGGCCACGCCACCGCCAGCCGCGACGCCCGACCTGACGATTCAGGAGACAGCAGCCAGCCGCCCGATGGCCGCCTATTACCGGCGCGTTCAGGCGGATCTGTTGGCCCAGGGCCTGCTGCGCACCGACGGCGGCGGTCCGGATTCGCCCTTCACCGACACGATGCTGGTCCGGCACTTCATGGCCATCGCCTTGGAAGAAGAATACGTGCGCGGTCAGGGGCTGCGTCCCTCCGGTGCGAATGCCACCTCTGCGGTGAAAAAATGGACCCAGCCGGTGCGGATGACCACCGAATTCACGCCCAACGTGCCAAGCGATCAGCGCGCATGGGACGAGGCGCAGGTCAGCCAGTACGCCAAGCGTCTGGGCGGCATCACGGGCCATCCGATCACGGTCTCGGATCAGAACCCGAACTTTCACGTTATTTTCACCGCACAGGACGATCACGCGCTGGTCGCGGATCGCATCCGCGAAATCGTCCCCGGCGTGAACCCCACGGCCCTGAACCTGTTCCGCAACCTGCCACGCGGCATCCATTGTCTGGTGGTTGCCTTTGCCACGGAAAACGGCGGCTACGACTACGGCAACGCCATCGCCGTGATCCGGTCCGAACACCCCGAACTCATGCGGCGCTCCTGTGTGCACGAGGAAATCGCCCAGGGCTTGGGACTGACCAACGACAGCCCCCAGGCACGTCCGACGATCTTTAACGACGACGACGAATTTGCGCTGCTCACCCGCCATGACGAGCTTTTGCTACAGATCCTTTACGATCCGGCACTGACACCGGGCATGTCCGCCGAGGACGCGCTGCCCATCGTCCGTCGCAAAGCCGCCGCGCTCACGGGCAACGACACGCCAAGTTAAGCAAAGATTTCAGGGAAGGAGATTTTTCATGCCGATCTGGGATTTTCTCAAAGGTCAGTTCATCGACGTCATCCATTGGACGGACGACACCCGTGACACGCTCGTCTGGCGCTTTGAACGCGAAGGCCACGAGATCAAATACGGCGCCAAGCTGACCGTCCGCGAGGGCCAGGCCGCCGTGTTCGTGCACGAAGGCCAGATGGCCGATGTCTTCACCCCCGGCCTGTACATGTTGGAAACCAACAACATGCCGATCATGACGTCGCTGCAACACTGGGACCACGGCTTTCAAAGTCCGTTCAAGTCCGAGATCTACTTCGTCAACACCAACCGCTTCACCAACCTGAAGTGGGGGACCAAGAACCCGATCATGCTGCGCGACCCGGAATTCGGTCCGACGCGCATCCGGGCCTTTGGCACCTACACGATCAAGGTCGCGGACCCGGCGCTGTTCATGACCGAAATTGTCGGCACCGACGGCGAATTCACCACTGACGAAGTCACCTTTCAGATCCGCAACATCATCGTGCAGGCGTTCTCCAAGGCGATCGCGCAAAGCGGCATTCCCGTGCTCGACATGGCCGCCAATGTGGGCGAAGTCAGTGACCTGATTGCCAAGGCCATCGACCCCACCATCGCCGCCTACGGCCTGTCGCTGCCCGAACTCTACATCGAGAACATCTCTCTCCCGCCGGCAGTTGAAAAAGCGCTGGATGCCCGGACCTCGCGTGGTCTGGCGGGCAATCTCGACGATCACATGAAGTGGAAAGCCGCCGAGGCCATGGGCCAGGGTGGTGCGATGGATCAATCCATGGGCATGGGCTTTGGGGCAGGCATGGGCATGAATATGGCGCAGCAAATGGCGCAGCCCGGCCCGTGGGGCCAGCGCCCGCAACAGCCCGCGGCCAGTGCGCCGCCTCCGCCTCCCCCGCCGCCGGTGGAACATGTCTGGCACATTGCCAAGGCCGGTCAGACCACCGGACCGTTTTCCAAGGCCGATCTCGGCAAGATGGTCACGACTGGCGACTTCGACCGTGACACCAACGTCTGGACACCGGGTCAGGACGGCTGGAAGAAGGCCGGCGAGGTCACGGAACTGGCGCAGCTTTTCACCGTGATGCCGCCGCCTCCACCCCCGATGTGATCCGCCGCCAGTTCACCAGCAAGATATGAGGCCGGGGGCGCATCACCCTCTCGGCCGCTAGTCCAGTTCCAAACGGCTCAGCAGCGACGGACCTTCACAAGCGTAACTCGGAAACGCGAGGCCATCATCCCGCACCGCTGACAGTGGCGTGTAGGGGTCCACCTGACTTTCAACGATCAGCTGCTCGTCAATGCAGATGTCCTGCGCAGCAGAGCCGATGTTAAAGCCGAAACCGCCCGCGCCACAGCTTGTCCCGAAGCCGTCCATGTTCCACGCCTGCGGCATGTCCACGCCCATGCCTTCGACAAGGAACGCCTCGGCAACCGGATCGAAATAAAGTCTCCACCAGGTCTCTTCGTTCAGCAGAGCAAGGCCCCACTGACCAATGGTCTCGCCGTTCCGGGTGCCCTCGATGAAAAAACATGACACATCGGACCCGGTGACCAATGGCCCGTCGATCGCGGTTGTTTCATAGGACATTCCGCCACGTACCGCGTAGCCGCCGTTGCCGTTCCAGGCAAAACGCCAGGACACTTCGTCGGCCTGCGCCATCATCGGCGCAACCACCATTGCCAAGCAGATCAGTCTCATTCCCACGCCCCCCGTCGATACGCACACAACCTACGCGCCCAGACACCGACCACAAGCCAGCAAGGCGCCTCTACGCGGGTTTGCGCCATGCCAATAGTTCAGAGGTTAAGATGAGTTGACGTAAGGTCATTCAGGATCACATCAGGAAGGTTAACATCCGACCGGATTTCAGCCCCAAACCGGTCGGTTCACACCTTCCAAACAGATAACATCTGTTACCAAATTCTTCCGCTGTTGTGGTTTCGTCCTTCACCCCCAACAACATCTGCCACCGCACGCCGCGTTCATCTCAGCGGACGCAGCCTTAACAAAAGCCGATCCTGAACGCCGATTTACCTCTTTCGCTCCGCGCCTCACCGCTTAGGATGCCGGAAACCTGACAGCGCACCGGAGCACGCCTTTCATGACCGACACGCCGCCGCCCGCGCCCACGACGGCACATCCCACTGCGACCGAAGAACACCGCTTCCCTTGTGACCAGTGTGGTGCCGACTACCGCTTTGATCCTGAAAGAAATATGCTGATCTGCGACTTCTGTGGATCGACACGGGACGTGATGGAACAAACCGGCCCGTGGGAAGGCGGCATCAAAGAGCTCGACTTCGACGCGGCGCTGAAGAACCTTCTGCCCTTGCAGGAGATGGAAGAGATCCGCGTCACCACCTGTCCCAACTGTGCCGCGCAGGTCGAATTTGACCCGGATGTCCACGCCACCGAATGCCCCTTCTGCGCCACGCCCGTTGTCACCGACACCGGAACGCACAGGCACATCAAGCCACGGGGATTGCTGCCCTTTTCTCTGGACGAAAGCGCGGGCCGCGCCGCGATGAACGACTGGCTCGGTCGCCTCTGGTTCGCGCCGAACGGCCTTCAGGAATACGCCCGCAAGGGCCGCAAGATGCAGGGCATTTACGTCCCGTATTGGACCTTCGACGCCGAAACCCGCTCAGACTACACCGGTGCGCGCGGCACGGTTTACTATGAATCAAGGACCGTGATGCGAGACGGGAAACCGCAAACCGTGCAGGTGCAAAAGGTCCGCTGGAGACCCGCCTCAGGCCGTGTCTCGCGCTTCTTCGACGACGTGCTGGTTCTGGCCTCCAAGGCTCTGCCAAAGAAATTCACGGATGCGCTGGAGCCGTGGGACCTCTCCGCGATGGAGCCCTATCGGCCTGAATTTCTTGCGGGTTTTCGGGCCGAAGGCTATCAGGTCGACCTTGACGAAGGCTTTGTCGAAGCGCTTCAAAAAATGGACCGCCAGATTGAACGTGACGTGAAGTTCGACATCGGCGGCGATCGCCAGAGGATCAACCGCATCGACACGGATGTGTCCGACATAACCTTCAAACATGTCCTGCTGCCGGTCTGGCTGGCCGCTTACAAGTATCAGGGCAAAAGCTATCGTTTTGTAGTAAACGGGCGGACTGGCCGGGTGCAGGGCGAACGCCCCTGGTCCGCTTGGAAGATCGCGTTTGCCGTGATCCTCGGCTTGCTCGTGGCCGGCGTCATTGGATATTTCTATGCGAAGGGCGGCTAAGTAACCGAATTTCAACCTGTGTCACGCAGGCTATGGTCGCGCGACACATTGCAAAGGTTAACGCGCGCAATATTCCCTTTCTACACAGGGGCAATTTCTGATAGATAGCGCAAACATTCTCATTCAAGGACGGTTTGCGATGATCCTCTGTTGTGGCGAAGCTCTGATCGATATGCTCCCGCGCACCACTGCTGCGGGAGAAGTGGCCTTTGCTCCCTACGCAGGCGGCGCGGTGATGAACACCGCCATTGCTCTCGGTCGGCTCGGCGCCTCATCCGGTTACTTCGGCGGCGTATCGAATGATCTTTTCGGTCAGATCCTTGCCGAAACGCTCACCGCCTCGAAGGTCGATCACAGCCTCTGCCCCCGATCCGACAAGCCCACGACACTGGCATTCGTTACGCTGGTGGACGGTCACGCCAAATACGCGTTCTACGACGAAAACACGGCTGGGCGGCTGCTCGCACCCGAAGATCTCCCAAACCTCACCGATACGATCAAGGCTCTGTTTTTTGGCGGTATTTCCCTCGTCGGTGAGCCCGCGGCTGATACCTACGCAGCGCTGTGCGCTCAGGCCGACGACCGCGTCATCATGATCGATCCGAACATCCGCCCCGGCTTCATCACCGACGAAGCCCGCTACCGCGCGCGCCTCGATACGATGCTGTGCCGTGCCGACATCGTAAAGATCTCGGACGAGGATATGGACTGGCTGGGCACCACGCCCGAAGCCCTGCTCAAGAACGGCTGCGCGCTGGTGCTCGTGACCCGCGGGGTCGACGGCGTCGATGTGGTGTCGCGCGAAGGCACCCAACGCGTTGCCGCCCATAAGGTCACGGTCGTCGACACCGTTGGCGCAGGCGACACCTTTAACGCGGGCTTCCTTGCCGGTCTCGATCGCGCAGGGCTGCTCAGCCGCGAAAAACTCGCCGCCGCTTGGCTCGCAGATCTCACAGACGCCGCAGAACTCGGCGTTCAGGCGGCTGCGATCACAGTCAGCCGCGCAGGTGCCAACCCACCGTGGAGCACCGAGCTGTGAGAGCCCTTGTTCAGCGCGTTACAGAGGCCCGTGTCGATATAGACGGCACGGCCGTCGGCCAGATCGGCCCGGGCGCCCTGATCCTGATTTGCGCCATGCAGGGCGACACAAAGGCACAGGCCGACAAACTGGCTGCCAAGATTGCCAAACTCCGCATTTTCAAAGACGACGAGGGACGCATGAACCGCTCCCTGCTGGACATGGGCGGCGGCGCCCTTATCGTCAGCCAATTCACGTTGGCAGCCGATACTTCACGCGGCAACCGCCCCGGCTTCTCTGCGGCGGCCCCGCCAGCAGAAGGCGAAGCGCTTTATACCTACTTTACCCAACAGGTCGCGGCGCAGGGCATTCAGACGGCCAATGGCCGCTTTGGCGCGGACATGCAGGTCAGCCTGACCAACGATGGCCCCGTGACAATCTGGATGGACACAGACGCCTGACCTCAGCATGTCTGTACCGCGAGATATCCACGCGCGGCAGACCCGAGGAGACCGCCAAAGGCGGACGAACGAGAAACGAAGCGCGCGCCAGCGCTCATTCGGATTACGGCTCGCGGAAGGCCTCCCGCGATTTGTACAGCGGTTTCAAGAGGTACTGCAGCACCGTCTTCTCTCCCGTGTGCAACTCTGCCTGCGCCTGCATCCCCGGTCGGATCGCCATGCTCACTTGACGATCGGTCAGCGACGTCAGATCCACCCGCACCGTCACCTTGTAGTGCGGCGGCATTTCCGGGCGCTGTTCGTCCTTGAACGTATCGGCAGAGATCACATCCACCCGCCCCTTCAGCGTTCCGTAGATCGTGTAGTCGTAGGCTGACAGCTTGATCGTCGCTTCTTGGCCGGGGCGAATGTTGGCGATGTCCTCGGGACGCACCTTCGCTTCAACGAACAGCTCCTCATCCACAGGAATGATCTGCATGATCTCCTCACCCGGACGCACAACGCCGCCGATGGTGGTGACCGACAACTTGTTCACCACGCCATGCATGGGGGAGGTCAGCACCGTGCGGTTCAACTGATCCACTGAGCTTTTGAGGTTCTGCTTCAGCGTCGCAAGCTCCTTGAGCGTCTCGGAATATTCCTCGGCGCGACCCAGTTCGGTCTGCGTCACGATCTCATCGTATTTTTTCCGCGCATCCGCATCGGCCTTGCGGGCGCGGGTTACTTCGATCAACGCCACGACCTTCTTGTCGAGGAGGTTCTCCAGCAGAGAAAGCTCTTCCGCCGCCTGGTCCAGCACCTTCTGCGCACCAGCACGGCGCGAGTAATAGTCTGATTGCCGTGCCGCCAGCAGAGATTGCTCCGACGCGACCATATTTGGCAGACGCTCCCGCAAGGCCTCTGGCACATCGACAACCGAGGCCCCCGCCAGTTCGGCCTCAAGCCGCAAACGCCGGATTTCAAGCGCGGTGATCTGGTCGTTCAGGTCGTCCACCGACGACTGGAACTGGATCCCCTGCAGCCGCGCCAGTGTATCGCCACGCAGCACCTCGTCGCCTTCCTTGACCATCAGTTCCGACAGGATGCCGCCTTCGAGGTTCTGAATGATCTGCGGACGCGAGGAGGAGATGATCTCGCCATCGCCCCGCACGATCTCATCCAGCCAGGCCATGGATGCCCAGATGATGAAGCACCAGACAGTAATCGCGCACAGCCAGATGGTCATCGACGGCCCGCGCATCCGTCCTGACAACTGCCGTTGCAGGTTGGTCGACGATATTGCCATCACGCGGCTCCCTTGCGCAGATGCGCCAGAACCTGATCCCGCGGCCCGTCCACGGCCATGCGCCCGTGGGCAAGGATCATTGTCCGCGTCGCCAGTTGCAGGATCGGCACCCGGTGCGTTGCAATGACCGCAGTGCGCCCGGCCAGCCATGTTTCCAACCGCGTGATAAGCGCCTTTTCCAGCGTCTGGTCCAGCGCGGCGGTTGGTTCGTCCAGCAAGCAGATCTGAGGATCCTGCAACCAAAGCCTTGCCCAGCCGATGGATTGACGCTGCCCGACAGACAGCCCTTCGCCACCATCATGGATGTCGAGGTCCAGGCCCTTGGGATGTGCCCGCACATATGGTCCGAGGCCTGCGAAATCGAGCGCCTCCATCAATCGGTCGTCATCGCGCTCCAGCAAGGACAGGTTCATGTTGTCGCGCAGCGTGCCGTGAAACAGACGCACGTCCTGGCCAAGATAGCCGATACCGCGTCGCAGATCCTTTGGCTCGATCTGCGTCATCTCGGTGCCGTCAATCAGCATCTTGCCAGAGGCGGGCGCATACAGCCCGGTCAGCATTTTCAGCAACGTCGATTTCCCGGACCCATTCGCCCCGAGCACGGCCAGCACCTGCCCCGGCAGGATCTGCAGCCCCTTGAGATCCAGCACCGCAGCGCCTTCGGGATCATAGCGGTAGGTCACGGCGTCCAGCTCGAACTTGCCCTCAAACCGTTCCCGCCGCAGATAGGTCCGCGTCGCGGAGCGGTCCTGCGGCACATGCGCGATCTTGTCCAACCCATCGAGCGCGGACTTCACGTTGCCCCAGCGCGCCATGATACCCGACAGTTGCGTCAGCGGGGCCAGTGTCCGCGAACACAGGATACCCACGGCGATGATGCTGCCGACGGTGAAGTCCCCGGCAAACACAAGGTATGTCCCGGTGATGACTGCCGCCACATACGTCGCCTGCTGCATCCCTTGGGACCAGAAGCCCAGGCTCGCAGCCAGCTTGCGCTGGTCCGATGATTTGAGCGCCTGCACGGCGGTCAGCTCTTCCCACAAACGGACAAAACGATCCTCTGCGCGCTGCGTCTTGATCGTGTCCAGTTCGACCACGGCCTCTTGCAGCAAACGCGACATCTTGGTTGAGGCGCCCTGCATTTCCTGTGTCAGGCGGATCATCTTGCGCTGCATCAGCAGGCCCGGCACGACCATCAGGACACCGCCGATGATCAGCACCCAGACGACTGACCCGGCAATGGACCAGACCAGCAGCAAGAAGACGAAGATAAAAGGTATATCCGCCAGCGCCCCGGCCGTGGAGGCGGTAAAGAACTCCCTGACCGACCCGAACTCCCGCATGGAGCTGAACAATTGCGCGGGCGACCGGCCCGGCAGATCGGACCTCATGCCCAGAAGCCGCTTCATCAGCAGGTTCTGCACGCCAAGTTCAATCTGGCGCCCTGCCCCATCCAGCAGTTGCGACCGCGCAACTTTCAAGAACGCCTCCAGCAGCAGCGCCAAACCGGCGCCTGCGGCCAACACCCAAAGCGTTGCCTCGGACTGGTGCGGGATCACCCGATCATAGACCTGCAAGGAAAACAGCGCCACGGACACGGCCAACAGGTTCGCCACGAAAGAGCCGAGGGCGACTTCGCCGAACTGCTTGGAAAATCTGCCGAACTGCCCCCAGAACCAGTGCTTTTCACGATCAACCTGCGCATGGGTCTCCGCCAGGAGTGACACCGGCGCCTCGGCCCGGATCAACTGCCCGCTGAAGTAACGCCCAAACTCAGCCACGCTCACTTCGGACTGACGTGACACCGTGGTGGTGTCATAGATCATCAGCTCGCCTGCGTCCTGGCTCAACACCAGAACCGCCTGGCCATTGGACATGACCGCGATGGCGGGCCACAGGTCGGGAACCAACTTGTCCGGCTCGTCTTCCAAGGCCAGCAAACCAGCGGCCTCGGCGCCCATGCGCAAGGCAAACGCGTCGTAACTGTCATCGCAGCCGGCGTTTTGCGACAGCGCTTCAAGGATGTCTGTCGCCTTGGCCTCGACCCCCATCCGCCCCGCCAGCACGCGGATCAGATCCGCGCGCGACGTCGCTTTCTGTGAAAACTTGGAGGTCTTCGTGCTGGACTTCGGAACCGCCTTGCGGACCGCAGCAGCCATCTGCAGGACTTGGCTCAAATCGAAGCTCCCTCCGCCAACGCGCCCCGCAGGCGTGACAGTTCAAGCTCCGCACGGGCGGCTTTGTACTTCAGCTGGATCTCGGTTTCGAGCGCCCGGGCAAAGGTCTCGTAGGTGCCGACCACATCCATCACCTGACGCTGGCCGCCTTCAAATTGGCGCTGGAACAGCTCAAGGTTCTGTTTCGCCGCTTGCCGCAGGCCAATCGCCTCTTCGGCCTGGCGGCGGTAAGCTGTCAGCTTCGATTGCTGACTGGCGATGTGACGCGCGGCGATTTCACGGGACTCGGCGACTCTGCGATCGGCGGTTTCCTTGGTGGCCTCGATCGCCTTGAACTCGGCCATGGTGCCCAAGCCGAACAACGTGTCGGTGGTCACTTCAAGACCACCCCCCATCGTGCCATCACGATCAATCGACCCATTGGCGGCGAGGCCCGGCAAATGGCTGGCGCGGGCGATGCGTGCCTCTGCCATGGCCTGCTCCCGCTCTGCCCGCGCGCGCAGCACGCCGAGCGGCTCACCCGCTTCGGCATCGCGTACCTGGCCAAGGCCACGCAGGTCGGACAGGGGCCGTGCGGACATCGCGTTCAGCTCCGCCAAGGCGGTAGACGCGGCCTCCTGGGCCTCCCCGGATCGCGCACGGATCGACGCCAGTTTTTGTTGCACAACATTGAGGTTGGACATGTCCGACACGCCGCCCTGAACCCTCTGTTGCATCACCCATTCAAATCGCGCCATGTCGTCGTAGGCGCGGTTCAAATGTGTCGCCAGATCACGGTTTTCCTCAGCCGTCACATACAGGGACAGCGCATCATAAACGCGGCTGTTGCCATCCTCGACCAACTGAACGGCGGCGCGTTCCACGTTGGCCTTGGCCAGATCGCGTTCCGCCACTTTGCGCCCGTTGTCAAAAAGCACCTGATTTATGACCAGTTGCGCCACCACATCGCCAAGCGATGTCAGCGAGATGTTCGGTCCGATGCGCGGCATCCAGTTCTTTTGCGCGGCCTCGGCCCGCAACTGCGCCACGCGCAACTCCGCAGCCGCCACACGGGTGTCGGATGCGATCACCGCGTCGGCAACCTGTGAATAGGGCGTGCCCGAAATGATCACCGTCGGGCGCGTCTGCAACGCATGGATCAGTTCAGACGCGTCCGATGGTTTCACCACGGCTTTTTGCACCGGCCCGGTGCCGGTCGGCGCCGTGGCCTCCGATCCGCGAAACCGCGAGACCGTTTCTCCCAAATCGCTCATACAGCCCGGCAGAAGCGCCAGAATAGCGATCATGCCCAAGCTTTGCCTGCTCTTGCTCATAGTCATATCCCCGTTATGGCGCGAAATTGTATTGCCGCGGGATCCGGGGCCCGGTTGATCCGGGCCTCCGGAAAATAATCGTTAAACGACCGTAGTGATGTTGGTAATATCGTCTTCGATCAGCACCGTCGTATCACCAAGGGTGAAGACGTTGTAATTCACACCACCTTCGGAATGGGTGCCTCCGGCCACTGCACCGTCAATCGTGATGCTGTCGTCGGCCCCGCCCCGGATCGCCACAGTGTCAGAGGTCGCGGACAGTTCCGCGATCTGCGACTCGGTGAGCGTCAGGTTGGAATCTTCGGCAAAGTGCAGATCGATGGTGTCGACGTTGTAGACCCGCAGCGCGCTGGCGATATCGTCAGACATCTGTACCTGGTTCGTGGCGGGATCGTCCGTCACGAGGTAGGCCCCAGAGGTGTTGCCCGCCGCATCGGTCGACGCCAGCACAAGGTGCGTGCCATCGGCCACCGGCGCATCAAGGAACAGGTAAGCATCATTCCCGGACTCGACGGTGTTCGCGATATTCACCTCGGACACGCTTGCCGAACCAGACGGATTGTCCACCTGGCCAAGGAACATCGCGTCATCCGTCGCCTCGGTCCAGACCTGCGCCACACCGCCGCCAGAGCGGCCATAGCCGGTCCAGCTCAGCGTCTCGGAGGCCTCGGTGTCGATGCTCAGCGTCTGGCTGATGCTGTCGGTGTTGCCGGCCGCATCGGTCGCCGCAATGGTCACCGGTGTGTCCAGCGTGCCCGTCGGGATGGAGGAGGACGGAATGTCCACGCTCCACGCGCCGGACGCTGCGACCACCGCCGTATGCACCACACCACCCAGCGTGACCGACACGGTGGAGCCGGGCTCCACATCGCCGGTCAGGGTGATCCCCGCCTGTGCCTCTGCTGCGTTCACCACGCCATCACCCGTGGCGTTGCTGTCCATGGACAGCGCATTCACATAGGTGTCGATGGCAAAGTTCACCGTGGTCGTCGCGGTGTTGCCCGCGATGTCGGTGGTGTCCACGGTCGCCGACGTGTTCATCTCACCCGACGGGATATCCGACGCTGCAAAGTTGACCGTCCAGCTGCCATTCGCGGCCACCGTGGCCGTCTGGGTCACGCCTTCGAAGGTCACGGTAACCGTGGCCCCCGCTTCGGTCGTGCCGTTCAGGCTGAACCCATCAGAGGCCTCGTCAGCGTTGATGACATTGTCCGTCTCCACCGGATCACCGGATGCGGCGAAGTTCAGAACTTCGGTGTCCACATGCACGCTGTCTGTCCGGGTCAGCGTGTTGCCAGCGCTGTCGGTGATGGTTGCCGTGATGGCGGCATCATAGGTGCCCGGTGCGATCTCGGACCCCGAGAACGGCGCGACCCAGGTGCCGGTGGCATCGGTCAGAACCGTGTGGCTGACACCGTTCATGGTCACGTCGACCCATTGCCCCGGATCGGACGTGCCGGTCAGCACCACACCGTCAGAGGCTTCGACCATGTTGACGACATCATCGCCCTCAACCGGATCGGGGGATATGGTCAATCTGCCCGCATCCGTGTCGATCACGACGTTTTGGGTCAGGGTGTCGGTGTTGCCTGCCAGATCGGTGGTGACCGCCGTAAGGGTGGTGGTCACTTCGCCGGAGGGCAGTTGGCTGGCACTGAAACGCGCCGTCCACGACCCGTCCGCCGCCACCGAGGCTGTGACCGTGTGGCCGTTCAGCGTCAGCTGAACCGCACCGCCGGGTTCCGTGGTGCCGGTCAGCTCCAGACCGGAGCTCGCCTCGGCCGCGTTGACGACACCGTCCGCGCCGCCGGGCGTGGATGTGATGCCGAAGTTGCGCACAAGCGTGTCAACGTCGATCGTGCTGGAGGCCGTTTCAGCGTTGCCCGCCGGGTCGATGGCGTTGGCTGTCACTGTCACGGTCTGCTCGCCGGTCGGGATTTCCGATGCGGCGAACTTCACGGTCCAGCTGCCATTTGCCATGACGGTGGCGTCATGGGTGACACCCGCCATGGTGACGGTCACGCTTGCGCCCGGCTCTGCCGTGCCATTCAGCACAACCCCGTCAGAGCGTTCGGCCGCGTTGACCACCCCTTCACCCTCGACCGTATCGGTCGGGACAGTGACAAAGGTCGTCGTGTCGATGTCGACCGCATAGACGTTGCTGTCGGTGTTGCCTGCTTCATCCGTGGCCGTGACGCCGACGCTCAGGCTGGTCTCTCCCTGCGGCACGTTGGCTGCGGGGATGGTGATCGACCATGTCTGTCCGGTGACGATCGCGTTGTATTCTGCGCCGCCCACCGCAACCACCACAGAGGCACCCGCCTCGGTCGTGCCGGTCAGTTGCAGACCATCCGCGCGTTCCGCGGCGTTCACGGTGCCATCGCCTTCGACCGTGGACGGGTCCATGCCGACGTTGGTGATCGTGTCGATCGCGATGCTGATGTTTGCCGCGCTGGTGTTGCCCGCCGGATCGGTGGCGCTCACGGCGGCGGTCATGGTGGTTTCGCCCGTCGGCACAATCGCCGCCGGCACGTCAACAGACCAAGAGCCATCGGCCAGCGCCGTGGTGCTCATGCTGACGCCCGCGACCACGACAGAGATCGCCGCGCCCGCCTCGGAGGTGCCGCTCAGGGTCACCCCATCCGCACGCTCGGCCGCGTTGATGATCTGGTCGCTGTCCTCGAAGAAGCCCAGGACGGTGGTGTTGGTGTCCACCGTGACCGACCCGGACGAAGACGCGGTATTGCCGGCAAGGTCTGTGGCCGTCGCGGTGATTGTGCCGGAATAGCCCAATTCAGAGTGACCCGGCCCGCCGTCGATCAGCGAGGGACTGAAGGCGATGGACCAGGTGCCGTTTGCGGCCACCGTGGTCGTGCCCAGCGTGTTGAAGCCCGAGGTAACGACGAGTGTCGAGCCTGCTTCACCCGCGCCGGTCAGCGTTACGCTGCTGGCATATTCTGCCGCGTTGACAGTGCCATCCCCGGCGACGATGCCCGTGTTGAGCGAAACTGCCGTCGTGGTGTCGATGTCGACAGCGTAGGATTCCGTCGCGGTGTTGCCCGCGACATCCGTCGCCGCAACGCCCACGGTCATGCTGGTTTCGCCCTGCGGCACTGCGTTTGCAGGAACGGTCACCGACCATGTGCCATCGGTGACGGTGGCCTCATAGGCGGTGCCACCGACCGTCACGACAACCGAAGCGCCCGCCTCGGTGGTGCCGGTCAACTGCACGCCATCGGCCCGCTCGGAGGCGTTGACCGTGCCGTCGCCTTCGACGGTGGAGGCATTCATATCGACAAAGACAGTGGTGTCCACGGCGACGTTGATGCTGGCAGAGGCGCTGTTGCCCGCCAGATCCGTTGCCGTGACCTCTGCGGTCAGGGTTGTCTCGCCGGTGGGAATCAGAGCGGCGGCGATATTCACCGACCATGTGCCATCGGCCAGTGCCGTGGTGGTCAGGGTTTCCCCCGCCACGACCACCGAGATGGCCGCGCCCGGCTCTGCTGCCCCGCTCAGGCTTACACCATCTGCGCGCTCGGACGCGTTGATGATCTGGTCGCCGTCGTCAAACATCCCGATAACGGAGGTATTGGTGTCCACAGTGACTTGGCCAGAGGTCGTCGTGACGTTGCTCGCCGCGTCAGTTGCCGTCGCGGTGATCGTCCCGGTGTACCCCAGATCCGCATCGCCCGGACCACCGTCCAGCAATGTCGGGTCAAAAACGATGGACCAGGTGCCATCCGCCGCCACTGTGGCGGTGCCCAGCGCGTTTGCGCCAGAGGCCACGACCACGGTCGCGCCCGCTTCACCCGTGCCGGTCAGGGTCACGTCAGAGGCAAATTCCGCTGCATTCACCACGCCGTCACCCGCAAAGGTGTCGGTGTCGATGGTCAACCCCAGGTCCGTATCGACAGAGAAGTCATGCGTGATCGTGGTGACGTTGCCCGCATCATCGGTGGAGGTGATTTCCGCCGTGGTGTCATAGGTCCCGTCCGCCAGATCGGTGGAAGAGAATGTCACGCTCCACGCGCCATCAGTGCCCGCAACCACGCTTTGGGACACACCCTCAATGGTCACGACGACTTCGGCGCCGGATTGCGTTGTGCCGGTCAAGGTCACGCCCGCGTCCAGTTCCTCGGCCGAAATCAGGTTGTCCCCGGTCAGCGGCGCATTGTCCAGCGACACGGTATTGACGGTGTCGACGCGCACGGCATCGGTGACGACGGTGGTGTTGCCCATCGCATCGGTCGCTGTCAGCGTAATGTCGGTGGTATATTCACCCTCGGCAAAGACCGTTTCGTCAAAGGTAAAGGACCATGTCCCGTCTTCGGCGATGGTCTGCGTCTCGGTGTAGTCGCCGACGGTGATGGTCAGCTCTGCGCCCGCTTCGCCAGTGCCGCCAACGGTCACACCGTCCTGAAATTCCTCGGCATTCTCGACATCGCCCAAGGAAACCGTGCCTTCGGCAATCTCGATGGCCGGAGGCGTGGTATCGATGTTGTACGACGGGCCGTCCAGATCCGTCACAGTGCCGTTCGGGTCGGTCACGGTCACGGGCACATCGTCGTACGTGCCATCACCGGGGAAGCTGCCCTCTTCGAAGACCACTTGCCATGTGCCGTCGTCCCCGGACGTCCCGACAGCCGTGCTGTCACCGATCACGATCTCGACGGTCGAGCCCGGCTCTGCCGTGCCTGTGATGACCAGGACAGCTTCGTCATTGCCGCTGATGCCGTGGGTGGCGTCCGCATCGTCTACGGTCGGAGCGGTCCAATCGCCTCCACCAGAGCCGCCGCCGCCGCCACCGTCGCCTTTACCGCCGACCAGCAGTGGCAAACCCAGCAACGCACCAGCACCGCCAGCCGCCGCACCGCCACCAAGACCCAGCAGAGGCAGCGCTGCGGCCATGCCCACTTCTTCGTCTTCGTACTCGCCCGCGACCTGCGGCATGACCTCTGGATCGTTGATGAAGATAAGCTCGTCCGAGGGGCTCCATTTGCCCCACGTCTCTGTCGGGCCGTATTGCGCGAACAATGCGCCGCCTTCGGCCTCAACGAAGCTGACCTCGTTCAACTCGCCATCGGCGCTCAAGAACAACCGGCTATTCGCCGCGCCCAGCGCACCCTCGCTGAAATAATTTTCCAGCACGATCACCCGGCCATCGGACAGCGTGATCAACAGGTCATTGTCTGCGCGGTCATAGCCGCTCAGGTCCATCTGGCTCAAATTTAGGGAAATATCGTTTCCGTATCCGGCATCCAGCAGAAATTCCTGCCCTTCACCGCCCACAGAACCACGCTCCACCGTACCCGCACCGGTACGGATCACGAAATCAATCGCGTTCATGAATACACCACTCTAACCTCTGTGCCCGCCTTGTTTTTTATGCGGCAGGCTTTTTGCTCTGACTTTTTGTTACCGTAACTTCGCCACATTCGCCAGATTCAAAGTGTCGTGGCGCCCAAATGACGGGGGTCTGTGGCACGTAAGCCCTAAAACCCTTTTAACCTGTGTTGAAAATGTGGCACACACCTTAGCGTGTAAAGCGCACCGTCGCGCCTTATGTCAAACGCGCGACATAGGCAGCGACGCTTGTGTCGATCCAACCACGCGACACTTCGGCACGGCGTCCCTCCTGATCGAAACTGATCCGCGTCGCACACAGCGTCAATCCACCCGGCGCCACCCCATAGGCAAGCGGCGCCCAAGCGGGCACCTCTGCGACGCTCATGCGATCCTCGACCCGGCGCACCGTCAACCCCAGCTTGTCGCGGTAATACAGGTAAAGCGACTCGGACAGGTCAGCCCGCGTGATCCGGGGCGCGTACTCCGCATCAAGCCAGATCTCCTCAAGGATCGCTGGCACCTTGTTGAGGAAGCGCAAGCGACGAATGCGATGTGCCTCGGGGCCTCGACCAAAGGCAGGGAAATCATCCGGCTTGCGCATCCGCGTGACGTCCAGCACCTGCGCTGTGGGCAGGCCGCCGCCTTCCAACAGCTCCACCCGAAAGAAGGCATAGACCGCCTGCACATCAACCTTGGCCCGGATATAGTTGCCGGAGCCCTGAACACGCTCCAAAAGCCCCTTTTGCACCAGCACTTCCAAGGCTTTGCGCAGGGTGCCGACGGAAATGCCCAACTCCTGCGCAAAGGCCCGCTCCGGCGGCAGGCGCACGCCATCCGCCAGCCGTCCGGCGTTGATGTCGCGGATCAGCATCTCGGAAATCTGAAGGTACAGCGGCAAGGCGTGGCGGTCAGGCATCTCTGGCATGAGGAGGGTCATACCCAATGAGCTACCGCATTCCCGGATCTGTGCAATGTGAAATTCTTGGCGGCCATACCGGCCTTTCGGCATCTACCGGCGCGGGACGTGCTGTGGCAGTGTGCCGGACAGCCACGTTTCGGAGCGCCCCCAATGACACTCAACCGCGTACAATTGACCGACGAGGTCTCCCTCTCCCGCCTTGTATATGGCATGTGGAGGCTGGGCGATGACCGCGACACCTCGCCGGAGCATGTGCGCGCCAAGATCGACGCATGTCTCGATCAGGGCATCACCACCATGGATCAGGCCGACATCTACGGCGGCTACATGGCCGAGCACATCCTGGGACAGGCGCTGACCCCTGAGCTGCGCAGGAAGGTGGAAATAGTCACGAAATGTGACATCGTCGCGCCTGTGGGCCGTCACGCCAGCGCCCGCGTCAAACATTATGACACCACGCGTCGCCACATTCGTCAGTCCGTCGACACCTCACTCAAACTGATGAAGACCGATTACATCGACCTGTTGCTGATCCACCGCCCCGACCCGCTGATGGATCACCTGGAAACAGGCGCCGCGCTGGATGAAATGGTCAATGCGGGCAAAGTTCGCGCGGTCGGCGTCTCTAACTTTCGCCCCTGGGACTGGGAGCTGCTGCAATCGGGGATGGAGACACAGCTCACCACCAATCAGATTGAGGTCTCACTGCTGCATCACGCCCCGCTGACCAATGGCGACCTCGCCTTTCATCAACGTCAGGCGCATCCGGTGATGGCGTGGTCCCCGCTGGGCGGTGGCACGCTGTTTGCGGAATCCTCCGCCGCGCTACGCGCCCGGCTGGACCAAATCGCCCGAGAGACGAATACCGATGCGGCCGCCGTCGCCGTGGCGTGGCTGCTGCGCCACCCCGCCTGCATCCTGCCAGTTCTGGGCACAAACACCCTGAGCCGCATTGCCCGGATTGGCGACGCGCTGGAGGTTAATCTTGATCGACAGACGTGGTTCGAACTTTATACCCTCGCCCTCGGGCATGAGGTGCCCTAAGTCTGCAGCATGACAGACCACACGCCACATATATTCGACCCCGCCGATGCCGACCCCCGCGCGTTTCGCGATGCGCTTGGGCGGTTCGCCACCGGCGTTTGTGTTGTCACCTGCGCGACGCCGGACGGCCCGTTGGGCATCACGGCGAACAGTTTCGCCTCCGTGTCGCTCGACCCGCCGCTGGTGCTGTGGTCGCCGGCAAAGCAGTCTTTCCGGCACCCGATGTTTGTGCAGGCCAAGCGGTTCGCCATCCACGTCATGGGCATGGACCAGGAGGCGATTTGCAACGGCTTCACCAAGTCGGGAGACGCCTTTGACCACTGCGATCTGACCTACGACGCGCATGGCACGCCGCTGATCGAAAACTGCCTGTCGCGCTTCGAATGCACGCAGGAAGCCGCGCATGACGCAGGCGACCACACTATTATCGTAGGCCATGTAACGCGGGTCGGGATCCGTCCGGCAGGACAGCCAAGCGCCCCGCTTCTGTTCCATGCCGGGTTCTACGGACGGCTTGCCGAAGCAGATTGATTCTCTGCCGGAACGCGACATGCGATCCTTTGATTAAGCAGATTAGACGCGCACCAGACCGAAAGCGGAAACAATTCCCGCAAACAGATTAGATTTCGCGTATTTCTGTGGGTAAGTCTGGCGACATAGCCGGTAATCAAAGACTTGCCTTCAGATCACATCCAGATCACATTTTAGTCAGTAGTTCTTTCATAACTTAGTCAAAGGTCTGCCATGCCTGCGATCCACATTATTTCGACCGCCCTTGGGCGACTTGTCCGTTTTGCCTGCCTGTTTGCCGGGGTCACCGCCGCTGCCGCGCAGGCCGACACCATTGGGCCGGATGATTTCACCCGGTTTGATCCTGCGCAGGCGCGCCTTGGACAGCTTTTGTTTTACGATAAGATCCTGTCCGGGAACATGAACATCAGTTGCGCAACCTGTCACCATCACAGCCTGAACGGCACCGATGGTCTGAGCCTGGGGATTGGCGAAGGCGGGTTTGGCCTCGGGACCGCCCGGCGCTCCGCCTCCATCGGCTCGACCCGGATTCACGAGCGCATTCCCCGCAACGCCCCTGCCCTGTGGAATGTTGGCCATAAAGACCGCCACACGTTGTTTCACGACGGCCGCCTGCAGGCCGACCCCGACCAGCCGTCCGGCTTCAGGACCCCCGCCAAGGATCAGACGCCGCTCGGCCTGAACTCCATCGCTGCAGCGCAGGCGTTGTTTCCAATGACCTCCGCGGCAGAGATGAAGGGACACGCCGATGACAACGAGGTCGCCGCAGCGTTTGACGTCAGCTTCACCGAAGGCTGGCAGGTCATCACGCAGCGTGTCCGCGAAAAACCGGGCTATGAGGCCGCTTTTCGCATCGCCTATCCCGATGTGAACAGCGCCGAGGACATCTCGATCACCCATATCGTCAACGCCATCGCGGCCTTTGAAGGCACGGAATGGCAGAGTTTCGACAGCCCGTATGACGCCTACGTCCGCGACGGCACACCATTGGAGCCGCTCGCCGAACGTGGGCGCGCGCTGTTCTTTGGCGATGCCGGCTGTTCATCGTGTCACGCCGGGCCGCTGTTCACCGATCAGAACTTCTACGCTGCCGGGGTGCCGCAATTCGGGCCGGGCCGTAAATTCGACGGCAACGACCTGCCGCGCGACATGGGCCGGATGGAAACCACCCGCGACCCCGCCGACGCCTACAAATTCCGCACGCCCAGCCTGCGCAACGTGGCGCTCTCGGGACCGTGGGGCCACAACGGCGCATATGACAGCCTGCGCGAGATGATTCGCCATATGTGCGATCCGGTCACCACCCGCGCCAAGTGGTCCCCGGGCATGGCCCGCCTGCCCGACGTGCCGTGGCTGGCCAAAGACGATTTCACGATTGTCGCACACGGCGAGGAACAGCAGCGCCAGATCTCCACGCTCGACATCACACCGGTCAAGATGATCGACGCCGACATTGATGCGCTGGAGGCTTTCCTGCACGCACTCACCGGAGAAACCGCCCTGCAACGCCCGATGGGCCGCCCTGACACGGTGCCGTCAGGTCTGCCAGTCGACTGATCGAAGCGGGCGCCTCAGGGCGCCTTCTTCATGAGGTCGCGCATACCAGCCTGCATCGGGTCACGATGCAACGACATCAGGATCTCGGCCAGCTCGTCCTCAGCCACTCTTTTCGCTGCGGCTTTCGGCGTGAACCAACGCCGGTCGCGCTGTTTACGCTCTTTCCAATCCGGTTTGAGCTTCTGAACAATCATCGGATAAACACGCACCGTACAGGGCACGATGCGCCCATCCTTCATGATCTTGGGATAGCGATAGGTGCCCAAAGTCTCCGAGGCGATGTAGCCGACGGCCCCTGCCTCTTCGAGCGCTTCGATCTCTGCCGCGCGCCACGGCTTCTTGCCGTCCATTTCCCAGCCCTTGGGCATGACCCAACGGCCGGTGTCACGAGAGGTCACCATCAAAACCCGCACCCGTCCGTCATCGACCCAGCGCAGGGGCAATGCGGCAATCTGCTCTCCGATCTCAGGCATGCGCCCCTCCCGAAGCCGCAGTTTGGCAAACGCAGCGCGTGCGTCTCAGGAACTGTATATGCGACAAATGAAAAGACCGTGTCAGCGAACTGACACGGTCTTTTGATGTTGAATGCCGCGCATTTCCGACTCTTTCCGGCGAAATTTCTGAATCTTGTCAGTGAGCCGTGCCAAGCAATTCCGACCCAAATGCCAAGCATTTCCGACCCAACCGGACCTTCGGTGCCAAGGCGCAAGAAGGTTCGACATGCGCGGGAAACGGGAATGGTTCCCGGAAAGGCTGCCCTCACGTCTCCTGACGCTTCCGGCCCTCTCCGGACATTCGAGAGGTTCAGCTTTGCTGCGGCGCAGCTTCCCCGAACCGCCCCTTCATGACATCGTGCAGCGAAACAGCGCCCTTCTAAGTCAGCTTTGCGGGACAAAGCCGTCATCGTTTGTGGTACTTGGACGGCTTCACCATAGGCTCTGGCCGTTGCTGGCGGTGAAGGTCGTGACTTGCCTCTCCGAGATGTTCAGTTCACCGGCTTGTCGCAGCGTTTCCGCAAAATCCGGGCTGGCGAGGTGGGCATCCAGAGCCTCGCGGTCGCGCCAGCCTTCGGCGACATGGAACAGGCCCGGCTCCTTCACGTCCTCCGCAAACGCGTAGTGAAGGCATCCATCCTTGGCACGGGTTGGCGCAACCGAGGCGGCTGCAAGCGCCCGGAACGCCTCGGCATCGGTGGGATGCAGCCTGTAATAGCCGATCAGGGCCAGATGTTCATTGGTTTCGGATGCCATTCAAGTCTCCTTTTTTGCGTGAATGCGCGCCCGCCATGACACGCCTATGCGGTAGAGCTTCGCATATGATGAAGGCTATGCTATTGGCAAGTACTACCTATTTGGTAAGTGTTAATTTGGAGAGACCGAATGACCAGCGACAGGTTCGGATGCGGATTAGAAGCAGTGCTTGATCTCGTGTCCGGTAAATGGAAACTGCTTGTTCTTTTTCACCTAAACGGCAGCCGGCTTCGGTTCGGGGAACTGCGCCGGGCGCTTGGTTCCGTGACCGAGAAGATGCTCAGCCAGCAGCTGCAACAGCTGGTCGCGGATGGACTGGTGACCCGGATCGACTATGGGACTGTGCCGCCTCGGGTCGAGTACGAACTGACAGATCTGGGCGCGGACCTTTCGGAAGCGCTGCGGCCCCTTTGCCAGTGGGGTACGACCAACATGGACCGGATCGACAGCATTAGCCGGTCGCGCGGAATTCGGCCTCAAAGCGCACCCGAAGAGACTCTGCACGATCAAAAGAAACCAACGACACATATCCAGCCGTAAGACACGGCAGATTTGGGCACGGAGCGGACACGCGGCGCTGCAGCGGGCCGCATACACATGCCGCCCAAGTGCTCCGTCTCTTCCGGCCCAGACCCGATCTTCAGCCTTAAATCAGGATGCTGCAACGCAGTCAGTCAAAGCTGCCGTTCGCCGCGCCGGCGAACTCGGTCGGGGGCCGGCGTTGTTGCACTACCCCGGCCTGAGGCGTGACTACCCCTTTCCCCGCTGACGTCAGGCCACGCGGACGATCTCGGCGGTGCCGAGAGCGTTGAAGCGGTTCATGAGGGCGATGCGGATTTGAACTTCGGCGGTTTGGCGGTCTGGGTCTCTTGCAGCGATCCGTTCGCCGAAAGCTTTGAAGCACCGCATCTTCGCCTCGATGCGACTTCGGATATGGTAGGCCGTTCAGCGCTTCCAGAACGCCCTGCCGTAGTGACGCGTGGCGCGCAGGGTCTCGTTTCGGACTCTGGCAGCCGGACCGTCGTCCTTCCAGGGCCTGCCGTTCTTGCGGATCGGAATGATCGGGACGGCCTCGCGTTCGAGGACGGCGGTGTGACAGCGGCGGGTATCGTAAGCCCCATCAGCCGTCACCGTGCCGATTGGTTCGTCCTGAGGCACCTGATCGAGCAGCTCGGGCAGGACCGGACTGTCCCCGTCCCGGCTCGGCGTAAACTCCACGGCCCGGACGTTGGACGTGGCGGGGTCCATGGCGATATGAACCTTTCGCCACTGGCGGCGACCCTGCACGCCGTGCTTGCGGGCCTGCCATTCACCATCGCCGAGAAACTTGATGCCGGTGCTGTCCATAAGCAGGTTGAGCGGGCCATCGGCGCGGCGATACGGGATCTGCACCGCCAGGGTTTTCTGCCGGCGGCAGAGCGTAGATGCGTCTGGAACGGGCCAGTCGAGCCCTGCTTGCTGCAAGAGGGCGGCGACCATCCCTGCGGTCTGTCGCAGGGGGAGCCTGAACAGAACCTTGATCGACAAGCAGAACTGGATCGCCGCATCGGAGAAGACCGGTGGCCTGCCGGCACGACCGTCGTGCGGCGCGAGCCACGTCATGTCATTGTCGAACCAGATCAGCATCTCACCGCGCTTGCGCAGCGCGGCATTGTAGGTGGACCAGTTCGTGGTGCGGTAGCGGGTTGGCGTCGGCTTCGGCATGACGCCCTACTAACTTGCTGGATTCCGGCTGTGAATCCTCACCGGCTCAGGTTTTGCAACAACGCCTCGGGGCCCAAGGTCAGCAGTGCGGAGAGGGTGTGTGAAAACTCCCCCATTTCGGCGTGACTGATGGTATAATTTCCGTATTCGGTACGGAGGTTGTTGATGACGCAATTTATCGAGGGTCTGGACCGGCAGCAGACGATGTTGCTGCCTGAATGCCTGGACGATTATGTTGATGAGATCAGTCCGGTCCGTGCCATTGACGCCTTTGCAGACCTGCTTGATCTTACGGTGCTGGGCTTCAATGCGACGCCAGCGGCAACTGGACGGCCCGGCTATCATAGCGGCAACTGGACGGCCCGGCTATCATCCAGGCTTGCTGCTTCGGATTTATCTCTACGGGTATTTGAACCAGATCCAGTCATCGCGCCGTTTGGAGCGCGAGTGCGGTCGCAATCTGGAACTCGTCTGGCTGACGGGTCGGTTGAAGCCGGACTTCAAGACGATTGCCGACTTTCGGAAAGATAACGGCCCCGCGATCCGCAAGGTGTGCCAGCAGTTTGTCGCGCTATGCCGCAACATGAACCTGCTCAATGGGGATGTGGTTGCCATTGATGGTAGCCGGTTCAAGGCGCTGAACTCCAAAGCCAAGAATTACACACGCGGTAAGTTGCGCCAGAAGTTAGGCGAGATTGACAAGGCAATCGAGCGCTATTTGGGTGAGTTGGATCGTGCCGACGAAGTGTTTGAAAAGACCGGCACGGTGCTGCCTGAGGCCCGCATCGAACGCACCTTGAGAAAGCTGGAGCATCTGCAAAAAGAAGCAGTGCGCTACAGATCAATCGAGCAGCGCATGGATGAGACCGGCGAAACCCAAGTCTCGCTTAGTGATCCTGATGCCCGATCCATGGCAACAACGGCCCGGATGCCGCGCATTGTCGGCTATAATGTTCAAACGGCCGTCGAAGCCAATCACCACCTGATCGTTGCGCATGAAGTAACAATGCTTGGGTTTGACCGGGATGCCTTGTCGATGATGGCCGCGGCGGCAAACGATGTCATGACGACAGATCAGCTCACAGCAATCGCGGATAAAGGTTACTATAAGAGCGAGGAGATTGTCGCCAGCGAAGAGGCTGGCATCTCGGTTGTCGTTCCCAAATCCATGACATCAAACGCCGCTGCACGCAGTCAGTTTGACAAGGCTGACTTCGCATATGTCAGCGACAATGATGTCTATGTCTGCCCGGCAGGCGAGCAGCTGACCTACAGATTTACCGGCCAGCAAGACGGCAAAGCTATCAGATCATATTGGTCGGGTGCCTGCGCCGATTGCGTCATCAAGGCCAAATGCACGGCCAGCAAGGAACGGCGCGTGCGTCGATGGGAGAAAGAGGGCGTGCTTGAGCGGGTGCAAGAAAGGTTGGACGCAGACCCCGCCCAACTGGCCGTCCGCAGCATGACTGTCGAGCATCCTTACGGCACGATCAAATCTTGGATGGGGGCCACACACTTCAAAATGAGACGGCTGAAAAATGTCGCCACGGAAATGGCGCTGCATGTGCTGGCCTACAACATGACCCGCGTCATGAACCTGATGGGCGTCCCGGCAATGATCACAGCGATGAAGACGTAAGCGCCTCCGTTCGCCTTGCAACTAGCCCGAGAACGCCGTGATGAGCCAGAGATTGCCTCAGCCGCCATCACAACACATCTAAAGCGTGGAAATGATGATGCCGCGCCAAAATGCCCGCAAACACCCAAAGCTCACGCCAACACCACGATCAACTGAGTTCTCACACACCCTCCGGACGAAGCGGACATTCATCCGTTTTGCCCGCCTTTGCTCCCCTACAACTGGAACAGACCCAAGGCGTTCACCACGTCGCGCTTCGTCGCCTCGGTGCGTTCTCGCGCCCGTTCTGTGCCCTCTCTGATGACCTCAAGAACGTATTCCCGGTCTTCGGAGAGCTGTGATCTACGCATGCGAATTGGGGCGATAAGCTCTTGGAGGATCGCTTCCAGGCGCGCCTTGATCTTGCCATCACCAAGCCCGCCGCGCTGGTACTGTGCCTTAAGCTCGGCAAGCCCATCTTGTTCGGGATCGAAGGCATCGAGATAGGTGAAGACCACGTTACCCTCGACGCAGCCCGGGTCTTCGACACGCAGATGGTTCGGATCGGTGAACATCGCCTTGACGGCATTTCGAACCTTCTCGGGCGAGGCGGACAAGGCAATGGCGTTGCCACCGGATTTCGACATCTTGGCCTTGCCGTCGATACCGGGCAACCGGCCCGCTTTGGGTATGATCGCCCGCGCCTCGGGCAGCACGTCGCGGCCTGCGGTTGCGTTGATGCGCCGCACGATCTCGTTCGATTGCTCTATCAGCGGGGCCTGATCATCACCGACTGGCACAACCGTCGCCTTGAACGCCGTGATGTCCGCCGCCTGTGCTGCCGGATAACACAGAAATCCGGCGGGAATGTCGCGCCCGAAGCCACGCGCGCGGATTTCATCCTTGATTGTCGGGTTCCGTTCGAGCCGCGCGACCGTGACGAAGTTCAGATAGAGCACCGACAACTCCGCCAGCGCCGGAAGATGCGATTGCAGGCAGATAGTGGTGCGACTGGGATCAATGCCCACGGCCAGATAATCCAGTGCGACCTCCATCACGCTGCGCCGCACCTTCTCCGGGTCACGGGCATTGTCGGTCAGGGCTTGGGTATCCGCCAGAAGCAGAAATTGTTCATGGCTGTCCTGATAGCGCAGCCGGTTTGAAAGCGAGCCCGCATAATGCCCGATGTGAAGCGGCCCCGTGGTACGGTCGCCTGTCAGAATGGTTGGTCTATTCACTTGGGTCTTCCCATGAAACGAGAGGCGGCGCATCGGGAAGCTCGGAAAACAAAAGGCCGCCCATGCGGCGGCCTCGGAATACGATTGGTCATCCGGCCACCCTGTCAGGAGGCCAGCCACCAAGTCATTGCGATGATCGAAGTGCTTTCCATGGAAAGCTGCCTATCGTCGCCGAGGTCCCTCGTCAAGCAAATGGTATTATGGGCTCGAGGTGGACCTTCGCCGCGCACTGTGTCAAGGTCCGGTGAGCAGGACAAAGTCCCACTTCGCTACACATGCGCCAATGTCGGCTATTCGGATTTCGTCGTCTTACGGCTGTAGTATTTCGCCGATTTGGCTCTGCTACCACATGCGGCCATGCTGCACCAACGACGCGCGCGTCCGCGCCCCCGATCAATGAACAGCCAAGAACAGCGATCACAGTTCCGCATCCGTGCAAGATCATCGCTCCGAAGTAGTGCTTCAAGCAATAGGACGATCCTCACTTTGGGTAGCTTCAGATCGGATTGTTGGGCTGAAGTTACCCATCTGTAGGTATCTCCGTCGCTTTCAAGATGCGCGTTCCAAAGTGCTTGGCGAATGGCGTCCATGACTTGACTGCGTTCAGGCTCGGGCCAGTCCAGGTCCGCTTGTTTAGCCATCAGGCATCTGTGCAGTACTTCGCGAAAGCGCCGTGTGTCTGCCAAGACAGCTTGCGCCGCGTCAGCGTCGTCCTGCGCGCGCGCATGCAGGTCGCGGGCCTCCTGCTCGGACAGGACATCGGCCGCAACTGTCCACCACAGAAAGGTCGGAAAGTCGGTCAGTCGCTCCATATCGCGCAGCTTAGTGCGACCGCCAGCGGAATTTAGAAAATCCAAGACAGGATGACCTCCGACAAGGTCATCGCTGGTCCACTCGCTTCGATCCAACTTGCTCATATCTTACCTTAAAACACTTATTTGACAGTGTGAAGCAAGCGGGCATCCTACCATCAATGTATCTTTAAAGGTAAGAATGGAGATCGGAATGTCGGGTTGGACCTTGGATGAAACCTATGAGACGGCTGCGGGCAGAGTTGCGGCGGGGCGGATCGGCGAAGGACCGGACCTCGTGCTGGCCCACGGATGGCCCTAGTCATCATTCTCATGGCATCGCGTAATTCCCGATCTGGCGAAGAAGTTTCGCGTCCATTGGTACGATATGCCCGGCTACGGCCAATCGGCCAAAAACGCCGAACAACGCACATCGCTTGATGTTCAAGGCGAGGTCTTCGCTGAAATGCTGGTTCATTGGGGGCTATCGCGCCCGCTCGTCGTTGCGCACGACTTCGGCGGCGCAACGACATTGCGCGCCCATCTGCTGCATGGCTGTGATTTCGAGAAATATGTTCTCATGAACGTTGTGGCGATGCGCCCCTGGGGGTCAGATTTTTTTGACCACATGGGGCAAAATGTCGACGCTTTCCAAGGTTTGCCAGCACACATTCATCGCGCGCTGGTAGCTGCTTACCTTGAAGGTGCGCTCGTCAATGACATACCGGCAGACGATCTGGAAAACCTTGTTGCACCTTGGCTGACGGAGGACGGCGCTTCGAGCTTCTATCGTCAGTTCGCACAGGCTGACGAGAAATATACGGCAGAAGTTGAACCGCAGTTCGGCGCGGTTCGCTGTCCAACAAAAATCGTCTGGGGTGAGGATGATCCCTGGATTCCCCTCGAACGCGGGCGATCTCTTCACGATCTGATGCCGGATGCAGAGTTCGCGACCATGCCGGGTGTCGGGCATTTGCCGCAGCTCGAAAACCCTGATGCTGTGCTCGATCAGGTGCGGAAGTTTCTCTGAATGACAGTCGGTCCAATCCAACAAGCCACCACTCGCACACCGCGCAGCATCAGGCGCAATGGGCTCGTGGCGGCGGATCAACCTTCGCCCGCCTCGGGCTCAGCCTCGCCCCGGGTTTTCGCCATTTGAAGGCAGGTCGCGGGCGGGGATGGCCCCGCTACCCTCCTCCCGCCGGATATCATCGATCACATGCCCCCAGGCCCGCGCGATTGTCGTGGCTGCCAACTCGCGGTCAAAGGAGGCCCCGCGCAGGTGCCGCTGGAAGAAATGCAGCAGGGGCGAGGCGATAACGGCGGCGGTGATTTCACAGCGCCTCTGTTCAAGGCCGGGAAATGCCTGCTGCAACGCCTCGGTGAACTCGCGGATGCCGGGCATCTCGTCAGGAAAGAACGTGCGGAACAGCGCCGCGTCGGCCTCGGCCGCCTCATAGACGGGGCGCATGAAATCCGCGACCTCGTCCCACAGCGTCATGGCCTCGATGATCCAGTTTTCCAGCAAGGATTCGTCGCCGACGCGCAGCACGCCCGGAAGCCTGCCATAGAGCGGCCTGAACGGATCCCCGCCCCCCTGCAGCAAGAGCGGCAGGAAATCGCCTTTCCCCTTGAAATGCAGATAAAAGGTGGCGCGGCTACAGCCGGCTTCGGTGGCGATCTGCTCGACCGTGGCCTGGTGGTAACCATGACGGGCAAAGGCCCGCCGCGCCGCCTCGATCAGCACGCCGTGGGTGACATCCTTGTCGGTGTCGCGAATCCGGGGCCGACCGCGGCGCCGCGGTTGCCGCGAACTGTGGTGGCCGTCACCCGTCACTGCCTTTCCCCCATCACTGTCGCTCACCTGTCATGACCTGCCCCTTATCTGTCCCATCGTTTTGTTGACAGCGCGCTCAGAGGCGCGGTACCAATTTAATTAGACGGTGTGTCAATTTAAATAATGACACTGCCGGAGGAGGAGATCATGCACCACAGTCCGAGCTATGACAACGAGCTCGCCCAGACCCTTGGCAGCCTGCCGCAACTCGATCTGAACGATATCCCGGCCACGCGGGCGATGCTTGCCGAGCTTCAGCGCGCCCTGCCGCCCTATCAACCCGGCCCCGGCGTGACCCACCGCCAGACCGAGGTGCCGTGCGCCGATGGCCGCCCCCCGGTCCCCCTGCATATCCTGGCACCCAACCGGGACGATACCCCGATGCCGGCGCTGATGTGGCTCCACGGGGGCGGCTTCGTGCTTGGCAACGCGACGGAATCCCTGCCTTTTCTCGACGAAATCGTGCGCGCGACCGGGGCCATGTGTCTGTCCGTCGGATACCGTCTTGCGCCTGAAGCGCCGTTTCCTGCGGCGCTCGAGGATGCCGCCGCGGCGCTCGACTGGCTTTGCCGGCAGGCCGCCGGGCTGGGCGTCGATCCGGCCCGCATCGCCATCGGCGGGCAAAGCGCGGGCGGCGCGCTCGCCGCCGGTCTGGCGCTGTCTCATCGCGACCGCGGCGGCCCGCCATTGTGCCTGCAGCTGCTCGACAATCCGGTGACGGACGACCGGCTCGCGACCGCGTCCATCCGACAGGGCGACGCCACCCCCATGTGGGACAAGCATTGTGCAACGCTCAGTTGGCGCGCTTATCTGGGCGGCGCGACCGATGTATCGCCCTATGCCGCTCCGGCCCGCGCAGAGGATCTGACGACGCTGCCGCCCGCCTATGTTTCCCTGGCGCAGCACGACCCTCTGCGCGACGAGGGCCTCGAATATGGCCGGCGTCTGGCCGAGGCGGGCATACCGACCGAAATGCAGCTCTACCCCGGCACGTTCCACGCTTCTGCCTCGCTCATGCCGGGTGCCGCAGTTTCCCGTCGCCAGGGGGAGGACCTGCGACAGGCGCTCAAGCGCGCGTTCGGCGCCACAACCTGAAAGTCTCTGGGAGGAGAATATACATGACAGTCACGACACCCCCGACCGAAGTGGATGCCGTCATCATCGGCGCCGGTTTCGGTGGGCTCTATGCCCTGTACGAGCTGCGCCGCCGCGGCTTTCGCACCGCAACGTTCGAAGCCGGCAAAAGCGTCGGCGGCACATGGTTCTGGAACCGCTACCCCGGTGCACGCTGCGATGTCGAAAGCCTGGCCTACCAGTATTCCTTCAGCGAAGATCTGGTCAGCGAATGGACCTGGAGCGAACGCTACGCCACGCAGCCCGAGATCCTGGCCTATGTGGAGTGGGTCGCCGACCGGCTCGACCTTCGCAAGGATATCACTTTTGAAACAAAGGTGACCGCCGCCGAGTTCGACGACGACACCTCCCGCTGGAGTGTCACCACGTCGGACGGGCGCCGCTGGTCGGCGCGCTTTCTGATCGCCGCGACTGGCGCGCTTTCGGCGACCAGTGTGCCGCCCTTTGCCGGGGTTGACGACTATCAGGGCCAGGTTCTGCATCCCGGCAACTGGCCCGCCGGCGGCGTCGACCTTACCGGCAAGCGGGTCGCGGTGATCGGGGTCGGATCATCCTCGGTTCAGCTGATCCCCGAAGTGGCCAAACAGGCCGCCCAGCTGACCGTATTCCAGCGCACGCCCGCGTACACGATCCCGGCCCGCAACCGGCCCCTCTACCAGGATGAGATCGCCTCGGCCCGCCGCAACCACAGCGCGCTGGCGCAAAGCGCGCGCTGGACCTATGCGGGGATCAACCTGCCCATCACCGGCGACCGCATTCTCGAAACCGACCCGCACAAGCGTCAGGTCATGCTCGAAAAGAACTGGAAGCTCGGCGGCAACCTGTTTCTGACCGCGTTCATCGACACCGGCTCCGATCTGGACGCGAACGAGATCATGGCCGTATTCGTCCGGGACAAGATCGCGGACGTGGTCACCGATCCCGACACCGCCCGGCGCCTGACACCGACGGATTATCCCATCGGGGCCAAGCGGATCATCACCGACACGGATTACTATGCCACCTTCAATCTGCCGCATGTCCGGCTGGTCAGCGTGCTGGAGACCCCGATCACCCGGATCACGCCCAGCGGGATCGAGACGCCGGAGGAGGCGTTCGAGTTCGATACCATCATCTACGCCACCGGATATGACAGCATGACAGGCGCGCTGACACGGATCGATATTCGCGGGGCTGACGGGCTGACCCTGAAAGAGGCCTGGAAGGACGGCGCCCATACCTATCTGGGCCTTGGCGTGTCGGGCTTTCCCAATCTCTTTACTGTCACCGGTCCGCAAAGCCCCTCGGTCCTGGCCAATGTCATCGCCTCGATCGAGCAGCACGTCGAATGGATCTCGGATTGCATGACCCATATGCGCGATGAGGGCGCGGAGCGTATCGAAGCCGAGCCCAAGGCCGAGGACTGGTGGGCCGGACAGGTCGAGGAGGCCGTTCAGGGCACGCTCTACCTTCATGCCAAATCATGGTATCGCGGCACGAATATCGAGGGAAAGCCAAGCACGTTCCTGGTCTATTGCGGCGGTCTCGACCGGTATCGGCGCATCTGCGACGAGGTTGCCGCCGAGGGATATCGCGGCTTTCGCATCGACAAGGCGTCGGCGGGCAACCCGGCCAACCCCATGAGGGCCCAGGCAGTGACAGGGGCACGATCCGAATGACACGTCTTGCCGGAAAGACCGCGCTGATTACCGGCGCGGCAATGGGAATGGGCGCCGCCGTTGCCCGCATGTTCGTGGAGGAAGGCGCCAATGTGGTCCTGGCGGATGTCGCAGAGGACGAGGGCAGGCAGCTTGCCAAGGACCTGGGCGACGAACGGGCGCTGTTCGTGCTGCTGGACGTCACCGACCCCGCCGCTTGGGAGGCGGCGGTTGCCGCAACAACCGAGCGGTTCGGCCAGTTGAACATTCTGGTCAACAACGCCGGCATCTTCAACACCGGGTCGCTGGAGGACTACCCGCTCGAAACCTGGCACCAGACCATCGCGATCAACCTGACGGGTCCATTTCTTGGCCTGCGAGCCGCGCGGGATGCTCTGGTGGCCGGGGTCCCCTCCTCGGTGATCAATATATCCTCTACCGCCGGGCTACAGGGCTATCCGGGCTTTTACGGGTATTCGGCATCGAAATGGGGGGTGCGCGGCCTGACACGCTCGGCCGCGCTGGAGCTGGCGGATGTCGGGATACGGGTGAACTCGGTCCATCCGGGCGGGGTTGCAACCCCGCTGATGGACGGGGTCGCGCATCATCCCGGCTCTGATCCCGGGGCAAGCTCGCTCAACCGGCTCGCCCGGCCCGAAGAGATCGGCAACCTGATTCTCTTTCTCGCCAGCGACGAGGCCAGCTATTGCACCGGCTCCGAATATGTCGCCGATGGCGGGCATACGGCGGGCGTCATCCCCTGACCGCCGACTTCCCCGGTGAACAGACGCGCGGCACGTCACGGGGGCCCCCCGTCCTCGCCCGCGTCATCACCCGGGCCGTCAGGAGCCGGGATATGGAAACAGCGCAGGCGCGCAGTCCCGGGATCGCTCTTGCGGATTCGCCTGGACAGTCCCGGCCCCCGCACAGGCCATCTGGACGCGCCGCTCTCAGGTCATTTCGTGACACACGACGTCACCGGCGCGGCGGGTCGAGAAATATCTCAGATGCCGCAGGATCTGGGCGACCATCTCGATCACCATCAGACCGAATGCCAGCGGCACCATCATCATGAAAGGCCAGACCGGAAAGTACCGCGACCCGAGTTGCATGGTCCGCCCCGCCTCCATGCCATTGATCGCGAACACCCCAAGGCGCCATGTGAGATACATGAACACCGCCAACTCGACCAGCAGCGCCAGCACCGCCAGCGCATTGCCGAGGCGCGGCTTCAGAAGCTGCGGCAGGATTTCCAGCCTGGGAAACACACCGTCGCGATGCGCGATCGGCAAGGCCCAGAAGACCATGAGCGGGAAAAGCATCCGCTCGATGATATTGTACGAGCCGGGGATGAGATCGACCATCAGCACGTACCGCCCGAACACGCTGATCACTGTGATCATCATGATGGCAAGGAGGCAGATACCGGCCCCGATCGATGCAAGGCCCCATTCGAAGCGACCCAGCGCGGCGTAGAGAGTTCTCATGGCTCAGTTCCCCACATGGCTGGGCAGGAAGGTGACGATTTCCGGAAAGAGCACCGCGGCCCCGACCACAATCAGCGCCGCTGCGAGCGCGAATTTCGATGCCGGTTTGAAGACCTCCGACACCGGATATCTCTGCGCAGCAGCCGCCGCGTAGGCGGCAAGCCCGACAGGCGGCGTCAGCAGCCCCAGCGAAATCATGAAACCCGCAAGCACGCCGAACCAGAGCAGATCGACCTCGGCGGCTTCAAGGATCGGCAGCACGATCGGGATCATCAGCAGGATCACCGCCGCGCTCTCGAGGATCATGCCAGCGATGAAGAGGACCAGCATCAGGATCGCGACAAGCAGGGCCGGCTGATCGATATAGGGTGTCGCCAGCTCCAGCAGCTCCCGCGGGAGTCTGGAGAACGCGAGGAACCGCGCAAAGATCTGCGCCCCGATCACCAGCAGCATGAGCATCGCGGCGATCTTTGCGCTGTCGGCAAGCGACGCGGCCACGTCGGACACGCCGATGCGGCGCATCGCCATCAGCCCCGCCATGGCGGTAAAGGCTCCGATGGCGCCGGCTTCGCCCACCGTGATGATGCCGCCATAGATGCCTCCGAACACGACAACGAGCAGAGCGACGAGAAAGACCGACGCCCAGACCGCATTGCGCCCGGCGCCGTCCGGGCCTGTCTCGGTCGCGGCGCGTGGCGGAGAGAGGTCGTCCTGCGGCGCGGCATCCGCCGTGGTTTCCGCGAAGATCGCGAGACAGACCGCATAGACCGCAATGCAGAGCAGACCCGGCCCGAGCAGCCCGATGAACAGCTTGCCAATCGGGACCGAGGTGATCGAGCCATAGATGATCACGATCAGTGACGGTGGAATGACCGCCGACAAAGAGCCCGAGACCGTAGCGATCCCCAGCGCATAGCGCCGGGAATAACCAACGCGTTCAAGTTCTGGCCCCGCAAGCGTCGCCAGCGACGCCGCCGAGGCGGCCCCGGAGCCGGAGACCGCGCCGAGAAGCCCGCCGATCAACAGCGTTGCCAGACCTAGAGGATAGCGCCGGTAGCCCGCCAGCCGGTGGCCGACCCTGAAAAGATCAAGCACCAGCCCGCCGCGCATCAGCAACTGCGCCATGAGCAGGTAAAGCGGAATGATCGAAAGCGAATAGTTGGAGGCGGTAAAAAAGATGTCCTGCCCCACCAGCCCGTTAAGAACGGCCGGCTTTGTCCAGAGCATGACACCGATCACCCCCGTGCCGATCAGAACCGTGGAGACATGCTGGCCGATCAGCAGAAAGAAGGAGAACCAGGCCAGGACGATCGTAAGCGTGGCAATATCGGACACGTTGATTTTCCATGCGAGAGTGCGATGATTTGCCTGTCGCCGCGCGCTCGCGGCGACAGGCCACTGCCGGAAAAGTCCTCAGTCGCGGGACTGGAGATAGGCCTCGACGCCCTCGGGCAGCGCGCCGCCGTGCTTGCGCGTCAGCTCTGCCCAGAGACGGGCGGTTTCAAGCCCCGGATGGCCGGCGCTCTCGGTCTCTTCGATCCAGCGCGTCCAGGTGTTGACCGAGGCCTGCTCGATCCGGCTGCGCAGATCGGCGGGAATGTCCGCGACATCGACGAAGACGCCACCATCCGCCTCCGAGGCCTGCCGCACTTCGCCCTCCTGGCGGTCGATACCTTCGGCATTCTGCCGGGCGATTTCATGCGCGGTCTCGGTCCAGGTCTCGCGCTCCGCATCGCTGAGATCGGACCAGGCGGCGTCGGATATTGCAAGATAACTGCCCCAGTGGCCCACCGCCACACCGGTAATCGTGTAGCTCAGAACATCTTGGAGCGAATAGCTTTTCCAGTCGCCGACAGACAGGATCGTTCCCTTGATCGTGCCCCGCGCCAGCGCCTCGTAAGAGGCCGCCGCCGACATGGTGACCGGCGTCACGCCCAGCTCTTCGAGAAACACCGTATGGAGCGCGGATCCGGACCGCAGCGGGATCCCGGACAGCGCATCGGCCGATGCGGGCTCCATGCCGGCGAGACTGATCGAGTAGGCCGCCGTGGCGGCGACCGGCCAGGCATGGATGTCCTTCGAGCCGATCTCGTACTCATAGAACGTCTTGCCGTCCGCCAGTTCCACATCCGAGGCCATGAGGTCGAGAAACGCCTCGGTCTGCTCAACGGAACTTGTTCCGATCGTCGGTAGCTGGGTGACGTCGGTCAGTGGAAACGCCCCTTCGTGATAGGGTGCCAGAAGCGGCGCGACCGCATCCACGACACCGCCGGTCAGCGCGTCGAGCTCGCGCCCGACAGAGGTAATCTCGCCCGCGTAAAAGCGTGTGAAGGTCACGTCGGCGCTGTCTTCCATGACGTCGGCGAACGGGTCCATGAACCCGCCGACCCAGAAATGAACCTGAGGCAGCGACGATGCAAAGGTAAGATCCGTCGCCCTGGCCGAGACCGGCGCGATGGCTGCGGCTGCGATGGCCGCCGTGAGAATATGGCTTTTCATGTTTCCTCCCTGAGAACCCCTCCGCGCCCCGCTTGCGAGGCGCGGAACAAGGACACCTCACTCCCCACTTAGTGTCCTACAAACTTACAATCAGTCAATAATGCAGCCTTGTCAATACACCTGCGCTCCGCAGGGTCAACCGGCGCGGCAGGCGCCACCCACCGCAGCCGCGCGGCGGTGAGCCCGCCCGCAATGTCAGTGAGGGGAGACGAAATGATGCAGGTTTCGGTCCGGTGCGGCCTTGGCCCGCTTGAGCTCCTTGCGGGCGATGACCCGCATGTGAACCTCGTCGGGGCCATCGAGAAAGCGCATCGCCCGCCCCCAAGTCCACAGGAAGCTGAGCGGCGTGTCGGGCGTGATGCCCGCGGCGCCGAACACCTGGATGGCACGGTCCACCACGCGTGTCTGAAGCTGCGCCGCCGTCACCTTGATAGCCGACACATCCACCCGCGCCGCCTTGGCGCCGTCGCGATCCATCTTCCAGGCGGTTTGCAGCATCAGCAGCCGAGCCGCGTCGATCTCCATGCGGGACTGGGCAATCCAGTCCTGAATATTTGCGTTGTCGGACAGCGGCTTGCCATAGGTCTGGCGTTGCAGCGCCCGGTTGCACATCAGTTCAAGCGCCAGTTCGCACTGCCCGATCGTGCGCATGCAATGGTGAATGCGACCGGGCCCAAGCCGGGCCTGGGCCAGCAGGAACCCGTCGCCCGGCGCGCCGAGCATGGCATCGGCGGGCACGCGCACATTGCGGAACAGGATCTCGCAATGCCCTTCCGGGGCGTGGTGGTGCATGATCGGAACATCGCGCACGATCTCGACACCGGGCGCATCGAGCGGCACCAGTACAAAGGAGTGTTTCTTGTGCGGGTCGGCATCGTCAGACGCGTCCGAGATGCCGAAAACGATGGCGAATTTGGCATTCGGATGCTTGGCCCCTGTCGAGAACCACTTGCGACCGTTGATCACGAAATCCTGCCCGTCGGGAAGGATCGTGGTCTGAAGATTGGTCAGGTCCGACGACGCGGTGTCGGGTTCGGTCAGCGCCACGACAGAGCGGATCTCGCCGGTCATCAGCGGATCGAGCCAGCGCGCTTTCTGCTCCGGAGTCGCGAAACGCTTGAGGATCTCCATGTTGCCCGTATCGGGGGCCGAGCAATTGAACACCTCCGAACACCACGGAACCCGGCCCATGACCTCGGCCAAGGGCGCATATTCGAGATTGCTCAGCCGGGTGCCGGGATCCTCGTCCTCCAGTTCGGGCATGAAGAGGTTCCAGAGCCCGGCCTCATAGGCCTTTGCCTTGAGCGGCTCGATGACCTCCAGCGGATAGACGCCCTGGTTGGCCAGCTCGTGATATTTGCGGTTGGCCGGCAGCACATGGTTTTCCATGAAATCCCCGAGCTGGCCGAGAAGCGACTTGGTGCGATCTGAGTACTCGAAATGCATAATATCCTCTGGTGGTTGTCCTAGACGCGGCAGATGTCCTTGGAGATGATCTTTTCGGCCAGACCGGTGCAGACCGGGGCCAGCGCGCCCACTTCGAGCGCATCCGCGCTTGCGGCCTGTCCGGTGCGCGCCCGTGCCAGGATCCCCTCGAAGATGATGGCCATGCGGTAGAAGGCAAAGGCCCGGTGAAAGGGCAGGCATTCGGCCTCTTCGCCGCCAGCCTCGCGGTAGAGATCAAGGAAGCGCGACGCGGACGGGATGCCCAGCCCGGCAACGCCCAGCCCGGCGATGCCGCCAAGCTGCGACGGCGCGAACTCGTAGAACATTAACCAATGCGCCAGATCGGCCATCGGGTCGCCCAGGGTCGACAGCTCCCAGTCGAGCACCCCCCTGATATGGGCCGTGGCCGGATCGTACATCAGATTTCCGATGCGATAGTCGCCATGCACGATCGTCGTTTTGTTCTCGGCCGGAATGTTGGCCCGGAACCACGCGGTCAGCTCTTCGATCCGCGGGTTGGCCTCGCTGCACGTGGCCTCCCATTGCCGGCTCCAGCGTTTCACCTGCCGCGCATAGTAGCCGTCGGAGCGACCGAATTCCGCCAGCCCGACCGCGTTCCAGTCAACCCGGTGGAGCTGAGCCAGCGTCTGTGCGGCGTCGGCATAGAGCGTTTCGCGCCCCTGCACATCCAGCTCCGGAAGCGAGCTGTCTTCGCTGACAGTGCCCTCAAGCCGCTGCATGAGGTAGAAGGGCGTTCCCAGCACCGTTTCGTCAGCTTCGAACAGCACCATGGCGGGCACTGGAACGCTGGTCGTTCGCAGGGCATTCATCACCGTGTACTCACGATCCACCGCATGGGCACTGGACAGGGTTGTGCCGCTCGGCTTCTTGCGCAGAACCAGGTCGCGTGTACCGCAGGTGACGAACCAGGTCGGGTTGGATTGGCCGCTCGTGACCGGACGCAGCTCTACCGGCCCGCCGAGAACTTTCTCCAGGGCGGATGGATCGAAATCGGGTTTTACCACTGATTAGCTTCCTTTTATTTTCGCCATCGGCGTCTCGTCCTCAAGCCGCGCAAGCTGGACGCCGCGCCAGAAATCCTCGATATGCCGGCGCGCCCAGAGCCGCGCGCGCTCTGGATCGCGTTTGCGGATTGCCTCCAGCACCTCGGCATGTGCCACGATCTGACGATCCAGCGCCTGGGGCACGTTCGGGGCCACTTTGGAGAAGCCCTGAAACAGCAGCAGAGCGATGGGCTCGCGCGCGAGGCTGAGCACCCTGTTCTTGCTGATCTCGGCGATTTTGGAGTGAAACGCCGTGTCCAGCTTGATGCTCAGCTCTTCGTCATCGGTCGCGTCAACCAACTGCCGGTGCAGCTCCTCCAGCTCTTCAAGCTCGTGGTCTGTTGCGCATTCCGCCGCCAGCGATGCCGCCAGAGGCTCGGTTTCCAGCGCGACCTGCCACAATTCGCGAAATGTCACGTTCATCAGCACCATGGCCCGCCAGGATCGGGTCGCAAGCTGGTCGATCCGCGGCATTGCGACCTCCAGCCGGCGCGGCGTGGGTCGGCATACGAGCCCGTCGCTTTCAAGCTGGCGCAGCCCCTCCCGCACGGTGCTGCGGGTCACGCCGAACATCTCGGCAAGCTCCGTCTCGCCGGGCAGCCGGTCGCCGGGGGTGATCGTCCCGTCCAGGATCTGCGTCTGGATCTGCTCGGCGATCTGCTTGTATGCGTAGTTCACCTTCAAAGGCTGGCCTCTAAGGCTCATGTGCTAACCTCTTATCTTCAACTTGTTGATGGGGCCGGATCGCCGAAGCGAGCTGACAGGTCTTTCTTTACGATTTTGCCATTCGGATTGCGCGGCAGCGGTGTCTCGCAAAACACGATGCGGTCCGGAAGCTTATAGCTCGACAAGTGCTTTCGGCAGAACGCCACAAGGTCGCCCTCGTCCAGATGTGCGCCGCCGGTATGGACGAAAGCCCAGGCTTTCTCGCCCATCACGTCGTCGGGCCTTGACACAAGCGCGGCCTCCTGCACCGCGTCATGCCGCGCCAGGATGGCCTCCACTTCGATGCAATAGATCTTGTAGCCACCCCGGTTGATGATGTCCTTGCGGCGGTCGACGATATGCAAGGCGCCGTCGGCATCGACAAAACCCAGATCACCGGACCGCCAGCGCCCGTCGGCATCGAAGGACGCGGCATTCGCCTCTTCGTTCTGCCAGTATCCGGGGATCACCATCGGGCCGGCGATCATCAGCTCGCCCGTCTCACCGGGGTCGGCGCTCTCGCCACCCTCGCCGACCACCTGGATATCGGCGCAAGGCACCGGCGTGCCAACGGTGGCAGAGGCCTGCTCGAACGCCCCGAGCCGGACCATTGTAGAGGGCGAAGTCGTCTCGGTCGCGCCGTAGACGTTGCTCAGCTGCACGTTCGGGATCAGCTCATGCAGGCGCTCGACCGTGCTCGGCGCGATCGGAGCGCCGCCATATCCGGCAACACGCCAGGCGCTCAGATCGAAGCCGGCCACATCGGGCTCGAGCAGGCAAAGATTGTACATCGCCGGAACCATCAGAGTATAGGTCATCCGCTCGCGCTCTGCGAGTTCCAGGAAGGGGCGCGCCTTGAAGGCCCTGACCAGAACGCAGCAGCCGCCGCAGGTTGCCATGCACAGGATCAGCGCAATCAGCCCGGTTGCGTGCGAGGCGGGCACGGCGCTGATCGCGACATCCTGCTCCGAGAGCCCGTACACCCCCTGATAGGACATCAGCGAATGCACAATGCCCAGATTGGTCAACATCGCGCCCTTGGGCTGCCCCGTTGTCCCCGAGGTATAAAGTAGGCAAACGCAGTCTTCGGCTTCGCCTGCGGCGAAATCGCCCGCGGCCGGGGCGGTGTCGAGCATCGTCTCGAAGCTGTCCGCCCCCTGCGGATCACCGCCGACCCAGATCACCGGCGCAGCCCCCGCACCGCCCCAACCTTGGGGCAACTTGTCCTGACAACCTGCCTCGCAGATCAGCAACGCGGCCTCTGAATGCGTCATGATATGGCCGGTCTCGCGAGAAGATTGGCGGGGGTTCATCGGCACGACGATGTGACCGGCCCGCAGGCAGGCCAGCAGCGACACGACGAACTCGGACGTGTTGTCGAGCAGAAGCGCCACCCGGTCACCGCGCCTGAGACCTCGCGCGGCAAGACCCGACGCCACCCTGGTGGCAAGACTGTGCAGCCCGGAAAAGCTGATCCGGCGATCCCCCGACACAATTGCGGGGCGATCCGGGAAACGTCTCGCAGCAGTCTCGAACATCTCCCATACGGTTGCCGGGTGCTTACTGAAGCACCGCACCGTGCGAGATCCGTAAATCGTCTTTGGTTCGGTCTCGAAATGAATATCCATCGGGGCTTCCCTCCCACATTCTGAAACGTCGGCCCGATCCAGACCAAACGGTAGCGGCGCGTTGGCCGCCGGTCAATGACTGATTGTCCTACGATAAAGCAACCGACCTCTCCGTTCGGATGCCACCGCAGGCGCGGCCCTATCACTCGGCCCCGGTCCAGACCGGCGGGCGTTTCTCCCGGAACGCCCGCGCCCCCTCCTGCGCATCGGCGCTCACCAGAATCCGCTCGATAAGCTGGTCGCTTTGCACCCAAAGCGCCGCCTCGGCGGTGCACTCGGCGAGACGCGACAACAAGAGACCGTCGCGCACGGCGAGCGGTGCGCTTTCGGTGATGCTCTGGGCAAGTGCCATGGCTGCCGAAAGGGCGGCCCCGTCCTCGACCACCTCGTTGAGCAGACCGTAGCCCTCCGCCTCGGCAGCACCAAAGCGCCTGCCGGTCAGCACAAGTTCGCGCGCCTTGACCGCCGGAATGCGCGCGGACAGGCGGAACACGCCCCCCGCTGCGGCCAGAAGCCCCAGCCGCGCCTCGGGCAGACCGAAGGTCGCGGACCCGGAGGCAATGGCCATGTCGCAGGCGAGCATGATTTCCAGCCCCCCGGCCAGCGCCGCCCCCTCGACCGCCGCGATGATCGGCTTTGTCCGTTCGAGCGAGACGAACCCGGCAAAGCGGCCTTGGCCAAAAAGCACCTCGTCCACGGCACCATCCGAAAAGGCCTTGAGATCCATCCCGGCACAGAACACCTTGCCACGCCCGGTCAGCACCGCAACACGCAAGGCGGGGTCCGCCTCGAACCGCTTCACCGCATCGCGCAGCCCGTTGGCCACCGCGGCATTGATGCAATTGCGCTGGTCGGGACGGTTCAGCGTGATGATTGCGACCGGGCCGTCGCGTTCGAAAAGGACCGCATCCGCGTCGGTCCGGGAAGTCGGTGTCATGTCTTGCCTCACAATGCTTCGACGATGGTGACATTGGCGGTGCCGCCACCTTCGCACATGGTCTGGAGCCCGTAGCCTGCGCCTTTCGCGCGCAGGGCGTGGATCAGCGTGGACATCAGGCGCGTGCCGCTGGCGCCCAGCGGATGACCAAGCGCAATGGCCCCTCCATTCACGTTCAGTTTCGCGGGATCGGCCCGCAGCTCCTTGAGCCAGGCCAGCGGGATCGGCGCAAAAGCCTCGTTGACCTCGAACAGCGCGATATCCTCAAGCGACAAGCCCGCCTTTTCCAGCGACCGGCGCGTGGCCCGGATCGGCTCTTCGAGCATCACCACAGGATCTCCCGCGGTGACGGTCATGTCGACGATGCGCGCGATCGGGGTCAGCCCATGAGCCCTGAGCGCCCGTTCGCCCACGACCAGCACGCCCGAGGCACCATCGCAGATCTGGCTGGCATTTGCCGCGCTCAGCACGCCGCCCTCCTGGATCGGCTCGACACCGGCGATACCCTCCGGCGTCGCATCGAAACGGATGCCCTCGTCGCGCAGATGGGTGCCCTGCTCCAGTTGCAGCGGCAGAATCTCGCGTTCGAAGGCGCCCGCCTCGGTCGCGGCGGCCGCACGGCGGTGGCTCTCCAGCGCATAGGCGTCGAGCGCCTCGCGGCTCAGGCCATGGCGCTCGGCGATCATCTCGGCGCCGACAAACTGGCTGAAGCTGTCGACGCCGAAACGTTTGGACATACGCGCGCTGACCGGGCCCTCGCCGATGCCCGCCTTGGCCAGCACCGTCATATCGGCGAACATAGGCACCCGGGTCATGCTTTCGACGCCGCCCGCGATGACCATATCCTGCGTCCCTGACATCACCGCCTGCGCGGCAAAATGCAGCGCCTGCTGCGAGCTGCCGCATTGCCGGTCCACTGTTGTGGCCGGCACCGAGGTCGGCAGATCCGACGCCAGCACACAGTTGCGGGCGATGTTGAAGCCCTGCTCACCGGCCTTGGTGACACAGCCCATGATCACGTCGTCGATGGTTTCCGGGTCAATCCCCGTTCTTGTCACCAGTGCATTGAGCACCTCGGCGCCCAGATCAGCCGGGTGCCAGCCGGCGAGCGCGCCCTTGCGTCGCCCTCCCGCGGTTCTGATGGCGTCTACGATATAGGCCTCGGCCATGGTGTTGCTCCTCCGAATTGACTGACAGGTCAGCGCCTGCTCAGAAACGTCCTGATTGCAGCCGCGGCGTCCGGACGGCTTGCTGCCTCGGCGATGCCGGTGGCTTCGGCGTCGAGATGATCGCGCAGCGAGGCACTACGGCCCTGCGCCAGCAGGTGTTTGGTGCGGCGCAGCGCCCAGCCCGGCGCCTTGGCCAGCCGCGCCGCGACGCTCTGCGTTTCCTCGTGCAGCCGGTCATGCGGCACCACGCGGGTGATCAGCCCGCAGGCGGCAGCCTCGTCGGCATCCATGGTCTGACCGCACAGCAGCATTTCTGTCGCGCGCCGCGCACCAACCAGCCGCGGAAGATGCCAGGTGGTGCCGCCATCCGGGGTCAGCCCGATGCCAAGATAAGCCGGGTGGAACCGGGCGCGGTCCGAGGCAAGGGCGATATCGCCGAGCGCCGCAAGCACCAACCCGGCGCCGGCGGCGGTGCCCTGGATCGACGTCACCAGCGGCTTGTCCAGTTGGTCGATCAGCGCGATGCTGCGATGAAGCGACCGCGCCAGCGCGCCGATCTGCTCGGGCAGCGCATCGGTGGCCTGCCCGAAGGCAGAGATATCGCCACCGCCGCAAAAGAGCTTGCCCTCTGCGCCAAGCACGATGCAGCGCACGGCATCGTCGCCCGCCGCATGATCGAGCGCGTCGAACAGCGCATCGGCCAGATCGAAATCAATCGCGTTCGCGGCATCCGGCCGGGTCAGCGTCAGCCGGGCGATGCCATCTGTAATCTTCCGCCTGACGCTGGTCATCTGGGCGCCATCCGGATTGCTCCGTCCAAGCGAATGACCTCGCCGTTGAGCATCGGATTGTCGATGATCGCAGCGGCCAGATCGGCGAATTCCGAGGGTTTTCCAAGGCGCGACGGGAACGGCACCTGCTGGCCCAGAGACTCCTGCGTGTCCTGCGGCAGCGATTCAAGCATCGGCGTCAGGAAGATCCCCGGTGCGATGGTGTTCACCCGGATCCCAAAGCGCGCCAGTTCGCGCGCAATCGGCAAGGACATGGAAACCACGCCCCCCTTGGACGCCGCATAGGCGGCCTGTCCGGTCTGCCCCTCGAAGGCGGCGACCGAGGCGGTGTTGACCACCACCCCGCGCTCTTCGCCAACGGGATCTTCCTTGTGCAGCCGGGCGGCGAATTTCGAGATCACGTTGAACGTGCCGATGAGGTTCACGTTGACGATCTTTGCGAAATCCGCCAGCGGTTGCGGCGCGCCCTCGCGGGACAAGACCTTCGAGGGCGGCGCGATGCCGGCACAATTCACCAGGATGCGGGCGCTGCCAAAGGACTGCGCGACCTCGTCCACGGCCTTGGCGACGCTGTCCTCGTCGGTTACGTCTACCCGGAAGAACCCTCCCTTCACCTCTTCGGCCAGCGCCTTGCCGGCGGCCTCGTTCATGTCGAAGATCACCGGCGTTGCACCGCCCTGCGCCAGACGCCGCGCGACCGCCGCCCCCAGCCCGGACGCACCGCCGGTGATGATCGCCGTAACTCCTTCAGTCTTCATGTTGTCCTCCAGTCGTTCCGTGTCCGGGCCGCGCCCGGGTTGTCTCAGGTTCCGTGAAATTCGGGCGCGCGCTTTTCGAGAAAGGCCTGCATCCCTTCTTTCTGGTCCCGCGTCGCAAAGAGCGAATGGAAGATCCGCCGCTCGAACAGAAGACCTTCGGCCTGGCTGCCCTCTTCGGCCCGGTTGACCGCATCGCGGGCCAGCATGGTCGCGGGCTTGGAATAGCCGGCAATCGTCTCTGCGGCCTCCGTCGCCTCGGCAAGCACCCGGTCATCCGCGACGACGCGGGCCACAAGCCCGGCGCGCAACGCCTCGGCCGCGTCCATCATCCGGCCGGTCAGGTGCATATCCATCGCCAGCGACCGCCCGATCAGCCGGGTCATGCGCTGGGTGCCGCCAATGCCCGCGATCACGCCCAGCTTGATCTCGGGCTGGCCGAATTTGGCGCCCTCGCCGGCGATGGCGAAATCGCACATCATCATCAGCTCGCAACCGCCGCCAAGCGCATAGCCGTTGACGGCTGCGATCTTGGGGGTCCGCAGCTTTGCAAAACGCTCCCACTCGCCGAAGACATCGCGCGCGGCGGCGTCGGCATAGGACATGCCCGCCATCTCGGCGATATCGGCACCAGCCGCAAAGGCGCGCTCGTCTCCGGTGATCACGAAACATCCGACATCGGGATCGGTATCGAGCGCCACCATGCCTTCGATCAGCTCGGATGCGAGCTGGGTGTTGAGCGCGTTGCGTTGCCTCGGGCGGTTCAGGCGAGCCTTCACGACGCGCCCGTTGCGGGTGAAATCCACCAGTTCGGACATGGCTCAGCTCCTCGTCCGGTCAGCGAGCCGGGGCAGCATGGCCGAGAAGTCGCGCCCATTTCCGCCTTCGTGCTCGACGAAGGTTGTGTATAGCTCTTCGGCCAGCCGGCCCATGGGCGTATCGGCCTCGGCGGCCTCGGCGGCCTGCTGGCTGAGCCGCAGATCCTTGAGCATCAGCTCGGCGGCAAAGCCGGGCATATAGCCGTTATCCGCCGGCGATTTCGGCCCGACCCCCGGCGCCGGACAATAGCTGTTCATCGACCAGGACGACCCCGAAGAGGTCGACACCACGTCATAGACCGCCTGCCGCGACAGACCCAGCTTGTCGGCCAGCGCAAAGGCCTCGCAGGTGGCTACCATCGTCACGCCGAGGATCATGTTGTTGCAGATCTTGGCCGCCTGCCCGGCCCCCGGATCGCCGCAGAAGACAGACTTTTGCCCCATGATCCCGAAAAGCGGTCTGGCGATCTCATAGGCGGCTTCGCTGCCGCCGACCATGAAGGTCAGTGTCCCCGCCGTCGCGCCACCGACGCCGCCGGAAACCGGCGCATCGAGCGCCTTCAGCCCCGCGTCCTGCGCCATGGCCGCAACCGCCCGAGCGCTTTCGACATCCACCGTCGAGCAATCGACAAAGCTTGCGCCGGTGGTCATCGCCGGAATGATCTCTGCGGCGACGCTGCGCAGGATATCGCCGTTCGGCAGCATGGTGACCACGACATCCGCCCCTCCCGCCGCCTCGGCCGCCGACGCCGCCATGGCGACGCCCTCGATCTCGACCGCGGCCATGTCAAAGCCGGTCACCTCGTGGCCGGCGCGTGCCAGGTTGGCCGCCATGGGTCCGCCCATATTGCCAAGCCCGATAAATCCGATCTGCATCTTTCCTCTCCCGTTCGGTTCAGACGACAAGGTCGCCTTCGGGGGCCGGCGCACCAAGGATGCGACGCACCTCCGGCGACACGCTCGACAGATCCGTGATCTTCCAGCGCGGCGCGTTGGTCTTGTCCAAGAGGCGTGCACGCACGCCCTCGACGAAATCGCCCTCGATCAGGGCACGGCTGACGAACCGGTATTCCCGCGCGAGCGCCGCCCGGAGCGAAGGCTCGGCCCGCGCGGCCCGGATCGCCTCGAGCGTGGCGCAAAGCGCCACGGGCGCCCCCCGATCCAGCGCCGCCGAGGCCTTCTGGGCGAATTCCGATTGCGCGCCCGACAACATCGCGCGGATTGCGGCGATATCCGCCTGACCGAACACCGCGTCGATCTCGCCCTGCAGCTCGGCCACCGAAGACGCTCCGGGATCCGCGGCAAACGACTGGATGCAAGCCGGGTCGCCTTCCGCACAGAGCGCCACGACCAACGCATCAAGCCTGTCCGACGGGACGACGTAATCGGCCAGTCCGCCATGCAGGCAGTCGGCGCCGGCGAGGCGCGTGCCGGTCAGCCCGACATATTCCCCGGCGTGGCCCGGCATCTGCGCCAGCAGATGGGTGCCGCCGACATCCGGGATCAGCCCAAGGACACATTCGGGCATGGCAAAGACAGTCCGTTCGGTCACGATCCGGTGGCTGCCATGGGCCGAGACCCCGACCCCGCCGCCCATCACGATCCCGTCCATCAGCGCGATGAAGGGCTTTGGATACTCGGCGATCATGGCATTGAGCCGGTATTCATCGCGCCAGAACTGCCGTGCGCCGCTGTCGCGTCCCGAAAGCCCCTCTTCATACAGCGCGATCACGTCGCCGCCCGCGCAGAAAGCCTTTTCGCCCGCGCCGTCGATCAGCACCGCGCGGACGGTGTCGTCGCCGACCCAGCCTGCAAGCGCAGCCTCGATCTTCAGGCACATGTCATGGGTCAGCGCATTGAGCGCCTTGGGCCGTGTCAGCGTGATGCGCCCGACGCGCCCGTCGATGCGAATATCCAGATCGGTCATGCCGGCCCCACCAGATGGCGCGCGACGATCACGCGCATGATCTCGTTGGTGCCTTCAAGGATCTGATGGACACGCAGATCGCGCAGGATCTTCTCGATGCCGTAATCCGCCAGATAGCCGTAGCCGCCATGCAGTTGCAGGCAGGCATCGGCAACGTCCGAGCCGACCTCGGTTACAAAGGCCTTGGCCATGGCGCAGAAACGCGATGCGTCCGGCGCGCCCTGATCGAGTTTCCAGGCCGCCTGCCGCAGAAAGACCCGCGCGGCCTGCAGACGGATTTCCATATCGGCCAGGCGGAATTGCAGCGCCTGGAACTGGTCAATCGATTGCCCAAACGCCTTGCGCTCGGACATGTAGGTGACCGTGGCCTCCAGCGCCGACTGCGCCGCGCCCAGCGAACAGGCGGCGATGTTGATCCGCCCACCGTCCAGCCCGGCCATGGCATAGCGAAAGCCCGCGCCCTCGTCTCCCATCAGGTTGCCTGCCGGAACAAGACAATCGTCAAGCTGCACCTGCCGGGTTGGCTGGGCCTTCCAGCCCATCTTCTTTTCCTCGGCCCCAAAACTCAGCCCGTCACTGCCATCCTCGACGATCAGCGCAGAGATGCCCCTGGGGCCGGCATCGCCGGTGCGGCTCATGACGATATAGGCATCCGAATAGCCGCCGCCGGAGATGAACGCCTTGGTGCCGGTCAGCGCATAACCGCCATCGCGCTTCTCTGCACGTGTGCGCAGCGCCGCCGCATCCGATCCGGCGCCGGGCTCGGTCAGGCAATAGGACATGATCCGTTTCATCGAGACGACGTCTGGCAGAAGGCGGGCCTTGAGCTCGGCGCTGCCATAGCGGTCGATCATGCCCGCGCACATGTTGTGGATTGACAGGAACGCCGCGACCGAGGGGCATGACCGGCTCAGCGCCTCGATCACAAGCGACGCCCCCAGACGGTCGAGACCGGCACCGCCGAACTCTTCCGACACATAGAGCCCGCCGAAACCCAGCTCGGCGCATCCGACCCAAAGCGTGCGTGGTATGGTCCCCTCTTCTTCCCACTTCTCCGCGAAAGGCTTGATCTGCTCTTCACCAAAAGATGCGGCGACATCGAAAACCATCTGCTCTTCACCCGACAGCGCGAAATCCAAGGCAACTCCTCCCAACAATGCGTGCATTCGTCACGGATCCCTGCAGGCTTTCGCCCTCATCCGGATCCATTTATTGTCTGACAATCATTCATACCTACACAAAGGTCGCCGTCAACCGGATTTTCGCGGCATTCGCAAACGCCGGCGAAACCCGGCGCGCGCCCCGCACGCGCGGGTGCCAAACATGAAACGAGGCGCCAAAGGGCGCCTCGCAGAGGGTCCGCAACCCGGCGCCGAACGCTCACGCCCGGCACCGGACAGGGGCAATGTCAGCCCGATGCAGCAACCTGTTCGGCCGACACGACCTCCTCGGGGTCGGACGAATCGTCTTTCCGAAGCACGAGGGCGAACATCACCGCCGCAACCAGGAAGCTGGAGGCGATGAAGGCGATGGCGTATTCGTAGGTGCCGCTCATCTCGAACACGACACTGGACAGTGGCGTCAGGGCAAAGACGAACGGCAGGCTCGTCAGCGTCAAAAGTCCATAGGCCCGCGAGAAACGCGCCGATCCGTAGTGACGCACCAGAAGCACACCGAGCGCAGCCTGCACGCCGCCACCGCAGGCCCCCACGGCAAAGGCGTCGAGCACGAGAAGCGGCATCGAAAGCTGAAACAGGAAGATGCTCCAAAAAACCGTCTGAAGCAGCGCATTGAAGATCAGCGCCTTGCCGCCGCCAAACCGGTCGGCAAGCAGACCAAAGAACAGCGACCCGAGCAGCCCGGCGCCCCCCGACAGCCCGAGAAGCATGTTGGCCTCGGCAAAGTTACGCCCCTGCTCCAGCACGAGCGGCACGAAATGCGCGATCTTCATGGCGCCGCCGCCCACGACAAGGCCGGCCCCGATGGTGATGATCCAGAAAGACGGGCGATTGAGGATCCCGCCCGGCGTTTCTCCGGCGTCGCGGCTGCGCGACGCCACGGGCAGACGTGCGGTGCGATCGATCGCCAGCAGCAGAAACGGCACGAGCACCAACTGCCCGACCGCGAGCCACAGAAAGGCGGCGCGCAGGGAATAGGTCTGCAGAACCCAACCGATCACCAGCGGCACCACCATCACGAGCGCCGGAACGTTCACCAGCCCAAGCGCGCGCCCCTGAAGCCGCTCGGGCACCACCCGCGTGGCCAGCGTCATCGACGGCAGTACCCCCAGCAGCGACACCGCAGGACCAAGCAGAAGAGCATAGATCGCCAGAAGCGCCGAACCGCTCTGCGCGACCGCCAACAACCCGTATCCGGCCGCGCCCAAAAGGGCCCCACAGGCCATGATGAAATGTAGAGAAACCCGCTCGATCAGGCGCCCGACAATCGACGCGGTCAGGGCGAGGCTCACAAGTAGCAGCGAAATCGCGAGCGAACTCTGCGACCGACCGATGACGAACTCCTCCTCGATCGCCATGATCAGTGAGCCAAAGCTGCCAAAGGCAAAGCCCGTGGCAACGTTCTGCGCCAGAGCCGCTATCGCGACCTGCCCCCACCGCGCTTCTGCTATAGGTTCATTCGGCATTCTTTCCTCCCAGCGAATGCAAGTGCAAACACGGACCTGCCCCCTCGACCGGCCCGCTTGACTGGCAAGATCGTACGCTTGGATGGCAAACGTCAAGCTTAATGTCCGACAATCAGTCTTGACGACGCTAATCGCCGAACCTAGGCTCACGCCATCGAGCGATGTCTCCCGCATGTCCCTGCCCCGTCAAATCGGACGGACGGGAGGGATTGCGGTACGAAAGGGAGGACCACAATGAATGCAAAGCCCCGCCAGCACCCCGCCGGCAGCGTCGAATCCCTGGGGGAACGAATTGCCCGCCTTCTTGTGCAGGAAGGCGTCGACCGATTCTTTTCGCTGCCCGAGGTGACCTTCGGAAAGCTGCACCACAAGCTTGACGATCTGGGCTGCAAGCTGATCGCCCCCCACCACGAGACGGTCGGCGGCTACATGGCGGAAGCCTATGCGCAGATGACCGGCAATATCGCCGTGACCGGCGCCAATTCGGGGCCCGGGGTGATGAATCTGTATCCGGCGGTCGCCAATTCCTATGCCGAGAACCTTCCTGTCCTGTATCTGGGGTCCGAGCGCACTTTGCTGGCCCGCAACTCGCCCAGGACATCGCAGTTCCAGCAGGTGCCCAACACCGATGTACTGACCCCGATTACCAAATTCAGAGCAATTCTCGAAGATCCGCTCGAGGCGGACACCCTGTTCCAGGAAGCATTCCGGCAGATGCATACCGGGCGACCGGGTCCATGCTATATCGGTTTGCCCTTCGACCTGCTTCTCGAAGAGCGGGAGTTCGGCCCGCTGATCCCGCCCGAACGCTATCGCCCTGCCACCTTCCTCGATCTGGTGAGCGAGGCAGACCTGTCGCGGATCGCCGATACGCTCGCCAATGCCAGGCGCCCGCTGATCATCGGCGGCAGCGGCATCCGCCTGTCACGCGCGCAAGAGGCGTTCCGCGCGTTTGTCGAATCGCTCGGCGCGCCGGTCATGCTGACCGTCGGCGGGCGCGGCGCGCTGCCCGACACGCATCCGCAGGTGCTGCGCCTCGGCGAGGGGCCGGGCGACCGCATTGCCCGCGAGGCGGATGTCATCATCACCCTCGGCAGCTCCATCGGCGAAAAAACCGGGTTTGGCGGAAACCCCTATGTGCGCAGCCAGACCGGTTTCCCGCAGTATTTCGGCCCCGAGGGCAGCCAGCACTGGATCCAGGTGGATCGGGATCCCGCCGCGATTGGCCGCAACCGGCCTGTCGACGATGCTTTGCTGGGAGACGTGGCACGGGTGCTGCCGCGCCTGACAGGCGCAATCGCAGAGCGCCGTCCGCAGCTTGACCGCGCCGCCACGCACACTGCAAAGACCGAACACGAGACCTATCTGGCGGAGCTCGGACAGGCCGCGACCGGCCAAAGCCCCCTGCATCCGGGCAAGCTGGTGCTGGAAGTGCAAAAGGCCCTGCCCAAGGATGTGATCTGGGTGCGTGACGGCGGCGCCACCTCGGTCTGGCAGATGAACCTGCTGAACCACGAGATCAGCGATGAGCTGACGGCGATGAAACACGGCAACCTGGGCACCGGACTGCCCTATGCAATGGGGGCTGCGATCGCCGCCCGCGACGACGATCGCCACGTCGTGCTTTTCACCGGCGATGGCGCCTTTGGGTTCTACCTGATGGAGTTCGAAACCGCCGTTCGCTACGAGCTGCCCATCGTCATCGTCGTCGCCTACGATGCAGGCTGGTCGCTTGAACTGCCGTATTACATGCATGTCTGCGGCCGCACCTTCGAAATCGACCACCGCCAGATGCGGCTGGACGAAATCGCGCGCCAGATGGGCGGGCATGGCGAATATTGCGACAAGCCGGACGAGATCGTGCCCGCGGTGGAACGGGCGCTGGCCTCTGGCAAGCCGGCCATCATCCAGGCCCATATCGACCGCGACATCAACGCCTACCAGATGCCGAATACGCATATCTGGTCGCGCTGGCATGCGGACAAGGCGGTCTACAGCAGCGACTGAACGACCGCACATACGACGAACCACAGAGCATGAGGGAGGAAGCCACATGACCGAAACAGAGTACAAGATGCTGATCGACGGGTCCCTGACGGGATCGGACCTGACGCTTGACGTCGTCAATCCCGCCACCGGAAATGTCTTTGCCACGGTCCCGCGGGCGAGCGAGGCGGATGCCGAGCGCGCCATCGCGGCAGCAGCCCGGGCCCAGCTGGACTGGGCCGCGCTGGATGTCGAGGCGCGCGCGCAAAAGCTCCTCGCCTTGGCGGATGCCATCGAGTCCGAGCAGGATCTGCTGGTCCGGACACTGGTCATGGAGCAGGGCAAACCACGCGCCGATGCCGAGGCCGAGATCGGCTTTGCCACGATTTTCCTGCGTCACTTTGCCGATCAGCGCCTGCCGGTCGAAGTGCTCGAGGAGTCCGAAGGCTATCATATCGAACTGCACCACCGACCGCTGGGCGTTGTTGCCGGCATCGTGCCCTGGAACTTTCCGTTCCTGATCGCGGCCTACAAACTGGCCCCGGCGCTGATCCTCGGCAACACGTTCATTCTCAAACCCGCGCCCACCACCCCCCTGACCGCGATGGTTCTCGCGCGGATCGCCCAGCCGATCCTGCCCGCCGGCGTGCTCTCCGTTCTGGTGGATGACAACGATCTCGGCCCGCTGCTCGTTGCGTCACCGGATGTGGCGAAAGTGTCCTTCACCGGCTCTACCCCGACCGGTCGCAAGATCATGCAAACCGGTGCGCCGACGCTGAAACGGCTCACGCTGGAGCTGGGCGGCAACGATCCGGGCATCGTCCTCCCCGACGCCGATATCGAGGCCACCGCCGAGAAGGTCTTTGCCTCCTCTTTCATGCTGTCGGGCCAGGTCTGCATCGCGCTGAAACGGCTGTACGTGCACAGCGATGTCTATGACCAGATGTGCGACGCGCTGGCGCGGCTGGCCGAGGCGGCGCCGGTGGGCGACGGTCTGGCACAGGGCACCCGCATCGGACCTCTGCAGAACAAGGCACAGTATGAGAAGGCCAAGGGCTATCTCGACGTGGCCCTGCGTGACGGCAAGGTCATCGCCGGCGGCGAAATCATCGAAGGCAACGGCTATTTCATGAAACCGACCATCGTGCGCGACATCAAGGACGGCTCACCGCTCGTCGATGACGAACAGTTCTGCCCGATCCTGCCGGTGATCCGTTTCGACGATATCGACAACGTGGTGAGCAAGGCGAATGCCGGCGAGTTCGGGCTTGGCAGCTCGGTCTGGAGCCGCGATATCGAAACGGCACGCGACATCGCCGCCCGCCTCGACAGCGGTACGGTCTGGATCAACCATGCCACGCATTTCGCGCCGCACGTTCCCTTCGGCGGTGCCAAGCAATCGGGCCTTGGCACGGAATTCGGCAAGGAAGGCCTGACCGAATTCGCCCAGCGTTCGGTCGTCAGCCTCGCTCATGCCTGATCTTGTGAAAACGGAGTACGCACAATGAGCGAGAAGCGTTTCGATGGAAAGGTCGCCATCGTCACCGGCGCCGGCGGCGGGCTGGGCTATGCCTATGCACGCCTGCTGGCCGCCCGCGGCGCCCGGGTTCTGGTCAATGATATCGGCTCGGATTTCAGCGGCGCAGGCAGCTCGGCCTCCTATGCTCAGGAGGCCGCCGAAAAGATCCGTGCCGAGGGCGGAGAGGTCGAGGCCAACACCGACAGCGTCGCCACCTCAGACGGCGCGGAGCGGATCATCGCCGACGCCATGGACCGCTGGGGTCAAGTCGATATCCTGATCAACAATGCCGGTGTCGTCAGTTCGACCGGGCCGCTTGACGGGGTCACCGATGCGCAATGGCAGCGCGACATGGATGTCGCGGCGGCCGGGACGTTCTTTCTCTGCCGTGGCGTCTGGCGGCAGATGTGGGACCGCGATTACGGTCGGATCGTCAATATCAGCTCGGGCTCGTTCCTGGGTCTGGGAAGCGCTGTGCCCTACCCCGCGGCAAAGGGCGCCGTCTGGGGCATGGTGCGCGGCATGGCGGTCGCCGCAAAGGTCAACGGCAAGAACATCAAGATCAACTCGGTCATGCCGATTGCCGCCAGCCGTATGACGACTCTGATGGGAGAGGAAATCGACGGCATGATGCGCCGGGACTTTCCGCCCCATTCCGTGGCCCCTGTCGTCGCTTCGCTGGCACATGAAGATGCGCCCTGTTCCGGAGAGATGTTCACCGCCGGAGGAGGCGGTTTCTCACGCCTCTTCATTGGCTCCACCCCGGGCTATCGCGGTACCGACAAGGACTGGAGCATCGAGGACGCGATGTCGCGCTTCGATCAGGTCATGGACACGACGGGTTTCAAGATACCGGGCGACGCCATGGAGGACGCGAATGAATATCCATCCGAGGTGCCCTGGATGACGTTCCGCGACGCATCCGTCTAAAACAAACATAAAAAACAAAATCTTGCCAAGAAATTGGCGATGCCAGCACCGGCGGCTTTCGGCGGTGCACCGGGACAGTCATTCGCAAGGCAAGCTTCACGGCAGGAGGAGCCACGGAAGCGCGCCACTCATCATGGGAGGAAACCACATGATCAATAAGACACGGAACGGGACGAAATTCTTCAGCGAGCAGGGCGCCAGAACCGGCCGCGCCGGCAAGGCCCTGAGCCCCCTGACATCGCTTCTGGCGCTGGGGCTGGGCTTGGGCATCGGCGCCAGCGCCACGGCCCAGGAGCTCAGCTTCGACCTGACGGCGGCGGCGGAGGACCCCACGGAGGCCGAGGCCAGCACGGATCTGATCCGGCGTGACCTGCAGTGGCTCGACGAGCACTACAACATGAAGGGGCTCAACCTGCCGGTGCCGCCCTTCGCCGACTCGATCCTCAAGGACAAGGGCGGCCTGCGCTCGAAGTTGAGCAAATATGGCTTCGGGTTCGTGGCGACGTCGATGAACATTGCGGCGCAGAACCTGCTGAACGGCCCAAGGCGCGGGCCGGGCCCGCTGCTCGAGGATGGCAGCTACAGCGATCAGCAATATTGGGGGCAACGCGCTTCGGGCCTGTCGACAAACACGTTCTATCTCAATTACGACACGAGCCGCTGGGGCGTGCCGAACGGCCAGATCTCGGGCTCGGTCATCAAGAGCTTCAGCAGCTGGGATGCCTATTCGCCAGAAGCCTTCTCGCTCGTCGGCCTGTCATGGTATCAGACCTTTCTCGACGAAAAGCTCGAACTCAAATTCGGCTATCTGCAAAGCAGCCTCGAATGGATCGGCCTGTCGACCGGCGGCAACACCGCCAACCCGCTTGGCTCGGCGACGGCCATTCCCTACGAATTGGGGATGTCGACCTCGCCGTCCCCGGCACCCGGCATCTGGGCGAAATACCACTTCAACGATGAATACTACAATCAGATCGGCGTTTTCCGCAGCCTGCCGATCAACGGGCCGACCGGAAACCCGATCTACGACAGCACGATCCTGAACCCCGATGGCCTGTCCTTCAACATCGAGAACGGCAAGGCGTTGGTGATGAATGAATTCGGCTACAAGAGACCGGCGACCCCCGGGCGCGGCCAGAAATGGATCCGTGGCGGGTTGATGTACAACGATTCCGATTTCCCGAACTTCCGGGACGGCGGTACGCAACAGGGCTCCTGGGGCGCATATCTGGTGGGGGACTGGCAGGTTTCACAATTCGCCCCCGGCTCCCCCGCGACCGCCTATAAGGGGCTGTATCTGGGGGCCAGTGCGATGTTCGGCGACGAGAAGAGCCTTGCATTCTCAGACTACTACGAACTGCGCGCCTATGTGGTCGGCCCATTTGAATCGCGACCGGCGGACCAGGCCGCGCTGGTCGTCACCAACAGCGGCATCAGCCCCTTCCTGGTCGATAATGTGAACAGCGCCTCCGATCTAACCGGGGTCTATGCCAACAGCGACACCAGCAGCGTGGTTGGTTCCTATACCGCGCGGATCACCGACGGTGCCTATGCCACATTTGGCCTGTCCTATACCGACAATCCAACCCTGACCTATCAGAAAGGCGACAAGAGCAGCCTGAATTTCATGACGGCGCTGTTCGTGAACTTCTAAACGGCCGCCTGCCTTTCGCAGCGACCGCCCCCCGGACATCCGTAACGGCCCAATTGATGCCACCTGCCTGACGACGGCGGGGCGCGCTAAGACATGTGCATAAAGACGTCGTTATGCACGTGTCTTAGCGGGCGAGGCCATATTTGGCGAAGTTCTGGGCGTTGAGCGACGCCGACGGTGGAGTGACGACGAGAAGAGAGGTGGTCGCGGAAATTCGGACCAGCACGTAAGGTGGGTCGCATGACGAAAGAAGTGATCCAGAATGAAGAAACGAAAGAACCATTCGCCAGAGTTCAAAGCCAAGGTTGCGCTTGAAGCGATCCGTGAGGAGATGACGCTGGCGGAGCTGTCCAAGAAATACGGCGTTCATCCGACGCAGATCGGGACCTGGAAACGAGCGGCGATAGAGAACATGGCCACAGCATTTACGCGCCGAGGTGCGGCCCCGGAACAAGTGGGTGCGGCTGACGTCGACAAGCTGCATTCCAAGATTGGGCAGTTGGTCGTGGAGCGGGATTTTTTGGCCGAAGCCTCGCATCAGTTGCTCGGGGCGCGAGGCAAAAAATGGTGAGCAGAGATCATAAGCTGAGCGTTCGCCGCCAGTGCGCACTTCTGACGCTGACACGGTCCAATCTGTATTATGAGCCGAAGGCCGAGAGTGCTGAGAACCTGCGGTTTATGGAAGTCATCCATTGCCCGGCAGTCGATACGCAGTATCGATGAGAGGGGACAAACAGTTCCTGGAAACGCCCTGGTATGGGTCACGCCAAATGGCGCGCTTTATGCAGCGCAACAACCACAAATGTGGGCGGCATCGTGTGCGCCGCCTGATGCGTCTTATGCGGCAGGTGCCGATTTACCAGGAACCCAACACCAGCAAGAAGCATCCACAGCACAAAATCTGGCCATATCTGCTCAGGAACGTGGTGATCGACCGGCCCAACCAGGTCTGGTGCGCTGATATTACCTATATCCCAATGCGACGTGGCTTTTTGTATCTGGTAGCGATCATGGATTGGCACAGCCGCAAGGTTCTTGCCTGGAGGCTGTCCAACAGCATGGACGCGGACTTCTGCGTTGAGGCCCTGAAAGAGGCTTTGACCAAGCACGGTAAGCCGGAGATATTCAATACAGATCAGGGCAGCCAGTTCACCAGCGGTGCTTGGATCGACGAGCTGACGGACGCAAAGATCAAGATCAGCATGGACGGGAAAGGTGCCTGGCGCGACAACCGCATGATCGAGCGGCTCTGGCGGGCACTCAAGTACGAATGCGTCTATCTATACGCCTTTGAGAGAGGCTCAGAGGCAAAGATTGGCATCGGAAAGTGGCTGGCCTACTACAACGCCGAACGCCCCCACTCGACACACGGCATATTGACCCCCGATGAAGCCTATGCCAGCAAAATAGAACCAATGAGATTAGCAGCCTGAAATGAAACCCTGATCCACCTTAACAGGGCTGCAAACTGGTCGAAAATCTAGGACCACCTCTCTATGGCGCATTGCGACGCCGGTTGAAGCAGGAGCCATCCACCCCATCAGCTCTCCGCCCTTTTGTGCCAGCGCCTGGTCCGAGGCTCGAAGGTCGTGGAGGGGCTGGGAGCGGTCAACGGCTGTTCACTTCATGGACGGCATTTTGGGGCCGAAGGTTACATATCTACCGCTGTGCCCGACCGAGATATCCGCTTTCCTCGCCATTCGGGAGTATGTAGCAAGCACCGAAACGGCCCCCCGCCACTACTTCCAGCTTTCATCCATGAAGCGTTTCATGTCGAAATCCGGATCTCGTGGCCCCATGCGTTCAACCTGCTCCTGAAGCGAATGCACACGTTTGCGCAGGTCTTCGATAGCCGTCAAACTATGGAGTTCACGAAGCAAAACCGACCTTAGGTGGTCATTGTAAACATCAGACGACACATCCGCCTCGGCCATCCGCAACAGCAGAGACTTCAAGCGCTCAACTTCATCGTCCATCGCTAATGCTCCTTGCAAAAATCTCACGCTCTGCCACTTGCGATCGCTCGTAGGCACGAACGTGTCGGCCACCGCAGGTGACTGTCGGGCCCCCTTCCCTATCCAGCCGCCGCGCCAGATGTATCGGGGCAACCCGCGCCGAGGTGGCAAGCTGTCCAAGCGTGAGGAAACGCGCCTCAAATTCCCAAATACTGGATTGGGTTATCAGGGAATGACGATGATTGGTATCTGCGTTGAGGCGTTTCGCGTGACCAAGGTAGCCCGCATCCCGAAGCGCCCGAATGGATCCGACGCCGATTTTCAGGTAGGCTGCGGCTTCCAGCGGCGTGAGGTCTCGCGTGGCGGTCGGGGTGTCGCGCACGCCAACGTCCACATCTTGCGGCACATAGATCGCCTGAAGTCCTATCGCGTCTGCCCCCCCGGACAAAACCGCCGACCTTGCCCTCCTGCCAGAGAGTGATCAGACGAACCAGTCCAATCCGTTGATGTCGGCAATGGTCGCGAAGCGGAAGGAAGGCCCCGGCATCGGGCAGTTCAGGCAAGGTAGCCGCTTCTGGACCTGTCGCGCTTTCGTGCCGCCCCAGGTGCTCGTTTAGGCCACCTTCCGCTCGAACGCGACAGGGCTTTTCCAGCCCAACGCTGAGTGTCGGCGTCGCGGATTGTAGAAGCCGTTGATGTATTCAAAGATGGCCATCTGAGCTTGCCGCCGTG